>NZ_LMPM01000001.1:1478597-2127895 GCF_001423845.1 Sphingomonas sp. Leaf357 | reverse complement strand
GATCAACGAAGTCTCCCTGCTGCGCGAAACCCGCCAGACGGCCAAGCTGGAGGTGACGCTGAACGATCGCATCGTTTTGCCCGAACTCGCCTGCGACGGCATCCTGGTCGCGACCCCCGCCGGATCGACCGCCTATAATTTCTCCGCACAGGGCCCGATCCTGCCGCTCGGCTCGGCGATGCTCGCGCTCACCCCGATCAGTCCCTTCCGCCCCCGACGCTGGCGCGGCGCCATCCTGCCCGACAAGGCGCGGATAACGCTGCGTGTGCTCGAACCGGCCAAGCGCCCGGTCAGTGCCGTCGCCGATCAGCGCGAAGTGCGCGATGTCGCACGCGTCGACATATCGATCGATCGTGCCCGTGAACTGACCCTTCTGTTCGATCCCGAACATGCCCTCGACGACCGCATAACGATGGAGCAGTTCGCCGCTTGAAACGCCTCGTGAAAAGATCGCGTCGAAACAGCCTTGCATCCTCGTTTCAGCCGTTTATAGAGCCGCCCTCGGCTTCATTCCCTGATAGCTCAGCGGTAGAGCTCTCGACTGTTAATCGAGCGGCCGTAGGTTCGAATCCTACTCAGGGAGCCAGTCTCTTAATCCTAAGGGGTTGATTTGACTACATTATTGTCGAGTTATCTCTTCGCCGTTACCACAAGCGAACCACGTCATGTCGCGGTCGTTGACGAACGCAGCCGGAATTGGACGTGCCTTAAACCCAGTGGCTGCCTTACCCATGAGATCGCAAACGGTCTGAACCCAATCGCGCATCTTTTTCCGGAGACCTTCGCCAAGTACGAAGCTGGGATGCCAGAGAGGCAAGCGACAAATGTGCAACAGAGCGCGGATGCTGGGTGAGCCAGAGACGATCATCGAACGCTTCGGTGCGAACTGGCTTGCCGAGAAGCCCCGTGACAATCGCTTCGATCCGGTCGAGCTGCGCCCAAAAGGCCGGGCCTATGTCATCCGTCAACAGGACGGCGCGCGCGGTCTGGACGTAATGGCGTGGGACGTTCTGGGCGGTGCCGCGCCGTGGCCGATGACAAACGTGCGCAACCTGGCGCTGCCGCAGTGGAAGGCGCTGGCTGCGAAGCCTGAACAGCGCTGCCTTATCCCGCTCACCGAGTTCTGCGAATGGACGCCCGACAAGCACGACCTGGGCGACGGTAAGCCTAAGCTGAAGGGCGAGATGTGGTTTCAGGTCACGGACCAGCCGATCTTCGCTGTCGCCGGCTTCTGGCAGCAGACGAAGGAAGGGGCCGGGTTCGCGATGGTTACGTGCGATCCAAACGCGCTGGTTGCACCGATTCACCCGAAGGCGATGATCACAATCCTCAAGCCCGAGGATCACGGTCGGTGGCTAACCGGCAGCCTGGAAGACGTGATGGCGTTGCAGCAGCCATATGCCAAAAGCGCTATGACAGTGCGCGGGCCGGTGTTTCCGACACGCCAACAGCAGAGCGCTGCTTAAGCCAGCTGCGACATATGTTCGGGATCGTGTCTCATGTGCTTAATATAGCGTAAGAAGTTCTTACATTAACCTCGCTCCTCGCGCGCATTTACCATTGTACACAGCGAAAACTCAGCGCTGGCATAGATATTGCTGAGATGTCCCGTAAGCTAGCACTTGGTGTGCGAGCGGGGAGATCACGTGATGAACAAGCTTTTACTGCTAGCCGTCGCAAGCGTCGGCGCAATGGTTGCAAGCCACGCTTCGGCACAGGTCACGCAATACACATCTGAGGCCGCGTTCAACGCCGCCGCCGGAACCACCGCTTTGCAGACGTTCGATAGCTTCGCGGTCGGGACGGCCGTCAGCCCAGGGCCTTTCAATTTCGGTCAGTTTACCGGAACGACCACCGGCAGCGCTTCGATCGCGCTTGGCGGCACGTTTGATGTCAACGGCACTAGGTTCCTGAATATCGATCTCAACCCGGGCAATACGTTCACGTTCAATTTTGCCGCGCCGATCACCAGCTTCGGTGCAAACTTCGCTTCGTTGAACAACGGATCTCCGCTGCGCACCAGCGTGACAATCGGTGGTCAGACATTTGGTCCGGTCGCGGAACCGTCCTTTCTGGGTTTTACCTCGACCACAGCTTTCAACAGCGTGATTTTCACGGTGAACGGAGGTGCGGGGACGGACGATAATTTCGGCTTGGACAACCTGCGTTACACCGCAGCGGCAGTTCCTGAGCCAGCGACCTGGGGTCTGATGATCCTCGGCTTCGGCATGATCGGCGCGGCCGCGCGCAGCCGCAAGGTCAAGACGACCGTCACCTACGCATAATCGATCCTCTCCGGGGGGAGCGAAGCCGCTGGCCGAAAGGCTGGCGGCTTTTTGCTGTTGCTAGTTCGGCTTGCCGATCGGTTCGAGCTTCCAGTTGAAGCCGTCGCCCGTCTTTTCTTTCGCGTCAAACGCTTTCATCGCCAACAGGATCGCTTTGCCCAAATCCTCGCTGAGCAACCGCATATCGCGCGGTGTTGTCACGTTCCCGCTCTGCACCGCCAGCATGCCGATCACGCCGCACAGTCCCTCCAGCGCCAGCGGGAAGTCGATCGTGCCGCCGGGGGCATCATCATCAACCGCTCCGGCGCGAACGACCGCCCATAACGTGCGCTCGATAATCTTCTCGATATAGGCGGCTTCTTCAGGTGTCCGCGTTGATGGCATACTCAGTCCTCAGGATGTGAAGGTTTCAGCATAGGCGGTAGAGCTTGGGTTTATCCACAGGTCTCCGTTTGCACTGGCGACAATAAACATGGCCGGTCAGTCCCAGGTGATTACGAAGGCGAACGGGCGGCAGTGCGTCCTATCTTGCAACCCCGTCCCCTAGATTCCGGCTCACGCCACCGAAAGATCGCGTTAGTCACATGATCCTAGCGTCCTGAAGATCAAAGCATGATACGTAGAAACGCTCATGGCAGGGCGAGAATATGCAATGAGGCAGGATCAACCCGCAAGTGGTGCTCTGGCATATTCATATTTGCGCTTCAGCAGTCCTGACCAGCAATACGGCGATAGCATTAGGCGGCAGACCGCCCTGGCAGCGGCTTATGCCCTTGAGTTCGGCCTAAATCTGGATGACCAACTGACCTACCAGGACTTCGGAATTTCCAGCTTTAGAGGCCAGAATGCCGCCTCTGGCCGGCTCGGAGATTTTCTTGCTGCGATCTCATCTGGCTTGGTACCTGCTGGCAGTGTTCTTCTGGTGGAAAACCTTGATCGGCTAAGCCGGGAGAGCGCTCTCAACGCACAAAACCTACTGACCCAGATCGTGCTGGCTGGGGTTTCCATCGTGACGCTCTCTGATCGCCGAACCTATTCAATCGAGGAATTGAAGCGTGACCCAATGGGGCTGATCTTTGCGCTGATCAACTTCATTCGGGCCAACGAAGAGAGCGAGATCAAGTCGTCACGGGCAAAGGCTAATTGGGTGGCAAAACGGGCAACCGTGTTGACACAGCCCCTAACGGCACGTTGCCCGAGTTGGCTGAAGCTCGATAAAGACCGTAGACGCTTCAGGCAGATCCCCGAGCGCGTCGCAATCGTACAACTAATCTTTCAGCTAGCTGATGAAGGTAGCACGTTGAGCCAGGTTGCCATTACTCTTAATCAGAGAGGTATGCGAACCTGGCGGACAAAGAGTCTGTGGAACCGCAATTCTGTCGGTAACATCATCTGCTTTAGCGCGGTGATTGGGACGTATGTTCCCCATTATCATCATTATGAAGATGGATGCACCCGTCGTCGGCCGCTTAAGCCGGTTCCAGACTACTACCCTGCTATTGTATCAGCAGAGCAGTTCGACCGCGTTCAAGCCATTAGACTTGCTGCTTACACCAGTGGGCGAAGTGCCGTTGGATACCTGCTTCAGCACTTAGCCGTCTGCGAGATTTGCGGCCGTTTTATGAAGATCGTATTGAGGGCCGAGCATGGTTCGAGCATGGTATGTTCAGCGGCGCTCGCCGGCACCGAAACTCATTATAGCGAAATACTCTACTTGCCGATCGATCGAGCGCTCCGCCTGGGCTTACCTCGTATCCTGCGGGATTACGGTCGTCTGGATGAAGAGTGGGGGTCGAACCACAGGTTGCGCGCCGCGCAGAATGTGTTGGACCGGGCGCGTCGTGCCCGTTCGGGCGATCTCCACGTTAAACCAAACAGCCATCTCCAAGCGCTAAAAGCAGCGGAAAACGAAATGAGGGAGGCGGTTGCCAGCTATGAAAGCCGACCGTTAGGACCGCTTCGTAGAAAGATAGAGATCGCTTTGGAATGTCTAGCGGAGACCGACTTTGGCCCGGTGGAAGCGCGGCTTATCAACACCGCATTAAAGGCCGTTTTCACGAAGGCTCTTATCGACATCACAGGCGGCTTTATTGAGCTTCACCAGCAGGATGGCGCGATACAACGTGTTGCATACCAGTCGATCACGAGAAAATAGCCATCGCATTGCAGTGCGTATCCGCCGCACCGACTTCTGGCGGATGCGACGAACTGGACATTAAGCTCGTATGGGTTATTTCGTATCCCATAATCTATTGGATTAACGATGGAACATGAGTTGCCCGCTTCGCCTGATGTCTCGTCACTCCGTCAGCGCGGACGCCGTCGAGGTCCGGCCCTAACCAACGCAAGCATTAGTGACAGTGCGCAATCAGGTCTCGAAGTCGATTTGTATCGGAATGTCGTTTTCCCGAACCGGATCCGAGAGCTACGGATTCATCAAGGGTTTCCGAAGCTATACGCGTTCAGTGAGAAGCTGCCAAGTATCCCCTATATACGCCTGTCTAAGATCGAGCGCGGAGAGGTATTTGCCAGAGCCGAAGAGCTGCGGTTGATCGCCGGCGCACTGGATTCGGCACCTGTAGATCTGCTCCTTGATGTCGAAGCAACCGATTTTAAGCTTGAGGAATGGTTTGTACCATTCGCTGAAGGTGCCTTATTAGATCTTACCGAAGAGGCAGAGTTCGCGCTGTTACTCGCGGCTGCAATTCGAGCTCGACGGGCGGCTAACGACAAGCTCACGGCCGCTACGATGGCGCGTGATTATGGCATTCCGCCGGTAATCTTATCTCGTCTTGAGAACGCCTTTAAAGGTTTGGATCGTTGGAATCATCAGATACTGGAAAATCTTTGTCGGCTCTTTGGTGTGGACAGCGAGACTAGTCTCCGTTCCTATGTTCGAGAACAGCACATAAGTGGGGAGCTTGATCGGTTTCTTCGAGATTTGCCGAACGCTCACAGCAGGCACCAGCGAACACGCGACCGAATCGCCGGACTGCGAAGAGAACTTGATCTTCCCTCCCCGGCGCTGCCTGCATCGCCCCTAGCCAAACGAACCTTAACGCGGACGTCTAAGCTCTTGCCGGTTTTCGGATCCCCGCTGCCTGATGGATTGATTGCGATGACGCCAACGGGTCTCGAAATTGAGGGGCTGGCCGAGGCCGGTTCGCGCTCATTTGGAGTGCGCGTGGGCCGAGCGACTCTAGGTGGAGGATTGCCGGGAAACGCGACCGTCATCGTTGATCCCGACCGCTTCCCCCAGCCCGGCGGGCTGGCGCTGGTCAGAGAGTCCAACGGCTACAGGGTACTTTCCGTTGCTGTCGGACGAGATGGTGCAATGATCGGTTACTCCGTCACCCCGGAACGCGAGGTCGCTCTTGATGGGCTTGCCCCAGAAGATATGGCGTCGGTTGTGGCCGCCGTTTTTATCTGAGAATCGTTCATCGTCCGTTCGGCGAGGCGAAAGTGGTTGAGGATAGGGGCGTCTGCCTAATCTATCGCACTCACGACCGGCACCTCAGCGAGACTGGTCGTCCAGGCAGGCGAGCGCATCTCAGACCGCAGCTTCCATTCGCGGCGGAACCCCTGCGAGGCCGTCACCGCCGTCCACGTGCCGAAGCGCCCGTTTATCTCGTCCAGCGCGGTCATCAAACGATCGCGCTTGCCGGTGTCGTCTTCGAACAGCGTGCGCGGCCGCATATCAGAGGCAATCAACTCATCGAGCAGGATTCCTGCCTTGGTGTAGGCATAGCCATCGCGCCAGGCGCGCTCCGCTGCCCGCCTGGCCGCCGCGATCAGTTCCAGGCTGTCGCTGGTCATCGGATGCAGCACGACCATCCGTGACCCGGCATATTGCGGCCGCTCGGGCTTGTGCTTGTTGGTGTGGAAAAACGCGGTCAGCCGGGCGGCGACCAGGCCATGGCTCCGCAGCTTCTCGCCGGCCCGCATCGCATATTGGCTGAGCGCGCCCATCATGCTGTCAAAGGTCGTCACGGGCGTGCCGAACGATCTGGTCACCGCCATGCCCTTGCGCTGCGGCTCGACGCTCTCGACGGCGTTAGACGGCACGCCGCGCAGTTCGGCCACCAGCCGCTCCAGCACCACCGTGCCAACCGCGCGCGCCTGCTTCATGGGCATGTCCCGAAGCCCGCTCGCCGTATCGATCCCCAAGGCGATCAGCTTGGCAGCGGTCGCGCGGCCGACGCCCCACACATCACTGACCGGGAAGGCGCGCATGACATCATGCCGAATTCCTTCCTCCCGAAGATCCGCCACGCCATCGAAGCGGGGTTCCTGCTTCGCGGCGGCGTTCGCCAGCTTTGCCAGCGTCTTCGTGCCAGCGATGCCGACACAGGTCGGGATCGTGGTCCATAGCCGAACCTCCGCCCGCATGGCGTGGGCATGAGCGACTAGATCGCGATCCTCGAACCCGGCCAGATCGAGGAACGTCTCGTCGATCGAGTATATCTCGGTATCGCGGGCAAACGCATCGCACGCGGCGATCACCCGGCGCTGCATGTCGCCGTAGAGCGTGTAGTTCGACGACAGGACGCGGATGCCGTGATCACGCACCTTGTCGCGCAGGTGGTGGATCGGATCGCCCATCTTGATGCCAAGCGCCTTCGCCTCCGCCGACCGTGCGATGGCGCAGCCGTCGTTATTGGACAGGACGATTACCGGCACGCCGACAAGCTTGGCGTCGAACGCGCGCTCGCATGAGACGTAGTAATTGTTGCAGTCGATCAGCGCGATCGGCGTGGTCATGGGAGCTTGCGGGCGACGCCAACGACCACACCCCATATCTCGACATGCTCATCGACGAGGATCTGCTCGAACCCGTCAGCCTCGGGCACGAGCCAGTGGCGACCATTCAGGAAGCGCAGACGTTTCAGGGTGCGATCACCGTGGACCAGCGCAACGACCACCGCGCCCGATCGCGGCTTCTTGGCGCGATTCACGACGATCAGGTCGCCGTCGTTGATTCCGACGCCGGCCATAGACTGCCCATCGACCCGCATGATGTAGCTGGCGGCCGGATGCTCGACGAGCCAGGCACCGAGGTCAATCGGCTCCTGCATGTCGTCCTGCGCCGGGGACGGGAAGCCGGCGGGCGTGTTGCACAGGAAGAACGGCACCTCATGTGGCACTAGATCGAACGGCACGTCGTGCAGCTTCAGGTCATCCGCTGGGCGAACCAGTGCCAAGTATGCGCGTCGGGGATCCACTCTACAGGATCGAAGCGAACTGGAGCTGCTGATGCTGTGAGGCAAGCACGCACCGCGCCTCTTGCGCCGCGCCGACCGCCTGCCGGTAATGCACCGTGCCGAATCGCTCTGCCTCGTCGAAGCTAACCGGCGCCCATTCCTCGGTCGGATAGCAGGCGTCGTAAATCGCGCGCGCAGCCGCACGCAGTTGCAGGTCGTGCTGCATTGTCATCCTCCAGCAGTGTCGCATCACCGCTTCGGCGGCGCGGGCCATAGCTAGGCCCATAGCGATCCGATTCGCAAGAACATTGCAGGAACAGATTTTGGGTGCGATGGACGGCGCATAGATTCGAGGGACTAGATCATGATCGACCAGCACGACGACGAACAAGAACCAAAGATGCCATTCGGGAAGTGGATCACGACCCAGCGAGATCGTGGCGATTGGGTCGATGGCATTGCCGACGCGGCGCGCGCCGATCGCACGTTTCCGAAGAACGGCGATCCAGAGGCGGTAAGAAAGCACCTGCGCAGTCAGCAGGCCGATGGTGACGCGTTCGCCGCGATCGATGACGCCGAGAGCGAGTGGATGTCGCTCTGATCTTTCCGATCCTGCTTCTGGCCGCTGCACCGACGGCTACTTTCTCGTGCACCGTCATACGCGTTCATGACGGTGATGGGCCTTTGTGGTGCAAGAACGGCATCAGGGTTCGGGTCGCCGGCATCCAGGCACCGGACTTCGAGGATGCCGAACCGTGTCGCCAGCATCGTGCTGCGTATCGATGCGACGACGCCGCCGCCGCGCGCAGCCAACGCATCGTCGAGCGGCTGACGCTCGGTCGCACCTTAGTCTGCCAGCCTGTTGGTGAGAGCTACGCCCGCGTGGTGGCGCGCTGTACGCTGCCGGATGGCCGGAGCCTGTCGTGTGCGATCATCGCGGCTGGCGCGGCGACACGATGGGATAACTATTGGCGACGGTATCACATGGGTCAGTGTCGATGACTAACATTAGAATACCTCGCGTTGCCGTCGGTTATGCCCCACCAAACACGACGATCACTCGCGTCGAGCGGATGTCGCGCGCCTTCACTAAATACCATCTCGACGATGGCCGAGCGCTACACCGGTTCCGGATGGGCGAGCCTCATGCGGATCCGCACGACCACCCGTGGAGCTTCGAAACGGAGATCCTTGCCGGTGGCTATGTCGAAGAGGTGTTCCATATGACGCCCGATGGCTGGCATAGCGAACTGGTCCACCGCCTTCCCGGCACCATCCATCAGATCCCGGCCGAGCACATCCACCGCATCGTCGAGCTGCCGCAGTGCGAATGCTGGACCGTGGTGCGAGCAGGTCCGAACGAACGGGGAACCCGTTTCTGGCGGTTTGGCGACGACATTAGCTCGCGCGCCTGGAATAGGCGGCGGTGGCAGAGGCACGGATAGGGGCAACGATGGCTCAACGCCCGGCACTGCATCTTATCGGCTTTCGCGGTGACGAGTATCATAGCGCCGTTCGCGTGTTCGGCCGGCCCGACTTCATCCATCGGCATTGGGATAGGCGTGCTGTGCAGGACATCGCGCCAGGGGACGTGGCCGTGTTCGCGCGGGGCACAGATCAGGATCCGCTAGCGCCGTATTCGTTCAACGACTCGGCCGGAATGTGACGAAGGCCAGAATAGCGAGCGGCGCACTGTGGAACTGAATGCGTGCTGATGTCAGACCGCGTCAATCATCGGCAAAGCGCATCCGCTCGATCTCGGCATCCAGCTCCGAGGCATATTCACGCAGAGCGCGGATGCTCTCGTCGTCGTTGATACCGGTCAAAACGCGCTCGATCTGTTCAGCGTTGCGGCGAAGGTCATTCAGCATGGTCGTCATCGCAGGGGCGCTAACGAACAGGTTGATCCGCCAATAGGCCTTGCCACGCGGTTTGGCGGCGGTCGGGGATTCGAGCGGGGCCAAGCGAACTTATCCACATTCTCCAACGGGACGTGGTCGATGACGTGTCACGCGATCCTTGATGCGCGGCATCGCGCCTGCCATGCGCCACATCGTCCCGGTGCCAACTCTCAGACCCTCGTCGGTGCCGGGGCAACCCGAAGAGCGAGACGGGTACGTAACCGAATTTCCTTGCTGGAACTTGTCTCTCAAGCCTTGCCAGCAATTGCCGCACGCGCTTTCCTCAACGCCTGGCCATCACCGAGACGATAATTGCGAGTATAACTGATGCAGCTATCGCAATAAGCGTTTCGTAGATCGAATGGCTATTCCATTCCCAAAACTTTAGCCCTTCAAGTCCCGGCATATTAGCACGGCGACCCGCGCCAAATTTCTCGATCCACTGGTATTCGCGCTGTGTGATCTCGCGCATAATGCAAACGGCCGCACCAGCGAAGCATCCTGTCCATATGGAGGCTTCTGTAGGAGCCTTTAATGATCGACCGATCACCCAGCTGGCGATTTGAACACCTAAAGCGAGAGGGACATGATCAAAGGAGGTCACGAATAAGGGTCTCCCATCAAGCCTTTTATTAACCTGCTCGCGCGACCATGCTATGCAGCACAACGCGTAGATCCCATTTACGCCCAGTGTCAGCGCCGATCTTCCACGCCAGGCACGAAGATAATGTCATTTCTCCGCTGTTCACGGCGCTTTATGCGTGCCCGTCGCGACGCCTCGCGCTTCATTGCTCGAGCTGCGAAGATTGCGGCTCCCGCTATGCCAACGCCGAAGACTGCCATTAAGATCGTCATCATCATAGAACCGCCTGCTTTTGCAGGGAATTCCTTACGGCAATATGCTTAACGTTTTCGCACGGTTGCGCTGCGTCACCACATTCTCAAGAGATAATTTGCGCGCCTGTTCAGGCTTTGCCGGCGATCCGCGCAGCGATAAGGCGGCTCAACTCTTTCAACCGCAATTCCCCCTCGCCTATCTCGGCGGAATCGCCACCGCGCTCGCGGAGCAAATGAAGCTCGATGCGCAGCGCGACGCGCTCGTCGTCAAGCGTACGCGTTTCCTCGAGCGTCCTCGTTCTCGTCATGATGATCCCCCGTCACGCCGGTTAACAGGGTCAGATCGTTTCGCCATTGATCGCGATCAGGCATGGGTTAGCCACCATGTTCGCATCGAAAGCTAATGCCCTCACAACTACCGCACGACCTCGCTGAAGCCGGGGGGCGCTGGCGGCACTACCTCAGTAAACCCTGGAGGCGGCGGAGGCATTGCGGCCGATCGGCGCGGGACGGCGCGCATCGCCTGGCCGAACATGCTGACCTTCACCAGCTTGCGAGCCTTCTTCACCACGTTGCTAACCTCGTCGGCGCGATCCTCTTGCGGCAGCCGCTTCCATTCCGGCGTGCGGACCAGTTCGGCCAGCTTGCGGTGCACCTCAGCCCCGGCCCGCTCCTGGAAGCGGTCGTAGTCCTCATCCGTCATCTTGGCTTTGCCCGGTGGCGACATCTTCGCTCCGCTGTCGAGCAGCGCGGCAACGACCGGATCGTTTTTCGCCTGGCTAGTCCAGATTGGCGAAACGATGTCGGGGCCAAGCCCGCCGCCCGCCTCGACTGGACGTCCGAACACGTCGCGCCGTGGTCGGAGACTATCGCTCAAGCCTGGGATTCGCGATCTGATGCGATCGGCCGGCCCGCTGGCTTGGCGCAGTACGGGATCGGAGACTTGTGCCACCTGTGCGGCGAGCGTCGGTACGACGATGCTTCCGGCCGTACGCGAGAAGAAGCTTTCCGCGCTACGGTCGGGATCGTTCAATGCCTCTAGCGCCGAACTCATCCCAGACAGCCACGTCTTGTTCGACAGGTTCTTGAGGATAGCCGCGCCAACTTCAAAGCTGGCGTTCTCACGCTGCTTGTCCGTCATGTAACGCTCTTGGTCGACCAGATCAGCGGCAGTCCCGATAACGGTCGAATAGGGATCGAGGCGCTGATAGCTGTAATACTTGTCGCCGATCTTGAAGCTGTATGGTTGCCAGCCGTCCGCCTTCAGGAGCCGCAACGCGCTTTCATCCGCAGGCCCACCGCCCGTGATCTGTCCAGCCGCAGCCATCTGATATATCGTCGCGGCGATGCCCGTGCCCATGGTGACCCTTGCCAGAGCAAGATCCCGCTTCGGGCCACCCGCTGCGATGTCCCGTCGCCATTCTTTCAGAACGACGGCACCAGGCGAACGCTCGATCGCATATTTCAGGATATTGGTCGGCGTGCGGACGAACGGGACGATGAGCTTCAGGATCGGCATCGACTCGGTAACGCCCGTGATCTTCTGCCCAACAGGGCCAAGCGGCTGTTGGAACGTGACGTAACGCGCATAGTCGAACGACTTTGTCAGCAAATCGCCGGTCGGGTTCGCGACCAACTCCGCCGCCCGCTTGCGCAGCGCATCACCCTTCAAGCCCTCGGACTTCGCGGTGCGCATGACCAGCCCGGCCAACTCCGACCGACGCGCAACCGCCTTGAAGAACTCATCCTCAGCAGCGAGCGCACGGGTGGGCGTGCGGATGATCTTTCCCGCCATACCGCCGATAGCCTCTTGGGACTGCTGCTCCATCTTCGTCACGGCATCACGCGGAGCGCCTGACGCGAACGTGCGTGCCGCCTCCCGCATGCCCTCGCGAGCGCCTTGGATCATCCCGGCTGCTCGCGAACCAATCTCGCCGAACAGGACCGCCTCAGCGTCCGCCTTCCCGATCGCGCGCCGCGCAACGTTGGCAATGCCGCCGATGCCTGCCGCCAAGCCATGCTCCGGTAATTGACCGAGCGCGGTGATAGTGTTCGACAGTACGTTGACCGCGTGCGTTCTTGGCCCTGAGAGCAGCATGTTGTAGTATAGCTCGACCGCCATATCGCGGAACCGAGGCTGTAGCGCCTTGGCCGAGAACTGGTTGATACCTCCTGGCCCGACGCCCGACTTTTCGAGATCAACGATCTTGTTGGCTACATCCTTCAGCCGCGCCGTGCCGCCCGCGATGTCGCCGAGGCTTGGCAGCACCCGCGACCCGAGCGCCCGGCTGTCCGCCGTCATGCGGAACGCCGACAGAGCGCGGCCAGCTTCCGCCGTCATCCCTGCGACCTGTTCCTGAATGGCGACGTGGCGCACCCATGCCTGCCGGAAATTGGCTTCAAGCTCGTCGCCGGGATTGTCCATTGCCGCCATGCGCCGCGCCATGTTGACGAGATCGGTGGACGACTGCGCGAGGATCTGGCGCGATGCCAACGCCTCCTCCGCGTTGAGCGATTGCCCCTTGCGGCGCTTCAGCAGATCGTCGGCGGTCATGCCGAGTTCGCCCGCAAGCCGCTCCGTTTCGGCGTGCGTGATCCGGCCACGCGTAGCAGCATCGAACCCGCCGACGCGGGCGTGCGTATCCGTTAGCGCCCGCTTGATCGACTGAGGGCTGTCCAGCTTGTCCAGGCGCAGGTTGCCCGCCATGCGCGGGGCATTCTCGCCCCATTCCTCATAGGCCGTCACAGGCGGCGCGTTGCGATCGAGATCGGCCAGATCGACCGGCTGGCCGCGATCCTCGACCAGCGGAGCGCCACGCTCTCGGGCACCCTCTACCGAATGACGCAGCGCGCGCTGAGATTCAAAGGCGTCCACCTCCGGCAAATCCTCAGACCGGAAGGCGCGATTACGCCCGGTGTGCGTGGCGTTCAGCGTGTCGAGAAATTCGGAGACAGTCGGACGCTCTGCATGATCGGGAAAGAACCCCGCCTCGTGAGCGCGCATTGTTGCCTCGTCGTAAGTCATGCCGTTGTTTGAGACGAGCGGGCCGAAGCGGTTTTCCCCGCCCGCAAAGTCCATACCGGTGCGGGGCGCATTGCCGATGCCGTAATGCTCAAGCTCGCCGCCCTGCGCGCGGATGCCGCCTTGCGATCGCAGCCAGGACACCAGATCGAGCGGGCCACGCTTAGCAATCGTCTTCGTCCCATCAGTCGGCGACGGGATGCTGCGCGAGCTGAGTGCGTTCGCCTCGTTCGGTGCCTTGACCGGCTGGTACATCCCCGCGCCGATGCGTGCCGCCTCTTCCTCGCTGGCGACTGTGTTCGACGGGATCGGCAGCACGTCGCGCGGGCTGATCCTCGTGGCTTGCGCCGCACGCTGTGCTTCGGTGACATCGCCGAGCAGCGGCGCGGCGCGGGCGTTCACGTCGATGCGATCAACGGCGCGGCTTGGCTCCATGAGATCGGGCGCTTGCAGTATTTCAGAGCCGTGTTCCGCGTCCATCGCGATCATGCCCGGCTGACGAGCAATCGCGGCCTTGGCACGCACCACGAGATCGGCGCTATCCTGCATCCGGCCGGCCAGATCAGCAGGGCTTGGTCCCGCAGTCGCTTGCCGCGCCGTGCCGGTCAATTCGCGGTCACGCTGTAGCTGTTCGGCGAGGGTCGCGGCCCTTAATGCCGTTCGTCCCGTGGTGGCGTCCACGATAGCCTGCCCCGCCGTCCCAGCGACTGCCCCGAGCGTGCCACCAACACCCGCCCCGACCAGCGCCCCCGTGCCGCGATCGGTCCAGTTTTCGCCTGTACCGAAGCCCGAGGCTCCACCCTCGGCAGCGCCGCCGATGATCAACCGGTTACGAACAGCAGTCTTTGCGGCCAGCTCTGCGGCATAGCGCGTCGCCCCGTTACGGATCGCCGCACGAGCAGCGTTGAACCCCACGCCCTCGACAGCGGCCCCAGGCAGCACCAGCCCGCCCGCGATCTGCCCGCCCATTCGGTAGTAAGGGTGCGATGCATCATCGTGCGCGAGGATCGATCGGTTCTGGTCGAGATTGTTGGCGAGGATGTCGCCGAACCGGCGATCGGAGTTGAACAGACTTTCGCGCCCGCCAGTGCCGCCGAGCGTGTCCACGACCGCGCCGGCTTCATCCAGCATGTTGAGCGGGTCCGCTACACCGCGCAGCGTCGTGCCGAGCTTACCGTCGCCGGGATCGGTCAGGACGCGCGGAGCATCCTTGTAGGTGACGCCGCCCGATGGCCTGCCACCCTTGGCCCGGGCAGAGTAGAACTTCGCGACATCGGCCGGGTCGAGGTCGAAGCCGTGCGCTTTGGCGTAGGCCATCGCGTCCGCTGGCGTTGACTTCGGATCGTCCGTTACCGCGACATAGCCAGCCGCGATGTCAGGCCGCAGCCCTTGGAATGGCGTGGCCTCGTCCCAAAAAACGGCCGTGTCACCCGGCTTGGCCGTGTCGCGATAATCCGCCCTTGCCCACGGGTCTGGTGCGCCATGCCGGAAGGTGGACGGGGCCTGAAAGGTGTTTCCGAACGCGCCACGGCGATTGAGCCGCGCATCGCGCTCTGCCTCCATGTAATCATGCAGCCGGGAGGGATCGGCCTTCAGGTATTCCGGCGTCGCCAGCCCCCAACCCTGCTTGAGCATGGCCGTGCCAGCATCACCGCCATTGTCGAGCGTGACGACCGGACGGCCATAGGTGGACGGCCCAACCCGGCCCACCGTTGCCGAAGGCTGCGCGAATGGCGCGAACGCGCTGCGCGCGAGCTGACCGAGTGGCACCGCGTCGCCGGTGGGAGAGCGGCCCGTCTGCCCCAATTCGAACGCGTCCACCCCGTACAGACGCCCGTTGACACCACTGGTCATGCGGAACGTGTCGCCGTCATGCAACGCGCCTGTCGGATGCTCTTCGACAATCTCGTCAAACCCCGGAGGCGGCGGGGGGACATTGGCGGCAGCGCGAGGCACGCGCGGCGGGGGCGCACCGGTCGGGACGATCTCCGTAAAGCCAGGAGGCGGCGGAGGGGTGCCGCTCATTGTGCAGCCACCATGCGTCCGCCCTTATTCTCCATCCACTGCCCATTGATGAGCTGGATTGTGCGCCCGGTCCTCGGATCACGGCGGGTCTGGGTCGGTGCGGCAGTCGGCGCGCTGCCCCCGGCAGGACGCCCACCGCGCCCGGCGCGCTGGTAATCCAGCGTCGATTGCTCAGCCGGCGTGAGAGGCTGGCCGCGCGACATCTTCAGCAGGATCGGGGCGATTACCGCACTGGCGCTCTTCGGCGCACCATTGCCGCCGCTTGGATGTGCCCTGCTGGGGCGACCGCGCACCAGTCCCTCGCGATGGTCGGCAAGCCCCGTCTGATAGCCGTAGCGGTCGCGAAGGATGTCCTCCTGTGCCTGTTGGCGGTCGTCCTGCAAGTCGGCGCGCGCCTGCAACGCAGTCGGGCCGAAAGACTTCAGCGTAAAGTCCGCCAGTGCCTTGTGATATTCGGGATTATCTCGGGTTAGGCCCAAGCCATCCTCGACATAAGCTTGCCCTGCCGATCGATACGGCGTGACCGTCTGCGTGTTGAGCGTGTCCGGATCGACCGCAACCAACCCGACGTTGGGCATGTTCTGGAGGATCGGCCGTCGCGCGATACGGTCTTCGCGAGCCTGCTGGATGCGCAGCGCCGCGTCCTTCCGGGTATCTTCTCGCTCCTTGTCTCGGCGCGCGATCTTGGTGTCCCAATACATCGCCTTGCCCCCTCCGAGGCCAGAGCCAATATCGAGCGCGGTGCCGAGAATATCCCAGCCAAGCCCCCCCTTGCCGAAGAAGCTGGGCCTCTTAACTTCGGGCGTCGGAGCGCGGGTGTTGATAGCGTCCTGAAGCACGCTCGGTGCAGGCTGCGCGTCTCCCATGGCGTCGATCAGCAGCGGGCCGCTAGGCTGGGCTGGCGGGGCAGGCTGGGCCATATGCGGCGCGAGCAGCCCTTGCATGCCCTGCGCGTCTCCGGCGGCGCTCCCGACAGGTGCGGCAGCGCCGGGGATGTAATCGCCGATCGGAGCCAGCGCCCCGCGTTCATCGATCATGTAGGGAGATGGCTGGGCGTATCCGCCCGCCCCCACGCCGATACCCATCGCCAACCGATGTTGATTGCGGGACTTCTCCATTCCCGCGTCGGTCGACGGGTTGGGATCGGCGGGAACGATGCGCAGTTTTCCGAATGCCATCTTTGGCCCTTTCAACAGGAGGCAAGAGTGAGGCGAGCGGGACCGATCTGGCCGGCTCGCAAATATTCGATCTCGTCGCGGAACAGGATCAGGCAGTTCCGCGCGGACGGTTCACCGCTGATCGCAGCAGCCTCGATCAAAATAATGCCGAGTTGCACGATGCCGTAAGCGTCGTCGTCAGTCAGATCGGCGTCGGGCCGCTCGACGTGGGCGAGGAAGTCAGCGCCGACGAGAAAGCAATATTGCGCGTCCGTGCCGTTCAGGGCATCGACTGCCATGCTGTGCGCAACGCTGAACGCATCAGCGCTCACGCCGCACACGCCTGAATTTCGCGAAGCCGTGCGAACGCCCCGGCCGGCATGTAATCTCCGCAGCTAGCCAGCGCCGCCCCGGCGTTCTCGTCGCCGGCCTCGGCCAGGACGTCGAGCAGACCGATCGCTTCGGCGTCCACGCTGTCCGCGAGATCATCCGCACCGATGGACCGCTCA
Organism: Sphingomonas sp. Leaf357; assembly: GCF_001423845.1. Classification (NCBI taxonomy): domain Bacteria; kingdom Pseudomonadati; phylum Pseudomonadota; class Alphaproteobacteria; order Sphingomonadales; family Sphingomonadaceae; genus Sphingomonas; species Sphingomonas sp. Leaf357. The sequence goes on along the minus strand of NZ_LMPM01000001.1, from coordinate 2,110,958 downwards.
TAGTTCGCCCGCACCATCAGGACCGCGACCAGACGGCGAACGTCCACGATGGCACCATGCGACGCGGCCATGCGCGCCCACACCTCGGCAATGCCCAAGCCCTCCGCCACCGCCTCCGGCGCGTCCGCCATTGCGTCGAGCGTCTCGTCGATCATAACCGATTGGGCCTCGCGCGATCCGTTGGCTGCGGCTTGAAGGAGAGTTTGGCTCATTATGCCGCCTCTCGCAGTTCGCGGCGAAGGGCGGCGCGGATCAACTCCGACAGGCTCATGCCCTCGCGATCGGCGAAAGCCTCCGCCCTCGCGATTAAGTCCGAGTTCGCGCGAAAATGAACCTTGCCGTCGTGAACAAATGACCGACCGGATTCAGGGCTGCTGCTGGGTTCAAGGGACATCGGCGCTGTCTCTGCTTCTGGGTAAAAGGGCCAAAAAAGCAGGATCCGCGAAGGGGTGTCCCGTACCAATTCCCTAGCGGAAGGTGGGGCAAAAGTCCAGCGAATTCATCCTCGCAACTGGCACCGATGCGCGACAAGCGGCGCGGGCTGTACCGCGTTAACAAATGTCAGCTTGGGGCAAGTATAGCGCGACAGCGCGACCGAACTAGAGCGAGGTCTTGCGGCCCCAATTCCATATGAGGAAGCCTACGCCACCCAGCAAGATCGGGAGCAAGGTTATGCCCAGACGGCTATCACGCAACATCCCGGGTGCCGCCCAGCTCGCCCCATCGCCAACAGTCGCGCCAGCGCCGGCCCATAGCCACAGGCAGACGCAAGCCGCCATCCAGACAATGCCAACGATACGAGCAACTGAGCGCATTGCGGCAGGCTGCGGCAGCGTTCCAACTTTGTCAAATTTGGTTCGCTCGGGGTTAGCGTGTGGTTTCCGGCGTGGGCACTAGGCTAGTGTGGTTCAAGTTTACGAAGGATTCATAGCGCCTTAAGCCCTAGGCATGGCTCCCCAGTCAGGAACATTACAGACGTAGACGAACCCCTTCGCCCCCATTTAGCGAAGCTTCCCCGTCGCCGACGAAGGCGACCCCCCGGGTCTCCAGCGCCGTTTGCAGCTTAGCAATTGTGGAAGCGTAAGCATCACCCCCGCTTTCGAAGTTCGACACCGTCGCCGCGCGGACACCAGCCGCTTTGCCTAGATCGATGATCGACAGCCCTAAAGCCGCCCGCGCCATGCGCGATTGCGTTGGTGTGATTGCCATAACGCATATTTAATACGCTTTAGGGGTTGACGCAAGCCAATAGAACACGCAATTCAATACGGTCTTAACTATTCCGGTTAAGCAAACGGGACGAGGCGGCGCTTGCAACACCGCCCCGGCCCTATCGCAACCCTCAGGACCGAGGATCACGAATATGACCATACATACCACCAACACGCCCGAGCGCGAGACCGAATGGAAGCGCCTTGTCGGAGAATATAAGACCGCCATTGCCGTCCTGAACAGCGTACCAGCTTCCGACGACGCCGCTTTCGACGTGGCGCACAATGCTTCCGGCAGCGCGTTGCAGGCATTGACCAAACACCCCGCCCCCTCGCTCGCGGCCCTCGCCGAGAAGTGTGAGCTGATCTTGAGCGAGTATCCCGATGCGGATCATCTCGACAGGTACGACGCCTTTGCCGTCATCGCCGACGTTCGCCGGCTTGCAGCGCGGGAGGCTTGAGCGATGAAGACCGCCACCAACGCCGTCATGCCATCGTGCATCAACGCGCTCCACACTCGCTTCGAGCAAGCATCCGCTGAACTCGTGACCGTCAGCAACGCCGAAAGCGAAGCGCGGACGCATGGGTCCGCTCGCGAACGATGGGAAGCCGAGGCCGCAATGCACGTTTTGGGCAGAGAAATTGACGCCCTCCGCATGGCCCTGCTTTATCAGGTGCCGGACACACGGCGCGAAGCGATGACGCTTCAATTCCATATCGTAGGCGCGGCCCACGACCAGACAGGCGGCGGCGTTGATTTGCAGGCCGAAGCGCTTCTGATAGCCACAGATACCCTGTTCGACTTCTTGTGCTGCGAGACCGATGAAGATCACGAAGCGATCGGGCCGGAGTTTCGCGACGAGGCAAACCGTGTGTTCTTCAAGCGCCGGATGCGCACCGGCGTGGTGGAGGGCTGAGCGATGGCAACGCAGATGCGCCCCACCTTCGACGCAGCCGCTTGGCTGTCCGCACTGGTCGCGATCGGCGGGGGTTATGCCCTCGCCTCCGGCCGCAAGCTCTGGCTAGTCGTGCAGGATTGTCCCGCCGACGAGCTGACGCCGATCATGGCCGAGATCGTCGGCAAGCCCGAGCGCGTCGAGGCCGTCCGCTGGACGATCGAGCAGCGCCAGAATGGAGAGGTGCAGTGATGGCGAGTGTCCTGCAACTCGACCAACTCGCGCCGATGCTGCGCGTCATCCCATCGCTTTCACGCCCGATGCTATCACGCCTCACCGAACGGCTGATTGAGCGCCTGGACGAGATCGACGGCGACGACGACTTGGAGCCGAACGGCGACGAGCGGGATGGCGAAAATGCCGAAGACGATTTTTGGTCGCACTGGCTCGACCACCACGCGCAGCCCGGTTGTCCGCTTGCGGATCCCGGCGAAGACGACGACCCCGACGATTATCGTTGACCGCCAAAACAGAGCGGTAGCGAAGCGGCCCCACTGGAGGCGGTGGGGCCATTTCTAATTCGGTCTACTTTAGAGTGTGCAGGCCCAACCGTTACCTAATGCGTGTCATGAGCTTTGCAATTTGAGCGTCCGCGCTTCCACAAATGATCGACAGTTCACTATCGGTAGGGTTCTCCCATATGATCCGAACCTCTTGCTCACCCGAGAACCGCGCCGGTTTAACAAATGGGTTCGGCTGCTCGGCTTCGTCACCATTCAGATTTGCAACCCGCTCTTTGTAGCGTACGCGGCCGATGTGCCACGGGCTTCGTATTCCCGCCACGATAGTTAAACGCTCAGCGAGCGCTGCCGGATCGTCAATGCGAAAGAGAGCTTGCTCGGCACCGAAGCCCTTCCCGCAATCATCCGCCTCGGAGAAACATACGCAATTCAGGTCGCTGCCGGTTGTCTCGATGTTGACATTTTTAATGGAGGACTGGCGACCCTCGCCACTAAAAGCAAAGAGCCCAGATCCTTCCAGATACGCGCGATGTTTCGGGTTGCCGGCACGAAGGTCACTGCCCGGTCGAAATATCGAATGCTCTTCGGCGTCTCTCCTTTCGCTTTCGAGAAGGCCGTAACTACGAAGTGTTCCGATCTTAATCGAGCCTCGTTCCAAATGATGGGCGTGCGAGAGATCGACGTATTTGTACATCGGCACCCCTGGCTCGACCGGATCGAGGTTAACGACAGGGCATTGTTGGGCTTTGAAGACGAGCGTCGTCTCACTCGGGCGCATTTCAGGCGGAGCGAACCCATCACGCCAAGGCGGCCGACTACCAAACGAATTCGAGACGTGACGCGGCGGTTGAATCCCTGGGGGGCGGCGTGAACTCATTCTTTTGCCTTTCGAACGCTCGCGGCCAAGATCAATCGGCACTGCTTAGCCGCCCCTTATATTCTATATATATATAACGCGCGCACGCGCGCTTGCTTGTAGAAATGGCGGCAGGGAGATCGGTTAAGGCATCTTTCCTCATGCCCCGCAGAGCGCAGCGGCCGACCTATTGGCACTAACGGCACTAATGGCATGGACCGTCAGCGCCTCACGCCCTCTCTCAAAATAGTTAGATAGATAGATAGACCTTTTTTAGCCTACGCCGCGCGAGGGGGCTGGCGGGGAGATGAAGCGAGACACCCCATGCCATTAGTGCCAATAGTGCCAATAGCATTTCGATCGACGCCGACGCGCAGCGCAAAGAAAGGGTACCATGTGGCGACGTATCAGGCTGAGCGCTGTGATCGGAGAAGTCGGACGAATGACCGGGCTGTCAGGGCACTCTGCAAAGCTTGAGCGTTGCAGGGCAAATTTCTGGCGCGGCAAAGTTCGGCAAGTGCTGGACCTATGACATCTTTAGATCGCGATACAGGGTCTCGGGCTTCCAAGCTAAGGCCGCGGCTGGTGCGGATGCGTTTCCGTCAAGCGTGGCCCGCACCGCCGTTTGAATTGCGTAGAGGAACATCGCTCTTGTCGCGAAGTCCTTTTAATTGTGCCCTATTGGCGGATGGCTAATTCGCTCGAGACTTTTTACGTGATTTTCGTGAAGCGATAGGTAAAGGCTCAGCCTGTCCGCCAACCTCGTTCTCAATCTGACTATCTCTAATCGATATTCCGTCGCCGAAGATCAGTGGAAGACTTGCCGTTGCCACAACATCGTTTATTTTGCAGCTTGTCACAATGGCGTTTTCTTTTCCAAGCTTCAACCCGGCGAGATCTGCAGCGAGTTGCAATGTCCATTTATCAGCTTTGTCGTGAGAGTCCTGAGAAAAAGTCGCACTGTAATCCTCATCCGGTCCCAATGTTTTACCGTCAATATGAGCACGAACGCTAACAGTTATCTCAACGGAGCGAGTTCCCTGAATGCGAGCGATAAGGACCGCCTTCAGTGTCTCTACGACTGTCGTTCCTTCTGGAATGAATAAACTGCCGCCCAAAACACCAAGCAGGCTCTGCTTCCCTCCACTCTCATGGCGAAGATCCTCACAGAATAGCACAAAGGCTTCTATGGTCGCTTCAGCCATTATCAAGGGCGTCCATCAAAGCGTCGAACGAGACGTTAAGCTCCCGCGCGAGCGCCCGTATAGTTTCTTCACCTGGTTTCTGGCGACGTGTTTCAATTAATGAAAGCATCGATTGGCTAGTACCAATTGCCTCAGCTAACTGCATTTGGGACATGCCTTTTTGAAGCCGCAGCGTCGAGATCGTCACCGGGCTGCCACCTGTCGCCCGCTCGCGCGCAATCTCTTGACGCGCAGCAGGAAGGTGCTCAGCAATATCTTCGTGGGTATCAAATCGATCAAGAAAATCATCTAACCCATGCGCGCAATCGGGTACAGGATGCGAATTAGCAAAATCCAGCAAGATCAATTCGGCGGCTTGGATGCGGGTTGCCGTAACTCTGCCTCCGTCAGCGCGAGTAACGTTGAGCTGATCACCGTCCCAGGTACGGGAAGCCGAGTTCGTCATATTCATTCTCAATTCTTTCCCACAGTCCGCGGTTTTTTTCGTAATCAGCATCACGAGGCATCACCGCGAGGACCACGATGCGCTTTTTGGGCCAGTCAGCGCCCGTAATCAGCCGCCAACGGCCAAGCAGTAGATATTTCACACGATAGGCGTTGATACGCTTCGACTGAAGCGACCAGACCGGCTCAACATCGCCGATCACCTCATCTGAATAGTGCTCATCGACAAGCCGAGCACATATGTTCGGATCGCCACGCAGTTCTCGCAAATGTGCAGAGATTGTAGCAGCGGCATATGCATCCTCCGAACGGCATTTTTCCATATCCAAGGCGGCACCGGTAGCGATGAGCATCTGGTAGCCGATGACGCTCATATACCGTTTCCAGTATAAGAACAATTAATTTTGGGGAGTGTTCCCGAGAGGGTCGGCTGTGCCGGGGGCGAGGGCATCCAAGGCATGTATCAACCACTATCTTCGCCGTCGAGTCAGTCTTGTCGGTTCGAATAGTCAGCACGTCGGCGATGAATTTTATGCGCAACGGTGACGATCCTGCGATTGGCGCGCCGCGCCATGCCACGGCTGGCATCACCGAATCGATCTCCCAAACTCCCATAGCATCAACGGCTCTATCGTCGGGTGCGTCCCGTGCCTCATGCCCCTGCGCACGAAATACCGTCGCTCGCCGGCGCGGTCCAATGCTTCGGCTTTGCACTGCCCTAGGAGCAGATCAGAACCGTTCTGAGTTCGATAACCACTGACAGGCCATGGACAATTGCGCGCTTCGACGCGATGAGCATTTTAGTTAGCCCGGCTGGGGAGCGGGTTCGAAGGGGGTCTGAAAATGAAAGCATTTGGTGTCGTGGCGTTCAGCGCCGCGTTGGTTGTTTCTACGCCTGCAATCGCAGGGGGGCTTGTTGCTAAACCCGTGGCTGCAGACGGCCAGACGATCCGCTACGATCGTGGCATTCCAACAGTTGAAGACGACCTTTCGGACGCAGCCGTTCGCGTCGTGCCGCTTCCGGGCATGGATCATGGTCGCCTGCAATTTAAGGTGGCGGTCTACAACAAGAGCGCGAAGGCGATAAACGTCGGCATCGAAAACATGTTCGTTGTCCACAACACTGTCAGGACTCCGTGCCATACGGCGGATGAACTCGCCAAGATGGCGAAGAGCCGCGCTATGTGGTCGCAGCTCGGTTACGCGATGCTGGCTGGTGCAGCCGCAGCGGCTCAGAACAACAATACGACCGTGACGACCTATGCCCCGTCCGGAAGGGTCTATCGCACCGTGATTGATCGCCCTGGTCTTTCGGACGGACAGATCGCCAGTGTTGCGGCGGGCGGCGCTGCGATTGCGTTGTCTCAGATCGGCCTCAACAAGACACTGGAGGGGATCCAGAACGAGGTTATTCAGACGACGACCCTCGATCCTGAATCGGGCTACGGCGGAATTGTGGTGGCGCATAAGCTCGTGAAGGCGAAGGCGGACGATCTTGTACTGCTCGATGTCGATCTTGATGGTACCCATCATCAATTCTCGTTTCGCCTGGCCAAGTCCTGAGACGGACTGCGCGGGGGACTGTATCAACCCGGCGCAGTCCGTCAGATCGACCAGTCGTCACCTGTCTCACCCTTTGCCCGGATCATGCCCCGCGTTGATCGAGCCGGCCCGCGATCAGGGAACACGACCGGCGACCGAACCAGCGCGGGATTGATAGCAGCAGCCTCCCCACCTCGATTTTCCCCACCTTGATATTTGCCGCCAGCACCTACCCTCCCCACCCCTGCCCCTATAGGGGGGCAGGTGGGGTGGGGATGCTGTAGGACCCCCACTTCCCCACCTTTCCCCACCTGCTTGTCAGAGGTGGGGGCGACGCCTTGAACGGCCCATGTTCCGACTTCGACATAGGTGCGATCATTGCCCTTGGCGTCCCTGTCCACGACCCTGAGCAGCGCGCCGGTCGCGAACCATGTGCCCAGAATCTTATTGATCCGGGCGCGATCGGCCTTGACGCTGCTTTCCGCGCTCAAGCCGAAATGGTCGGCCACCAGCTTCCCCACCCAGGCCGCTGCCTGCACATCCGCCCGATAGCGCTCCTTGCCACTCACGGCGTCAATCACGCGCTGGATAGCCAAGAGATCCTCCGGAGTGACGCCCTCGAATGCGTCGGGCGGCGACCACGGGATGACGACGCCCATGTTATCGCCTTCGTCATTCTCGCCGTTGCCGAGGCTGACCGATGCCATGGTGAACCAATCCGATTTGTCGGACGGTGGCGCGCGGTTGTTCTTGTCATCGTACACGCGGAAGTATCGGCGACGGCGCTCTTCCTCGATGCCCCAGCCGCGGGCTTCCTCGTCGCTCATACGGTTGAGGACCATCACCGAGCGGCAAGCGTTGATCAGCGCCACGGCACCCCGACCGGAGAGCGCGGTAACTTCGGCCGCACCGGCCTTGCTGACGTGATGCGCCAGGCCGATCCCCGCTTTTGCATTCTTCGCGACCATGGCCCACTCCTTGGCGATCGTGTCGATCTCCATATTGTCGTTCTCATTCGCCGCGTGTGACGACACGAACGGATCGACGTGCAGATAGTCAATTCCCCGGCCCAACATCTCGTCGGTAAGGGCCGTCACCAGCGGACGGTTCACGACCAGCCCATCGGTTGCCGTCGAGACTGCCAGCTTCAGCGCCGCGCCTTCCAGCGCGCTATCGACAAACAGCTTGTCGCGGATGTGTTCGGGGCCAATCGACCAATGCTTGCACGCCGCCTGAATGATGCGCGCAAGTTCCTCGCCATCGTCTTCGAGGTTCCAGAGCCAAACCCGCTTAGGGCCACCCGGCACGGATTGGCCGAGCAGGCTGCGACCTGTCGCCATAGCCAGCGCCTCGCCGATGCTCAGGATCGTCTTGCCAGCCGCGCCGGGGGCGAGGATTGCCCGAACGTGCCCGCGCTGGATCGAGCGGCCATAGACCCACTCACGCGGCTTGATCTGGGCAGGATCGCGCCACAGGTACGGCGTGGCGTTGACCGTGACAGATTCGGCCTCGGGCGCGCTGTAGGGTTTCGCCCCAGCCATGCGTTCGTGCAGGGGGATGGGTGTTGCGCTCATGCTCGTATCCCCCTGAGTTCGTCGTTCCAATCCTTGAAGCCGTCGGCGGGGAACATCGCGCGCACTGTGCAGCCCTGCGCGCCGAACGCCTCGGCGGCGTTAGTAACGGCCACCCGCCCCGCGTCGTTATTGTCACCGGCCAGCACGATCGACCGCACCGACGACGGGAACGTGAGACGAGGTAGGAGCGCCGTGCCGCACGCGACGTAGACCGATGCACCCGGAAGCCCCTGCGCCAGCGTCAGGCCATCCTCTGGCCCCTCACAGGCGATTATCTCGACCGGCGTAGCGCTTGACATACTGCTTGCGCGGAATGCCGATCCTACGACTGTCCCGAAGGTCAGCTTAGCCTTGGCTTTCGTGCCGTCGTCGCGGACCCGCTCGTATTTCTTCCGGCCACCGTCGGCGAGGAACACGCACTGCACGCCGACGACCTCGCCCGCCACGTCCTGCAACGCGCAGACCATCGCCGGATAGTCCCGCCCGACTTCGCCCGTCTCCGGGTTGCGCCAGCGAGGGGCCATCACAAACCTGACGCTATCCGGGAGATCCATGACGATCCCCCGCGACCGGGCGTAGACTTCGGCCGGCGTGCCGATCGCCGGGACCGAACGGGACCATATGTTCCGCCCGATCGCCACCCGCTCCGCTACCGCCGAGGCGTCCGCCGTCTTGCGCTTCGCACGATCCGCCTCGGACACGACCGGGAATTGATCGCCCGACAGCATCGCCAGTGCCTCGGAGAAGGTCAGGCCGTCGAGCTTAGTCAGCACGGTCATATGGTCGCCGCCCACCCCGCACCCGTGGCAATAGAACGTGCCCTTGGCGTCGTTTACCTCGAAGCTGGGCGACTTCTCCTGATGGAACGGGCACAGCCCAACCATCTCACGCGGGTTACGGCGTTTGAGGTGGGTGTGCCGTCTAATGATGTCGGAGAGGTTGTGTTGGGTCTTGGCGTCGTCCACCCGCTGGCGGAACGCAGCACCATCATCACGGGGGATCGAGCGCCGGGTACGGCTTGCCCCGTAGGTCGCGAAAGGGTTGCTCATGCGCCCCTCCCCGACATAGCGGCGCGCACGGCGGGGGAGACTTCCACCGCACACACGCCCTCGTAGACATCGCGGTTGAGCGCGTGGGCGGCCGCTATCGCCTCCCCTGCCTCGTCGTAATTCGAGAAGCTGCCCCAGCTACCGCCAGAGGCGCTCTCGTGGCCAATCTCGAAACGATCGCCGCACTCGTAGACGGCGATGACGCCCCGTGTTTCGCGCCGGGGGAATTGGAGGATATCAGCCACAGGCTTTCTCCCCTTCTTCTGCTGGCGCGTACTGCGGCAGGACATAGACGACAGCACGTTTGCGGCTGCTGGCGTTGATCCGACGAATACCACTGTCGACGACCTGGCCCTTAGCCTTCAGCTCGCTAAAGCGGGGCTGCACGCTGACGCGGGCCATGTCCAAGACCTCGCCTGCCTCTTCTGGCGTGACACCAAGCGCGCCGCGATCGGTGACGACACCGAGGACAATCCGCTGAAGCCGCCCAAGGTGCGGAGCGATAGCCGCAGCAGCCTCACGGCCCGTCTCGGCCTCGCCCTTGAAGCCCGGCTGATCCGGGTACGTCACATTCTCAGGATGCGTGACGGTGCCGAAGAGATCAGCGCTATTAAAGCCGTCCATTATTCGCCTCCATTGGCGAGAGGGGGAAGCATGGCGCGATCCAACAGGGTATCAAGCCACTCGCGTTGCTTGCTGGTCAGCGGCGTTTGATCGACGGCGAGCTGGCCCAAGAACGAGCCAGCCTTGCGGGTCAGCACAGTGTCCGAATTAAGCAGGGCAAGCGCCGCGTCGCGCTGGTTGGTGAAAGACATCATGCCGCGCCCCCCCAAGCCATATCGCAAAGGAGAAATGCATGGTGGCCGACGACGCCAACGTGGCGCAGATGTTGCAGTCGAAGGGTTGCGGTGGTATTTCCCTGATCGTCGCCGCCAAGCTGACAATTCAGGAGCCGTCCGGTTACAGCAACCGGGCGGCTTCGTTGCGCTTCAGTGGGCGCATTCCTCAAGGCAAGTGCCATTGCTCACGCGGCCTCGCTGACCAAGGCATGCAGGCTGTCCACTTTGAGCAGGCGACGCCGCCCGACCGTGACGGACTTGATCGTCCCAGCGTTCATCAGCTCATAGAGTTTTGTTTTGCCGAGCCCGGTCATTCGGCAGGCGTCGGCCACAGTCGCGGTGATTTGAGTCATGTTGTGTCGCTCCTAACCGCTGGAGTTCGTCAGCGGGCGACAACACAGATGAACGCGAACCGAGGCGGAATCCAAGGAAACGAATGGGACTCTAAGTACGGAAGAGAAGGCTCAACCTTTTCTGGAAAAGGTCTTTGCTACTCACGCCAGCCAGCAAGTCCGCAGTATGCTGCACCGTCTCGCCGGATCGCGAGAGCCACCTCTTCGGCGGACATTCGAGCGCCATCGGCCAGCAAATCACCATTGTTTTCAGTGTCGGCCATGATTGCGTCGTACTCCGTCTGCCCGAACTTGGTAACGCATGCCTTCTGCCATTTCATGATCGAGCCCCAGGCTGTTTTGAAAGCAAGACCCACCATAGCTTGCCGATCACTTGTCCGAACCCCGCGCCGCTTGAGTAATCGTTCCCAGCCGAGCGCTTTGATTTGCCACTCTGCTTCGGCAAATGCGGATGGGCTTCTACCTTTGACGGACTGCCGGAACTTGAGAAACAAATTGGGTTCATCGCCGCCAGCGACGGCGAAAGCCTCTCGGATCAAGGCATCATAGGAAAAGTCAGACGGCCAATTGCGATCAATAAGCGGCCTCAAGAGGGGCAGCCTATTGGCAAGAAGAAGCATGCCATCCCCATCGTCTGCGCGCATCATGGCATCATCGAGCGCGTCCACCCCTACAATCGTCGTGGCAATTTCGAGCGCGACGGCCAACAATCGCTGGGCGGCTTCCGGTCGGCCAGGGTCGTCGTCATACCGTCCCCGCAGCAACAACGCCGGTTCCAGCATCATGTCGATACCGGCTTTCAGCCGCGCCAGCTTTTCGGGATCGCTCACGCCCGCCGCTCCGCATCCCACAGGGGCAGCACGTTGCTATCCCCCGACAGGTAAACACCCCACCCATCCAACAACTGGCGGCGCATTTCGAGGAACTGCGTGCGCTTGTAGGCGGCGACTACCTTGTCGGGCACCGCATGGGCGAGCGCCGCCTCCGCGACTGCATCGGGAATGTTCGGCATTAACTCCGCCGCCCAATCGCGAAACGAGCTGCGGAACCCGTGCGGGACGTAAGGCAATCCAGCGTCCCGCATAATCTTGGAAACCGTCATGTCGCTGAGCGCGCCGCCGCTCTTTGCCGGGAACACCAGCGTATCCGCCTGTCCAATGCGTAGAGCCGCCGCGCGTCGCAGGATACCAAGGGCAAAGTCGTTCAGCGTCACCGTGTGCGCTACCTTTGACTTCATCACCTCGGCCGGGCGGTTCCACAGCCGCCGCTCAAGGTCGATATGGCTCCAGCGGGTGTTGCGAGCTTCGCCGCTCCGCGCCGCCGTGGCGATCGTGAACAGCAGCGCCAGCCGCCCCATCGTTTCCGTCTTGATCCGTAGATCCTGCATGAACGCCGGCACTTCGGCATAAGGCATCGCGGCCATTGGCGTGCTGACGCCCTGGCGGCTAAGCAGTTGCGAAAGCGATTGCGTCGGTGCTTCCGTCGTCCTCCACTTCGACGCCTTCGAGTAGGACAGCACCGACCCGATACGCTGGCGCACCTTCGCGGCCATCGCCGGCTTGCTCGTCCAGATCGGCTTCAGCGCCCGCGCCACGTCTGCCGCATCGATATGCTCAACCAGCAGATCGCCGAGGATCGGGTAGGCGTGGTCTGCCAGCGACGAAAGAAATGCGTCGGCGGTCTTACTCCCCCACCCCGCCTTCTTCGCCTCATGCACCGCCTGAGCCGCCTCTTTGAACGTCTTGGGGATGAACTCCTTACGGTCACGCTCGGTAACCGGGTCGCGGCCGTTTAAGGCGTGCTTCCGTAGCTCGGCCGCGCGCTCGCGCGCCTCTGCCAACGATAACTTGGCGGTCGATCCGAGACCGATGTCGCGGCGGCGACCATCGACTACGACACGCAGGATCCACGACCTCGCGAGGGTTGGTTTGACGATCAGGTATAAACCGCCCCCATCGCCATGCCTTCCCGGCTTGGCCGACAATACGGATTTGACATTGAGCTTCGCCATAGCGTTGGGTTCCCACAACAGAACCCACACAAAAGCACGATCGGTAGCGAACGTCAACGAACAAGAGCGGAACGCAGATCAATGCTTACCGAGGGGAATACCGAACTTAGAGGATGATGGCGAACGACCGCGAACGCATTGTTATAATCCTACTCAGGGAGCCAGACTTTCGACGGCGCTGAAAAAGCGTTGTCCCGTGCCATATGGCAGTTTCGTCAGCCTGTGTTCAGACAAAGCGTTCGATATTTGCGGCGTGTTCCTCGGGACACTTGTGCCGGATCGTTCGTTCCCCATCTCATAGCAGGTCTCGGTCGCCCCGCCGCACGGGACGGCCACCCGGAGGAAGTCATGTCGCAGTCCAGATTGAAATTCAGTGGCGCGTTGCTCGCCGCTACCGCAACCCTCGCCTTGGGCGCATGCGCGACCGAGACGTCGTATCGACCGGCCACCGGGTCGGGCTTCGCCCGCACCGGCTATAGCGATCGCCAGATCGAGCAGAACCGCTACCTCGTCAGTTTCTCGGGCAACAGCTACACATCGCGCGACACGGTCGAGCGGTATCTGCTGTTCCGCGCCGCCGAACTGACGCTGTCGCGCGGGTTCGACAACTTCATCCTGGTCGACAAGCAGACCGATCTGCGCAGCCGTACCTACAGCACCCCGAGCATTGGCGGAGGCTTCGGTTATGGTGGCGGATTCGGTTACGGGTTCGGCGGCTGGGGGCCGAGCTGGCGCTATCGCGGTCGCGGGTTCGGCTGGCGCTCGTGGGACGGCTTCGGCGGCGACCCCTTCTGGGATCGCGGCGTCGATATCCAGACGATCGACAAGTTTGAGGCCAATGCCGAGATCGTGCTCGGCAAGGGTCCCAAGCCGCGCGACAACATCCGCGCCTTCGACGCCCGTGCGGTGGTCGACAGCATCGGGCCGAGCGTGGTGGTTCCGAAATAACGGATCGCCGATTGCTGACACGAAAAGGGCGGCCCGAGGGTCGCCCTTTTTTTGTTCCGCCGGCCTTCTTAAACCCGCCGTCATCCTGAACTTGTTTCAGGATCCACCGCGCCACACGGACAACGGTCCGCGAGGAACAGTGGACCCTGAACCAAGTTCAGGGTGACGGAGTTTGATCAGCAGTAAGCTTCAAGCCCGGTCAGACCGCGCCGTGACAATGCTTGTACTTGTTGCCCGACCCACATGGGCACGGCGCGTTGCGGCTCACCTTGCCCGCCCATTCCTCCGGATCGCTGCCGAAATCCTCGCCCGAGGGCTGCGGGATCGACAGTGGCGGAATGCGCGTCTGGATCAGACCGAGCGACCCGGCATCCACGTCGTTGCTGTTGTCGTCGCCGGTGAACGGGTCGAAATGCGTCGTGATGAAGTCCGGCAGGTCGGGCAACGCCGGCGCCTGCTGCGCCTGGAATTCGGCGAAGGCGATCGTACGGGTGACGTCCTCGCGGATATTCTCGAGCATGCGTTCGAACAGCGAGAAGGCTTCCTGCTTATACTCGTTGATCGGCGTTTTCTGGGCATAGGCGCGCAGGTGGACGACCTGGCGGAGCGCATCGAGCGTTGCCAGATGCTCCTTCCAGTGATGGTCGAGATTCTGCAAAAGGATCGACTTCTCGACCTGGATCCATACATCCGGCTCCAGCTGCGCCGCCTTGGCCGCGACCTGCTCGTCGGCCTGGGTGCGAACGCGTTCCTCGACCAGTTCGGGATCGATCGCCTCTTCCTCCAGCCACGCCTCGATCTGCGGATCGATCGCCAGCGTCGTCATGAGCCGCTCGCGCAGGCCGGCCACGTCCCATTGCTCGGGGTACGAATTTGGCGGGCACGCCGCGCCGACGATCGCATTGACCGTCTCGGTGCGCATGTCTTCGACCACTTCGCCGACCGTCGCGGCATCCATGATGTCGCTGCGCTGTTCGTACACCACCTTGCGCTGATCGTTCATCACGTCATCATATTCGACGACCTGCTTGCGGATGTCGTAGTTGCGCGCCTCGACCTTTTTCTGCGCGGTCTCGATCGCCTTGCTCAGCCACTTGCTGCCGATCGCCTCGCCATCGCCGATATTGTTGCGCATCATCCGCGCGAACAGCGTGTCCGGGCCGAAGATGCGCAGCAGATCGTCGTCGAGGCTGAGATAGAAGCGCGACAGGCCGGGATCGCCCTGGCGGCCCGAACGGCCGCGCAGCTGGTTGTCGATGCGGCGGCTCTCATGCCGCTCGGTACCGAGCACGAACAGCCCGCCCGCCGCCAGCACGGCCTGCTTCTCGGCCTCGATCTCGGTCGTGATGCGCGCCGCGGCCGTCTCGTATTCGGGCGTGCCGAGCACGAGATCGGGATGCTCGTCCAGCATGCGGAATTCGAGATTGCCGCCCAATTTGATGTCGGTGCCGCGACCGGCCATGTTGGTCGCGATCGTCACCGCCGACTTGCGCCCGGCCTGGGCGACGATATGCGCCTCCATCTCGTGGAAGCGCGCGTTCAGCACCTTATGCTCGACGCCTTCCTTGACCAGGAAGTCGCTGAGCAGTTCGGACTTCTCGATCGAGACCGTGCCGACCAGCACCGGCTGGCCGAGTTCGGCATGATGCTTGATCTTCTTGGCGATCGCCGCGAATTTGTCGGCGGTGTCCTTGTAGAATTCGTCTTCCTCGTCGACGCGCTTCACCTCGACATTGGTCGGGATCGTCACGACGTTCATCTTGTAGATGTCGTAGAATTCCGCCGCTTCGGTCGCCGCCGTACCGGTCATGCCGCTCAGCTTGGGGTACATGCGGAAATAGTTCTGGAAGGTGATCGAGGCCATCGTCTGGTTCTCGGGCTCGATCGTCACGCCCTCCTTGGCCTCGACCGCCTGATGCAGGCCGTCCGACCAGCGCCGGCCGTCCATCATGCGCCCAGTGAACTCGTCGATGATGATGACCTTGCCGTCCTTGACGATGTAATCGGTGTCGGCCTTAAACATCACGATCGCACGCAATGCCTGGTTGAGGTGATGGACGACCTGCGTGTTCTCGAAATCGTAGAGATTGTCGCCCTGCAGCAGCCCGGCCGTCTCCAGCATGCGCTCGACCTTCTCCGTGCCGTCCTCGGTCAGGATGATCGTCTTCTGCTTCTCGTCCTTCTCGTAATCCTCGGGCACCAATTGCTTCACGACCAGATCGACCGAACGATACAGATCGGACTTGTCGTCGGTCGGGCCGGAAATAATCAGCGGCGTGCGCGCCTCGTCGATCAGCACCGAGTCGACCTCGTCGACGATCGCCATCGCGAACGGGCGCTGCACCATCTGGCTGCGCTCGTACTTCATGTTGTCGCGCAGATAGTCGAAGCCGAATTCGTTGTTCGTGCCGTAGGTGATGTCGGCGGCATAGGCATCGCGGCGCTGCTGGTCGGTCAGGTTCGGAATGATCGTGCCGGTGGTGAGGCCGAGGAAGTTGTACACCTGCCCCATCCACTCCGCGTCGCGCGCGGCGAGATAGTCGTTCACGGTGATGACGTGCACGCCCTCGCCCGGCAGCGCGTTGAGATAGGTGGCGAGCGTGGCGACCAGAGTCTTGCCCTCGCCCGTGCGCATCTCGGCGATCTCGCCGCGATGCAGCACGATGCCGCCGATCATCTGCACGTCGTAATGGCGCTGGCCCAGCACGCGGCTGGCCGCCTCGCGCACGGTCGCAAATGCCTCCGGCAGCAGGCTGTCGAGCGTCTCGCCCTCGGCCAGGCGGGCGCGGAACTTCACCGTCTGCGCGGCGAGATCCTCATCCGACATCGCCGAAACGGCGGGTTCGAACGAGGCGATCTTCGCGACGATTCCGCCGAGCGATTTGACGTACCGGTCGTTGGACGATCCGAAGAGCGATTTGGCTAACCCGCCGAGCATGGCAATTTCCTGTGGATATGAGAGGCGCGGACGAGCGTTCGCCGGGCGCAGATAAAGGTGGAATCGTTAAAGGGACGCGCACCCGCGGGCACCGCGTCGACCGGGCTTATTCGCGCGGCTTGTCCAGATAGAGCGGCGCCGTCGCGGTGGGCGCGGCGACCGTCGCGATCGCGGGCATCGCCACAGCCGGGGACGCCCAGCCGCCGGCCAGCGCCAGCCAGGACCGAATCGCCCGCACCGGGGCGAGCCGCACCACGGATGCCGCCTGAGCCTCGGCACCAGCGCCATAGCTGCGCTCGACCTGCACCTCCGCCACGCGCCCGCCCGACATCACGCCGGTCAGCGCGCTCAGGATGGCGGAGAGGAACAGCAGGAGGTTCAAGCGGTAAGGCCCCTTTGATCGATCAGATCGCGACATAGGGACTGAAAGCGCCGCCGTCCACTCACGTGCGTGTTCGGACCGTTCGCAACCGGGGCGGAATCGAACGCCCTGAGCAGCCAGTTGCAAAAAGCCACTGGTCAAACGCGGCCAGCCTCCATACCCACGCATCAGAACCGCAGGAGCAGGATTTCACATGACCGACACGATCCCCACCGAAGGCAAGCAGCTCTTCTCCACCGTCACCGAGGATGGCCGCCTCGAACTGGCGATGCGCACCGTGCCCGTCGGCGAGCCCGGCGATGACGAGGTGCTGATCCGAGTCGATGCCGCGCCGATCAACCCGTCCGATCTCGGCGTGATGCTGACGGTGGCCGATGGCGATGCGTTCGAGGCCGGTACCGACAGCGCCTCCGCACCGATTCCCGAAAAGCTCGCCCGCGCGGTCGCCGCGCGCAAGGGTATTGCGATCCCGATCGGCAACGAAGGCGCCGGGCTGGTGGTCAAGGCCGGCTCCGCGCCAGCCGCACAGGCCCTGCTCGGCAAGACCGTCGCACTCGCCGGCGGCGGCATGTACTCGACCTATCGCACCGCCAAGGCGACCGCGTGCATGGTCGTGCCCGAAGGCACGTCGGCCGAGGAAGGGGCATCGTCGTTCGTCAACCCGCTGACCGCGCTCAGCATGATCGGAACGATGCGCCTCGACGGCTACAAGGCGCTGATCCACACCGCCGCCGCCTCCAATCTCGGCCAGATGCTGGTCAAGCTCTGCCTCGCCGAGGGCGTCGATCTGGTCAACATCGTGCGCAGCCAGGAGCAGGTCGACCTGCTCAAATCGCTTGGCGCCAAATATGTCTGCGATTCGAGCCAGCCCGATTTCCACACCGAGCTGGTCGCCGCGATCGGCGAGACCCAGGCGTTCCTGGCATTCGACGCGACCGGCGGCGGACGCCTCGCCAACCAGATCCTGACCGCGATGGAAGCCGCCGCGCTCAAGACTCAGAAGGCCAACGGCCCCTATGGTTCGACCCAGTACAAGCAGGTCTATCTCTATGGTGGCCTCAACACCGCGCCGACCGAATTGACGCGCGGCTTCGGCATGTCGTGGGGGATCGGCGGCTATCTGCTGACCTATTTCCTGCAGCGCGTCGGGCAGGAGGAAACCGCCAGGCTGCGCGACAAGGTGGGGGCCGAACTCAAGACCACCTTCGCCAGCGCCTATACCAGCCGCATCACGCTGGCCGAGGCGATCGATCCCAAGACCATCGCCGCGTACAACAAACGCGCGACGGGCGAGAAGTATCTGATCACGCCGCAGGTTTGAGGATCGCCCCCATACCGTCTTGACTTCCCGTCATGCTGAACTTGTTTCAGCATCCAGGCGCGGTCATCCGCCCCACGGCCATGGTCTTTTTGGCCTGTGACCGCGCCTGGATCCTGAAACAAGTTCAGGATGACGGAGTGTTGGGAATCGGCGGCACGCCCTCTATGAGGGCGCGCATGACCATCTCCCCCCTCGCCACGCCCTTCCCCGTCCTGCCCGCCATTGCCGGCGTCGCGCCACGCGTCGCCCGCGCGCGGTACAAGACATGGGACCGCTGCGACCTGACCTTCGTCACGCTCGATGCGGGCACGACGGTCGCCGGCGTGACGACGCAGAGCAAATGCCCTTCGCCGGAAGTCGAATGGTGCCGCAAGGCGCTGACCCTCGGTCAGGCACGGGCGCTGGTGGTCAATGCCGGCAATTCCAACGCCTTCACCGGCCATCGGGGTCGCGCCGCGGTCGAGGCGATCGCCGCGCGCACGGCGACGTATCTCGGCTGCCAGCCGTCGGACATCTTCGTCGCCTCCACTGGCGTGATCGGCGTGCCCTTGCCGATCGACAAGGCCGAGGCCGGGCTCGACGCCGCCTTCGTCGCGGACATCTGCAGCTGGCGGGACGCGACCGACACGATCGGCACGACCGACACATTCCCCAAGGCCGCGACGACCTCCGCGATCGTGCAGGGAAAAACGGTCAACCTCGTCGGCATCATCAAGGGATCGGGCATGATCGCGCCGGACATGGCGACGATGCTCGGCTTCGTCTTCACCGATGCCGCCGTCGATCCGGCGTTCCTGCAAGGGTGCCTGACCGCCGCCAACGCCCAGACCTTCTCCTGCATCACGGTGGACAGCGATACCTCGACCAGCGACACCGTTCTGGCCTTCGCGACCGGCAAGGCCGGCAACACCCCGCTCGTTTCGTCGGACGATGACGGCGCGGATGCCTTCGCCGCCGCACTCGCCGATCTGTGCCGCCAACTCGCGCAATTCGTCGTCCGCGACGGCGAGGGCGCGACGAAGTTCATCCGCATCGACGTGACCGGCGCGGAAAGCGATCGCAGCGCGCACCGCATCGCGATGAGCATCGCCAACTCGCCGCTGGTGAAGACCGCGATCGCCGGGGAGGACGCCAATTGGGGCCGCGTCGTGATGGCGGTGGGCAAGGCCGGCGAAGCGGCGGAGCGCGACAAGCTCGCGATCCGCTTCGGCGAAACACAGGTCGCCGAAGGCGGCCTGGCGGTCGCGGGCTATGACGAGACTCCGGTCGCGGCGCATCTGAAAGGGAGCGACGTGGATGTCGGCGTGGACCTGGGCCTCGGCGAGGGCCGCGCCACGGTATGGACCTGCGATCTGACGCACGGCTACATCTCGATCAACGCGGACTATCGCTCGTGATGGCTCAGTCGAGCGAGCGTCACGACGCCGTCGTCGCGCTGATGCGCCGGGTCGCACACGATATCGTGCTGCCGCGCTTCCGGAACCTCGCCGCCGCCGAAATCGAGGAAAAGGCACCCGACGATCTCGTTACGATCGCCGATCGCGAGAGCGAGGATGCGTTGACCGCCGGTCTCGCCGCGCTCGATCCGGCGGCGCGAATCGTCGGTGAGGAAGCTTGCGCAGCCGATCCCACGCTGATCGACGGCATCGATCGCGGCCGGGTGTGGATCATCGATCCGATCGACGGCACTAACAACTTCGCCGCGGGCCAATCGCCGTTCGGCATCATGATCGCTCTGGTCGAGGACGGCGTGACTCAGGCCGGCTGGATCCTTGATCCGGTCTCGAACCGCCTGTGCCATGCGGTGCGCGGTGGTGGCGCGTTCATCGACGGGCAGCGCATCATCGCGCAATCCAGTGGAGCAGCGCTACCGATCACCGCCATCGCGACGTACTTTCTGAACGACGAAGAACGCGCCGACATCGCTCGCCGCGCGGACCGCGAACTCACGCTGACGGCGATCCCGCGCTGCGCCGCCGAACAATATCCCCGGCTCGTGCTCGGCACGAACGACATCGCTTTGTTCAACCGCACTTTGCCCTGGGATCACGCGGCGGGCGCGCTGTTCGTCGCCGAGGCCGGCGGCGTGGTCCGCCGCCCCGATGGCAGCGACTATCGCGTCGGCGACACGCGGCGCGGCATGATCGGCGCGGCATCGCCGGCCTTGTGGGACCACGCGGCGCGCGTGCTGTTCGGCTGAGCCGCATGCTGACGATCTGGGGCCGGCTGAACTCGCACAACGTCAAGAAAGTGGCATGGTTCGCCGAGGAGATCGGCCTGCCGTTCGTCCGGCACGATGTCGGCGGACGGTTCGGCATGAGCGCGGACTATCTCGCGCTCAACCCCAATGCGCTGGTCCCGACGATCGAGGATGATGGCTTCGTGCTGTGGGAATCGAACGCGATCCTGCGCTACCTCGCCGCCGCACACGCTCCCGCATTCTGGCCCGACGATCCGGCGATCCGGGCACGGTCCGATCGCTGGATGGACTGGCAATTCGCCTATGCCGATGCCCAGCGCGACGCGTTCCTGCATCTGGTCCGCAAGGCCCCGCGGGATCGCGACGCAGCGGCGATCGCCGGATCGGCGGAGGCCTGCGCGAAACTGCTGGCCGTCCTCGATACGACGCTGGCGGATCGGCCTTGGCTGTCGGGCGACGGTTTCGGCCTCGGCGACGTGCCGATGGGCGTCTATATCCACACCTGGTTCACGCTCGATATCGTCCGCCCGCCGCTGCGCCATGTCCGGAATTGGTACGATCGGCTGCGGGAGCGGCCGGCATTCGCCGCCAGCGTGATGATTCCGCTCACCTGAGGCCGCGCGGCATCCCCCTGACGGTAGATGATTTCGGTTCAAAATCAGCGCAGACTATGTTTCAGGGATAAGTCCCCGTACGTATCGGGGATCAGGGGAAGGGCATAGATTTGGGCTTGTTGATTCTGACGACCGCGACGGTGCTTGCGGTAACGCCGATGGCGCAGGTCACCCCGCAACCGGTCGAGGCGACGCCGACTGCGACCGCCGCGCCGCAGGAAACGCCCGCAACGCCCGCGCCCATCGAGCCGCCGGTCGTCAGCCAGACCACGCCTGCGCCGGCCCATACCGAAGATCAGGGCGAAGTCGTCGTCACCGGGCGCGATCCGTCCAACGCGCCGGATCCGCTGCGCTCCATCAACGTCACCGCGTTCAACGCCACGCAGGCGGTGGACGACGCGCTGGTCGGTCCGATCTCGATGGCTTATAAAAGGACCGTCCCCTCCCCTTTCCGCAGCGGCGTGCACAACGTGCTCTACAATCTGCGCGAGCCGGTGGTGTTCGTGAACTTCGTGCTGCAGCACAAGATCGGCAAGGCGGCGGAAACCGTCGCGCGCTTCGCGATCAATTCGACCATCGGCGTGCTCGGCATCTTCGACATGGCCAAGCGCAAGACCTTCAAGCTGCCGCGTCGCAGCAACGGCTTCGCTAACACTCTCGGCTTCTACGGCGTACCGTCCGGGCCGTTCATGTTTCTGCCGATCGTCGGGCCGACGACGGTGCGCGATCTCGTCGGCGGCACGCTGGATCGCCTGATCCTCCCGATCGCGTTCGGCAAGCGCATCACGAAGCCGCAATTCGCGATTCCCTTCGGCGTGCTCGGCGTGCTCGATCACCGCGCCGAATTCGACGAGACGCTGCACACGCTGCACGACAACGTGCCGGATCCGTACGCCAACACCCGCGCCTTCTACCTCCAGCGCCGCCAGGCCGAGATCGATCATCTGCGCGGCAAGGCGATCAGCAACAGCAGCCCGATGTCCGAAGCTCCGACCGGCCCGATCCGGCTGAAAAGCAAATATCCCACGCCGCCGGTCGCCCCGGCCCCTGCTCCGGTACCGCAGGAAACGGCACCGGGCGATCCGGTGACGGCACCGAGGAACTGACGTTGCAAAGCTGACGGTTGCGCCGTGGGGATGCCAAAAAATCGCATGATTTTAGGCCGAAAGTGATGAACGCTCTACTCGTGCGCGTTTCGCCCGATTGAAGACCTTCCTCAGCAATGCGACATAGGTTTGTCGGGAGGAATCATGCTGCAAGTCATCATCGGTGGTTCCCCACAAGGACGCGACGCCGTGCTCGCATGGGAAGCAAAGCGGATGCGGAACGTTCGTAAAACGCTTCGGCTTCAACCTTCGGTGGCGCCTCTCGACGAACAGCGTCGGGAACTGACACAGCATAAGTTGGCATTAGGTCACGGCGGTGTGCGCGCGCTGATCCACCGTGGGTTATGGGTGTCTGACAGAATCTCCCGGCTGACGGTAGCGATGTCTGGCAGGTCTCGCCGCTTCAGCGTGTGCGAAATTGCGGTGACGAGCGGTTCGGCCGAGCGGTTTGCACAATGGTTCGAAGACCTGACCACACTGAACAAGGAGCGCGAAATGATCGCATCTTGTCCGGACCATTACATCATCGCGCGTGACCCGGCGGGGCGACAACTTGTCGTAGAAACGACGGGCGGTTCGCCTTTGCCCGCAGAATTTACTGTCGATTACGATGATATCTCCACGCTGCACACACCGCCGGACCCGTCATACCCGCACCAAATCGCCGGAGCCGCGCGGCTGGCGGATGGTTTTGTGATCGGCGGCGTCCGTCATCAGTTCCGACAGGAAGGCGACGGGTTTCGGGCGCTGCTGACAGTGGAGTTTCCAGGGCGGATGCCGAACCGCATGATTGCCGAGCATCGCTGGCATCTGGCCGTCGAATTTTCCAACTGGGTCGAAGCTGCACAAGCGAACGGCGGCTAACCACCAAGACGCGACATTCATATTACGCTGAGAGCCACCTAAAACGAAAAGGCCGGGTGCTTTCACACCCGGCCCCTAGCCTCATCAGGCCAGTTCGCCCTCCAGCCACGCCTTGAGCCGGCCCTTGGGTTCCGCGCCCACCTTGGTCGCGGCGGGCACGCCACCCTTGAACAGGATCATCGTCGGAATGCCCCGCACGCCATAGCGGCCCGGCGCGTCGGGATTGTCGTCGATGTTCAGCTTGGCGATCGTCACCTTTTCGCCCAGCTCATCGGAAATCTCTTCCAGGCTCGGTCCGATCATCTTGCACGGGCCGCACCATTCGGCCCAGAAATCGACCAGCACCGGGCCATCGGCCTTGAGCACGTCGCTGTCCCAACTGGCATCGGTAATCTGCTTCGTCGCCATTATATTTCTCCCTGCCCGGTCTCGGGCCTAGTCTTCGAACTTGTGCCCAATCTAGGGATCGCGCGTCGCAGGCTCAAGCGCTTGAGATCAAGCTTTGCTCCGTCCCCGCGAAGCCGGGCTTGTGCGCGTCGATCACCGCCTGCGGCAGCGCGAACAGCGTCGGGCCCGAGGTGTAGAGCAACGCCGCCTCGACCGGGCGATCGGGAAAGATCACGCCCAGCGCCGCGACATAGGCCGCCATTTGGCGCAGATGGTACACCGGCACCTCGCCCAAAGACCCTGGCGCATGCCGTCCGGTCTTGAAATCGACCAGTCGTACGCGCTCGGCCGTCACCAGCAGGCGATCGACCGTGCCGGAGACGACGACGCCCTCCCCCACCACCGCCGCGATCGGTGCCTCGGCGAGCGATTCCGGCCCGAACAGGTCGGTATGCGCGTCGATCACGCGCAGCACGGTGGCGGCGATGTCCGCGCGCGCGGCGGCATCGTCGACGCCACCCGCCCCCGCCAGCCAGCGGTCCGCCGCATCGGCGCGCGCATCGGCCGGCACGGCCGGCAGGCGTTCGAACAGCGCGTGGATCAGCCGCCCGCGCTCCGCCGCGACTCGCATCGCCGGCGACGGCGGTGGATCGGCCACCGCATCCTCGCCGAGCGAGGACGGGGCGAGCGGTCGCGGGGGCTTGGCTTCGACCGGGGCCTGCCGGCGTGCCCAGTCCGGCACCGCATCCATGGCGGCGTGCGGTTCGTCGGACCCGCGCTGCAGCGGCACCGGGCTTTGGCGCTCATGGCCGCCGAACACGCGCTCGCCCGCGTCCGCGGGGATGCCGATCGCCGTGAACGCGCGGTCGGCGGCGGCATACCAGCTGTTCTCCGGCGGCACCCCGCCCGCCATCGGCCCGAGCGCGCCGGCGATCACCAGCCGCTCCTCCGCGCGCGTCGCCGCGACGTAGAACAATCGCCAATGTTCCTGCAGCTCGCGCGTCGCGCTCAGCTCGATCAACCTCCCCAAAGCCCCACTCCTCTCCCCACCGCGCGGGCGGAAGATCGGCACCGGCTTCTGCACGCCGTCGGGCGACCAGTTCAGCACCCGCGTCGGCGTGCGCGACGGATCGGCGGTGGCATCGGCCAGGATCACCAGCGGCGCTTGTAGCCCCTTCGCGCCATGCGCGGTCATTACGCGCACCGCATCCAGCGGTGCGGACGGATCGCGCACGATCTCGACATCGCCGCGATCGAACCAGTCGAGGAAGCGCTGCAACGACGGCGTGGTCTGGGTCTCGAAATCGAGCGCGGCGTTGAGCAATTCCTCGATCGGGTCGCGCGCCTCCTGCCCCAGCCGCCTGAGCAGCTTGCGCCGCCCGTCGAGCGCGCCCGAAAGCAGTTCCTCAAAAAACCGATACGGCGTGGCGATGTCCGCCCGCGCCAGCATGCCGAGCAGAGGCGCGAGCCGCTCGCGCGGCTGCGTGCGGGACAGATGCTGCCACAAGCTGACCGATCCGCGCGGCGCGGCGGCCATCAACTCGTCTTGCGTCCATCCGATCAATGGCGACACCAACAGGCTCGCCACCGAAAGGTCATCGCCCGGTTGCAGCACGAAGCGGATCGCGGCGAGCAGATCTTGCACCGATAGCGGCGCGTTGAGCCGCAGCCGATCCACCCCCGCTACCGGCACGCCTTCGGCATAGAGCCGCGCGACGATCAGCGAGGCGAGTTCGCCGCGCCGCTTGACCAGGATCATCACGTCCTCGGGCCGCAGCGGGCGCCCTTTGCTCTCGAGCATCAACGGCGTTGGGCCGTACAGCCAGCCTTTCACGGCCTTCGCGATGGTCCCGGCCAGCGCGCGCGTCGCATCCGGGATCCAGCCCTCGGCATCCTCCTCGCTGCCGCCCGTCACCACCGGCGGCCAGAGCGTCACCGTGCCCGGCCCGCGCACCTCGCTCGCATGCAACTCGACTTCGGCCGCGCCCATTGCCGCCGGGCCGACCGCTGCGATCGCCGCATCGACGAATTCCAGCACGGGGCGGGTCGATCGGAACGATTGGGTGAGCGCCAATTGCTCCATCGGCAGCCCGCGATCGTCGGGGTCGGTATCCTCGTCGCCCAGCGCCTCGAGCGCCCGTGCGCTGAAATAGCGTTCCGCCGCCTCGAAATTGTGCGGGTCGGTGCCCTGAAAGCCGAAGATCGCCTGCTTGCGGTCGCCCACCGTGAACAGGGTGCGCGTGCCTGGCGCATGACTCCCCCGCCCGGTGAAGAATTCGTCGGCCAACGCGCGGACGATGCGCCACTGCGCGACATTGGTGTCCTGCGCCTCGTCGATCAGGACATGTTCGGTCGTCTGGTCGAGCTTGTAGCGGATCCATTCGCCCATGCCCGGCTGATCGAACAGATCGACCGTTGCTCGGATCAGATCGTCGAAATCCACCGCGCCGACGCGACGCTTGGCCAGTGCGTAGGCGGAGGCATAATCGCGCCCGACGGTCAGCGCCTCCGCGAGAAGATCGGCATAGGCGGCCTGCTCGGCCATCGCCAGCAACTCCAGGCAGCGCATACCGACGCCTTCCGCCAGCTCCGCATAATCCGGCTCCGCGGCAATCAGTTTTGGGGAATATTTACGCGCTACGCGCTGCGCGGTGAACGGCACGCCGATCAGGTCGCCGAGCATCCGCACGCGCATCTCGGCGTTCGCCTCGATCCAGCATTCGGCGATGTCGGCATGGTTGCCGCCGGTCGCGGTACCCCAGGCGCGGTTCGCGGCAGCGATAGCGGCGACGGCGTCGGTGTCAAACTCGTCGTCGGAAACGCAACGCGCCATCTCCACCGCGATGTCGCCCTGTGGCAAGCCGAGGCTTGTGCGCAGGAACGGCCCGATCTCGGGCGGAAGCGCCCTCATTCCCTCGGGCGCCTTGGCGCAGGCGCGGAGGAAATTCTCCGCCTCGCCTTCGCCCAATCTGAGGCTCAATTTGCCGACCTGTTCGATCCCGCTCGGCGGCGCATCGGTGAGCATCGCCGCCAGCGTCTCGCGCGCCAGCAAAGACTCCTCGCGCCCCTCCAGCGGCCGGAACCCCGGCACCAGCCCCGCCTCGATCGGGAAGGCCGCGAGCACCCCCTGGCAGAAGCCGTGGATCGTCTGAATGCGGATTCCTCCGCCCGGGGCATCTAGCACCTTGGCGAACAACGTGCGCGCGAACGCTATCAGATCCGGATCGAGATGGTTCTCGCCGAGCGCAAACAGATCCTTCTTCAGATCCGCCTCGGCCATGCGCACCCACGCCGCGAGCCGCCCGGAAATCCGCGCCGCCATTTCCGCCGCGCCTGCTTTGGTGAAGGTGAGGCACAGGATCGCCCCCGGATCGGTGCCGCGCAGCAACAACCGGAACACGCGTGCGGCCAGCACCTGAGTCTTCCCCGTTCCCGCCGAAGCCGACAGCCAGACATGTGCATCGGGCGCACTGGCGCGCGCCTGATTGTCCTTCAGGATCGGGAGTGCGGATCTGTGCTGGCCGGACATCAGCGGCGCTGCTGCCGAGGAGGGTTTGCTCGCGCTAAGACGCGAAGACGCGAAGGGGTTTCGCTTTGCCCAACAGGGCGATCACACTTCGTCTCCGATCGATGTTCGCCGAACGCCGTTCCCAAATCCAACATCTTCGCGCCTTCGCGCCTTCGCGCGAGCAAATCTCCTTTTTGCGCGCAGGCGCACGCTCTACCGCTCACGGCCATACCATTCGTCGCGGCGCATCAGCTGGTCGTATTCGGCATAGGGCGCATATTCGGGATGCAGCTTGGCGGTGAACGGCGCGTCGCCGGTCAGCCATTCGCGCACCGCTTCGACAAAGTGATGCGCGGCGGTGGCGGTGAAGTCGGACGTGACGATGCGGTCGCGCTTGCCCTCTGGATCTACCGGCGAGGTGACGTAACCGAACCCGTCTCCCTTGCGTCCCAGCGACCAATATTCGAACGCCGTCGCCGTGCCCGAAATGCCCTCATATCCGCCGCGTTCCGCGATCAGCCCGAGCAAGCCGAGTTGCAGGCTGAACCCCGCGCGCAACGCCGCAGCGGAGGGGGGCTGCCCGGTCTTGTAATCGATCACCGCCAGGCCGCCCTCAGCCATGCGATCGATCCGGTCGAACTTGCCCGTCAGGGTCACGCCGGCGATCTCGATCCGGCCCTCCTGCTCCACCGCCAGCACTTTGCGCCCGGTCTCCAGCCCCTCGATGATCCGGCCCGCGATCCAATCGATCGCCTCCATCAAACGCGGCTGCCACAAAGCGCGCATCATCGGATGCGTGCGCTCGTCCGCCAGCATGCGCAGCGCGCGTGGGCGCAGCGATGCAGGATCGCAATCGTCCTCGCGCGCCCATGCCTCCAGCACGTCGTGCACCGCCGTCCCACGCCACGTCGCGCTCGGATCGGCATCGACCGGATCGAGCGCCGCCAGCCGTAATATGCGCTTGGCGTAGAAGGCATACGGATCGGCCTTCAGGCGATCGACATCCGTCACCGCGATCCGCTTGGGACGAAGTTCGGCCGG
The DNA here is from genome assembly GCF_001423845.1 of Sphingomonas sp. Leaf357. NCBI lineage: Bacteria > Pseudomonadati > Pseudomonadota > Alphaproteobacteria > Sphingomonadales > Sphingomonadaceae > Sphingomonas > Sphingomonas sp. Leaf357. Next base: position 2,083,148 of record NZ_LMPM01000001.1, on the reverse strand, counting down.
CGGCACCGGCGCAGGCTGCGGCTCGAGCGCGTAGTCACCCGGCGTATCCAGCGCGCGCGTCCAGGCTTCGAGCGCGCGCGCGCGCTCGAAGCGCTCACCCGCCAGTGCCTGCAAGCGCAGCCAGAAACGCGAGGCGATGGCGGGCGACTTCGCGTCGCGTCGCGCGCGCGTCATCAGCGCGGTAGGTGCGCCCAGCGCTCCGGACAGATCATGCGCCGATACGCCGACGCGACGCTCCAACCCCGGCAAGCCGAGTTCACTGCGGATCCGCGGCGCAAGCCACGGATCGGGCGCCGGCTGGCCCGGCCATGTGCCTTCGTTCAGGCCGCCGAGGATCATCAGATCGGCGGTCTGCAAACGCGCCTCGATCAGGCCGTAGATCGCCAGACGCGGATGCCCGCCCTGCGGCGGCCGAACGGCGATCTCATCCATCAAGGTCTTCAGCAACGGGGCGAGACTGTCCGGTTCGACCAGAGCCGGCCCCGCCGCCGCCTGCACTTCCAGATCAGACAGCAACTCCGCCGCCGCACGCCCCGCCGGCCCGGCCCAAAGTTCGTCGCCGCACAACGCCTGCGCCGTCTCGCGCAACGCCGCGATCATCGCAGGCAAAGGCTGCGCCCCGCCGGCGAACAGCGCCTCGACCGGGGCGAGCAAGACGCGTGCTTCCGGCCACCACGCGGCGGCTTCGGCGCGGCGCTTCACTTCCCGCTCCGGCGCTGCGCAGAGATGAGCGTCGACCCCCGCCAACCCGACCGCCGGCCTCGGCCCGCGAAGCACCCGGTCAAGACTTCGCACGCCGTCCAGCCATGCCGTCCGCCCCGCTCCGCTCCGCACCAACGGATGCTTCAGCAATGCCAGCAACCCGAGCGGCGCGAACCTCTGCACCGCCGCTTCGGCCAAAGCGGTCAGCAACGTGCCCGGCGGAAGAATGGACAACGGCCGGCCGGCGGTGTCGTCGATTTCGATATTCCAGCGCTGCATATGCGCCGCCACCCGCCGCGCCAGCGCGCGATCCGGAGTGACAAGTGCCGCAGTTTTACCGGTATTCTCGAGCGCCTGCCGAAGCGACAGGGCGATCGCCTGCGCCTCCTCGGCCGGCGTCGCCAGTTCGGCCGCAACGATACCCGACAAGCGCCGCTGGTCGGCATCCAGCGTCGTCCACTTGCCGGTGAAATCCGCCGGGGCCAGCGCGTTCGCCACCGCCCGGCTGCGTGCCAGCGTCGCATCCGCCCCGCCGCTGCCGCCGCGCCACACATCCACCTCGGCGCGGTTCACGCTCATCCGGTCGAGCAGCAGCTTCAGATGGAATTGCGGGTGCGTTTCGATGCTGCGCTTGCGCCGCCCGGTCACCGGATCGGCGACGTGCGGCCCCAGCGCCGCCCATTCCCGCTCGTCCATCTCGGTCGCCAGATCGGCGAGCACAACCATCCCCTCGGGCAATTCCGCCACGCGGCGCAGCAGGCGTGCCACCGCCGGCGCGCTATCGGTGATGCCCGCCGCGCAGACGAAGCCGGCGGGTGCAGCGGACTTCCACCGCTCCGTCAGGCGGTCGAGCAGCATCGATCGCCGCGTCGCCAGATCGATCCGCTTGAGCCGCGCAAGTTCGCCCGGCCAGCGATCCAGCACGATGCCGAACAGCGCGAGCGATTTTTGCCAATGGCTCGACAATTCCTCGGTCAGTTCCAGTTCGCGCAGGCGGCTCGGAGGCACCTCCTCGACCAGCAACTGGTCCAGCGTGCGGACCAGTTCACCCGCCAGTCGCACCGCCTCCGCCGCATCGACCGGCTGCCCGGCCTTGGCGCGTTCCTCGGACACGAGCCGCGCGAGGATCATGCGCCGCTGCAAGGGCGGCACGGCGGGCGGCACGGGATCGCGCTCGTCGGCGGGATCGATCGCCGCGCCGGCCGCTTCGTCCAGTTCGGGGTCGCCGATCGCCACCAGCCGGGGCAGCAGCAGCCCGCCGTCGCTTGCCCGCACGAACGCGTCGGTCACCGCGCGTTTCGCGCGATTGTTCGGCAGCAGCACCAAACCACGCGCGAGGCGCATTCGGTCCCCGCCCGCGCGCCGGATCAGCCCGGCAGCGAGCGCATCAGCGAACGCGCGGTGGGCAGGGATCGTGTAAAGCGAGGGCTTGCGGCCCTCAGCCATCCGCCATCAACGCTTCGGCGTGCGTGATCGCGCCGGGCGTGCCGACATCGAACCACAGTCCCTGATGCACGAGGCCGTACGCCCGGCCGGCGGCGATCGCGCGTTCCCAGAACAGCATCGTCGAGAACGGCCCTTCCGGCCAGTCCGCGATGACGCGCGGGGAGAGGATCTGCACGCCGGTATAGACGAACGGCGCCGGCTTGCCCGGCAGGCGTCGCCCGACGATCTTGCCGTCGGGATCGAGCCGGAAGTCGCCCTGCCCGCCATGGCAATGCGCACGCGCCAGCGGGACCATCAGCAGCAGCGCATCCATCGTCTCGTCATTCCATCGCGCCGCCAGCGCGCGGATCGCATCGGTCGGCCCGTCGAGCCACAGATTGTCAGAATTGACGACGAGGAACGGTTTGCCGTCCTGCATCAGTGTTGCGCGCGCCTTGACGATCCCGCCGCCGGTTTCCAGCAACTCGCCGCGTTCGTCGGAAACGACCACGTCGATGCCCTTTACCCGGTGCACCAGATGCGCTTCGAGCGCGTCGGCCAGATAATGCACGTTGACCACCGCACGCTTTACGCCCGAACTGCGCAGCCGGTCGAACACATGATCGATCAGCGCCTTGCCACCGACTTCGACCAGCGGCTTGGGTCGCGTCGCCGTCAACGGCCGCATCCGCTTGCCGAGGCCGGCCGCCATCACCATCGCCGTCTCCGGCACGTCACCGCCGGGATCGGGCCGGATCGCGAGCGTCTTCATGCCGCGATCAGCATCGGGTCGCCGCGCTTGTCAGCGGGAATATTGGCATCGAACCACGCCTTCACCGGAGCAAGCGCGGGATGCGCCAGATCCCGCTCCAGATAGCGCCACACGCGCGGGCAGAGCGTCGGATACCGCGTCTTTCCGTCGCGCTTCCACAGCCGTGTAAAGATGCCGATGATCTTCGCGTTCCTCTGCGCCCCGAGTACGTGATAGGCGGCGTCGAACGCCCCGCCCTCACCGGTTATTTGCTTGTAGCGCTCCAGCATGACAGCTTCGAGTTCGGGCGGGACATCGCGCCGCGCGTCCTGCAGCAGCGACACGAGATCATAGGCCGGATGGCCCGCCAACGCATCCTGGAAGTCGAGCAACCCGAGCGTGCCGTCCCCGATCAGCATGAGATTCTCGGCATGATAATCCCGTAGCACGCGGACTTTCACGCCGGCCAGAACGACGTCGAACACCGCATCCCACGCGGCGTCGTACCCCGCCTGATCCGGCATGATCCCGATGGCGGGGCAATACCACTCGGTCAGCAGATCGGCCTCGCGATGCAGCACGGCAGCATCGTAAGCGGGGACATCGCCTGCCTCGTGGCCCCGCAACCGGATCAGGATATCGATGGCATTCTCGTACAATGCGGTCGACCCGTCCGGTGCGTCGTTCACCGTCTCGCACATGCGTACATCGCCGAAATCGTCGATCAGCACGAGCCCTTGATCGAGATCGACACCGTGGATCGCGGGGGCGGCAAAGCCACGCTCGACCAGCCACTGGGCGATCGCAATGAACGGCCGCGGGTCTTCGTGCGGTGGCGGCGCATCCATCAGGATCGCGCTGCGCTCACCTGAAACGGCACGAAAATACCGCCGGAACGACGCATCGCCTGCGACCGGCAGGATATCGGCCCCGGCCCAGCCGTGCCGGGCAAGAAAATCGGCCGCGCCGGCGGGAGGGATCATGTCTGCTGCCATCGCGCCTTCCATGCCGCCGGCACCTGCGCTGTCAAGGCGCGAGTCCCGTCGGGCAGGATCTCCAGCGACAAAGCGAGTGCATCGGGCCAATGGTCCGGTGCTCGCTCCGGCCATTCGACGATCAGCGCCGAGTCGGCCAAAGCCTCGTCCAGGCCGAGCTCCTCCATCTCCGCCAGATCCTCGATCCGGTAGAGATCAACGTGCAGCACGGACAGGCGAACTTCGGGCGGAGCGTATGGCTGCACGATCGCGAAGCTGGGCGAAGGCGCCTCGCCGACGAGGCCGAGCGCAGCGAGCAAGCCCCGCGCGATGCTTGTCTTACCCGCGCCGAGTTGCCCGGCGAGCGTGATGACGTCGCCCGCCGCGATCAACCCGGCCAGCCGCGCGCCAAGCGCTTCGGTTGCCTCAGCATCGTTCAAATTGCGAACCGCATCTATCACCGGCGCGGCAGTTCCACGGTGATCAGGGTGCCCTCGCCCGGCTCGGACAGCAACTGGATCGTCCCGCCATGCGCCTCGACAAATTGCTTGGCGAGCGGCAGGCCGAGGCCGAATTCCTCGCCACGCACCGCGCCTCCCTGCGCGAAGCGATCGAAGGCGCGCGCCACCGCCGCGGGCGTCATCCCCGCGCCGTCGTCCGATACCACGATCCGCGCTGCCGCCGCCGTGCCATCGGTGTGCAGAAGGATGCGGCCGCCTTCGGGGGTTCCGGTGACCGCATGCTTCAACAGATGTTCGATCACCTGGCGCAACCGCTCCGCATCGCCCTTGATACTACCGGTCGAGGGCTGGATCTCGACCGCGAAATCCTGTTTCTTGCGCTTCGCCACCGTGGCCGAGGCATCCGCCGCCACGCGCGCGATGCGCTCCAGATCGACGTCGAGCATTTCCAGCGGTGGCGTCTTGCCCTCGTTCTGCGTCAGGTCGAGCACCTCGTCGACCAGCATGCCGAGCCGCCCGACCGATTCCAGGATCGCATCGACATAGGAATCGCCCGCCTTGCTCAGCTTGCCGGCATAGCCTTCGCTCAGCATCTCGGCGAAGCCGCTGATCGAGGTGAGCGGGGTACGCAATTCGTAGCTCATATTGGCGACGAACGCGGTCTTTACTTGGTCTGCCGCTTCGAGTGCCTCGTTGCGGTCGCGCAGCGCGCGTTCGATCCGCCGGCTGTCGGAGATGTCGAGCATCGTGAACAGCCCGTTCCCGTCGGGCAGCGGAACCGCGGCGAATTCGAAATGCCGCCCGTCGGCGAACGCCACCCGCCCGGCGCGCTGCTGCCGATCGACCGTCGCGGCGCGCACAAGATCGCCGATCAGCCGTGCCCGCGCCGGATTGGACAGCTTGGCAGCCGCCGCCTCTGACAAAGCATCGACGCGCGGGTGAGTCGACAGGAACTCCTCGTCGAAGCCCCACAGCGCGCGGAACTTGTTGTTCCAGATCTGCAGCCGCCCGTCTGCGGCGAACACGCCCAGCGCCTCGTACAGATTGTCGAAGGTGGCCGTCCGGACGCGCAGCAGCGTATCGCGCGCCGACGCCAACTGCACCTGTTCGGTGCGATCCTCGAAGATCAACAGCAGGCCACCATCGGGCAGAGGCTGCGCCACCACGCGCAGATGCACACCGCCCGGCAGGTGCCAATTCTCCTCAATCGCGCCGCCGGTCGCCACGAACCAGTCGCGCCGCTCCGCCTTCCAGCCGGGAAAGTCCCGCACCTCGGGCAGGCGATTGGCCTCGCGCATGCGTTCCAGAACGCGGTCGAACTCCGGACGATCGGACAGCCATTCGCTCTTCATCGCGAACAGGCGCTGGAACGGCTGGTTGCTGAAGATCAGCGTGCGGTCGGCGGCGAACTGGACCACGCCGGCGGAGAGCCGATCGAGCATCGCGCGCTGCGCATCTCCGAAGCGCTTGATGCCGCTGCGCGCCTGCTCCAGTTCCTCGATATCGACCGCGAAGCCCGCTACCCCGCCGCCGGGCAACGGCACGTCGTGCACGCGCAGCATGCGACGCGCGCCGCGGATCGTCGCCGGCATCGCCTGCATTTGCGGGTGATCGGTATCGCGCGCCAGCACCGCACTGGCCAGCGGGCCGCCCACGCCCGAACCCTCGACCAATTCGACTCCGCGCCGCACCACATCCTCGGCATCCACGCCCTCGACCGCCGCGACATAGGCCGAATTGACCATCGCCAGCCGCAGGTCGGCTCCGCGATACCACATCGGCAGGGGTGCGGCTTCGATCAGGCCGGTCAGCGCATCGAATGCGGCATGCGCCTCGGCACCCTCGTTAGCCAGCCGCGCGATCTCGGCCTGGCTGGCGGTCGCGTCGAACACCCACAGCACCACCCCGCCCGGCGCCGCCAGATCGCGCGGCGCACGGCTGCCGTGGATCATCAACGAGCGCTGCGATCCCTGCGACTGGACTGCCCGGGTGAACGGCCGCCCGGCCTTCTGAGCGGCCGCCACATCCTCGGCCAGCGATGCGGCATCCTCCGCGGTCAGCCCGGTCGTCCCGGTCGACAGGTCCGCGAGATAGCCCGGAGGGGGCGACAGCCCGAGCCAGTCGGCGAGCCGATCCGGCAATTCGAGCCGGCCGTCGGCGCGGACCACCATCGCCAGCGCCGGCGCGGACCCGACCAGCGCCTCCAGTCGGGCATTGGCGGCGATCGCGGCGGTCGCGCCGCGCTGCGCCCGCAATCCGAGATACAGCGCCCACATCGCCAGGGCGATCATGACCGCCAGCACGACGCCGCCCAGTACCGGCGCGAGGTCACCACTCACGACGAGCCGTCCGGAAGATCGAGCGGGGTACAGCAACGCAATTGCATGACTACCCTTTAAGCCGGTGTTTGCCCGCGGGGGAAGCGGCTATTGTTTATCGGAAGATTGAGAGTTCTGACCTACGCCGCAGACGCGAGTTTTCCTTCCAAGGCCAAACCTAGTCAGCGAGGCGTCCAACCGAAGCCGATCAGGAATTCGCTCGACGACAATCGCGCGTGACACGATCGTGAACTTGGAAACAGACCGGCTCTTAGATCGGAAAACGCAGGAACACTTGCCGGCGCGAACAGCGATCGCGCCGATCCCAACGGTCGGTAGTCGCACGGCGATCGCGCAAAAAAGAAGGGGCCACGGATCGCTCCGCAGCCCCTCTTTTTCCATTAGCCGAAGCCGCCGATCAGTAGCGGTAGTGATCCGGCTTGAACGGGCCTTCCACCGGCACGCCGATATAGCCGGCCTGCTTGGCGGTGAGCTGCGACAGCTTCACGCCGAGCTTTTCGAGGTGCAGCGCGGCGACCTTTTCGTCGAGATGCTTCGGCAGGACGTACACCTCGTTCTTGTACTTCTCGCCGGCCGTCCAGAGCTCGATCTGCGCCAGCGTCTGGTTGGTGAACGATGCCGACATCACGAACGACGGATGGCCGGTCGCGCAACCCAGGTTCACCAGGCGGCCCTTGGCGAGGATGATGATCTGCTTGCCGTCGGGGAACTTCACCAGATCGGTGCCCGGCTTCACTTCGGTCCATTCGTAGTTCGACAGAGCGGCGATCTGGATTTCGCTGTCGAAGTGACCGATGTTGCAGACGATCGACATCGGTTTCATCGCCTTCATGTGATCGGCGGTGATGACGTCGGCATTTCCGGTCGCCGTGCAGAAGATGTCCGCGCGGGTCACGGCCTCTTCCATCGTCACGACCTCGAAGCCTTCCATCGCGGCCTGCAACGCGCAGATCGGATCGACTTCGGTGACCATCACGCGGGCGCCGCCGTTGCGGAGCGACTGGGCCGACCCCTTGCCGACGTCACCGAAACCGGCGACGCAGGCGACCTTGCCGGCGAGCATCACGTCGGTGGCGCGACGGATCGCGTCGACCAGAGATTCTTTGCAGCCGTAGAGATTGTCGAACTTCGACTTGGTGACCGAGTCGTTGACGTTGATCGCCGGGAAGGGAAGCTCGCCCTTCTTCGCAATCTCGTACAGGCGGTGCACGCCGGTGGTGGTCTCTTCCGAAACACCCTTCAGGTTCTTGACCGTCTCGGTCAGATAGCCAGGATACTTGGCGACGAACGCCTTGAGTGCGCGCTGAAACTCGACTTCCTCGTCATTTTCCGGCTCGCCCAAGGTCGCGCCGGCTTCGAGCTTGGCGCCCCAGAGTGCGAACATCGTCGCGTCGCCGCCATCGTCGAGGATGATGTTGGCGGTCTGGCCGTCGGTGTCAGCACCCCAGTTGAAGATGTCGCCGACATAATCCCAATAATCGGCCAGGCTCTCGCCCTTGATCGCGAACACCGGCACGCCGGTGGCGGCGATGGCGGCGGCGGCGTGATCCTGGGTCGAGAAGATGTTGCAGGTCGCCCAGCGCACGTCGGCACCCAGGGCGGTCAGCGTTTCGATCAGCACGGCGGTCTGGATCGTCATGTGCAACGAACCCGTGATGCGCGCGCCCTTCAGCGGCTGCGACGGGCCGAACTCGCTGCGCAGGCTCATCAGGCCGGGCATCTCGGTTTCGGCGATGTTGATCTCCGCGCGGCCGAAGTCGGCGAGCGAGATGTCGGCAACGACATAGTCTTTGGTTTTGGCGTCAAGGACGGTAGCCACGGGATATCTCCGGAAGGTGTCAAAGTTGGCGCGCTCTTAGCCCCTGCGGCGCTCCGGATCAAATATAAAGATGTCTTTATATGTTGCACGAAAGCAGCACCGTCCACGTAACAAATCCGTAGCATCGACGCGCGGTTCAGCATGCCGTAAGGGCGGCCCTGTTCAACCATGTCGGTCGAATAAGGTAAAGCTTATGTCCCCACCGCTCGGCGGTACATCCTCGGACCCGGTCAATCGCCCGCACGCATTCCTGTCCGACATCGTAATTCCGGCACCCAGAACCGCGGTTCGACCGTCACGGGCCAATCGCGGCATTCCGGCGGTGTGGATCGCGTGCGGCCTGTTCGCGACGTTCGCCATCCTCGCGCTGATGATGCAGCGCGCCGGACTGGCGGTGGACCCTTGGGGCCGCAGCACCCTGCCCTTCTACGTCGTCGGCGCGGTCGCGGTCGCGGCGCGCATGCTGCTGCCCGGAAGCGCCTGGCGTCACGCCCGAACGGCTGCCGACGGTGCCGAATATTACGGCATCTTCATCGCGATCGCGCTGATGGGCGCGATCTCCTGCTATCCCGTCTCGGCGCTGACGCACGGCTATGCCGATGCCAAGCTGCAGGCGGTGGATGCGCTGCTGCATTTCGACTGGCTCGCCTGGTACACCACCGTCGCGGCCAGCCCGACGCTGCAGATCCTGGGCACCGCCGCCTATCGCAGCATCTTCATCACGCCCGCCGTCCTGCTGGCGTATTACGCGGTCACCGCGCAGCGTGCCGAGGCGCACCGTTTCATCTTCACCTTCTGGCTGGCCGCGATCATCACGCTGAGCCTGTTCGCGTTCATGCCGGCGGTCGGCCCGTTCTCGTATCTGTGGCATGCCGCGATCCCGTACATGCCGGAGAGCGAACTATGGCAGCCGGACCTGATCCCGCAACTGCGCGCGCACACCGTGCATGTCGTGGATCTCGGGCAATTGCGCGGGCTGGTCTCCGCGCCCAGCTTCCACGCCTGTGCCGGAACGCTCTACGCCGCCGCGGCGTGGCGCGTGGCGCGGTTGCGCTGGCCGCTGATCGCCGTGAACGGCGCGATGCTGTTGTCCACCCCGGTCGAGGGGACGCATTATCTGTCGGATATCCTGCTCGGCATGTCGGTCGCCGTCGCCGCATTGCTGATCGTGCACCACGGTCTGGCCGCGATCCAACGCCGCGCGGCTTAAGCCGTCCCGGCAGCACTCGCCAACAAGCGCGAATCCACACCCGCCTCGGCGAACCCGCGACCCCAGCGGTCCGCCGCCGGCGTGTCATAGAGCAGCCCGAGATCGCCGCCGACGTTGAACCAGCCGTGCCGGGTGAGTTCCTCGTCGAGCTGCCCCTCGCCCCAGCCGGCATAGCCCAAGGCCACGACGAAGCGGCGCGGCCCGGTGCCCGCCGCGATCGCTCGGAGCACGTCCACCGTGCCGGACAGGGCCCAGCGCCCCGCGACGTCGAGAGTGTCCTGCCCCGACCAGTCGGTGGAATGCACGACGAAACCACGCCTCGGCTCCACCGGGCCACCCAGATGCACCGGGGCATCGGGCGCGACACCGGGATCGATCTCGAACTGTGCCAGCAGCGTGTGCAGCCCCAGCCCCGAGATCACCTCGCCCAAGCCGATGCCGATCGCGCCATTGCCGTCATGCGCGCATATCGCGATCGCCGCGCGTTCGAAGCGCGGATCGCCGATGCCGGGCATGGCGAGCAGGAATTGCCCGGTCAGATATCGCGCGCTGTCCATAACTTAGCGTCTTAGCCGCCCGGATGCGCCCTCGCCATGCTTGAAATCAGTTCGGCTCCATACGAGATGTGTGCCGGACGCCGCGCAGCCCTTGCGCCGCGCAAAGGAGAATTTTTCACATGACCATCGGCGTCGGCGACAAGATCCCCAGCACCACGATCACCAAGGTGACCGAAAGCGGCCCGGAACAGGTCAGCTCGGAAGACTATTTCGCCGGCCGCAAGGTCGCACTCGTGGCGGTGCCCGGCGCCTTCACCCCGACCTGCTCGGCCCGCCACCTGCCCGGCTTCGTCGACAAGGCCAGCGAGCTCAAGGCCAAGGGCGTGGACGAGATCGCCTTCACCTCGGTCAACGACGCCTTCGTGATGGGCGCCTGGGGCAAGGCCAGCGACGCCGGCGAGATCACCATGCTCGCCGACGGCAATGCCGATTTCGCCAAGGCCGTGGGCCTGACCTTCGACGGATCGAAGTTCGGCATGGGCGAGCGTAGCCAGCGTTATTCCATGATCGTCAACGACGGCGTCGTCGAACAGCTGCACGTCGAGGCTCCGGGCGAGTTCAACGTGTCGTCGGCCGAATATCTGCTCGGCGAACTCTAAGTCGTGACGCTCCGTGCCTGCGCCCGAATGCGGCGCGGGCACGGAACGGCGCGCGCGGTGTTGCGTTGTCGAAACGATACCCAGCACTGAAAGGAACCTCGTTATGACCGACGCAGCCGATACCGCAGACAAGATCGCCGACACCGTCAAGGATGCCGCCAAGGACGCCGGCCTCGAGAAATCGATTTTCGATCAGGCACAGGAAGCCGTAACCGCCGCGATCGAAAGCGCGACCAAGTCGGTCACCGCCGCCTTCGACACCGCGCTGGAAGCCGCCAAGGAAAACCCCAAGACCGCCGCTGCGATCGCCGCAGGTGCCGCCGCCGCCGTCGCGGGTGCCGCGTTCGGGGTGAGCAAGCTGCTCGAAGACGACAAGCCTGCCGCGAAGAAGCCGGGGCCGAAAAAAGGTTAAGATCCAGCTCGCCGTCACCTTGGACTGGTTCCGAGGTCCACCGCGCCGCGAACCCGGCATTCACACCGTGTTCGTATCGAAAGGCGCTTGGTGGACCCCGGAACCAGTCCGGGGTGACGATTTCGGTCTGAGAAAACCGCTATCAAGAACTTTCAAAGCCGGATACCCATCCGTTCGAATTCCGGACTGATGCAAGCGAGCTAGTGACGCGGCAAACTACACCCCTGTCTTGCCACCGTAACGATCCTGCCTTAGCGACAGCAGATGACAAACGCCGCCGCCATCGTTGCCGAACTCGACTCCCTCTATCGCGCCTCGGTCGACCGCCTGCAGGCCGCGCTCACCGCCTATATCGCCGATGGCACGATCCCCGATCCGGCAGCGCGCCGTGACGGCAGCTTCGCCTATCCCGAGATCCGCCTGATCTATCGCGGCGGCAGCGACCGGCCCGCGCCGATGCGATCGTTCGGCCGCCTGGTCACCGAGGGCGAATACAAGATCAGCGTCACCAAGCCCGCGATCTTCGCCGATTACCTGATCGAACAGCTGACCCTGTTGATCGAGGATTACGACGTCGAGGTCGAGGCGGTCGCCGGTCGCCAGGAAATTCCCTTTCCGTATGTGATCGATCCCGGCCATGCGCTCAGCCTGGACGAGATATCCGCCTCGGATCTGGCGCGTTTCTTCCCGGCGACCGAGCTCGCCCATATCGGCGACGAGATCGCCGACGGCCTGTGGGTGGCGAGCGACGATACGCAGCCGCTCGCGTTGTTCGACGGGCTGCGCACCGATTTCAGCCTAGCGCGCCTGCGCCATTACATGGGCACGCCGGCGGAGCATGCGCAGCGCTACGTGCTGTTCACCAATTATCATCGCTATGTCGACGAGTTCGTCCGCTGGGCGGCGAGCCAGCTCGGTCCGGACGCGGACGGCAATCCCAGTCGCTTTACCGGACTTTCTGGTGCGGGCGGGATCATGATCCACGCCGGCGACGATGCCGACAAGATCGTGAGCGACAGCGCATGGCGTCGCCACCAGATGCCGGCCTATCATCTGATGGCCGCGGACGGCACCGGCATCACGCTCGTCAATATCGGCGTGGGGCCCTCCAACGCGAAGACGATCACCGATCATCTCGCGGTGCTGCGGCCCGAGGCGTGGCTGATGATCGGCCATTGCGGCGGCCTGCGCCCGAGCCAGCGGATCGGCGATTACGTCCTCGCGCATGCCTATCTGCGCGACGATCATGTGCTGGACGATGTGCTGCCGCCCGAAATCCCGGTGCCGGCCATCGCCGAAGTGCAGGTCGCGATGGCGCGCGCGGCGGAGACGATCTCCGGCCAGTCGGGCGAGGAACTGAAGCGCCGCCTGCGCACCGGCACGATCGTGACGACCGACGATCGCAACTGGGAGCTGCGCTACTCGCGCTCGGCGCTGCGCTTCTCGCTCAGCCGCGCGGTTGGCATCGACATGGAATCCGCGACGATCGCCGCGCAGGGTTATCGCTTCCGCGTCCCCTATGGCACGCTGCTGTGCGTGTCGGACAAGCCACTGCACGGCGAACTGAAGCTGCCCGGCCAGGCCAACCGCTTCTACGAGCGCGCGATCAACGAACATATGCGCATCGGCATCGAGACCTGCGAGGAACTGCGCCGCGAGGGTGAGAAGCTCCACAGTCGCAAGCTGCGCGCTTTCAACGAGCCGCCTTTCCGGTAAGACGAATCCGCGTGGCAGGGAAACCCGAAGCGAGTTATGCGTTACCCTAGCGCAACGATTTCAGGAGTCCCTCGCGATGGCCACCCCGCCGAAGAAGCCGACCGACGGCACGACCAAGCCACCCGCCCCGCGTAAACCCGCCACGCCGCGCAAGACGACGGTGCGCAAGACCGCCGCGACGAGCACCGCCAAGCCGGCTGCACGCAAGGCTCCGGCGGCGCGCAAACCAGCCACGACGGCAGCAGCCGCCAAGCCGACGACCGCACCAAAGACCGCCGCCAAGCGCGCGACCGTGACCGCGACGAACAAGTCGGCCACGGCCAAGGCCTTCACGACCGCCAAGGCGGCCGTTACCGGGGACAACAGCAAATGGGGCATCGCGGCATTGGTCGGCACGGTCGGCGCCGCGCTCACCGCCGGGATCCTTGCGCTCCGGGGCAGCACGCCGGCGAACGACGACTTCGCCAAACCGAACAAGGGCAAGACGGCACATCAGGCCGACGGCAGCGATTCGAGCAAGTCGTTCGAGGCCGGGATCGCCGATGAGGGTACGATCCCGGAATAAGCGCATTCCCATCTTTGCGGTTCCCCGGCGAAGGCCGGGGCCCAGTCGGGAAACGACAATGATCTTGCATTGCGCGACGTAAATCCGGCCGTCGCGACTGGGCCCCGCCCTCCGCCGGGGAAGCGCAGTTTAGGGCATCCCCTTCACATCACCGCCCTTCCAGCCGGAACGACACCGTGAGCGTGACATCAGTCACGACCTTGTCGCTCGGGCCGGCCCCGGCCAGACCGATCGTTCGCATGATCTGGCCCATGAAATCGAGCGAGCCCCAATCCTGCCGCTCGCTGATCCCGGTCAACGTCGCCGTCCCGAACCCGAGTGGCGCGCCGTAAGCTTCGGCCTCCACCCGCGCCTTTGCCAAAGCCTGTTGCTTGGCAGACCGCTTGGCCGCCGTTTCGTCGAGCAGAACCGGGATCGCCTTGTCGGATGGCTTGGCGTCCGCCGCCTTCAACGCCGCGATCGCGCGTGATGCGGTGGCGGCATCGCGTGCGTCGAACGACAGCGGCGCACTCGCGCCGACCTTGGCCGCGGGCTTGTCCTTGGCTTTCTCATCGGCGGCAGCGGACAGCATGTCGTCCAGCCCCGATTTGTTGCACTCGCTCGCACCCCGCCCGGCCGACATCGCGCCCATCATGCTCGCGAAGGACAGCTTTTCGCCCGCGACCGCCGCCGGGGTCACGCGCATCCCGCTCATCGTCCTGGTGATCGCGGCCGTCTTCTGCGCGAGCAAAGCATCCGCCTCGGCCTGCGTCGCCGCGCAGGCCAGAACGCTGCCCGAGATGCGGTAGCGATCGGCCGGCGTCTCGACATGGCCGGACGCGACGATCTCCACCGTCACCGGAGTCCCGCTGGCTCCGGTGAGCAAGGCTGCCGCTATCGACACCATCACCATCCCGTGGGTTTCCCTTTATTCTGCTGGTCGAGCCATGCCTTCAGCGGCGCGAAATATGCCACCATCGCCTTGCCGGACATTTCCCGGCTGCCGGTGAACGCCTGCAGGGCGTCCGGCCAGGGTTTGGACTGCCCCATTTCCAGCATCGCGTTCAGCTTCTCGCCGACCGCCTTGTTGCCGTAGAACGAGCAGCGATGCAGCGGGCCCTTCCAGCCCGCCTGCTTGCAGGCCGCCTGATAGAATTGGAACTGCAACAGGCGTGCGAGAAAGTAGCGCGTGTACGGCACGCTGGCCGGCACGTGATATTTGGCACCCGGATCGAACTTCGTCTCGTCGCGTGCGACCGGCGGGGCGATACCCTGATACTTCAGGCGCAGATCGTTCCAGCCCTTCTCGTATCCGGTCGCCGGGATCTCGCCCGAAAACACGCCCCAGCGCCATTTGTCGATCAACAGCCCAAACGGCAGGAACGCCACCTTGTCCATCGCCTGACGCAGGAGCAGGCCGATATCCTTGTCCGCGCTCGGCACCTTCGCCTTGTCGAGCAGGCCGATCTGCACGAGATAGTCAGGCGTGATCGACAGCGCGACGAAATCGCCGATCGCCTCGTGGAAGCCGTCGTTCGCGCCGTTCAGGTACAGCATCGGCTGCTTCTGATAGGCGCGCTGGTAATAATTGTGGCCGAGTTCGTGGTGGATCGTGACGAAATCGTCGCCGTTCACCTTCGTGCACATCTTGATGCGGACGTCGTTCTTGTTGTCGAGATCCCAGGCCGAGGCGTGGCAGATCACCTCGCGATCGGCCGGCTTGGTGATCTGCGACCGTTCCCAGAACGTCGTCGGCAAGGGTGCGAAGCCGAGCGAGGAATAGAACCCCTCGCCGGTCTTCACCATCTTCAGCGGATCATAGCCCTTCGCCTTGAGCAGATCGGTGGTGTCGAAGCCGAGATCGCCCGCGCCCTTCGGTGCGACGATGTCATAGATATTGCCCCATTCCTGCGCCCACATGTTGCCGAGCAGGTCGCTGCGGATCGGCCCGGTCTTGGGCTGCACCGCGTCGCCATATTTCTCGTTGAGCTTCCAGCGGACATAGGTGTGGAGCGATTTGTAGAGCGGCTCGACCTCGATCCAGAGCTTGTCGGTCAGCTTGGCGAAGTCCTCCGGGCTCATGTCGTAGCCCGATCGCCACATCGACCCGACATCCTTGTAGCCGAGTTCGGCCGTGCCCTTATTGGCGATCTCAACCGTCTTGGCGTAATCGGCCCGCATCGGTGCGCCGACATTGTCGTGCCAGCTGACCCACATCTCCTTCAGCTTGGCCGGATCGCGCTCGGTGCCCATCGCCGCCTCGATATCGCTGCCGTTGATCGGCTTGCCGTCGAGCGTACCTTTGCCCTTGCCGTAGGAGGACGACATCTTCGTCACCAGCGTGGAGAGTTCGGTCGCCGCGCCGGGGGTGGTCGGCGCGGGCAAGGTGATGCCGCCACGCAGCAGATCGAGCTTGCGCCGCGTGTCGGGCGCGAGGCCGGCGACCTTGTCGTACTTCGCCGCCTCCAGCGCGAGCTTGACCGAGAGTTCGGTGCCTTCCGCATTGATGCGCGCGGCCATCGCGTCGGTATCGTCGGTGATGTAGGTCGCGTTGACCCAGTTCACCTGGCTCGACTGGATCGAGAAATCGTAGAGCGTCTTCTCGGACTGCGCGACGAAGGCGTCGGCCGCCGCTGCGGTGGGTGCGCTCTGGGCGAACGCCGGAACCGCGGCCAGCGCCAACGACAGTGCCACGATCGAAATGCCGGTGCGGATCATGTATGTCCCTTGGGAAATTGGAGATATCCGCAGAGTGTCCCTCCGCCGTCGCTCGGTCAAGCGGCGAGGAAGTCGGCGATCTCCCGGCCCAATTCGGGCTTCACCACGGCGCTCATATGCCCGCCCGGTACGGCGCGATACTGGCCATGCGGCAGCAGATCGGCCAATTCCGGCGCCGGGCCGTTATCCTCATCCTCCTCGCCCGAAACGACCAGTACCGGCTGCCGGATCGCGGCAATCTGCGCCTCGGGCGTATCGACGAACGTGTCGAGCACGCGTACCAGCGCCTCGGGATCGCCATTCGTCGTCTTCAGGAACGCCTCGGTCAGCCATTCCGGCGTGCCGCGTTCGAAGCTGCCAAGATTGGTCAGGATGCGGCGGAAATAGCTGCCCCGCCCTTCGGTGTCGGTCAGCCCGCGCAGCCCCATGCCGGACAGAACGACGCGCTTCGGCGCGACGCCGTTGGCAAGCATCCGCACCGTGGTGCGCGCGCCGAGCGAATATCCGCCGAGATCGTAATCGGTGAGGCCAAGATGGTCGATCAACGCCATGTTATCGCGCATCAGCACGTCCGGCGGATAGCTCGCCGCATCATGCGGGCGGGCGCTGTCGCCGTGCCCGCGCAGGTCCGGCATGATCACGCGAAAGCCCCTCTCCGCCACCGCCGCGGCATGACCGTAGCGGATCCAGTTGGTCTGGGCGTTGGAGAAATAGCCGTGAATCAGGACGACCGGACGCCCCCCTCCCGACTTCGGGCCCAGTTCGCGCCACGCGATGCGCGCGCCATCGAAGCTGTCGAAATATTGCGGTTCAATCGGGGAGTTTGCCAACGGCTTTGATCCAGCGGTCACGAGTGGAGGGATTTTCATCGACCCGCGTAGCAGGCAGGCCGCGCGTGTCGAGCCAGTCCTCGTGCCAGGTTTCCGGCGAGAAATGGTGCGTCGGCTTGAAGCGATACGGCGCGTCGAAACTGCCGACCGTCAGGTCGAGATGGTCGCTGCCCTCGAGAAATTCGAACGTCAGCGGCGTGCCGCATGCGGAGCAGAAACCGCGCTCGGCGATCGGCGACGATCGGTACCGATCCGGCTCGCGGTCCCACTGGAGATCGGCGCGCTTCATGCTGCGGAACGCGATCGATACGCCGCCGGTGGCGCGCTGACACATGCGGCAATGGCAGAGATAGGCGTCGTCGCTGTCCACCTCGGCGCGATAGCGGATGCGGCCGCACTGGCAGCCGCCGGTCATCTCGGTCATGGCACGCTCCTCGACATGCTATATATTTCAGCGCGAAAACAGCCGCACGATCGCCTCGGGCGGCGCGGCTTCCTCATAAGATTCCGCGCCTTCGGGCAATCGCACCCAGGGCTGTTTACGCTTGACCCAGATGTGCAACGGCACGTCCAGTTCGTCGCTGCGATCGAGCGAGCCGGCACGAACCACGGCGATGCCGGCGCGCATCGTATTGGTGTTGTACAGCCGGACATGACACACGCCGCACATGCGCTGATGCGACTGCGAGCCGCTCGGCGACTGGAACACATAGTCCACGACCGGGCCGGTGACGGCGATCGCGCTTTCCATCACCAGCACCTGTTCCGAAAACGCGCTGCCCGACCAGGTCTGGCAGGTGCGGCAGTGGCAGGCATAGGCCTTGGGCAGCGCCCCCAGCGCCAGCGTGTAGCGGCATGCGCCGCAATGGCATCCGCCGGTGATGGTCATGGCCCCTCATCCTTCAGGAACTCGACATAGTCGGCAAAACCGCCTTGGCTGGCGTTCTCCACAAATCTTTTATCAGCAGTCAGCACCCTGACCTGTTCGACCTGCGCCAGCGCCAGATACAGACAGTCGTAAATCGGGTGCCGAAGATCGTATGACAATGCGAGCGCCGCGGACATCAGCAAGCTTGCAGGATAGGTTCGATCGACGATCTTCGCCAACGCGTCGACACCTGCGTCGGCCGCCTTCCGATCGAGCTCCCCGGCCTTGACTTTCTTCCAGAGCGCATGTGCCGTTTCGAGCGCCATCCAGTCTGGTGCGACGATCTCGGTTGCATCGGCGACACGGCCTAATGCGGCCTCGCTGCCAGCCTCACGACTGACCAGCTTAACCGCAACGCTCGCGTCGAGAACGATCCCCGTCAATCCGAAAACCCATATCCCTTGTCGCGCATCTCGCGGATGATCGCGGTACTGTCGCTCTGCGTGACGCCCGGCGGAGTCATGGCCTGCACCTCACGTAAAAGCGCAATCAGTTCTTCCTTGGACAAACGCCGCTTGGGCCGAGCACGAAGGAGTCCGTCCCGCAATTCCGCTTCGAGCGACCGCCCATGCTCCTTTGCCACGCGCCGGTAATCGTCCAGCAGCGCATCATCGAGATTGCGGATCAGCACCTGTCCCATATCGGAATGATAGCATCATGCTATCAATCACTCAATCCGCCTCCGCGTGCCCAGCCATCCGATCGACACGCACGCCCCGAAGATGGCGACCGCCATGTCCTTCTGCGCGTCCCAGATGTCACCCTGCTGGCCGTTATAGTCGTCGGCCATATCGGGGGCGAGGACGAGGGTGAGCAGCCATTCGAAGATTTCGTACAGCGCGCTGACGCCGCAGACGAACAGGAAGGCGATCCACAGAGCCAGTCTCGGGCCAACGCCGGCATAACGTCGCATCGCCTCCGCCACCGGGGGCACCGCGAGCAAACCGAACGCCAGATGCACCAGCCGATCGAAATCATTGCGCGTCCAGCCCATCGCCGCATCGATCGAATGGCCGGTCAGAGCCAGCGCCCAATCGTCATAGGGCACGTTCGAATAGGTGTAGCGCCCGGCCAGCGTGTGCAGCGCGAAGAAGCCGGCGATCGCCGCGACCGCCCCGTTCGACAGCGGCCAGCGCCGCAGCAGCCATGGCGACGCGAGCAGCAGCGCAAGCGTCGGGATATGCTGTAGCGGCGCGATCTCCGGGAAGGGCTGCCACAGGTTCGCCAGCAGCACCGCCACCGCCAGCGCGCGGATCATCCGCCGCTGGGGGAGCGGAACCTCCTGCCAGCGGCGGCGATACGCGCCGATCAGATCACGCCGCCTTCTGCAGGTGCCGCCGGCCGAGCAGTTCGGCGATCTGCACCGCGTTCAGCGCCGCGCCCTTGCGCAGATTGTCCGATACGCACCACAGGTTGAGCCCGTTCTCGATCGTCGAATCCTCGCGCACGCGGCTGATGAAGGTCGCGAATTCGCCGACGCATTCGATCGGCGTGATGTACCCGCCATCCTCGCGCTTGTCGTAGAGCATGATACCCGGTGCCTCGCGCAGGATATCCTGCGCCTGTTGCGCCGAGATTTCCTTCTCGAATTCGATGTTGATCGCCTCCGAATGGCCGACGAACACCGGCACGCGCACGCACGTCGCGGTCACCTTGATCTTGGCGTCGAGGATCTTCTTGGTCTCGACCACCATCTTCCATTCTTCCTTGGTCGATCCGTCGTCCAGGAAGCTGTCGATGTGCGGGATCACGTTGAAGGCGATCTGCTTGGTAAACTTCTTGGGCTCGGCGCTGTCGCCGACGAAGATGTTGCGGCTCTGTTCGAACAGCTCGTCCATGCCCTGCTTGCCCGCGCCCGAGACCGACTGATAGGTCGAGACGACGACGCGCTTGATCCTGGCGAAATCATGCAGCGGCTTCAGCGCGACGACCATCTGCGCGGTCGAGCAGTTCGGATTGGCGATGATGTTGCGCGCTTTGTAGCCGTCGATCGCCTCCGGGTTCACCTCGGGCACGATCAGGGGCACGTCCGGGTCCATGCGGTAGAGCGACGAATTGTCGATCACCGTGCAGCCCGCCGCCGCCGCGATCGGCGCGTATTTGGCGGTCGCCTCGGATCCGATCGCGAACAGCGCCATATCCCAGCCGTTCCAGTCGAAATGCTCGATATTCTGGACCTTGAACTGCTTGCCCGTGTCGCCGTAATCGACCGACAGACCCTGGCTGCGCGAGGAGGCGACGACCGCGATCTCGTCGGCCGGGAATTCCCGCTCCGCCAGGATGTTGAGCATCTCGCGCCCGACATTGCCGGTCGCGCCCGCGACGACGATTCTATAGCCCATGATCGTATTCCCGTATTCAGTGTCGCCGCGCGCGATAGCAGAACCGTGCGTGTGGGGAAGATAGGATTGCTATCCGGCGGATCGCCGAAGTTCACACAAGGTCACGCGGTTTCGGCCTTTCGGTGCGGCGTGGCCAAACGCCAGCCGGCAAGGATCTGAGGCAAGCATGCGCATGACGTCACGGTGCCATTGTCGGCCGTGTGTAGGACAGCGGATTATGATCTTCGGCGCTTTTTTCGAAAGGCCCGCCTGGCACCCCCTCTCCAGGCCGGCTTGCCAGCGCGCGGACGGCATGCTCCGTTGCGCATCGGATAAAAGAGAGGATGACCGAAATGGACACCGACCAGCCGGACACGAGCCGTCGTACGATCCTGTCGCTCGCCGCCGTCGCCGCCGTCTTTCCCTGGGCGAGCGTGGCGCAGACGGTGGACGGCACCGTCTATGTCATCGCCGAACTGATCGCGAAACCGGGCAAGGACGCGACCGTGCGCGCCGCGCTCATCGCATTCGCGCGGCGCGCGCCGAAGGAGGCCGGCTGCATCTCGTATCACCTGCACGAGGATGTCGCCGTGCCGGGCCGCTTCCTCACCTACGAGGTGTGGCGGGACAAGGCCGCGATCGAGGCGCATTTCCAGGCCCCGGCGATGAAGGCCGCGGGGCCGGCGCTGGCGAAGCTGCTGGCCAAGCCGCTCGGCGTTACGAGCATGAAGTTGCTGGTCTGAGGGCGGTCCTGCCCGCCGCCGTTCGGGCGAAGGGCAGCGCGACCTTCAGATCGCGAACGCCACGCGCGACACCTTGGCACGCCGACGCATCGCCGCCCCGACGACGCCGAAGCCGAGGATCATCATGCCCCAGGTCGCCGGCTCGGGCACCGCGCCGGAGACGAACTGGAACACCAATTTGTCATATCCGGTGCTGGTATACATGCCGTTGATCGAATAGCCGCCCGCGCCGTTGACCGTATGGATGCACATGCTGCCGTTCGCCGGGCCGATACCGCACTGATATTTGGTCAGGCTCTGGCCAGCGCCGACAAAGCCCCACGACCAATTGTCGGCGTTGAACCAGTTGGTGCCGTTCGCCAGATGGAACACGCCGTTATTGGCCGCGCCGGTATCGAACAGCACATCGGCGCGCGGAGCCTGCGCCAGAGCGAGCAAGGTGTCGCTGCCCGTCACCCGGCCCGCGAGCATCAGGCGATCGCCGGTGCAGTTCGAGATCGCCGCCGCCGCGCTGTTGCCGATGGCACTGCCCATGCTCGCCGAATAGCACAGCGACCAGCCGCCGCCCGTGACGGTGGACAGCGCCACATTGGTCTGTGGGCCGACCGGCAGATAGTCGGCGGCCATCGCCGGTGCGGCGGCGAGCGTGATGGTCGCGGCGAACGTGGTCGCGAGCAGCGTCTTGATCGTGTTCATCATAATCCCCTTTTGCAATTCCTCGATCGACGGATGCCGTGTTCGGCATTTCCGTCGCTTCCGAAGAGTTGATCGCGCTGTAACGGATGCCATCGCGGCGGGCGCGGTGTATTTCTTACAATTTTCACGCTGTGTCAGACTGATACGAATGATAGTTAATATAATCTTATCGGGCGGGGGGGCGTTGCCGCCGGGCTGGACCGACGCAAAAAGCCCGGGGCTTTCGCTCCGGGCTTTCGCATCCTCTCCCAAGGATGGCGCGCGGTTCTGGCCGCTGCGTGTCTTGCGGGGCGCCGCGGCAAGGCCGCGTCGTCGGACGGCGACCCCGAAGGGCCGCCGCCGGCCCGGCGTGTGCGTCTCAGGTGCAGCTACGCTGCATCTGTGCGCATCACGCCGCGAACTGGTTCATCGTGTTGTGCGCGCCGCCGGCCTTCAATGCCGCTTCGCCCGCGAAATACTCCTTATGATCGTCGCCCAGATCGGAGCCCGACATGTTCTGGTGCTTCACGCAGGCGATGCCCTCGCGGATCTCCTTGCGCTGCACGCCCTTGACGTAGCCGAGCATGCCCTGGTCGCCGAAATATTCCTTGGCCAGATTGTCGGTCGACAGTGCCGCGGTGTGATAGGTCGGCAGCGTGATCAGGTGATGGAAGATGCCGGCCCGCGCCGCCGCATCCTTCTGGAAGGTGCGGATGCGCTCGTCGGCCTCGTCGGCCAGTTCGGTGCCGTCATAATCGACCGACATCAGCCGCGCGCGATCGAAGGCCGAGACGTCCTTGCCCGCTTCCGCCCACGCATCATAGACTTGCTGGCGGAAGTTGAGCGTCCAGTTGAAGCTCGGGCTGTTGTTGTAGACCAGCTTCGCGTTGGGCACGACCTCGCGAATGCGATCGACCATGCCGGCGATCTGCTCGATATGCGGCTTCTCGGTCTCGATCCACAGCAGGTCGGCACCGTTCTGAAGCGAGGCGATGCAATCCATCACGCAGCGGTCGGCGCCGGTGCCTTCACGGAACTGGAACAGGTTCGACGGCAGACGCTTCGGGCGCAGCAACTTGCCGTCGCGATTGAGGATCAAGTCGCCATTCTTTGCGGTGGCGGGATCGATCTCCTCGCAATCGAGATAGCTGTTATATTGATCGCCGAGATCGCCCGGGGTGGTGCTGACCGCAATCTGCTTGGTCAGGCCGGCGCCCAGCGAATCCGTGCGCGTGACGATGATGCCGTCCTCGACGCCGAGTTCCAGGAAAGCGTAGCGGCAGGCGCGGACCTTTGCGAGGAAGTCCTCGTGCGGCACGGTAACCTTGCCGTCCTGATGGCCGCACTGCTTCTCGTCGGACACCTGATTCTCGATCTGCAGCGCGCAGGCACCGGCCTCGATCATCTTCCGGGCGAGCAGGTACGTCGCCTCGGCATTGCCGAAGCCAGCGTCGATATCGGCGATGATCGGCACGACGTGCGTCTGGTGGTTCTCGATCGCGTTGAGCAGGCGCGCCGCCTCGATCTCGTTGCCGCCGTCGCGGGCATGATCGAGATCGCGGAACATCATGCCCAGTTCGCGCGCATCGGCCTGGCGCAGGAAGGTGTAGAGTTCCTCGATCAGCGCCGGAACGCTGGTCTTCTCGTGCATCGACTGGTCCGGCAGCGGGCCGAACTCGCTGCGCAAAGCGGCGACCATCCAGCCCGACAGATACAGGTAACGGCGATCGGTGGTGCCGAAATGCTTCTTGATGCTGATCATCTTCTGCTGGCCGATGAACCCGTGCCAGCAGCCCAGCGACTGGGTGTAATTGGCGGGATCGAGATCATAAGCCGCCATGTCCTTGCGCATGATCGCCGCGGTGTAGCGCGCGATATCGAGCCCGGTCTGGAAGCGGTTCTGCAGGCGCATGCGGGCGACCGCCTCGGCATCGATTCCGTCCCAGGTGCCGTTATAGCTGCGGATCAGGTCCGTCGTCTGCGCGATATGGGTCTGGTAGGTCATGGCTCGATTCCTGCTGTGTAGATGCAGGCTGAATGCGACAGATTTACACGACGCTCCAGCAGTCATGGCGGTAGCACGGGGTGTTCTTGTGCAGACCGAGGGCGTCAACCCTGTTACGGTGTAAATGATTTACACTAGAGCTATGTATTCAAAACGCGCCGGGCACCTCGCGCTGAACCGTGCTCGGCCGATCGGGCGACAGCAGTTCGAGCTTGCGCTGCGTGGTCGCATTCAGCGCCTGGGCCGATTGGGCTGACGAGGAAATCGGTGTGCAACTTCGTCCGGCGAGGAAGTCGAGCGCCTGGCGGGTCGAGCCCTCCTGCGCATCGCCCATCGGTCTGCTCAGATCGTCGGGCGCCTGGCAGCTCGCCTCCACCGTGCCGACCAGACCATCATAATATTCGCCCTGTCGCGCGGCATTCTGCAGCGAGAAAGCGATGACGCGCAGCCGGTCGTCGCAGGCGGTATTGTCCCGCGCGATCTGCCCCACCGGCTTACCGAAGGTGTTCGTGCCGATCAGCGCGCCGTTCGCGTGGAGGTAGGGGATCATCGCCGCGATCACGAGTTCGCTGGCCGAGGCGCTGCCGCCGGTGCCGATGAACGCGACCTTCATCGGCGCGATCGATTGCGGCTGCGGTGAGAAGGTCCGCGTCGTGTTGTTGGCGGATTTCTCGCTGCGATAGGTGACGTAATCGAACACGTCGGACGTCGACCGGTTGGCGCCGAGCAGGTCGCCCATCAATTCCGCGATCGAGATCAGGCCGCCGCCATTATAGCGCAGGTCGACGATCACGTTGGTGACGCCCTGCGCACGGAATTGCGCGAAGGCGTCGCGCAAGGCCGGATCGGCGGTGCTGATGAAGGTGCGCAGATTGACATAGCCGACCTTCCGTCCGCCATCGTCGATCACCTTCGCGCCATAACGGGAGGACACCGGCGTCAGGCTGTACTCCGCCTTGGTGACGGAGACGTCGCGAGTGACGCCACCGGTCACCACGCGCAGCAGTCGCGTGGTGCCGGCGGTGCTCGGCCCCAGCGCGTCGGTGACGGCGGGGGAGCCGCCGGCGGCGATGATCGAGCTGACCGTGCGCAGATCGCTCGTGCCGGTACCGATCGCCAGGATCTCGGTGCCGCGATCGATTCCCGCCGCCAAGGCCGGCGCACCCTCGAACGCTTCCGAAATGTATGCGCGCTGCGCCGGCGTGTCGATCGAGAGGCGCACGCCGAACCCGGCGCTGGACCCGGAATTGTAGAACGCAGTCTCCTCGGCGATCGAGGTGAGATAGGTGAAATAGCGATCCTTGCGCTGCGCCCGCGCCGTGGCCGTCAGCGCATCGATATAATCGCCGACGGTCGTGTAGGGCGTCGGATCGAGGTTCGCGGGCAGCGTATCGGGAAAGAGATACCATTCGCGCATCTGCCCGGCGACCCAATCCTGCCGATTGCGCAGCGAACATCCCGCAGTTGTCGTCGGCGTCGGTGTCGGTGTCGGCGAAGCGCCGGTCGCCGTGCCGGTCGACCCGCCGGATCCGCCACCCCCGCCGCAAGCGGACACGGTGGCGGCCAAGGCGAGCAGACTGGCGATCGGGCGGCGGGTCATGCGTTTCTCTCTGCTATGCCAATCGTTTAGCCGAAACCGACGGCCTTGTCGCGGACTCACGATCCAGCTTGCAGCTATGGATGGCGCGACGCAACAGATGCCTGATCAATCGCCGCCGAAGGTGAAGGCACTCACGCCGCGCTCGCGATCGTTGATCGACAGCGCGCGACCGATCGGCGGCACGGAACGTTGCGGACAGGCGCTGCGCAGGCACGCCCGGCACCCCAGGCCGATCGGCGTCGCCTCGCCTTTCAGGTCGATTCCGCGTGCCGCCGCCAGCGTGCCGGCATGCTCGCTCGCCACGCCGATCCCGACCGCGAACTCGGCCGGCACCGCGCCGTAGCGCCGCCCCTGCGGCGTCACCGTGCGCGCCAGCGTGAGCCAGCGCGCACCGTCTTCCAGTTCGACCAGCTGGACCGCCAATGCCCCCGGCCGATCGAAGGCGTGATGCACGCGCCATAACGGGCAGCGCCCCTCGGCCTCGGCCAACGCCGCGTTGCTCGCGCCGGAAAATCGCTTCGATGCCTGCCCCGCGCGATCGATCCGCACCATGAAGAACGGCAGGCCGCGCGCGCCGACGCGCTGCAACGTCGTCAAGCGATGCGCGACCTGTTCGAAACCCGCGCCGAAGCGCCGTTGCAGCAGTTCGATGTCGTAGCCGGTCGCCTCGCATGCGCGCAGGAAACGGGCATAGGGCATCATCACCGCCGCGGCGAAATAGCTCGCCAGATGGCGGCGATAGAGCCGCTCGGCCGCGCGATCCGCGAACCCCGCACCCTTGGCCAGCGCCTCGATTTCCGCGCGCGCCTCGATCTGCGCCAGCTGGAACGCGGCAGCGAAGGTGCGCGATGCGGGGTCGAGCGTCTCGCTCAACTGCAATTGCCGCGCGTGCAGATCGGTGCGGCGCAGCAGGTCCGGCATCACCTCGACCGGCAGCACGCGGATCGTCAGTTGATGCTTCACGCGCAGCCGTTCGGCGATCGCGCCGTACAGGTCGCCCGCGCCGAGCCGCAATTCGTCGGCCAACGCCTCGGCCATGGTATCCAGATCGGCGAAATGCCCGCGCCAGCGCTCGATCTCGCGCCGTACCTCGGCAATCGGATCGTTCGCAGCCTCGCCCGCAGCCCCTCCCCCGACCCCGGCCCGGTCGTAGGCCCGTGCGAACGCCTCCGCCCCGCCCGGCGCCCCGGCGAGCCATTCCTCGATCTCGTTGCGGTCGATTTCGAGATCGGCGAAGATCGGATCGGCCAGCCGCCGCCGGATCGCCGCCTCGCCCCCGCCCGGCTCCCCCGCCGCCAGCGCGCGCGGATCGAAATCGAACGACTCCGCCAGCTTGACGAGCAACGACGCCGACAAGGGGCGCTGGTTTTTCTCGACCAGGTTCAGGTAGCTGGGGGAGATTGTCAGCAGCTCGGCCATCGCGGCCTGGGTCAGCCCGGCCTGACGCCGCAACCGCCGCACCGCGTGCCCGGCAAAGAGTTTGCGATCCGCCATGATCCGAAAGTCCCAAGCCAGTGTCCGGGCGCACGATCACCCGGTTCACCTCTTGGACTAGGCTGTCATGTCTTTACAACACCACAATAGGCGCGTCGCATTCCATCGACACGATGACCTCCGCTTCGATCCGCGTGGGCTGCACAAAGCCCGATTATCATGGCTTTGCATCTCCAGCGACGCGAGGCGGCACAGAAGAAGCTGTAAAGCCTTCACCCCGCCGCCCGTCGTAACGATTTCCTGGGGAGGAAAGGATGCCCGCCGAGTTCGTCTCGGCGGGCATTTCCTTATCGGACGATACGCGCCCTGAACCAGTCGGCAAATGCATCCTCCGACAATTCACCGGACGCCAGAGCCAGGACGGTTTCGATCGCATCGGTTTTTTCGAACGCGATATCGACGTCGTTGAGCCGCAGGAACAAGCGCGCGATCACCCAAGCGGTACGCTTGTTGCCATCGTTGAACGGATGATTGCGTGCGATGCCGAAACCATAAGAAGCAGCCAAGGCGCACAGATCGCTTTCGCCATAAGCATGCTTGTTCAGCGGGCGGCTCATGGCGGATTCGAGCAAGCCGCTATCCTTGATGCCCGACAGGCCACCATGTTCGGCCAATTGCCGTTCATGCACCGCAAACGCCACGTCGACGTCGATGAAGCGAATATCCGCCATCGCGGGCTATTTCGCGAGCACGGCGAGAATGTCGCGATCCTCGCGCATGATTTCCTCGGCCTTGCTCATGGCATCGACGAATTCGGGGTTGGTGGCAGTCAGCATATAGCCGTTGGGAGTCTCGCTCAGGTACAGCGTCTCGCCCTGCGAAACGCGAAGCTTGGACAATACATCCTTCGACAGCACGACGCCGACCGAATTGCCGATCTTGATGAGTTTCAGCGGTTTGAAGATCCGCGAGAGCATGTTCATACGTCCGTTATAACATAATCTACCGAGTTGGGCAAACCTCGCTGGACGCCACCTGTCTCGCCGCATAAGCCCGCAACGATCCGGCAATGAATCAGGGCAAGGGCAAGATAATGTCGGCGACAAAACAGGGCGGCTCGAACCTCGTCATCTTCGCGGCACTGGCGGCCAATCTCGGGATCGCGGTGGCGAAGTTCATCGCCGCCGGGATTTCGGGCTCGTCCTCGATGCTGACCGAGGGCTTCCACTCGGTCGTCGACAGTCTCAACCAGGTGCTGCTGCTGTACGGCCAGAGCCGCGGCAAGCGGGCGCCCGACGAGGCGCACCCCTTCGGCTATGGCCGCGAACTGTATTTCTGGTCGTTCGTCGTCGCGATCCTGATCTTCGCGGTCGGCGCGGGCGTGTCGATATACGAAGGCTATACCCATATCCTCGAACCCGAGCCGCTGCGCGATCCGCTGATCAACTATATCGTCCTGGGCGTCGCCTTCGCGATGGAGGGCACGTCGTGGTGCATCGCGATGCGCGAGTTCTCCGCGTCGAAGGGCAACACCGGCTGGTGGCAGGCGGTGCGCCGATCAAAGGATCCGGCCGGGTTCATCATCTTGTTCGAGGATAGCGCCGCGTTGGCCGGGCTGATCATCGCCGGCGTCGGCGTCTGGGCCAGCCACGCATATGCCGACGCGCGGATCGACGGGATCGCGTCGATCGCGATCGGCGTGATCCTGGCGCTGGTCGCGGCATTGCTGGCGCGCGAGGCGAAGGGGCTGCTGATCGGCGAAGGCGCGGACCCGGCGGTGGTCGCCAAGGTCCGCGCGGTGGTCGATCGACAGAAAGCGATCACCCACGTCAACCACGTGCGCACGATCCATACCGCACCGGACAGCATCTTCGTCGCGATCAGCGCGGACTTCGAGGATCGGCTGACGATGGGCGAGGCGGAAAATTTGATCGAGCGGATCGAGGACGAATTGCGCGTGGCGGAACCGATGCTGTCGTCGATCTATATCCGTCCGGAAAAGCGCGAGAATGCGGCGGTGTTCAAGCCGACGGTTCCTGCCGGATAGTCTGGAGCAGACGGGTGCCCGTCCAACCACGCCGTCGCCCACTCGATCCGGGGGCCAACATGCGGCTTCCGATGGGGCTTGATCTGAAAGTGCGCGCTCGCGGCATGATGGACCCCGGATCAAGTCCGGGGTGACGGCATTTTGTTGGCTCGGTTTCTATCCTCTCGACGCGCACGTGCTTCGCCAGGCTCAGCTTGAGCGGGGAATTCGGTTCGCTTTCACAGCGTCCCTGCTCTGCCCTTTCACCGCTGCCCGCCCGTCCGCGTGGCCTCATTTGGCGGGTACGATCTCCACCACGTCCAGCATCGACTCGAAGCGCGGAGAGGGCAAGGCGATCCGCCAGATCTTGGCGTCCACCCGTTGCAGGATTCCCGCCATGTCGCGGTCGGCATCGCGGCCATATTGCAGCGCGACCTTCTCGTCCCCGATCATCATCGTGCCGAGGAAGACCGCGCGCGTATCGCTGTCGGGAAAGGCCAGGCCGACCGGCCGCTGCGACCCGTCGGCCTTGTAGAAGCTCGACACGTCGCCCTCGGCCTCGACCCGGCAATCGAAGAACGGGAAGGCGCTGAAATCGCGCGACCCGACGCCCTTCGCACCCAGCTTGAACACCCGGCAGCGATACGTCCCGGGCGGGGGCACCGCTCCGGCCAGCGCATGATCGGGATCGAACAACTTGCCCTGCGCCGCCAGTGCCGCGCCGTTGCCGGCCGCGCGCGCCTTGTCCGTCGCCGCGACCCAGGATTCGCGCCAGGTGCGCAATCGATCGCGATCCGCCTTGGTCGCCACCTGCCGCCAGTCGGCCACGGCGGGCTTGGACGCGGTCGCCGGGCGGTTGCCGCCGCCGCATGCCGCCAGTGCCACGCATGCGGCCAGGCCAAATCCCGTTCTGACAATCATGCGCGACCAATTCTCGTTATGGCCGGCCATCAAACCATGTCGCCGAACGCTTGCCAACCCGTTGATACCAAAGGATTGGAATATGAGAGCGGCATACCTTCATCCATCCCCGTTCGTTTCGAGCGCAGTCGAGAAACAGGCCCCACGCGCCGCGCCATGTTTCTCGACTGCGCTCGAAACGAACGGAGGTTGTTGGTTTATCCGATACAAGCCGTTCCGTCAGGCCGCGGTCCAGCCCCCGTCCATCGACAGGTTCGCGCCGGTGATCGCCTTGGCCGCATCGCCGCACAGATAGACCGCCAGCGCGGCGACCTGTTCGGAGGTGACGAATTCCTTGGTCGGCTGCGCGGCGAGCAGCACGTCGTTAATCACCTGATCGCGCGTCAGCCCGCGCGTCTTCATCGTATCGGGGATCTGCGCCTCGACCAACGGCGTCCAGACATAGCCCGGGGAGATGCAATTGACCGTGATGCCGAAGGTCGCGGTTTCCAGCGCGATCGTCTTGGTGAGGCCGGCGATGCCGTGCTTGGCCATCACATAGGCCGACTTGTTGGGCGAGGCGACGAGCGAATGCGCCGAGGCGGTGGAGATGATCCGGCCCCATTTCGCCGCCTTCATCAGTGGCACGGCCGCCTGCATCAGATACCAGGCCGAGGTGAGATTGATCTTCATGATCGCCTCGAACTTGTCGGCGGGGAAGTCCTCGATCGGCGCGACATGCTGGATGCCGGCATTGTTGACGATGATGTCCGGCCCGCCGAGTTCGGCATGGCAGCGCGCGACCATCGCGGCGATCTCGTCCGGCTTGGTCATGTCGGCGGCGTCGTACAGCGCCCTAGCGCCGCTCGTCGCCTCAAGCGCGGCGCGTTCCTTCTCGATGTCGCTCGCATCGCCGAAGCCGTTGATGACGACGCTCGCGCCCTCGGCGGCGAACGCCTTGGCATAGGCCAGGCCGATGCCCGACGTGGATCCGGTGACGATCGCGCTCTTGCCCTTCAGGAACATGCTGTCTTCTCCTTCATGCGAACCCTGTCCGGGTATCAAATCTTCGGCACCAGATCGAACGCCGCGCTCTTGCCCGTCTCGATGTTCGCCGCGACGAGTTGCGCGTTCGCCATCGTCTCGGCCACCGCGTCCATCCCGGCCTGCCAATGCTCGCGCATCGTGCGCGTCGAGAATTCGAAATCGCGGCTGCCGCCTTCCCACGCATTGGCGCGGTAAACGAGCTGGACGAGGTTCACCGCATCCTCCGCCGACCGGCCGATCAGCGCCTTCACGTCGGGATCGTCGCGCATCTCGGGCGGCAGCTTGGCGAGCACCTTGCGTACGCCCTCGCGGTCCTGCCGGATGCGCATCACCTGATCCGAAATCTGGCGGGTGCGGCTGGAGAACAGGATCTCTTTCTGCCGCGCCGCCACGTCCATGATCGTGCGCGGGCGCTCCGCCGAGGCCGAGAACAGATCGACCTGGAACGCCAGCAGATCGCCCTGCTGATGATCCAGCACGTGCGTCAACGGCGTGTTCGAGACGAGCCCGCCGTCCCACCACAGCCGGCCGTCGATCTCGACCGGCGGCAAGCCCGGGGGCAGCGCGCCCGAGGCCATGATGTGGCGCGCGTCGATGCGCGTCTCGGTCGTGTCGAAATAGTTGAAATTGCCGCTCTCCACGTCCACCGCGCCGACCGACAGCCGCACCGCGCCGCTGTTGAGCAGATCCCAGTCGACCAAAGCGTCCAGTGTCTCCTTCAACGGTGCGGAATCGTAGAAGCTCAGCGCCTCGGGCGTCCCCGGCACGGCGAAGGCCGGCGAGATCATGCGCGGCGCGAAGAATCCCGGCACGCCCGCCAGCATCACGAAGCCCGCCGACCATTCGTGCACGAACTCGCGCACATGATCGTTGGGGAAGATCGGAAAGCTCGGGAGCGCGCCGGTCACCTTGCCCCAGAAAGCGTGGAGCGCCGCGACACGTTTCTCCGGCGGATTGCCGGCATAGATCGCCGCGTTGACCGCGCCGATCGATATCCCGGCGACCCAGTCGATCTCGATCCCGCTACCCGCCAGCCCCTCGATCACGCCCGCCTGATAGCTGCCCAGTGCGCCACCGCCTTGCAGCACGAGCGCCACGCAATCGGGGAGCGGCATCGCCTTGGCGCGGCGGGCGGGCTTTGGT
Organism: Sphingomonas sp. Leaf357; assembly: GCF_001423845.1. NCBI lineage: Bacteria > Pseudomonadati > Pseudomonadota > Alphaproteobacteria > Sphingomonadales > Sphingomonadaceae > Sphingomonas > Sphingomonas sp. Leaf357. Next base: position 2,051,269 of record NZ_LMPM01000001.1, on the reverse strand, counting down.
TCGATATCGGCCATCGTCCGCAGCCATGCGCCGGGTGAACGGCGGGATCAACCTCCCGTGCGGCGAGGATAAAGTCCGAACTCTTGCAACAAGGCCCGTCCCCACGCATTCATACCGCAACGACAACGAACCAAGGCGCCATCCCCATGCGGCTCGACGATTTCGATCCCAATATCAATGTCGAGGATCAGCGCGGCGCGAGCGGCGGCGGCGGGTTCGGCGGTGGCGGTGGCGGCATGCTGCTCGGCCTGTTGCCGTTGGTGTTCAGCCGGTTCGGGTGTGGCGGGGTCGCACTCTTGCTGATCGGGCTTGCGGTGTTCGGCGGGCTGGGATCGATCACCGGCGGCGGCCCACGGCAGGCACCGAGCGAGCAGGTCGGCCAGTCGAGCGAGCGTCAGGCGGGCACCGACACGGCCTCCAGCTGCAACCTCAACGCGGAAAGCAAATCCGCTTGCAACGCCTTCAGTTCGGCGGACAATACCTGGAAGAAACTGCTCGGCGCCGAATTCAAGGCACCGAAACTCGTATTCTTCGGCGATCAGGGCGGCCAGTCCGGCTGCGGCGCGGCGCAGAGCGCGATGGGGCCGTTCTACTGCCCGACCGATCAGGGCATCTATCTCGACACCAACTTCTTCGGCGAACTCGCCAACCGCTTCGGCGCGAAGGGCGATTTCGCGCAGGATTATGTCATCGCGCACGAGTTCGGCCATCACGTCCAGAACTTGATGGGCACGTCGTCGCAGGTCCAGCAGCAGCAGGCGCAATCGAGCCGGACCGAGGGCAACGCGCTGTCGGTTCGCCTCGAACTGCAGGCCGATTGCTATGCCGGCGTGTGGGCCGCGCAGAACCGCGACCGGCTCGAACCCGGCGATATCGAGGAAGGCATGACCGCAGCCCATGCGATCGGCGACGATACGCTGCAACAGCAATCGCAGGGCCGCGTCGTGCCCGACAGCTTCACGCACGGCACCTCGGCGGAACGCATGGCGTGGCTGAAGCGCGGCCTGGACAGCGGCGATCCGCGCCAGTGCGATACGTTCAGCGGGGCGATCTGAGGGGGCGTTGCTCCGACGTTTGTTGCAGCGTCGATGCTGTTCTTCGTTCAGGTGATCATAAATAAGATGCGGCGATCATCAGACGGCAGCTGAACACCCTGCAGCGTCAATAGGCCCGAACCACTCTCCACCGCTAGCGGCCGTAAGAGCAGTGTTGCGCCACTCGTTGCCGGTGAAGGCTGATCGCCCTCACCCTTCCGCCGCTGCGCTCCTCCCTCCCTCTCCCGATGGGAGAGGGAAAAGACGCCGAAGGCGGCGAAGGGTGAGGGTGATTACAGAAGAGCGAAACATAAAAAGGCCCCCTCCGTCGCCGGAGGGAGCCTCTTCACGCTAACCGGGCAAGCCCTCAATAGGTGCCCGAGAAGCTCCGGTTGAGAACGCGCGGACCGTTATTGTCCGTCTCGTTGCCCGGCGTGTTGTCGCCGAACAGCGCCTGGTTGTTCTCTTCGTCGCGCCAATGCGCCTTGGCTTCCTCGGCGGTCTTGCGCACCGTCACCTTGTCGTCGACCTTGTCGATCCAGCGCGACGGGATCGAGTGATGACGGCCGCCGGCATCGGCATCGCTCTTGGTCAGCAGGATGCGATCGCCACGCACCTTGTCGACCGTGCCGATATGCTCGCCATCCGATCCGACCACTTCCTGATGCTCGCGCACCTGCGACAGCGATCCGCGCTGCGTCTGGCGCTCGGTGCGCCACGATCCGAACTCGTTTTCGAACTTCGTGCGGTTTTCCTGGCGATATTCGTGATAGTCGCGATCGAGCGCGTCAATCTGGCCCTTGCGCCACTGGTGATAGTCGTCGTCGCGACCATAAGCCGACTGGCCATAGCCGGACTGACCATAAGCGCGCTCGTCGTACCGCGCATCGAGATCGCGCCGGCGTTCGGCCTCGTCGTCGCCGAACCACGAGCGGACCTCGTCCCCGGCGCGGGCGAAGAAGCCGCGATCGTCATAATCGTAACCCTGCGGCTGACGGCCATACCCTTGTTGGCGATCGCGATGCTGGCCGGGATTGCGCTCCGGCCGGTAATAATCGCGCCCACCTTCCTCGTCGGTGAAACGGTGCCCGTCATGCGCATAGCTGCCATAATAGGGTTGCGACGGACCGCGCTGCCGGTTCTGGAACCCGCGACCGGCATTCTGTTGATCGCGCTGGCCGTACCGTGAATTGCCATATTCGCGAGCGCCGTAATTGCCGCGGCCATAGCCACCGCGATCGGAATCGCCATACTGGCCGGCGGCGGCGTAATCTTCCGCGCTCGAATAATTGCCGTTGGACAGACGGTGGCTCTGGTGGTCGGTATCCCAGGGTTCGCGTGCGCCGAAATATTCGCCTTGCGATCCGGCGGTCGGGTAATTGCGGTCATAGCCCATGATCGGTCTCCTCAAATACACTCCTGCGGCGGCGCGACAGCCTCTCGGGCTGCCCGCTCGTCGTGGGTATAAATCATCCTAAACGACCAATGTTCCGGCACTTGGGCGACCGCGCGACACACATCGTCGCTTGCGAAGCGCGGCTGGTCGCGGATCATTTCGGATCGTCGACGCGGCGCATGGACGACCGCGCCGGATCGGCTTTCCGAGGCCGATCCGACTGATACGTGGCGCTCCGTGATCGTCTCGGACAAACCTTCGGCGAGCCTGTCGGCCTGCCCGCGACGATCAGTCCTGCGTCACATCGCTGGCGCCGAATTCCTGAAGGACGTCGCCCACATCGTCCAGACCGTCCTCGTCTTCGAGCGTGATCGTGATCTTGATGCCGCCTTCGAGCGCCGCATCCTCCTCGCTGCCGTCCTCCAGATCCGCGCCGCCGGCGTCATTGCCCGCGCTATTTTCCGCCGTGGCACTTTCGAGCGCGATATCGCCGCGCTCGATATCGTGCTCCTGCACGAGATGCTCGACTGCGAGATCGGCATCGCGTCGCGTTTCGAATATCGCCGTAATCGTTGCCATGGACGCTTCCTGTCATCGTGATCCCCGCACCCAACGCGCGCTCGGCCATTAAGTCCCACGACGGTCGCGCACGAGCGACACGATACCCGGAATCGATCGAGCGGCGCGCGGATCTCCATGCCGTGCCCGACCGACCGGCATGGAACGTTGCCATGACCGCGAACCTGTCCGATGATGGGGCATGTCGACACCCTCCCCCGCGCCGAGCGCGCTTGAAGCCAGGGTCGCCGCCGATCCCCGCTACGCCGCATTGGTGCGGGACCGGCAGCGCTTTTCGTGGGCGCTGACCGCCATCACGGTGATCGTGTACAGCAGCTTCATCGCGTTGATCGCGTTCGACAAGCCGCTGATGGCCCGGCCGATCTGGGGCGAGACGATCAGCATCGCGGTGGTGCTGGGCGCAGCGATGCTGGTCGGTACGGTCGCCATCTGCGCGGTCTATGTCCGGCGCGCTAACACGGTCTACGATCCGCGCCTTGCGGAGCTGCTCGCGGAGACCGGAGCGTGATCGGTCGACTGGCCCGGAGCGCCATCCTCGTGTCGCTTCTCGGCTGGGCGACGGGGGCGAACGCCGCGATCGCCGGCGCGGTGCAGCGCCAACCGACGAACTGGACCGCGATCCTGATGTTCGGCGGCTTCGTCGCGATCACGCTGTGGATCACCGGTGCAGCGGCGCGGCGCACGCGCACGGTATCCGATTTCTACACCGGCGGCGGGATCACCGGCTTCCAGAACGGACTGGCGATGGCCGGCGACTATTGCTCCGCCGCGTCCTTCCTCGGCATCACCTCGCAAATCTTCAACGATGGCTATGACGGGCTGATCTATGCGATCGGCTTCCTCGTCGGCTGGCCGATCGTGCTGTTCCTCGTCGCGGAAAAACTGCGCAACCTCGGTCGGTTCACCTTCGCCGACGTCGCCTCCTATCGCTTCCTGCAAGGCCCGGTGCGGAGCTTTTCGGCGATCAGCACGCTGCTCGTGGTCGCCTTCTACCTGATCGCGCAGATGGTCGGCGCGGGGCAGCTGATCCAGCTGCTGTTCGGGCTGCCCTATCTCTACGCGATCACCACGGTCGGCGGATTGATGATGGTCTATGTGCTGTTCGGGGGCATGCGGGCCACGTCCTGGGTGCAGATCATCAAGGCGGTGATGCTGTTGTGCGGCGCGACCTTTCTTGTCCTCGGGGTCATGGCGCATGTCGGCTTCTCGTTCGATGCGCTGTTCGCCCGCGCGGTGGCGGTGAAGACGAAGGTCGCGCTCGACACCGGCCTGTCCCCGGCGGACGCCGCGGCGAAGGGGCGCGCCATCATGGGGCCGGGCGGCTTCATCAAGGATCCGATCTCGGCTCTGTCCTTCGGCTTCGCCTTGATGCTGGGAACGGCCGGCCTGCCCCATATCCTGATGCGCTTCTTCACCGTTCCGGATGCCCGCGAGGCCCGCAAATCGATCATGTGGGCGACGGTGTGGATCGGATATTTCTATGCGCTGACGTTCATCCTTGGGTTCGGCGCGATCGTCATGATCTCGTTCAATCCCGATTATGTCGATGCGGCCGGGCTCCTGCGCGGCGGCAACAACATGGCGGTGATGCATCTCGCCCATGCGATCGGCGGCAATCTGTTTCTGGGCTTCATTTCCGCGGTGGCCTTCGCCACGATCCTGGCGGTGGTGGCCGGGCTTACGCTATCCGCCGCCTCGGCGATCTCGCACGACGTCTATGCCAGCGTCATCCGCAAGGGAAATGCCGATCCGGCGAAGGAATTGCGCGTATCCCGGATCACGACCGTGCTGCTCGGCATTTCCGCGATCATCCTGGGCATCGTGTTCGAGAAACAGAATGTCGCGTTCATGGTCAGCCTGGCATTCGCGCTCGCCGCGTCCGGAAACTTTCCGGTCCTGGTGATGTCGCTGCTGTGGAAGGGCTGCACGACCAATGGGGCGGCGTGGGGCGGCGCGATCGGCCTGTTCGCCGCGTTCGCGCTGACCGTGCTGTCGCCGGTGATCTGGGTGGCGGTGTTCGGCTTCGACCACGCAATCTTCCCGTACAGTTCGCCCGCCTTGTTCTCGGTGCCGATGGGGTTCCTGGCGATCTGGCTGATCTCCACGCTTGATCGGTCGCCGCGCTCCGCGATCGACAAAGCGGGATATCCCGAGCAGCGGCTCCGGTCGGAGACCGGCATCGGCGTCCATGACGCCGCCGCGCACTGACGAGACTTCGGCCACCGTCGCTCTCGCCGCATTGAAAGCCGCGACGCCTTTCGGACGAAACGGGACGAACTTGTCACGAAAGCGTTCGGCGCAGACGTGAAATCCATCCGTGCATGTCATGAGCATTGTATTATCTGACCATGCTTATTATATGCCGGCAATGAGTGACTCTCTTGGCTTTCTGATCGGCGATGTCGCGCGCCTGATGCGGCGGCGGTTCGACGAGCGCGCGCGCGCCATCGGCGTGACGCGGCAGCAATGGCACACCTTGACCAAGCTCTCGCGCGTCGAAGGCATCAATCAGGGCGGCTTGGCCGATCTGCTCGAGGTCGAACCGATCAGCCTGTGCCGCATGATCGACCGGCTCGAAGAAGCCGGCCTGGTCGAGCGTCGCCGCGATCCGAACGATCGCCGTGCCTGGCGCATCTTCATCACCGACAAGGCCCGGCCGTTGATCGATCAACTTCACGTCGTGGCAGCCGGGCTGTTCGAGGACGCGCTGGTCGGTATCGGCGACGCCGAGCAATCGGCCCTCATCGGATCGCTGATGCGGATCCAGACCAATCTCAACGATCTTCCGGAAGGCAAAGAGGCCCGGCATGGCTGATGCAGACCCCAGAATCGACCGCACGACCAGCGTCGCGATGGCCGAGCCGCAACCCGTCAAGGCCCCGCGTGCATGGCGCAAGACTGCGCTGCTCGTCAGCGTTCCGTTAATCATCATCGCCATCGCCGCGTATTTCTGGCTGACCGCGGGTCGTTTCGTCTCGACCGACAATGCCTATGTCCAGCAGGACCGGGTTTCGGTCTCGTCCGACGTCGGCGGCCGGATCGTCGCCGTCGCGGTGCGCGAGAACCAGCCGGTCAAGGCCGGCGATTTGCTGTTCCGCATCGATCCCGCGCCGTACCGGATCGCGTTGGAACAGGCCAATGCGGCGATCGCGACCGCGCGCGTCCAGGTCGATACGCTGGCGACCGACAGCGGCGGCGCCGCGGCCGACATCGCCAGCGCCAAGGCGGATATCGCTTTGGCCCAGGCCACCTACGATCGGCAGGCCACGCTGATGAAGCAGGGCTTCACGACGCGCGCCAGCTTCGATGCCGCCGCGCAGCAGGTCGCCGCCGGCAAGGCGCGGCTGGCGACCGCCAATGCAGCCGCCGCGAAGGCGCGCGCGCAGGTGGGCAGCGGCACCGGCAACTCGGGCGTTCCCGCCGCCGTGCAGGCCGCGATGGCGCAGCGCGACAAGGCGCTGCTCGATCTCCAGCGGACCTCCGCCTACGCGCCGGTCGCCGGCACGGTGACGCAATCGACCCGGCTGCAGGTCGGGCAGATGATGGTCTCGGGCCTGCCCGCGGTCAGCATCGTCGCCAGCAACCGGACCTGGGTCGAGGCGAATTTCAAGGAAACCGATCTCGACAGGATGCGCGTCGGCCAGCCTGCCGAAGTGTCGTTCGACGCCTATAGCGGGCTGAAGCTGAAGGGCCATGTCCAGTCGATCGGGGCCGGCACGGGATCGGAATTCTCGGTGCTGCCGGCGCAGAACGCGACCGGCAACTGGGTGAAGGTCACGCAGCGGGTGCCCGTGCGCGTCGCGATCGACGACGCCAGCCCCCGGCCCCTGATCGCCGGGCTGAGCGCGAAGATCGAGGTCGACGTCCGCGACCATGGCCAGCGCTAACCCGCCGCAGGGCGGGGTCGATCCGCTTGCCGATGCCCCGTCGACCGAAGCCGCCGAGCCGATGGAGGAACGCGCGGCGCTGCATACGAGCAATCGCCCGCTTTTGACGATTGGCGTCATGGCGGCGACGATCATGCAGATCCTGGATTCGACGATCGCCAACGTGGCGCTGCCGCATATGGCGGCGTCGCTCAGTGCCACGTCCGACACGATCACCTGGGTTCTCACCAGCTATATCGTCGCCTCGGCCGTCGCGATCCCGCTGACCGGCTGGCTTGCGGACCGGATCGGATCGCGCAACCTCTTCCTCTATGCGATCGTCGGGTTCGTGCTCGCCTCGATGCTGTGCGGGTTGGCGACGAACCTGCCCGAAATGGTCGTCTTCCGCGTGCTGCAGGGCATTGCCGCGGCCTTCATGAACCCGCTCAGCCAGACCGTGATGATGGACATCAACCCCAAGTCCAAACAGGCCTCCGCGATGTCGATCTGGGGCATGGGCGTCATGGTCGGGCCGATCATGGGGCCGGTGATCGGCGGCTGGCTGACCGAGAATTACGATTGGCGGTGGTGTTTCTACGTCAACGTGCCGGTGGGCGTCGCCTGCTTCGCGGTGCTCTGGGCCTTGCTGCCCTCGCGCGAAACGCGCCGCCGGAAATTCGATCTGTTCGGTTTCTCGATGCTCGCCGTCGCGATCAGTTCGCTTCAGTTGATGCTCGATCGCGGACAGACCAACGACTGGTTCAATTCGTGGGAAGTCTTGATCGAGGGCATGGTCGCGCTGGGCACGGCGTGGATGTTCTTCGTGCACATGTTCACCGCCCGGAACCCGATGTTCGACCGCAGCCTGTTCGCCAATCGCAACCTGCTGACCGGCATCGGCTTCATGCTGGTGATCGGCCTGCTGATGACCGCGACGATGGCGTTGCTGCCGCCGATGCTGCAGAACCTGTTCAACTATCCGGTGCTGGACACCGGTCTCCTGCTGGTGCCGCGCGGTGTCGGGATCATGGCGAGCATGTGGGTGGCCGGGCGGCTCACCCAGCGCGGCATCGATCCGCGGATCCTGGTCGGCGTCGGCCTGTCGATCGCGACCTATTCCTTGTGGGAAATGACGGGTTGGACGATCGAGATGAGCGCCAGACCCTTCATCGTCACGGGGCTCGTCCAGGGGGTAGGCCTCGGGCTCGTCTTCATTCCCCTCAACATCATGGCGTTCGGCACCTTGCCCTCGCATCAGCGTACGGAGGGCGCGAGCCTCACCAACCTGTCGCGCAACATGGGCGGATCGGTCGGCATATCGGTGGTCACGGCTTTGCTCGGGTCGAACATCCAGACGCAGCACGAGGTACTCGGCGCGCATATCCCCGACCCAGGTCTGACGGCCACGGATCCGGTAGTCGGTTCGCTGTTCGGTGGCAGTACCGATGGCCTGCTGGCGATCGCCGACGGCATCGTCAACCAGCAGGCGTCGATGATCGCCTATCTCGACGATTTCAAGCTGATGATGATCATGACCGCCTGCACGATCCCGCTCGTATTCTTGCTCAAGCGGCCCGAGGGCCCCGCCGGTCCGGTCGATCCCGGTGCCGCCGGCCATTGAGGCCGGACGCCGGTTGCTGGACCTGACTGCGATCGAGCGATCTTTTTTCGCCTAGAGCGGACGATCTGGCAGCGCGCACTCCAAGATCGCGGCCAGCCCAAAGGATCTCAGGCGGCGGACCGATCGTCACCTCTGGGCGGCCGACACGCAATTCCGTCGCGCCGTCATCCGCAAATTTTCGAGTGATCTCGGAGACTTGGTGGAGCTGAGGGGAATCGAACCCCTGACCTCTGCAGTGCGATTGCAGCGCTCTCCCATCTGAGCTACAGCCCCGCTCCGGCCGCCGGCGATGCCGGGACGCGACGCATTTAACCGGGCTTTTCAGACGACGCAACCGCCGCCACCCGGGATATTCGCCAGCGACGATCGCCCTTTCCCGCGCGACGAACCCCCGCGCATGCGCTCGCCAGTCCGCGGCGATGCTGATAACGCAGGCGCGGTGCGCAAGGTGATGTTCGGATTGATGCTGGCCGCGATGGCCGCTGCGGGCGTGCCGGCCGGTGCCCAGACAGCGACACCGACCGCGCCGACATCCGCGCCGCCGCCCACGCCGCTGGAGACCCCCGCCGACGCGCTTGCGCAGGACGCGGTGGAATATGCCAAGCAATTCTCGGTGCCGGTGGCGGAGGCCATCCGCCGCCTCACCGCGCAGCAACTGAGCGTGCCGATCACCGACGAACTGGCCGAGAAGTATCGCGACCGTCTCGCCGGCATCGCGATCGAGCACACGCCGGTGTATCGCATCATCGTCTATCTCGCGGGCGAGGAGCCGGTGCGCGAGAAGATGTTCAAGGCCGGCGGCTTCGACGTGCCGATCGCGTTCCGCACCGGCGCGCGCGTCACGCGCGACCGCGTGATCTGGGCGATGACCTGGCACCAGCGCGATATCCGCGCCGCGCTCCCCCGCCCGCCCGGCATCGGGCTCGATCCGCGCACCGGCGAACTGGTCGTCATCGTCGGCCCCTCCGACGTGCGCGGCAGCGCCGCCGACCTGAAAGCGAAGCTGGAGACGATCGCCGAGGTGCCGGTGCAATTGCGCATCCTGAAACAGACCGACAAGAATCTCGACATTGCGGGCGGGGCGCGCATGGAGGGCACCAGCCCGGCCGACGGCAAGCGCTACATCTGCACCAGCGCGTTCGCCGTGGGCGACGGCACGCGCACCGCGCTCACCACCGCCGCGCACTGCCTCGACAACATGAACTTCCGCGATCCCAAGCGGGGCGTTCGGCCGCTCGAATTCCTCGGTCAATGGGGTTGGGGGTATCGCGACGTACAGCTCCACGGCAGCGCGGAGCCCCTGCCCCCGGCGATCTATACCGACACCGAAAAGACCCGCCTGCGTCCGATCACCGGCCAGCGCACCCGCGCCGCCACCCGCGCGGGCGACTTCGTGTGTCATCGCGGGGAGCGGACGGGGTATAGCTGCGCGTTGGTCGAGCTGACCGACTTCGCACCGGCCGGGGATATCTGCGGTGGGGCGTGCCTGCCGACCTGGGTGACGGTCGCCGGGCCGAGCTGCAAGGGCGGCGACAGCGGATCGCCGGTGTTCAGCGGCACCACCGCCTTCGGCATCCTGAAGGGCGGCAGCTATCGCGGCGACGGCAGTTGCGCCTTCTATTTCTACATGTCGGTCGATTACCTGCCGGTGGGCTGGTCGCTGCTGCACGCCGCGCCGGATGGCAGCTACGTCCCCGCCTATGCCCCTGCCCCGACCTATGCAGGATCGCCGCCGCCGCCTACAGCCAAGCCATGAGCGACCAGCAGACCCCGATCCCCGCCGCCACCCTGGTGCTGTTCCGCGAGCGCGCCGCCGGCCCGCCCGAAGTGCTGATGGTCGAACGCGCCAAGGCGATGGTGTTCGCGGCCGGCGCGCTGGTCTTCCCCGGCGGGCGGATCGACCCCGGCGATTACGATTTGGCCGAAACGCTCGGCGGAGAGCCCGCCGACACCGCGGCGCGCATCGCCGCGATCCGCGAGACGCTGGAGGAGGTCGGCCTGCCGATCGGCCTGACGCCGGTGCCGGCCGGCGATACGCTAGCCGCGTTGCGCACTTCGCTCCACGCCGGGACCGCATTCGGCGACGCGCTCGCCGCGCATGGCCTGGGCCTCGATCTCGCCGCGCTCGTGCCGTTCGCGCGCTGGCTTCCCGCCCATGCCCATATGCGCATCTTCGACACCCGCTTCTACCTCGCGCGCCTGCCCGCCGACGCGCCGGATGCCGAGGTGGATGCGACCGAGAATGTCCGCCTCTGCTGGACCGCCGCACAGGCCGTGCTGGATGCCGCCGACGCCGGGCGCGCGCGCATCATCTTCCCGACGCGACGCAATCTCGAACGCCTCGCCCGTTTCTCCGATTTCGACGTGGCGGCGGAAGATGCCGCGCGGCACGAACTGCGCGCGATAACGCCGTGGATCGAGCCGCGCGATGGCGTCGACCATCTCTGCATCCCGACCGATCTCGGCTACCCGGTCACCTCGGAAGCGATCGAAAGCGCGTTGCGCGGCTGATGCGGCGTCTGCGCCGGATCATCGGCTGGCTGGTCGCGATCGTCGCCATCGGCATCGCCTGCCTGCTGCTGTTCGCGCTGGCACGCGGACGGCCGCAAGATCTGCCCTGGACGCCGCTCGATCTCGCCCAACCGGTCGGCATGTTCACCGGCCGCAAGATCGCCGGGATGACGCAGGATTTCCCCAAATGCCGCGCGCTACTGGCCCGCGCCGGCGTGCGCTATACCGCGTTATCGCCGGTCCGCGACGGCCAGTGCGGCTATGCCGACGGTGTGCGGCTGGATGTCGGCGGCAGCCGCCGCATCGCGCTGTCGCCGCCCAATCTCGGCATGTCGTGCCCGGTCGCCGCCGCCCTGGCGGTGTGGGAATGGGAAGTCGTACAGCCTGCCGCGCGGCGCTATTTCGGCCAGCGCGTCGTCGGCATCGACCACCTCGGCAGCTACAATTGCCGCCGCATGTATGGCCGCAGCCAGGGTGACTTCAGCGAACACGCCACCGCCGACGCGATCGATATCGCAGGGTTCCGCCTTGAGGATGGCACGCGGATCACGGTGCTGGGCGACTGGAAGGACACTGGCGACAAGGGCACCTTCCTGCGCAGCGTGCGCAACGGCGCATGCGATCTGTATGCGACCGTGCTCAGCCCGGAATACAATGCCGCGCACCGCGACCATCTGCATCTCGATCAGGCGGAACGCGGCCGGATGGGCTGGCGGGCGTGTCGGTAAATAGCGCCGGCAGAAACACAAACCGTCCGTCCTGAGCTCGTCGAAGGACTGTCTTTTCTTTCCTGCGTCGCAAAGAAGGGCAGTGCTTCGACAAGCTCAGCACGGACGGATCGGATCAATCCAAACTCAATGCGGTAGCGCGGCCGTCTCCACCTTCTCCACCCATTTCGGGAAGAATGCCGGCGCGCGGTTCGACCAGCCCGACGCCGTCGCCGCCGCCTCGCTGATCGATTGCAGCAGCTTGCGCCGCAGATCGGGATGGAGGTGCGGCAGCGCCGCCGAGGAACAGAAAGCCGCCGGCAGCCATGGGCGGACATCCGCGCCGATCAGCCGCTCGTACAGGAACCGATACGCCGAAAACGTCGTCAGCCGCCCCTGCCCCAGGTCGAACGCCGTCACGGTCATCAGCGGCGCGAGGAACGGCTCCACCGCGTCCAGCCCGCTATCGTCGGGCACCATCGCGCGAATGTCCGGCAGGCGTTCGTACAGCCGCGCCTGCGCGCGGATGCTCGCCGCCTCGACCACGTCGCGCGACCAGAGCAGCATCGCGTCGTCGCGATCCAGCCCGATATCGAGCGAGCGGCGCACGTAGCGCTGCGTCGCCGCCGGAAAGCTCGCGAATTCCTTCATTTCCGCCAGGGTCATCGCCCCGTTGGCCTGTTTCATTCTGGAAGCCATATCGTCACCCCACCCCGCTATCGTGGAACCGAGTCTTCAACCCGACCGATCATGCGCTCAGATGGTTAACGCCACCCTTAACGACATTTCGTGTCGTGAGCCCAAGGCATCACAGTTCTTTGTGCGGTGCAACAAGCGTTGCGACGAATGGAAGCTTGCGCGTGAAAAGCGCCAGGAAAGTGCGACAGTTCCGCAACATGCAGGCGTAACGAAAAAGCCCGCCCCCGATCGGGACGGGCTTCGATTTCAAATTGCGAACCGAGCGGGCCTATTTCCCGGCCTGGATCTTCGCCTCGGCTTCCGCGTCGAACCCGGACGATTCCGGAGCCTCGTGATTGTGTACCGGCTGCGTCGAGGCGGGGGGATCCGACGCATCCATCGATTCGTCCAATCCGGCATCCAGACGCGCTTCCCGGTTCTCGGGATCGCGCTCGAGCCGCTCGGCGATGGATTTGTCCTGGCCCGCATCCTGACGCGGATCGTGGATATGGCCCTTCCCGTCGTCGGGATCGGGCGGCGCCACCGACAGGCTGTCGAGCGCCTTCTGGTCGATTGTGTCGGTCATGGCCCATCCTCTTATTGCTGTTATGTTTCCTAAACGAGCCGTTCCCCCAGCCGGTTCCGCCCGATCCTCATTCCAGCAGCTCCACCTTCACCGACTGGCTGTTCATGAAGGCCGTGCCGAACACGGTCATGAAGGCGATATCGGTCGCATCGCGCCCCACCGCGACGCGCGCCAGATCGCCGCATGCCGCCATGCCCGTCGCGTCGATCAGATGCCACCCGCCGGCGAGCCACACTTCGGCCACCGCATGGAAATCGGGCGGGCTGACGCCCGGCGCATAGGCTGCGACGCAGCGCGCCGGAATGCCGCCCGCGCGGGCGAGCGACACCACCAGATGCGCATAATCCCGGCACACGCCGCGCCGGTCGGCAAAGGTCATCAGCGCGGTCGTCTCGCCTGCGCTCGACCCGGACGCGTAGGTCATGTTCGCCTGCACCCATGTGCCGATCGCCGCCGCGAGCGCGCCGCCGCGCAGATCGCCGAATTCGGCCTTCACGAAGCCCTCGAACCGATCGGATTCGCAATAGCGGCTGGGCATCAGATACGGCACGGCATCGCCCGGCAGGTCCGCCATCGGCGTCTCGGGCAGCTCGGAAAAATCGATGCTCGCGCGCTCGATCTTCACCACCGCATTGTATTCGACGCGGAAATGCCCCTCGGCCTGCGCCCAGGTGCGCTGCCCGATCGCGTCCTCGCCCGGCACCGCGCGGATCGGATGCGCGCTGAACACGCGCATGTCCTGATGCTCGAGCCGCTGATCGACCATCGCCGCCGCCTCGACCTGCAACAGGATCTCGGCATGGTCGGGGATCCAGTAATCGAGGACGACGGCGATCGACAGGCGCATGTATTTTCCCGGAAATGAAATGAGGCAGGCTTAACGATGCGGCGTTTTGCCGCGAACGCCGCCATCCTGACGAAGGTTAGGATCCATTGCGCCTCATGAACGATCCTTAACGAGGCGCGATGGATCCTGAAACGGGTTCAGGATGACGGCGGTAGTGCGTACGAAAAAGGCCCGGCAGGTCTCCCTGCCGGGCCTTCGCTGTAGCGATCCTTGCGCGGCTTAGTTCCGGCTGGAACCGAACAAACGCAGGATGAACAGGAACATGTTGATGAAGTCGAGATACAGCGACAGTGCCGACATGATCACCGTGCGGCCTTCTTCGGCGGTGCCGGCGACGTAGGCGTACATGCTCTTGGTGCGCTGCGTGTCGTAGGCGGTGAGGCCGGCGAACAGCAGCACGCCGACGATGCTGATCACCAGCGCCATCACGCTCGACTGGAAGAACAGGTTGAGCAGGCTGGCGACGATCAGACCGACCAGGCCCATGATCAGGAACGTGCCGAACGCCGACAAGTCGCGCTTCGTGGTGTAGCCGTACAGCGACAGCGCACCGAACGACGCGGCGGTCGCGAAGAACGCCTGCGCGACCGAAGTGCCGCTATATTGCAGGAACACCGTCGACAGCGAGAGACCCATCGCCACCGCGAAGCCCCAGAACATCGCCTGCAGCGTGCCGAACGCCATGCGACCCTGCCCGAAGCTCATGCCGAACACGAACGCGAGCGGCGCCAGCATGATGACGTATTTCAGGATGCCACCACTGGTGAACACCGTCGCGGCATAGCCCGAACTGGCGAACAGCAACGCCACGATGCCGGTCAGCAGAATGCCCGACGTCATGTAATTGTAGACCGACAGCATGTAAGACCGAAGGCCCGCATCGTACGCTTCCGTACGCGCACCCGTCGCCGTCGCGAACGTCGCGCCGCTCGACCGTGGGTCAGACCAGTTAGCCATTGCGAAAAAACTCCTTTGCCCGGCCTCATGCCGGATAGCTCGAATATCGGCGCTCGGGGGCCGCTTTTCAAGCGATTTGGCCCGATCCGGACCCAGCAACACTTCGTTACAAGCAGTCGAGGTTTGGGACAGATGATCTGTCCTTCAAGGGGCCGTCACCCCGGAACCAGTCCGGGGTGACGCCTTTCGTGGCTCAACCCGCCACGAACACTCCGCACGCGATCCGCCCGCCGCTGTTCCCCGACGGATCGGTCATCAGATCGTCCGGTCCGGCATGCACCACCAGCGCCGATCCATCCGCGTCGAGCAGCCCGGCCAGGGTCGCGCCCGGCACGGTGATGCCGATCGTGCCGCGACCGTCGGTACCGACGGTCAGGTTGGGCAGGTCGCCCTCATGCGGCCCCTGTGGGTTCATCGACCCGTGCTTCATGCTCGTCGGGTTCCAGTGGCCACCCGCCGTCGTGAAATCCGGGGCATCGCAGCGCCCGGTCGTGTGGACGTGCACGCCATGCGTGCCCGCCGGCAGGCCCTTGACGTCGATCGTGAAGCGCAGGCCGCCGGCGACCTCGCTCGCGCTGGCCGTCCCGGCGTCCGCGCCGGTCGCGTTCTTCAGCATCGCCACCGCACGCGCGCCGCCCGCGACTGGGGCGCCGATCGTCATATCATCCTTGCAGGCGGAAATGCCGAGCGTGAGCAGGGCTGCGGTACCGATGATCGCGAGGCGCATGTCGTATCTCCCAGGGAAATGAATCTTGCCGAGCGAACACATACGCACGCGTAACGGTTCCGGCGCTGCGATCTGCAGCGCGTCGGTGGCAGCGACCCGCCTCAGTCGCCCGTCAGGATGCGATCGACCAGTTGCTTCACCGTCGGCACGAAACCGTTCGAATAGAACGGGTCCTTCTTGAAATTATACGCGCCGTGGCCGGCGAACATGAGGTTCTCGTCGATCGGCCCGCCATGCGCGATGTCCTGCAACGTCTTCTGGATACAGAAGCTGCGCGGATCGGCCAGCCGCCCGGTCGAATTGGTCTCGCTGTCCGCCCAGGACGAGAAGGAGCATTGGCTGAGGCAGCCCATGCAATCGGCCTGATCCTTGCGGATCACGCCCTTCTCCTCGGGCGACACGAACACCAGGGTATTGTCGGGCGTCTTAAGCGCGTCGGTATGCCCCTCGCCGAACCACTGCCGCGCGCGCAGCAGATCGTTGCGCGTCACCCAGAAATTCTTGCCCTTAACACCGACATCGAGCTGGAAGACATGATCGCCCGCTTCCTGCGTCGAAAACGCGATCTGCCGTTCGGAGCGCGATTCCAGCCGGCGCAGAAACGGATTGCGCACCGCCGAGGAATAGAATCCGGTCGGGCTGAAGCGGTGCAACAGCACCTCGCCCGGCTCGATCTCCATCAGCTTGTTCTTCCACTCTTCCGGGATCGGGCTCTCCTTCGTCAGCAAGGGACGCGTCCCGAACTGGAAGGCGATCGCGCCGAGTTCCGGGTTCTCGAGCCAATTGTCCCAGTCGCGCAGATACCAGACGCCACCCGCCATCACGATCGGCACGTCGTCGGAAATGCCGCCCTCTCGCATCACGTCGCGCAATTCCTTCACGCGCGGATACGGGTCCTGCGGCTTTAGCGGATCCTCGGCATTGGACAAGCCGTTATGTCCGCCCGCAAGCCAGGGATCCTCATACACCACCGCGCCGAGCAGGTGCGCGACCTTCGAATAGGCACGCTTCCACAATGCCCGGAACGCCCGGCCGGAACTGACGATCGGCAGATACTGCACATTGTACTGCGCCGCGATCTCGCTCAATTTGTACGGCATGCCGGCACCGCACGTCACGCCGGCGACCATGCCCCGGGTGCGCTCCAGCACGCCGTGCAGGATCCGTTGCGCCCCGCCCATTTCCCACAACACGTTGATGTTCACGGCGCCCTTGCCGTCGGAAATCTCGAACGCCTTCTTCACCTGCTGGACCGCGCCTTCGATGGCATAGTCGATCAGCTCTTCGTGCCGCTCGCGCCGGGTCAGCGCCTTGTAGACCTGGGGGATGATCTTGCCGTCGGGATCGTAGCTGTCGGCGTTCACCGCGCTGACCGTGCCGATCCCGCCCGCCGCCGCCCACGCGCCGGCCGAGGCGTGGTTGGTCGCAGCGACGCCCTTGCCGCCCTCGACGATCGGCCAGACCTCGCGGCCGTTATAGACGATGGGCTTCAGACCTTTGAACACCAAACTCTCCGACTTAACATACGTCCGATATAGCCAAAGGATGCCTGGGCGCGAGCGAATTGCGACTCAAACAAGGCATTAGCCGAGGCAGCCGGGCCGGCCCATCGCAGCTTCGTAGAGCTTCGCATAGCGGGCGATCATGATATTCTCGTCATACTCGGCCACCGCCTTGGCGCGGTTGGCGGCACCGACGCGCGCGCGGAGCGTGGCGTCCCGCGCCAGTTTCTCGATCGCGTCGCGCAGCGGAACCTCGCCTTTCAGCCGGGGAATGTAATCGGCGTTTTCGGGTGCGACCATATACGGCACGTCGCCCACCGCCGGCGCCACGATCGGCAGCCCCGACGCCATCCCCTCGATCACCGAGATCGGGAATTGCTCGCTCTTGGACGACATCGCCATGATGTCGAACAGACCGACGAACCTGTGCGGATCGCGCAGGAAACCGGGCAGCAGCACCGTATCGGCGATGCCCATATTCTCCGCCGTGTCCGCGATCCGCTCGCGCTCCGGCCCCTCGCCCACGATCACCAGGCGGATCCGCGACGAACACCCGCCGACCGCGCGGACCAGCATCGGCAGGTCCTTCACGTCGCGCAAACCCGCCAGCGTGCCGACGACGATCTCGCCCGGCTTGCGCCTGAACCCCGGGATCGCCTTGGGATCGCACTTGCCGGCATAGGCCTGGGTCGCGATGCCGTTGACGATGCGGTGGACGCGCGCCTCGGGCTGCTTCCACACATCGAGCGCGATGCGGTGCAGCACCTCGGACGGCACCGCCAATGCATGCGCGGCGGGCAGCGCGAAGCGGCGATAATAATTGCGCTCGCGCTTCAGGCCGGTCGCCTCGTCGGAATTGAACCCGTCCTCGTGATGCACCAAGGGCGGCGTGCCCCCCCCATTTCTCAGGGCGCCGAACACACGCCGGGCCATCACGCCGTCGATCGCGCCCCAATTATAGGTCAGCACCAGATCGAAGCGCCGCATATAGCGCGCCAGCGCTTCGAACCGCGCCACCGACGGACGCCCGGTCAGCGGCGGCGGATCCTGCGCGATCTCGTACTTGATGCCCGGGGCGATCGCGTCGCGCGCGCTCAACTGGTCCGGCATCCCCGACACGATCGTATGCCGCGCCCTGTCTCCGAACGCGTTCATCAGCCGGACGGCACGCGCCTCCTTGCCGCCGAGATTGAAGGTCGAATGCAGGTGCAGGATGTTGACGGGCTGGGCCATGGCGAGCGGGATTAGCGGGGAATTGCGCCGGACACAAAAAAGCCGCCCCGAAATATCCGAGACGGCCTTTCGTTATACGTCGGGACAGACGATCAGAGATCGTTGAGCTTGCCCTTCACGGTGCCCTTGACGTCCTGCGCCGAGCCCTTGAGCTGCTGCGCCTTGCCTTCGGCTTCCAGCTCTGCGTTGTCGGTCGCATCGCCGTAGAGTTCCTTGGCCTTGCCGGCGATCTTGTTGCCAGCGGCGTCGAGCTTGTCGGTGAATTCACCCATGATAAATCTCCAATTGCGACCGCCTCGTGGTCGTCGCACCGCTCAACCCGGAGCGGCGAAATCGGTTCCCGACGCACGCCGCTATGACGGTTTTTTCATGTCGTCCTAACCGCCAAAGCAGCCCGTCACCCCGGACTTGTTCCGGAATCCACCAAGCGGCTTTCGATACGCATAATGCTCTGATCGCTAAGTTTGCGGCACGGTGGACCCCGGAACAAGTCCGGGGTGACGGGCTTGCTGCAAGGGAATGCTGTCCTCGAAACCATGCGGTCAGCCCCGCCTCACTCCACCGCCGCCTTGTCGATCCACGTCACGCGGCACGCCAGATCGGCCTCGCCGCTCGCCACCACCCAATGGTCCCCGCCGTCCGCGATGCCGGTGGTGAACACCACATTGTCGAGGTACATCAGATCCTTGATCGCCTCGGTCAGCACCGGCGCGGGTTGGAGCAGCGCGTCGTGGCTGGTGCGCACCACCTTGCTCGGATCGTCGCGGTCGAGGATCGACCAATAGGTGCGATAGATGCCGACCACGCCCGACGGCTCGACGCCGTGCCACAAGGTCAGCCAGCCGGCGTCGGTCAGCACCGGCGGCGCGCCGCCGCCGATCCTCGCCGTCGCGGTCGTCGCGGCATGCGGGCGGATGCCGGGTTTGTCATAGGGCTTCCAGTGCAGCGCATCGGGTGAAGTGGCCAGGTTGATCGACGGCCCGCTGCGCCATTCGCTACCCGGCGGATACGCGAAGTACAGATCGCCGAGCGGCCGGGTCTGCGCGAAATACTTGCCCCCGACGAGACCCTCGAAGATCAGCATGTCCTTGTTCTGGTGATCGAGCACGATCCCCTCCAGCGTCCAGTCCAGCGCATCCTCCGACGAATACAGCGTCGTGGAATGCCGCTCCGGGCTCACCGAACAGGTCGTCATCAGATACCGATCGCCGACCTTGCTGATCCGCGCATCCTCGACTCCGTAACATTGGTAGTCCGCGCGCGGTTCGATCGCGCGATCGTAATGCACTGTCACCACCTCGCGCCCGTCGGCCGAGAGTTCGACCGGCAGCAGCCATGACAGCGACGTCAGCGCCATCACCTTCCACCCGCCGCCCGGGATCATGAACTTTCGCGGATCCTTGGTGTCGACCATCTCCAGCGGCCAGGGGTCCATCACATAGCCGTCCGCCGTCCAGCGGATCGCATGGATGAACTGCTCCTTCACCGGATGCCTGAGCGCTTCCGCCACGCGCACCATCAGCAGCAGATTGCCGTTCGCGAGCCGGGTCATGCCGGGGTTGAACGCGCCAAGGATATACGTCTTGACGCCGAGCTTCCCCGCCAGCGGCGAGCGCGACAGGTCGACATCTGCGGGGGTGAAGACGAGCTGGTCGAAGGCGAAGGTCATGAATTCCATCCGGTCCGAGCCCCAAGCCACCACCGTCACCCCGGACTTGGTCCGGGGTCCACCAGGCGGCCTGGGGCGAATTTAGTGCCGTGAACGCTGCAATGCCGGCACAGTGGACCCCGAAACACGTCCGGGGTGACGAATATCTCTTCTACTCACTCCGCCGCCACCCCGCGTGGCGTGATCGTCAGTTGCTGCACCACCGCGCGGCGCGGTTGGGTCAGCAAATAATGCACCCCGACCGCAATGTCCTCCGCGCGCAGCATCTCGTCCTTGGCGATCGCCTCGCGCTGTTCCTCGACCGAGATATCGGGCAGTTGCATGTTCGATCCGGTCTTGCCCGGCTCGACGTTGGCGACCCGGATACCCTTCGGCCCAAGCTCGCGGCGCAGCGCCTCGGCGAACCCCTGGATGCCGTATTTGATCCCGGCATAGACGGTCGATCCCGGCCCGAGCACGTGCGCGCTCATCGATCCGATGAGCACGATGTCGCCGCGATCGACCAGCGCGGCGGCGGCGGCATGCGCGGTGAGCAGATAGGCGGTGAAGTTCGTCGCGATGGCATAGCGCAGATCGGCCTCGGTCATGTCCGTCAGGCCCTCGGCGGAGATCGCGGCATTGACCACCGCGATGTCGAGACCGCCCAGAGCGCGCGTGCCGGCGGCAACGAAGGTCTTGCTGGCATCCGGCTCGGACAGATCGAGCGTCATGCCGTCGCCCTCGCCGACCTCGCGGACACGTTGCAGCGCGTCGGCCAGATGCCCCTCGTCGCGCCCGCCGATGAACACCTTCACGCCCTCTGACGCCAGCAGCACCGCGATCGCGCGTCCGATCCCCGTCGTCCCGCCGGTGATGATCGCCCGCTTGCCCTTCAGGCTCGGCATTGCGGTATGCGCGTCGGCGGTATCGGTCATGTGCGTCTCCTGTTGTGCAGGGCAGACGCGTCGGACGAAGGGAGGTTCCGGCACTTTTTTCCTCCCCTCACTCGTGAAGGGAGGGGAGTTAAGCGGTCACCCGCGCCAACAACCGGTCGATCGCCGCCACGACCTCCGGCTCGCTGAGCGTCGGCGTGTGCCCCACCTCGGCCACCGTCACCAGTTCCGCGCCCGGCAATTCGGCCAGCATTCGCGCCGCCGTCTTCGCGCCCAGCACATCGGATCGTCCGCCGCGCACGATCAGCGCCGGCACGCCCTTCAGCCCGTCCAGCGCGCGCCACATGTCCGGCCCGGCCTCGTTGCCCGGCACGCGGAACGGCTCGGCGATCTTCATGTCGTAATCCAGCACGATCCGCCCGGCCGAATTCAGACGGTACAGCCGCTTGGCCATCGCCAGCCAATCCTCGATGTCATAGCCCGGATAGACGTCGCCATTCGCCTCCATCACCGCGCGCGCGGCATGCATCCAGGTCGGCCAGGTGTTCGATTTGCCGACATAGGAGCGGATGCGGGAAAGGCCCGCCGTCTCGATCTCCGGCCCGACATCGTTGAGCAGCACGCCCGCCAGCCGCTCGCGCGCCGTGCCGGACAGCAGCATCGACACGATCCCGCCGAGCGACGTGCCGAACGCGACATAGGAATCGACCCCCAGCTCGCCCAGCAATTTCTCGACATCCTGCACGTACGTCAGCGGCACATAGGACATCGGATCCTTGGCATAGCCGCTCTCGCCGCGCCCGCGCAGGTCGATCGCGATCACCCGCCAGTCGCCCGCAAGCCGCTCCGCCACCTCGGAAAAGTCGCGTGCGTTGCGGGTCAGGCCGGGGATGCACAGGATCGGCGGCTTGCCCGAGGGGCCCGCATAATCGCGATAATGCAGGCGCACCTCGTCGCGCGACCACCAATATTCGTTCGTATAGGCGGCCATGCTTGCGTCCCGTGGTTGCAAGCCACCATATCGCCGCATGACCCCTTCCCCGCAAGCATATCGACCCGAAGCCCGCATCCTCGATCTCGGGGGAGCGTTCTACGATCCCGTCGCGGCGGCGGATTTCCCCGCGACGATCCTGCGCTTCCGCAACGACCGCGCCGCCGCCCAGGTCGGCCTGGAGACGCTGGGCGACGAGGATTGGGTCGCCCATTTCGGCCGCTTCACCCCCCTTCCCGGCAGCCTCGAACAGCCGTTGGCGCTACGCTATCACGGCCACCAGTTCCGCGTGTACAATCCCGACATCGGCGACGGTCGCGGCTTCCTGTTCGCGCAACTTCGCGATTCGAGCGGTCGCCTGATGGACCTCGGCACCAAGGGCACCGGCCCGACGCCGTGGAGCCGTTCCGGCGACGGCCGCCTGACGCTGAAAGGCGGCGTGCGCGAGATCCTCGCCACCGAGATGCTCGAGGCGCTGGGCGTCGAGACCTCGCGCACCTTCTCGCTGATCGAGACCGGCGAGGCGCTGACCCGCGGCGACGAACCTTCCCCCACCCGCTCGGCGGTGCTGGTCCGGCTCAGCCACGGCCACATCCGCATCGGCACGTTCCAGCGCCTGGCCTATCAGCGCGACGCCGAGAACATGACGCGCCTGATCGCCTATGTCCTGCGCAACTATTATGGCGAAGAGGCCGGCGACGATGCTCCGCAACGCCTGCTCGCGCATGTCGTCGGCCGCACCGCGAAACTCGCCGCCAGCTACATGGCCGCCGGTTTCGTCCACGGCGTGCTCAACAGCGACAATATCAACGTGACCGGCGAAAGCTTCGACTACGGCCCGTGGCGCTTCAATCCGACCTGGGATCCGGCCTTCACCGCCGCCTATTTCGATCATCAGGGCCTCTACGCCTTCGGCCGCCAGCCCGAGGCGATCCACTGGGACGCGATGCAACTCGCCGTCTCGCTGCGCACGGTGAGCGAGGCGCAACCGCTGATCGACGTGCTGGACACGTTCGGCGAGATTTATCAGCCCGCCGTCTCCACCGCGATCCTGTGGCGGCTCGGCTTTGCGCCCGAGACCCCGGAGGAGGACCGCGCGCTGGTTCAGGCGCTCGAACCGGCACTGCGCGAACAGGCCATCGGCATCGACCGCTTCTTCCACGATTGTTTCGCGACGGGCATCCCCGACCAATACGGACCAGCCTTCGAGGAGGCCCGCGCTCTGCTCGCCACCTATACCTCGCGCAAGGACCGCTCGCACCCGTATTGGCTGGACGAACCCTGTTCGATGCTGATCGACGAGGTCGAAACGCTCTGGTCCGCGATCGACGAGCGCGACGACTGGGCCCCGCTCCACGCCAAGGTGGCCAAGATCCGCGAGATGGGAGAAGCGCTCTCTTAGATCCTCCCCGGCACGGGGAGGGGGACCATCAGCATTCAGCGAATGGTGGAGGGGGCTCCCCCCAAGCGGTTCGCTATCGGCCCACCCCCTTTGTCGCGCCGCGCGCGCCACCTCCCCGTTCCGGGGAGGATAGACCCCCTCCGAAATCTCAGGCAAACACTTCCCCCATGTCCGCTTTCGAAATCATCTCCCACGAACCGGCGACCGGCGCGATCCTGTGGCGCGGTGCGATCGGCGATGTCGATGCCGAGGTCGCCCGCGCCCGCGCCAGTTGGGCCAGTTGGGCCGCGCAGCCCCTCGCCTACCGGATCGAGGCGCTGCGCCGCTTCGGCAATGTCGTGCGCCAGCGGATGGACGCGTTCAGCGATCTGATCGCCCGCGAAACCGGCAAGCCGATGTGGGAGGCTCGTACCGAGGTCGAGAGCGTCATCGCCAAGGTCGACATCTCGGTGAAGGCCTATGCCGAGCGCACCTCGCAGCGCCGGCTCGATTCCCCAATGGGCAGCCGCATGGCGGTGCGCCACAAGCCGCACGGCGTGCTCGCGGTGCTCGGACCGTACAATTTCCCGGCGCATCTGCCGAACGGCCACATCGTGCCCGCTCTGCTCGCCGGCAATGCGGTGGTGTTCAAGCCGTCGGAAAAGACCCCCGCAACCGGCGCGTTCCTGGTCGAATGCTTCCACGCCGCCGGCATTCCGGAGGGCTGCATCCGCGTCGTCATCGGCGGCCCGGACGAGGGCAAGGCGCTGGCCGCGCATGACGGGATCGACGGGCTGCTGTTCACCGGCTCGGCGCGCACCGGCATCGCGCTCAACCGCGCCTTCGCGACCAAGCCGGAAAAGATCCTAGCGCTGGAGATGGGCGGCAACAATCCGATCATCGTATGGGAATCGCCCGACATCCACTCGACCGCTGCGCTGATCGTACAGAGCGCCTTCACCACCGCCGGGCAACGCTGCACCGCCGCGCGCCGCCTGATCATCGACACCCGGGTCTACGACCAGGTGGTCGAGCAGGTCGTGAAGCTGTGCAGCAAGCTGATCGTCGATGAACCGCACGCCACGCCCGCGCCATTCATGGGCTGCGTGATCGACAACGAATCCGCCGATCTGCTGACCGAGAGCTTCATCGAACTGATGATGCGCGGCGGTCGTCCGATCCGCCACCCGGAACGCCCGATCGCCGACCGTCCGTTTCTCACCCCCGGCCTGATCGACACCACCGACATGAACGACCGGCCCGACATCGAACTGTTTGGACCGGTATTGCAGGTGATCCGCGCGAACACCTTCGACGACGCCATCGCCGAGGCCAACAATACGCGCTACGGCCTGTCGGCGTCGTTGCTCAGCCAGAACCCGGAACTCTACGACCGCTTCTGGGCCAATGCCCGCGCCGGCATCGTCAACTGGAACAAGCCGACCAACGGCGCCTCGTCCGGCGCGCCGTTCGGCGGCATCGGCTGGTCCGGCAACCACCGCCCGAGCGCCTATTACGCGGCGGACTATTGCGCCTATCCCGTCGTATCGAACGAAGCGGATCAGGCGCGCGCCAGCATCGGCATCGGCCTGCGCGACGGCTGAGCGCCCGCCCGACCGCCTGCTTTCCATCCCCCCAACGATCGTCATCCCGGCGAAGGCCGGGATCTCAAGCGGCCCAAGCGCGCCGATTGCCACGAGATCCCAGCCTGCGCTGGGATGACGGTGGTGGACGTCATGGAAGGGCGAAGGTTGCGATCCCCCGCCCCAGACCCTAGCTCATCCGCATGCGCTTCATCCCCCTCGCCCTCGCCGCCCTGACGCTCGCCGCCCCCGCCATCGCGCAAAAGAAGCCGGCCCCCGGCCTGGTCCGCGTCCAGATCGTCACCTCGGAAGGCCCGATCACGCTCGCGCTGGAAACCCGCCGCGCGCCGGAGACGAGCAAAAACTTCCTCGCCTATGTCGACGACGGCCGCTTCGACGGCGCGGTGATCTACCGCTCGGCCAAGACGAAAAACGCCACGCAATACGGCTTCATCCAGGGCGGCATCCGCACCGACGCGCGCCGCATCCTGCCGCCGTTCAAGCACGAACGCACCGATCGCACCGGCATCCACCACACCGACGGTACGATCAGCATGGCACGCCGCACCGAACCCAATTCCGCCGGCGGCAACTTCTTCATCACATTGGGCGCGCTGCCCAGCTTCGATGCCAAAGGCGA
Source organism: Sphingomonas sp. Leaf357 (assembly GCF_001423845.1). Taxonomy (NCBI): domain Bacteria; kingdom Pseudomonadati; phylum Pseudomonadota; class Alphaproteobacteria; order Sphingomonadales; family Sphingomonadaceae; genus Sphingomonas; species Sphingomonas sp. Leaf357. The sequence goes on along the minus strand of NZ_LMPM01000001.1, from coordinate 2,025,889 downwards.
TTTCCCCGGCTACGCCGCGTTCGGCCATGTCGTCGGCGGCATGGCGGTGGTGAAGCGCATCCATGACGGCGCGACCGGCGGCGGCATGGGCGGCCAGATGCTGATGAAGCCGATACGCATCCTCAGCGCCAAACGCCTCGACGGCCCGACCAAGCCGACCGGCCTCGTCAAGCCGTGGCTGATCAAGAAATAGGCTGCCGGATCCACCCGGATGAGCGTTCCAAAGAGAAAGGCCGCCGATCGAACGATCGACGGCCTCGCGCCAAGCCATTCGGAAGCGGATCTGCGAATCAGGCGAACCGTACGCCCGCCGTCGCCTTGCGACGCCGCACCGCCGAACCGATCATCCCGAAGCCGAGCAGCATCATGCCCCAGGTCGCCGGTTCCGGCACCGCCGCCACATCGTTCAGCACGATGTTGTCGAACTGCACGCCGCCGCCCGTCACCGGCGTCCAGCTGAACGACCGCAGCGGGGCGAGCGAGAAGCTGAAGGTCGTCGGCAGATACGCCCCGTCGTTGCTGAAGGTGCGCGTGGTCGTGCCCGTGCTGCCATCGGCGAAGACGTAGCTGAAGATCACGTCGGTCGTGAACGGCGCGTAGATCAGATTGTCGAAATATTCCGAGAAATCGATCGATTGCAGCAGGAACGCCGCACCGCTGTCGCGCGTCAGCGTGACCTTGGGCGAAACGTACTGCGTGGCGATCGCCGCGCCCACCTTGTCCATGCTCTTGAAGCGCTGCACGCCGATGAAGCAGCCGCTATTGTTCGGCCCCTGACACAACGACGAAGTCAAGGTGAAGCCGGCCTCCTTATAAGGCCCAGTCACGTACGTGTAATCGGTAGGATCGGCGGCGCGCAGCGAATCGAAATTCATCACGGTCGTGGCACCGGCGCCAGTAGCGGCACAGGACAGCAGGCTGGCGGCAAGCACGAGCTTGCCCTGCGAGATGAAGTTCATCCGAAATACCCCTTTAATGTCATTGAATTGTTCGAGAGGGCTGAAGTACTAGCCATGGTTAATGACTTCCAGATGACATGCAAAGCGGCGATCTCGCGCTCGCCGTCCGCCGACCGCCCCGAAAAGTTTCCCTACCCCCCACAATAGCAAGCTTCGGTTGCAAGGCGCACGGCACACGGCCATCTGACAGCGATGGCCAATCTTCTCGATCCCACCGCCCGCGGGCGCGTCATCCTCGTCGGTGCCGGTCCGGGCGACCCCGGCCTGCTCACCGTCCGCGCGGTCGAGGCGCTGCGCAGCGCGGATATCGTCGTGCATGACGGGCTGATCGATCCGCGCGTGCTGGAGATCGCCCCCGCCGCCGCGCAGCGCATCTCGGTCGCCAAGCAGCGCGCGCGCCACACCCTGCCGCAGGAAGCGATCAACGCGCTGATCGTCGCGCATGTGAAGACCGGCGCGATCGTCGTTCGCCTGAAGGGGGGCGATCCCTTCATCTTCGGGCGTGGCGGCGAAGAGGTCGAGGCGGTGCGCGCCGCCGGCCTGCCGGTCGAGGTCATTCCCGGCGTCTCCGCCGCACTCGGTTGCGCCGCCGAGGCGATGCTCCCGCTCACCCACCGCGATCACAGCAGCGTCGTCAGCTTCGTCGCCGGCCAATGCAAGGGCCTGACCGATCAGGACTGGTCCGGCCTCGCCGGGCAGGGCCGCACGCTCGTCATCTATATGGGCGTGGCCACCGCGACCGATATCGCCGACAAGCTGATCGCCGACGGTGTCGCCCCCGACATGCCGGTCGCCGTCTTGGAAAAGGGCACGCTCAAAGGCCACCGCGCGATCAAGACGCTGCTCGCCGATCTCGGCCCGATGGTCACGCGCGAGAAGGTCGTTAGCCCGGCGATCATCGTCGTCGGCGAGGTCGTGGATTTGAGCGACGCCGAAGACAAGCTTGCCCGCTGGGCACGTATGGCAGAGGCAGCGGCATGAAACTCCTGACCGGAAACGACCTGCCCTCGGGCGACGTCATCTGGTGGACCGGCAACGGCTGGTCGCGCCATGTCGAGGATGCCGCCGACGTCGCCGACAAGGGCGAGGCGATCGGCCGTGCCGAGGAAAGCGTGCAGCACGTCACAGGCCCGTACGTGATCGACGCGACCCGCACCGAAGACGGCCCCCGCCCCGCCCATATCAAGGAGCGCATCCGCGCCTTGGGCCCGACCGTCCGGCCCGACCTGACGCTGAAGCCCGCCGACCCGCAGGCCGGGAGCTGGGTGATATGAAGGTATTTCACGCGAAGGCGCGAAGGCGTGAAATTGGTGTTCGCGCGGAGGCGCGGAGGCGCGGAGATGTTATGTCTTCCGCGCAGCGGCCATCAAACCAACCAGCCGCCTGGAATGAAAGAGTTGCAGCCGCGATCCGGATCGGCAAGCGCACCATCTCCGCGCCTCCGCGCCTCCGCGCGGACACCCCCTTCTTCTTCTTTGCGCCTTCCTCCTTCCTCACTTCGCGCCTTTGCGTGAAAACCCCCTTCAGGGTGCCAACCCATGTATAAATATGACCAATACGACCAGCAGATCGTCGACGATCGCGTCGAGGAATTCCGCGATCAGGTGAAGCGCCGCCTCGCCGGCCAGATTACCGAGGATCAGTTCAAGCCGCTGCGCCTGATGAACGGCCTGTACCTGCAATTGCACGCCTATATGCTGCGCGTCGCGATTCCCTATGGCACGCTCGACAGCCGCCAGATGCGCATGCTCGCGCACATCGCGCGCAAGTACGATCGCGATTACGGCCACTTCACCACGCGCCAGAACCTGCAATACAATTGGATCAAGCTGGAGGACGCGCCGGACATCCTCGCTGAGCTCGCGACGGTCGAGATGCACGCGATCCAGACGTCCGGAAACTGCATCCGCAACATCAGCTCCGATCAATATGCCGGTGCCGCCGCCGACGAGGTGGCCGATCCGCGCATCTGGGCCGAATTGCTGCGCCAGTGGAGTACGTTCCACCCCGAATTCAGCTATCTGCCGCGCAAGTTCAAGATCTGCGTGATCGGCGCGGACGAGGATCGCGCGGCGATGCGCCTGCACGATATCGGTATCCAGCTTATCGTGCGTGACGGCGTGCTGGGCGGCAAGATCTTCGTCGGCGGCGGCATGGGCCGCACGCCGATGATCGCGCCCGAGATCAAGGACTTCGTCACCGCCGACGATCTGCTCAGCTATGTCGAGGCATGCCTGCGCGTCTACAATCGCTACGGCCGGCGCGACAATATCTACAAGGCGCGGATCAAGATCCTGATCCACGAGATCGGCGCGGACTCGTACCGCGCGCAGGTCGAGGAGGAATTCGCGCAGGTGAAGTCGCTCGGCCTCGATCCGCCCCGGGCAGAATTCGAGCGCATCACCAGGATGTTCGCCGATCCCGCTTTCGAGGCCGACGACGGCACGCAACCGGACCGCAGCGATCCCGATTTCGCGCTCTGGCTCGACCAGAACGTGAAGCCGCACAAGCAGCCCGGCTACGCCATCGTCAACATCAGCCTGAAGCCGACCGGCGGCATTCCCGGCGACGCATCATCGGCGCAGATCGACCTGATGGCCGATTTGGCAGAACAGTTCAGTTTCAATGAGTTACGCGTAACGCATGCGCAGAATATCGTCCTTCCGCACGTCGCAGTGCGCCACCTTCGCCAACTTTGGGAACAGCTCGACGCCGCCGGCCTCGCACCTGCCAATCTCGATCTGATCAGCGACATCATCGCCTGCCCGGGCCTCGATTATTGCAGCCTCGCCAATGCCCGCTCGATCCCGCTCGCGCAGAAGATCACCGAGCGCTACGCCGACCCGGCCAAGCAGCGCGAGATCGGCGAGTTGAAGCTCAAGATCAGCGGCTGCATCAATGCCTGCGGCCATCATCATGCCGGGCACATCGGCATCCTCGGCGTCGACAAGAAGGGCACCGAAAACTACCAATTGCTGCTCGGCGGATCGGGCGCGGAGGATGTCAGCCTCGGCAAGATCACCGGCCCCGGCTTCGACGAGGACGGCGTGGTCGATGCGATCGAACGCGTCACCGACAAGTACCTCGTCGTCCGCGAAACCGGCGAACGCTTCATCGACACGTATCGCCGCGTCGGCATGGCCCCGTTCAAGGAGGCGATCTATGGGTGAGGTCGGCCTGGTCGAGACGGCCGTCGCCGCCCCCCTCGTCATCCCAGCGCAGGCTGGGATCTCGAGCGGCTCACACGCTCCGCTCCCCACAAAGACCCCAGCCTTCGCTGGGGTGACGGGAATGGGATCAGCACAATGACCGAAACCCTGCTCCGCTTCCGCACCGACGAGCCGCATGACGAACCCGCCGTCACGCTGGAATCCTTCCTCGGCCAGAGCAACGCCACCGCCGTCCGGATCGAGGCCGGCGACGACGCCCGCGCTCTGATCCCGCATCTCGAACAGATCGCGTTGGTCGAAGTGAGCTTTCCCAGTTTCCGCGACGGCCGCGGCTACAGCGCCGCGCGCATCCTGCGCGAGGCCGGCTATACCGGCGAATTGCGTGCGCAGGGCGATGTCCTGGTCGATCAATTGCTGCCGATGCGACGCTGCGGTTTCGACAGCTTCGCGCCCGAGGCCGAGATCGACGCGGCCACCGCCGAGGCCAGCCTGTCGCGCTACGAAGACTTTTACCAGAAAGCCGCCGACGCCATCGTGCCGGTGTGGAAGAAACGTCATGGCTGAAGCCGCCCGTCGCCTCGATACGATCCACGTCACGCCCTTCACCAAGGTCGATGCGGCGGAGATGAACGCGCGCTTCGCCGGGGTCGGCACGCAGGACATGCTCGCCGAACTGCTGACCGGCGAGTTGAGGAACCGCGTCGCCGCCGTCTCCTCGTTCGGTGCGGAGAGCGCGGTGCTGCTCCACATCATCGCCGAGATCGACAAGGACGTGCCGGTCATCTTCATCAACACGCAGAAGATCTTCGGCGAGACCCTGCAATATCGCGACGAACTGTCCGAACGGCTGGGCTTCACCGAACTGCGCGTGTTCCGCCCCGATCCGCGTATCCTCGCCGCCAAGGACGGCACCGGCCTGCGCTGGAACTACGACCCCGACGGCTGCTGCGACCTGCGCAAGGTCGAGCCACTGCGCCGCGCGCTCGCGCCGTTCGATGCGTGGATTTCCGGCCGTAAGGGCTTCCAGGCCGGCACCCGCCTGGCGATGCCGCGCTTCGAGGAAGACGAAGGCCGGCTGAAACTCAATCCGCTCGCCGATTGGGACAAGGACCGCCTCAACGCGTATTTCGCGGCGCACAAGCTCCCCCGCCACCCGCTGGAGGCCGAAGGCTATCCCTCGATCGGCTGCGCGCCCTGCACCTCCAAGGTCCAACCCGGCGAAGACCCCCGCGCCGGCCGCTGGCGCGGCTGGGAGAAGGTGGAATGCGGCATTCACGTCGCCGAAAAACCGGGCGAGGAACCGGTTTTCTAGGACGCGCGGATCCGAAATCGACGTCGGTTAGAAGCGAGCACCCGGCCCCGTTCGTGCCGAGCCTGTCGAAGCACCGTTCTTCTCTTCAACCGCAGACAAGGAAAACGGCCCTTCGATAGGCTCAGGGCGCACGGTGGTGGGCGGGTCAATCCGCCACCGCAAAACTCAGCGTCCGCGCCTCGACTTCCGCCGCTACCAACCGGACCGAAACCGCATCTCCCGGGCGCCCGGCCGTCTTCACGCTCGCCAACACCGCCAGATCGCGCAACTGGATGTGCGCCCCGCGATCGTCGGCATCGACGATCGTCGCCGCGAACACCTCGCCCTCTCGCCCGTGCAGCATCACCGCCTCGGCCAGATCGACCACCACGCGATCGATCCGCCCGCCGATCGCATCGGCGCGCGCCATCACCAGCGGCAGCGTTTCGAACGCCTGCGCGACGACATCCGGCACCGTCTTGCCATTCGCCACCGCCAATGCCGCCTGAACGACATAGCGGTCGGCCAGCCGCCGCAGCGGCGCGGTCGCATGCGCATAGGTCGCCGCCATCGCCGCATGCCACGGCGTCACGCCCGCGCGATACGGCACATAGGACGCCCCGCTCCCCGCCCGGCGCAGCGCGATCATGAACGCCGCCTGCGCCGGATCCGCGCCGTTCAGGGTCGGCTCGAACGCGGTCAGCGACACGGCCGCCGGCCAGTCCAGCCCCAGCCCCGCCGCGATCTGCCGCAGGCGTAGCACCGCGCGGTCGTCCGGTCCGGCCATCACTCGGAACAGCCCGGTATGATGCGCCTCCAGCGCCGCCGCGACCGCCAGGTTCGTCGCCAGCGACAGCGCCGCATTGCGATCCTCCGATTCCAGCCGAGGCGCGAAGGCCAGCCGGAAGCGGCCATCGCCGGTCGGCTCGACCTCCTGTTGCGGTGGATCGACCCGGCTTGCCCCCCGCCGGGTCTCCGCATCGGTAATCCGCCGCGACAGTTCCGCGAAGTCCGCGGGCAGATCGCCGTCCTGCACGCTGTCATAGGCCAGCTTGGCCCGGCTGCGGATCACCGCACGCTCAACGCCGTCCAGCGCCACCGCTCCGTCCGGTGCCACCCGCACTACGAACACCACCGCTGGGCGCGGCCCGTCCGGCAACAGGCTCGCCGCGCCTTCCGCCAGCACCGGGGGATACAGCCCGGCCTTGCCATCGGGCAGATACAGGGTCGTGCCGCGCTTCCACGCCTCGATGTCGATCGCCCCGCCGTCATCGACGAACCACGCCACATCGGCGATCGCATAATGCAGCAGCAGGTCGGCCCCGCTGCGCTCGATCGCGAACGCCTGGTCGAGATCGGTGGAGCTCGCCGGATCGAGCGTGACGAACGGAGCTCCGGCGCGATCCACATGCTCGGTCGGCGCGCGTTTCGCCGCCACCGCGGCTGCCGCCAGCACCTCGGGCGGAAATCCCGCCGGTACCGTAAACTGCGCCCGGATCGCCGCCAGCCCGGGCGAAAGCGCTAGCCCGGTATCGATCACCGTCTTCAAGGCCGGAGGCCCGCGATCAATATCCTTCGCCGACCAGATCGGAGAAGCGGGTCACGCTCGGCTCGAACTTCAGCATCACCTTGCCGGTCGCACCGTGACGCTGTTTCGCCACGATCAGCTCGGCCAACCCGAACACGCGCTCCATGTCCGTCGCCCATTGCGCATGATCTTCGAAGATCTTGGCATTGTCGCCTTCGGTCGGGCGCTTCGGCTCCTTCGCCGCGACATAATAATCCTCGCGGAACACGAACATCACGATATCGGCGTCCTGCTCGATCGATCCCGATTCACGCAAATCCGAGAGCTGCGGCCGTTTATCCTCGCGACTTTCGACCTGACGGCTGAGCTGCGACAGCGCCATCACGGGCACGTTCATATCCTTGGCAAGCGTCTTGAGCCCGCGCGAAATCTCGGAGATTTCCTGCACGCGCCCATCGCTCGACGCCTTGGCCGATCCGGTCAGCAGTTGGAGGTAATCGATAATCACCAGCCCGATCTCGTTATTGTGCCGCCGCTGCAGCCGCCGCATCCGCGTGTGCAGCCCGCCGATCGTCAGGCCGGCGGTATCGTCGATGAACAGCGGCAGATTCTCCAGATCGGCGGCTGCGGCGGCGAGCTGGTTGAACTCCTGCCGGCTGATCTTGCCCATGCGCAGCGCCTCGGAACTGATCCGTGCCTGCTCGGCCAGGATACGCGTCGCCAGCTGGTCGGCGGACATTTCCAGGCTGAAGAACGCCACCTTCGCGCCCATCGACGCCGAATGCTCCATCCCGTCCGCCCGATCGCGCATGTAGCGCTGTGCGGCATTGAACGCGATGTTGGTGGCCAGCGACGTCTTGCCCATGCCCGGACGCCCGGCGAGGATCATTAGATCCGAATTGTGCATGCCGCCGATCTTGGAATTGACGCTATCGAGACCGGTGGTGATGCCCGACAGATGCCCGCCGGAATTCAGCGCGCGCTGCGCCATCTTCACCGCCATTGTCGTCGCCTGCGCGAAGGTCTTCACCGCGCTTTCGGTGCCGCCATCCGCCGCGACCTTGAACAATTCCTCTTCCGCCGCCTCGATCTGCGCGCGCGGATTGACCTCCTCGGACGTATCCATCGCCCGCTCGACCAGCCCGCGCCCGACCGTCACCAGCGTGCGCAGCATCGCCAGATCGTAGATCTGCTGCGCGAACTGCCGCGCACCGATCAGGCCCGCCCCACTGCCGGTCAATTGCGCGAGATAGGCCGGCCCGCCGACCTCCTTCATTCCGGCATCGCTCTCGAACATCGGGCGCAGCGTCACCGGCGTGGCCAGCATGTCGGCGGCGCGCGCGGTCTTGATCGCGCCGAAGATGCGCCCGTGAAGCGGCTCGAAGAAATGCTCCGGTTCCAGCTTGTCGATCAGATCGTCGGCCAGCCGGTTGTCGATCATCATCGCTCCCAGCATCGCCGCCTCCGCCTCCACGTTCTGCGGCAGGCTGGTCGATTCGGTAACGGGCGAGATTGGGATGATGGTGGCCATCGGCCGGTCATAGCCCCGCCGCGTCATCCCTCAACCCGCTTTGCGCCGAACGGCATGTGGATTGCGGGGAGGGATGACGCAGCAAAAAACCGCCGGCCTCCCGGCCGACGGCTTTTCGTTGAGGCGATTAAGCCGTCTTATGCGTAAGAAACGCTCGTCTTGACCTTACGGCTGCGCACGGCCGCACCGATCATGCCGAAGCCGAGGATCATCATGCCCCAGGTGGCCGTTTCCGGCACGGCGGCAACCGATGCGAACTGAACGTTGCCCGTCTTGGTGTTGTTCAGATATCCGCCGGTGATGCGCAGACCCTGGCCCGGGATGCTGGCCGGATTGAAACAGCCAGACACCTGCAAGCAGAAATAGGTGACGCTCGATCCGATCGTGGGCGCCTGGAACAGTGCCAGGCCGCTGGCCGCCGAATAGTTGAAGAACAACCCCGATCCTGTTGCCGTCAGGGCGCTGTCAGCGACAAGAACCTGACCGTTGGAATTGGTGAGATTGAACGTCGTCGTGCCATCGTTCAGCGTCAGGTTGAAGGCGGTAATGTTCGCCGTTGAGATCGTGCCGATCGTGTTGTCGGTCGTGATCGTGCCCGTAACTCCGCCGGCGCCGATCGTCTGCGATACGACATAGGTGGTTGCCGAAGCCGGCAATGCGATTGCGGCGCCGGCGATCATCGTGGCGGCGAGCAGGGCGTTCATCTTGTTCATGGTCGTTTCCTAATTGAGCGAGCCGCTGACGGCCTCGCATCAATCATCGCAAACATCGTGCCAATAACGGATTTCCCGTAAGTAATTTGGTAAACAGCCCCGCGCGGAATGGTAAACGTAAGAATTTCTTACGCTGCATTAATCATTTAAGCATCTTCCCTGCGATTGCTTCATATCTTACAAACCAGTTCGGTGTTTAGGTTTTCCGCGCTGGGACGGCTTGACCCACGTTGCGCTCAGGCCACGCTTGCGGGCACGGAAACTCCGGAGAACGCGAGCGGGCACGATGCACCAGTTAATGCCGCTCTGCACCGCCCCTCACACGGATTGTCCCCGCGGCGCTTCCCCGATAGGGCGTGACGATGGCCGACCCGCGGATCATCAATGTCGAATTGGACGAACGCACCATCCTGTGGCGCTCGGCCGATATCGAACAGGAACGCCGCATCGCGATCTTCGACCTGATCGAGGGCAATCATTTCGCGCCGCAGCGCGAGCATGCCGACGGCTATGCCGGCCCGTACCGGATCGCGCTCAGCGTGGAGGAAGGGCGGCTCGGCATCGCGATCCATCGCGAAGACGACAGCCATCTCGAAACCTATGTCCTCGGGCTCGGCCGCTTCCGCCGCCCGATTAAGGATTATTTCGCGATCTGCGACAGCTATTATGCCGCGATCCGCAACGCGACGCCCGCGCAGATCGAGACCGTCGACATGGCGCGGCGCGGTATTCACAACGAAGCCGCCGAATTGCTCAAGGAGCGACTGGAGGGCAAGATCGAGATCGATTTCGACACCGCCCGGCGTCTGTTCACGCTCATCTGCGTGCTGCACATCAAGGGTTGAGGACGAGTGAGTTTGCGCCTTTTCGGACGTCGTCTGGGTTGGGCGGGCGTGGCCCTGTTCGGCCTATTGGCGATCGCGCTGCTGGGCTGGGTGTTCGTCACCGGATGGCATCCTTCGCGCAAGGATTACGAGTTCCAGGGCGTCGATGTCGACGAGAGCAAGGGCGCGATCCACTGGCCGACCGTCGCCGCCTCCGGCGCCGACTTCGCGTACATGCGCGCGACGATGGGTGCGGATGGGCGCGATGCGCAATTCGCCACCAGCTGGGCCGATGCCCATGCCGCCGGCATGCGGCGCGGCGCGCTGCACGTCTGGTCCTTCTGCCGGCTGGCGGCGGACCAGGCGAACAATTTCAACACCACCGTCCCGCGCGTGGAGGACGCATTGCCCGCCGCGGTGCTGATCGATTTCTCCCCCGATTGCACGTCGCATCCGGAGCGGGACGTGGTGATAGCCGAGGTGACCCGTTTCGTGACGATGGTCGAATCGCACACCGGGAAGCCGATCCTGCTCAAGATCGCCGCCCCGGTCGAGGCCGCCTATTCGCTTTCCGCCGGGGTCGACCGTCCGTTATGGAGCCTGCGCAACTTCTTCCCGCCCGATTACGCCGCCCGCCCCTGGCGCATGTGGCAGGCGAGCGACGTCAAACGGATCGACGGCATCGACGGCCCGGTGCACTGGAACGTGGTCGCGCCGTGAGGATCGCGTCTCGAAAAGCGCACCCGCCGGTCGTGCTGGGCCTGTCGAGGCACCGTCTTACTCTTCTTGCGCATACAGACGAAAACCCGCGATGACTGGAAACCCGATGCCCGCTCCGATCTTCGACGACATTACCCGCAACCGCCTCATCGCCGCCGCCCGCGACGCCGCGACCCGCGCCCACGCCCCCTATTCCAATTTCGGCGTGGGGGCCGCGCTGCTGCTCACCGACGGCAGCATCGTCACCGGAACCAATTTCGAAAACGCCAGCTACGGCCTGTCGCTATGCGCCGAGACGGTCGCCCTCGCCACCGCCAACAGCGCCGGTCGCCTCGCCGACGTGCTGGCGGTCGGTGTCATCGGCGGCGCGATCCGTGACGGCGCGGTGACGGGCGACACGCCGGTCGGACCCTGCGGCCGTTGCCGCCAGGTGATCAACGAAGCCGCCCAGATCGGCGGACGCGATATCGTCGTGTGGTGCGGCAGCGCGACTGGCGACGCGGTCGATCGCCACATGCTGTCCGAACTGCTGCCCCACGCCTTCGGCCCGAAGGATCTGGGAATCGGCTGATCGCCCACTTGCGCGATCCCGCGCGAGCCGTGAAACAGGCCCCACGCAACCCGGAGCAAGCCCAAGATGTCCATCCTCTCCGACCGCTGGATCCGCGAACAGGCCCTGTCGTCCGGAATGATCGAGCCGTTCGTCGATCGCCAGCAGCGCGACGGCTGCATCAGCTACGGCCTGTCTTCCTACGGCTATGATGCGCGCGTATCGGACGAGTTCAAGATCTTCACCAACATCGACAGCGTCATCGTCGATCCGAAGGATTTTGCCGCCAACAGCTTCGTCGACCGCAAGACCGACGTGTGCGTCATTCCCCCAAACAGCTTCGCGCTTGCCCGCACCGTGGAATATTTTCGCGTGCCGCGCGACGTACTGGTGATCTGCCTCGGTAAATCTACCTATGCCCGCTGCGGGATCATCGTCAACGTTACCCCGCTCGAGCCCGGCTGGGAGGGCCATGTGACGCTCGAATTCTCGAACACCACCCCGCTACCCGCGAAGATCTACGCCAACGAGGGTGCCTGCCAATTCCTGTTCCTGCAGGGCAACGAACCCTGCGAAGTCAGCTATGCCGACCGCGCAGGGAAATATATGGGGCAACGCGGCGTGACGTTGCCGAAGCTGTAGCGTTCACGAACACGGGGCATCGCAGCCGGCGGGTCAATTGGCCGCGTCCGAATTGAAGACCTGGCGTCTTGAACAGACCGTTAAATTGTCTCGACAATCAAGAAGCGCCGAAGATTCCCAAGAACGGAATCAGCGTGAAGAAAGCTGAACGCCCGACAATTGGCGCAAGCCCTTCTGCGCCAGCACATGCGACGACGCCGTGGTGTCAGCCGAAAGATCCATCAACACGTCCGGCTGAGCCAGCACTGATTCGTACAGCGCTCGAGCCTCACCCGCGCGATCGGTGTGCCGATAAATCGCAGCGAGGTTGAGCATCAGCTCCGGCCGTTGCGGAAAGGATTTCAATTCGGTGGTCAGCGTCCGCTCGGCGCGGGCGTAGTTGCCGGCGGCGATCTGCCGATAGCCGGTGTGATCCTGTGCGTTGGCGGCGGATGGCGTCGCGGCAATCCCTAGCACAACCATCGTAACAGCCAGCATCCGCATGATCGATCTCCCGCGCCGCCCTTCCATTGCCCGGAAGGTTTCAGTTTTGTGACATCAATATTTCACTTTTACGTCATGCTGACAAGTGTATCGCGAGACCACAGCATCAGACGAAAAAGGGACGGCCCCAGCGGGACCGCCCTCCAATTCTAAACTGCTGATCTCGAGGATCAGAAGTCGTTGCGATACTGCTCGTTGCCGATGAAGCCGAGCTTCGTCACGCCGGAGCGCTTGATCACCGCCAGAATCTCGTCGACGCGAGCGTAACGCGCCTGCGGATCGGGCTGGAAATGCAGTTCCGGCTCGGGCTTGATCTGAGTCGTCTGCTCCAGATATTGCTGGAGTGTCACCGGATCGACCGGTGCGCCGTTCCAGGAAATCTGGCCCGCCGGATCGATCACGACCTTGTTCTTTTGCGGATCGATGATCGGCTGCTTGTTCGACGGATCGTTGACCGGGAGGTCGACCTTCACCGCGTGCGTCTGGATCGGAATGGTGATGATGAACATGATGAGGAGCACGAGCAGGACGTCGATCAACGGCGTCATGTTCATTTCCATCATCGGTTCACCGTCGTCGGAACCGCCACTCATTGCCATATCAAATTACTCCTGAGTCTCAGCGGACCGTTACAGACGGGTCGTCGCTTCGCCGGGGGGCGGTTCGGAAATGAACCCGACCTTGGCGAAACCGGCCATCTGCATCGTGTAGATTGCGCCACCGATGCACTGGTACGGCGTGGCCACGTCACCGCGAATATGCGCTTCCGGCAGCTCGTATCCCGCCGGGAGGTTGTTGGCACCACCGGCACGATCGATCTCGGCCTGCAGCTTCTTCACGGCACGGTCGAGCAGTTCCTGATGCGTCACCCGCGTCATGTTCCAGTAGATCGCGCACCGGCCATCCTTGTCGGTCGTGATCGACAGCGACACGTTTTCCGGCTTGGTCGTGGTCGGGTCGTACTTCACGCTAGGAAGCTTGACCTTGATCGCCTGGATGGCGACCGGAACCGCGATCAAGAAGATGATCAGCAGCACGAGCATCACGTCGACCAATGGGGTCGTGTTGATGTCGGACATCGGCTTTTCGTTATCGCCGCCAGCACTTATTGCCATTGAGGGCTATCCCTATCCGTTCATTCGCGCCGCCAACTTGAGTGTGGCGGCGAAGGACGAGGCCGCAAGCCGAAGCTTGCGACCCCTAATCCGTTATTACGCGCGGGGCGTGGTCGTGGTCGTCGTCGTAGCGGCCGGCTTGGCTGCTACCGGGGGTGCCTTGCGAGCGGTGCTCACAGGGCGAACCGCGCCGTTCGAAGCCAGGAAGCCGAGCACGTCGTTCGAGAAGGCAGCAAGGTCTTCCGCGATCGACTTGTTGCGGCGCTGCAGCCAGTTGTAGGCAAGCACGGCCGGCACGGCGACCGCGAGGCCGAGTGCGGTCATGATCAGAGCCTCACCGACCGGGCCGGCAACGGCGTCGATCGATGCCTGACCTGCCGCACCGATCTTGATCAGTGCGCGGTAGATGCCGATGACCGTACCGAACAGACCGATGAACGGTGCGACCGAACCCACCGTCGCCAGGAAGGCGAGACCGCCGCCCAGCTTCGAGTTGATCGTCGCTTCCGAACGGGCGAGCGAACCGTGCAGCCAGTCATGCGCTTCGACCGGATCGGTCAGCTGCGTGTGCTGGTCCTGAGCGGCGAGACCGTCATCGACGATCTGACGATAGGCCGAGTTCTTCTCGAGCTTGGCAGCACCCTCTTTCAGGTTGTTCGAGCTCCAGAAACCCTGACGCACGCGCTTGGCCTGGTTCATCACCTTCTGCTGTTCGAACAGCTTGGTGAACATGATGTAGAACGACACGATCGACATGAAGGCCAGGATGCAGAACACGGTCCAGGCGATCACGCCGCCCTGCTGGAGCGCTTCCCAGAAACCGTACGGGTTGGCACCGGCGGCAGGCGCCGCTCCTGCGGCGAGAATGGTGGTCATCATTGCGGTAAATCCCTCTCAAATAGCAGCATGTAGGTCGCCGAAGCCCAGCGGGCTCCGGCGAATAATCGTCATTCCGGCAGGCGCCAGGTGAACTTCAGCGTCTTCGTACCGCCCGGAACCGGCTGGCCCGCGGCGTTCAACGCCGGTGTGTAGCGACCACGACGCGTGACCAGCGAGCAGGCCGTGCGATCGAGCGTCGCGGAACCGGAACTGGAGCTGACACGGCAGTTCTCGATGCGCCCTTGTGCGTTCACGTCGAAGGTCAGGCCGCTGACGCCCTGTTCCTGATCACGCACCGAAGACGGCGGATAATCGTCACCCGTCACCCACGAAGCGGGATTACCCTTCGCGGACGCAGCCTTGCTGATGACCGTCGGCGGTGCCGGCGGTGCTGGCGGAGCCGGCGGCGCCGCGATCGGCACCATCGGCGCAGCCGGCGGCGGCGTCGTTACGGTCTGCATGACGACCGGCGGACGCGGCGTGTTAACGATCGGCGGCGGCGACACCACGGGTGGTGGCGGCAGCGGCTGGTCTGGCGGCGGCGGGGGCGGTGGCTCGTCCGGCGGCGGGGGAGGCGGCTCCTCCACGTCAAACACGTCCATCTTCTCCGTTGCCTTCTTCACGTACTTGTACGCGAGCCCGGTAACGAAGGCATACCCAATAACGGCGTGGATGAGCGCGACGATAACGATCGCGACCACCTTGCCACCGCTCATCTTTTGGTCAGCATAGGCCATTCAGAAACGACACTCCTCAATCACGGCAACCCCGGCTCCGGCCTATTGACCATGAATCCGCCTGCCGTGGGCTAGTGTATCCTCGGACAGAGCCCAAACCTCTATCGCGACGTAAACTACGACGCAAACGCTTTGTCGGACGCAACAAACGTACAATCGCCAGGCGACAGAATTATTTCTGTTTAACGACGGGACGATCGCGTACCGTTTGGTCCATGCAAACCTTAACGAAAAAGCTCGCTTTGGCGGCGCTTTCCGCCATCGTTGTCATATCGCCGTCGATGGCGCAGCGCGCGCCGGCGCCGCTCCCCGCACCGGCCCCGCCCCCGCCTTATGCGCTGTACGCCGACTTGGTGCTCGATGCGCCGGTGATCGTCGACGCGGCGATTCGCAGCACTTCGCGAATCAAAGGCGCGGAGGCCGCCACCGTGCCGCCAGGACTGACCCGATTCTACGTCGAGGCCGATGTGCTGGCGCTGATCCGGGGTCCGGTCGCATTGCCGCCCAGAATTGGGTATCTGCTGGACGTCCGTCCCGATGCCCGCGGGAAGCTGCCGAATCTCCGCAAGCTGCGCGTTCTGCTGTTTGCCCGGCCGGTCGCCGGATCCAGCTCTCAAATCCAGTTGGTTCGCCCTGACGCGATGCGCGACTGGACGCCGGCGGCGGACGCGCTCGCGCGCCGTATCACGACCGAGACGCTGGCCGCCGACGCGCCGCCCAAGATCACCGGGCTGGGCAATTCCTTCCACACCGCCGGCGCCCTGCCCGGCGAGGGGGAAACCCAGATTTTCCTGACCACGGCCGACGCACGGCCGGTTTCTCTGAGTATCACGACCAAGCCCGCCGGCACGCGGCGCTGGGCGGTTTCGCTGAGCGATGTGGTGAGCGATTCGGCCGTTCCGCCGGCGCGTGACACGCTGCTTTGGTATCGCCTCGCCTGTTTCCTGCCGCCCGCGTTACCGGAAACGGCCGCGCCGGAGGCTGCGGAGGATTATCGCTTCGTGCTCGATTCGCTCGGCCCCTGCGACCGGGGCAACGCACCTCGCTGAATATCAGGCGGAAGCCGCCAACACCTGCCCGGTGGTCGATTCAGCGCCGACGAGGAAGCGCGCAGTTTCCAGAATATCCGCCTGCCGGGCACCCGCGCCGATATCCAGGGCTCCGATTCGCCGGTCCGGTCCGAGTTCGACCGCCAGCGGGCCGACACTTGCGAGAATCATCGCCCGATCCACCGGCGAGATCTCCTGCCCGACGATCACCAGCGCGAATCGGGCCGCGCTTGCCCTGATTCGCGACAGCGCTTCATGGCAAGAACCGGACGCTTCGATCACCACAACGTCCGAATTGCCCGCGAAAACCGTCTCGACCGCCGCCGACACGTTCATCGCCGGTAGCGGCGAAGCGTCATGCCGATCGATTCGCCGGCCTCCGCGATCGCCAGCTTGACGATCTTCACCTCGGCCCAGGTCACGCGCCGGTCCTGCAGGAACAGCGTCTCGCAAATGTGGTCGGCTACCCCTTCGATCAGCGTGAAATGCACGCCCGGCGGCAATGCGGTGGTCGCGGCATGCTTCAGGTCGAGGTAATTCTTCGATGCCGATAGCGGCGTATCCGGCGTGAAACGCTCCGGGCATCGCAACCCGACCGTGATCGAGATCCGCAGCGGCTGAGGCAGATGCGTTTCCTCGGAATAGATGCCGGTCAGCACCTGGACTTCGAGATCGTGCACTTCGAGGATGAGACTGTCGTCCAAGCCGGGACATTCCTTTGCTGGCAAGCGCGCGCCATAGCAGATGCGCGAGGCAGTGAAAGTGTGGGGGAAAGCGCGGCGCATTATACTTGCGTTCAGGCGACACCCGCCTACATCGCGCGGCGCCGGCTCGGTTCCCCCGCGCTCGGGTAGGAGTGCCTGCCTTGGTACAGTTCGTGCCGATCGCCGAGATATCCGCCGATGCCGTCGAGCAGCTGCTCGACCGCGCATTCGGCACGGATCGCCATGGTCGCACCGCGTATCGCATCCGTGAGGGCGCAGTCGCGCTTCCCGATCTCAGCTTCGCGGCGATCGAGGAGGACACCTTGATCGGTACGATCCAGTGCTGGCCGATCGCGCTGTGCGGAGATGACGGGCGCGATGTGCCGCTGATCATGCTCGGCCCGGTCGCGGTCGAGCCGCTGCGCCAGCAGGGCGGCATCGGTCGCCTGCTGACGGCGCGGGCGCTGGAGGCCGTCGATGCCGATCCGGCCAGCCCCGCCGTGATGCTGATCGGTGACCCGGAATATTATGGCCGCTTCTTCGGCTTCGTCGCCGACCGGACCGGAGGTTGGCGGGTGCCGGGTCCGGTGGAACGCCGCCGCCTGCTCGCGCGCGGAACGCATGCGCCGCTCGGCGACGGACTGCTCGGGCCGCGCGTCGTCGCGCACGTCTGACGCTTGCGGCGGCGCGACCCCGCGCCTACCGCAAGGCGCATGCCGATGCCTCCCCTGCCCGACCTCGCCACGCTCTCGCTCACCGATATTGCGCGGCTGGCGGAAGAAAACCGCCTGCCACCGGTCGAACGCTGGAACCCGACGCATTGCGGCGACAGCGAAATGCGGATCGCGCGCGACGGGACGTGGTTCCACCAGGGCTCGCCGATCGGCCGCCAGGCCATGGTGCGACTGTTCTCGACGATCTTGCGCCGCGAGCCCGATGGCGGCTACGTCCTCGTCACGCCGGTCGAGAAGCTGGATATCGAGGTGGAGGACGCGCCGTTCCAGGCCGTGGAGGTTAAGGTCGACGGCACCGGCAAGGCCACCACCCTCGCCTTCCGGCTCAACACCGGCGATCTCGTCACGGCGAGCGCGACGCATCCGCTGCGCTTCGAGACGACGGAGGACGGCCCGCGTCCCTATCTTCATGTCCGCGGCGGCCTGGAAGCGCTGGTCGCGCGCCCGGTCTATTACGAACTTGCCACCCTGGCGCTCGCGAGCGAGGATTCGCCCCCCGGCGTTTGGAGCGCCGGTGCGTTCTTCGCGCTGGAGACGACGGCATGACGCTCGCCGAACGGCTGAGCCGGGCACTGGAGTCCGGCCATGCGCAGGACATGGCATTGCTGACCGGCGACCACCGCGACGGCGCGCCCGATATCGCCACGCCGACACAGGCCGCCGTCCTGATCGCGGTCACCGAACGCGCGGCACCCGGCGTGCTCCTGACCCGGCGGACCGATACGCTGAGCAACCATCCCGGCCAGGTCGCTTTTCCCGGCGGCCGGATCGACGCCGGCGACAGCGGCCCGGTGGCGGCCGCGCTGCGCGAGGCGGAGGAAGAAATCGCCCTGCCCGCGGCTTCGGTGCAGATCATCGGCATCGCCGACCGCTATCGCACGATCACCGGCTTCGAGGTCACGCCCGTGATCGGCGTGGTGCCACCGGATCTCGTCCTCACGCCGAGCGAGGCCGAGGTGGCCGAGGTGTTCGAAGTGCCGCTGGACTTCATCCTCGACAGCGCCAACCATCTCGAGGCGGCGGTCGAGTGGCAGGGACACAACCGGCATTATTACGAGATCTTCTGGAACGACCAGCGCATCTGGGGCGCGACCGCAGCGATGATCGTCAACCTTTCGCGGCGGCTGCGATGGGGCAGCTGATCCCCGCCGACGCCACCTTCCTGAACCGGGCGGGCCTGGCCGAACTGACCGAAGTGCTGGGAGCGGACCGGGGTGAAGTGCGTTTCGTCGGCGGGATCGTGCGCGACACGATGCTCGGCATCGACGCGGCGGATGTCGACCTGGCTACGACGCATCAGCCGGAAGATGTGCTCCACGCCCTGAAGCGCGCCGGGATCAAGGCGGTGCCAACCGGGCTTGCGCATGGAACGATCACCGCAATACTCCCGTCCGGCCCGGTCGAGGTGACGACGTTGCGTCGCGACGTCGCCACCGACGGCCGCCATGCAACGGTAGCATTCACCGACAACTGGCGGGAAGATGCGGCGCGGCGCGATTTCACGATGAACGCGCTCTATGCCGATCCGCGCACGCTGGAAGTGATCGATTATTTCGGCGGACTGGACGATCTCGCGGCGCGGCGCGTCCGTTTCATCGGCGATCCCCTGCAGCGAGTCGCCGAGGATCACCTTCGCATCCTGCGCTTCTTTCGCTTCTACGCCCGGTTCGGCGACTCGCCCGATGCCGATGGACTGGCGGTCTGCACGGCCCGCGCCAACGACCTGATGGCCTTGTCGCGCGAGCGCGTCGCGGCGGAACTACTGAAATTGCTGGTCGCGGCGCATGCGGTGCGGGCGGTGGGCTTGATGATCGCACACGGCATCTTTCGCCCCGTCCTGCCCGAGATCGCGGACGCCGATCGCCTCGCAACACTCGCCGCACGCGAGGCCGAAACGCGCATTCCGCCGGACCCGATCCGTCGCCTTGCCGCCCTGCTTCCCCGGGATGCCGCCGTCGCCGAAGATGTCGGCGCGCGCCTGCGCCTGTCCAACCACGATCGCCGTCGCCTGATCGCCGGCACCGAACCCGTCGGCGGCGAAGCCCCCCGGGAGCTGCTCTATCGGTTGGGTGCGACGCTGGCCGCCGATCGCCTGCTGCTGTCGGATCGCCCGATCGAACAGATCGAGTCGCTGGCGTCCCTCACCGCCCCGATCTTCCCGATCAAGGGCGGCGATCTGGTGCAGCGTGGGATCGGAAGGGGCCCCGACGTCGCACGGTTGCTCCGCACGATCGAAGACTTGTGGATCGCGGAGGATTTTCCCGATGCCGAGCGCACCGGGCGGATCGCCGATTCGGCCGTGGATCAGTGGTTGATATCGAGCAGATAGGCATAGGCCGCGTCTGCTTCCAACGGACGGGCATAGGTATAGCCCTGCCCATAAGTGCAGCCCAGCGCCGCCAGCGTCTGCGCCAATTCGGTCGTCTCGATGCCTTCGGCGGTGGTCTTCATCCCCAGCGCCGAGGCCAGGCTGAGGATCGCGCGGACGATCGCCACCTTGTCGCGATCGGCCAACATGCCGGTGATGAAGCTACGGTCGATCTTCAGCACGTCGATCGGCAACTTCTGAAGATAGGCCAGGTTGGAATAGCCGGTGCCGAAATCGTCCATCGCGATCGTCGTTCCCAAACCCTTCAGCGCATGCATGATCCCGGCGATGCGATCCGGATCGGTGACCAGCGCGCTTTCGGTCAGTTCCAAAGTCAGGCGGCGTCCGTCCAGTCCATTGGCCATCAAGGCACGTTCGACCAGCATCGAGATGCGATCGCGTTGCAACTGGATGGCGGACAGGTTGACGGCCAACTTCACCCCGCAATCGCCGCCGAATCGCACATCCCAGCTCGCCAGGGTTTGCGCCGCCTCGTCGATCGCCCAGCGGCCGAGTGGCACGATCAGCCCGGATTCCTCGGCGACCGGAATGAAATCGTTGGGCGAATGCGCGCGGCCCGTCTCGTCGGTCCAGCGCGCCAAGGATTCGAACGCGACGACCCGGCCAGTCGCGAGATCGCAGATCGGCTGATACGTCAGGCGCATCTCGCCATTCTCGATCGCCCGGCGCAGCGCGGTTTCCATGCCGAACTGTTCGCGCGCGATGTCGAATTGCTGGGTCTGATAGGCCTCGGCGCGGCCGCTGATCTTCGAACGCTTCACGGCGAACTGGGCGTGGCGGATCAATTCCTCGGCATCATCAAGTTCGGCCGACCCGAACGCGATGCCGATCGAGCACGACACCTTGATCTCGAAATCGCTCAGGCGGAACGGCGTGGCGAGCGCGCCCTCGATCCGCTTGGCGACATGCTGCGCGTCGCTCGGCCCGTCCTCGAGGGTCAGCAAGATGCCGAATTCATCACCTCCGGTACGCGCCAAAATGTCGTGCGCGCGGAGCGCACCCTTCAGACGTCGCGCCAAGGTGATGAGCAGTTCGTCGCCGTCCATCGAACCGAGACAGGCGTTCACGCGGCTGAAGCGATCCAGGTCCAGCACCAGCACGGCATAGCGCGCGCGTTCGGCGGGATCGGTCAGCAAGCCTTCGAGCCGATCCGAGAAGCCGGCGCGATTGGGCAGCCCGGTCAGGCTGTCGGTCATCATTTCGCGGCGGAGATTGTGTTCGGTGCGCAGTTCGGACGTGTGGTCGACCAACGTGACGAGGCAGCGCCGCGCCGCGCTGCGTTCGAGCCGCGCCAGAGTGATTCGGTAATGCCGGCAATCGACGCTGTCGCCGAACTGCCAGGCGAACTCCTCTTTCAGAGAGTCGCCATCAAGAAAGCTGGCGATGCGCAACCCGACGCTGTTGAGAAAGGGCGATTTGTCCGACGAATTGCCCAGACCAGCCAGCTGAAACGCATCGTTATGCCCCTGCAACACGAAGCGGCCATCGACATTGGTGACGATCGCGGCGGGGATCGGCAGCAGGTTGATCGTCGTCGCCGCGCGCGCCGTGTCCGGCGCATGATCCGCCGCGCCGTCCGCGGGGGCGGGCAGCATCTTGCGGAACAGGTTCATCGGCTTTGTCGCGACCATTACGGACGAGCGGTAGCGCGATTTGGTTAAAGTACGCTGAAGCCGGGATTATTTCGCTATCGTTACGAAATGTTCGCGCTCAGAATTTGTTGTCGCGCGGGAAACCGGTCGGCGGCATCCGGCCGGCGGCACCGCGCGCCGCGCGCCATTGTGTCAGGTCGGTTTCGGTCCGGGTGCGGCCGGTTTCGCCGCCCATCGCCCAGCTGAGACCGTTCGCGAACACGAACGTGATCGCGTCGGACAATCCGCCGTCGCCATAGCGCTGCAACTGCACCCCCTGCCCCTTCGACAGTTCGGCCAGTTCGGTCAGCGGGAAAACGAGCAGGCGGCGATTGTCGCCGATCGCCGCGACGTAATCCGCCGCCGGATCGACCGGTTTCACGATCTTGAGCTTGGCACCGATGCGTGGCGTGACGACCGTCTTGCCCTTGCGCGTTTCGGCGATCGTGTCAGCGGTCTGCACGACGAATCCGCGCCCGTCGCTTGCGGCGACCAGCAGCTTTTTGGCACGGCTGGCCGGCAGCAAGGCGACGATGCCGACCTCCCCGTCGAGATCGATCATCAGTCGGACGGGCTCGCCGAACCCGCGTCCGCCGGGCAAGCGGTCGGCCGCCAGCGTGTAGAAACGCCCGTTTTCCGCCGCGAGCAGGATCTTGTCGGTGGTCTGAGCCGAAAAGGCGAAGGCCGGCCCATCGCCCTCCTTGAACTTCAGTGCGGCGATCGCGGCGTCATCGGCATGCCCCTTCATCGCGCGGATCCAGCCGCGTTCGGACAGGATCACGGTGATCGGCTCGCGCTCGATCATCAGTTCCAGCGGGATCTCGCGTGCCGGCGCCGCTTCGGACACCGTGGTGCGGCGCTTGCCGAGCGGGGTTTCCGGCCCGTAGCGCTCGCGCAGCTTGGCCATATCGCGCTTCAGCCGCGTGCGCTGTCGCGCGTCGCTGCCGAGCAGCGCCTCGAGCGTGGACTTTTCCGCCTCTAGCCCGTCGCGCTCCTTGCGGATCTGCATTTCCTCCAGCTTGCGCAGGCGGCGCAGGCGCATGTCGAGGATCGCTTCCGCCTGGCGATCGGTGAGGCCGAATTCGGCGATCATGATCGGCTTCGGCTCGTCCTCGGTGCGGATGATCTCGATCACGCGATCGAGGTTGAGATAGGCTATCAGGTAACCGTCGAGCAGTTCGACCCGATCGGCGATCTTATCAAGCCGGTATTGCGAACGCCGCTGCAGTACGACAAATTGGTGATCGACCCAGCCCTTCAGCGCCTCCCGCAGGCTCATCACGCGCGGCGTGCGCGTCTTGTCGAGCACGTTGAGGTTGAGGCTGACCCGGTTTTCCAGATCGCTCATCCGGAACAGGCTTTCCATCAGCATGTCGGCATCGACCGTGCGACTGCGCGGTTCGATGACGATGCGGATCGCGCTGTCGGATTCGTCGCGCACATCGGCCAGGATCGGGAGTTTCTTGTCGTTGATCAGCCCGGCGATCTGCTCGATCAGCTTGCCTTTCTGTATGCCGTACGGAATTTCGGTGATGACCGCATTCCAGCCGCCGCCCTTCTCCCTCTCGACCGACCAGCGCGCGCGCACCCGGAAGCCGCCGCGCCCGGTGGCATACGCCTCGGCGATCGCGTTGGGGCTGTCCACAACCAGGCCGCCGGTGGGGAAGTCCGGGCCCTTCACATGCTCCAGCATCTGCGCGTCGCTGGCGTCGGGCTGGTCGATCAGCAGGATCGCGGCGTCGAACAGTTCGGCGGCGTTGTGCGGCGGAATGCTGGTCGCCATGCCGACCGCGATGCCCGCCGCGCCGTTGGCGAGCAGGTTCGGGAACAGGCCGGGGAACAGTTCCGGCTCGTGATCCTCATTATTGTAGGTCGGGCGGTAATCGACGGCGTCCTCGTCGAGGCCGTCCATCATGTCGATCGCGACCTGGGTCAGCCGCGCTTCGGTGTAGCGATAAGCGGCGGCGTTATCGCCGTCGATGTTGCCAAAGTTGCCTTGCCCGTCGACCAAGGGATAGCGCATCGCGAACGATTGGGCGAGGCGGACCATCGCGTCGTAGACGGACTGATCGCCATGCGGATGGTATTTGCCGATCACGTCGCCGACGACGCGGGCGCATTTCTTGTAACCCTGCGACGGATCGAGCTTCAGCAACCGCATCGCCCATAACAGGCGGCGATGCACCGGTTTCAGCCCGTCGCGCACATCGGGCAGCGACCGGGCGGTGATCGTGGACAGTGCATAGACGAGATACCGGTCGCTGAGCGCACTGTCGAAGGGCGCATCCACAATCGCGTTGAAGGGATCTTCCGGGTCTTTGACGTCTGTCGGCATATCGTCTCGATTAGCAGCGCGTTTACGCGCGCGCCATGGTGTCGGCGATGTCGCGTGCGATCTCCGCCAGCAACCAATCGCGGAACTGGCGGATCTTGGGCACCGTTCGGCGATGCTCGGGATAGACCAGCCAATAGGCATAGCCGCGCGTCGACACTTGCGGGAACAGGCGCACCAGCTTGCCGTCGGCGAGATCGTTGCGCCAGAAAAACGGCGTCAACAATGCGACCCCTTGCCCCGCCGTCGCGGCGTAACCCTCATGCGCCTGGCTATCGAGGCGGACGCCGGGCTTGGGCGGCCCCTCCGGTGCCGCGACGCCCGCTTCGCTCAGCCAGACCGGCCACCACGGATCGTGCGGGCTGATCAATGGCAAATCGGGCAGATCCTCCGGCCGCAGCGCGCCGCCATGCCGGGCGAGGAATTCCGGGCTGCACATCGGGGTGAAATCGATCTCGAACAGCAGATCGTGCGCCAGGTCGCTCCACCCGCCGAGCCCCGATCGTACCGCGCAATCCACCTCGTCGGAGGCGAAATCGGTCATCGCGTCGCTGGTGTGCAGCCGCACCGCCATGTCGGGATGCGCCATCTGGAACCCGCCTAGCCGCCAAGCGAACCACGTATTGGCGAATGTTTTCGAGGTGGAAACCGTCAGCAGCGACGCATCCTCGGCTCGGATCGCGCCGAACGCGGCGTCCAGCGCATCGAAGGCTCGCGACACCTGCCCGCTGGCGCGGCGACCGGCATCGGTGAGCACCACGCGCTTCCGCTCGCGCCGGAACAGCGGCACGCCCAGCCGTTCCTCCAGCACCTTGATCTGATAGCTGACCGCCGCCTGCGTCATGCCGAGCTCGACCGCGGCAACGGTGAAATTCTCGTGCCGCGCCGCCGCTTCGAAGACTCGAACGGCGGACATGGGCGGCAGGCGGCGCATGCGCGATTGATAAGGCCAGCTTGTCGATCGTGTCCAACGATTTGTTGGCGCCGGTCCGGGCCGACGCGCATATCCGGATGGCCGGGACGGTCCGGCAAGAAGGAGACACGAGATGCGTGACGATTTCCTGAGCGCCGACTGGGCCAGTGGACACCGCTCGATCACCGGCGATATCCATAAGGCCTTCGCGTCGATGGCCAAGGGCCTCGCTTGGCTCAATGCCAATCAGTGGGACGCCCCCTGGCGGCACGACCAGCGCCGACACCAGAACTGCCCGCGCTAATCGCGCCGCGCGCGATATCCGGCCACCGCGGCGGTCAGCAGCGCATGATGCTGCCGCCCGGTATCGCGCCAGTTGAAGGTTTCCGCATAAGCCCTTGTCTTCGCGCGATCGGGCGGGCTGGCGATCAGTTGCGCGATGCCGTGCGCGATGGCCTCGTCGGAGCGATCGGCGGTCAGCACCCCCGCCTCCGCACGGCTGACCACTTCGGGCGAACCCCAGACCGGCGTGGCGACCAATGGCGTACCGCAGGCCATCGCCTCGAGCAGCACGTTGGAAATCCCCTCGCGCGCAGAACAGTTCGCGACCACGTCCGCCGCGCCGTAGAGTTCGGGCAGCGAATCCTGATCGACATGGCCGAGGAAATCGATCCGGTCGCGCACCCCCAGCGATTCGGCGAGCGCCTTGAGTGCGATCTCGCACGGCCCGGTGCCGGCGATCATCAGCCACACGCCGGACAGGCGGGCGATGGCGCGGATCGCGAGATCGATGCCCTTGTTGTCGACCAGATAGCCGACGCACAGCACCGTCGGTGCCGTCATGCCGAGCTTTTCGCGCAGCGCCTGCCGATCGGTGGGCGGGCTGAACAGGTCGAGATCGACGCCGTGCAACACGACGCGGATATTGTCCGGTCGCGCACCGATCGTCACCAGTTCGTCGCGAAGCGCACCCGCCACCGTCGTTACCGCCGCAGCCTTCGACGCAGCGGACAGGATCATGCGGCGCGCCGGGGCGGATTCGGGAATCTGCGTCACGTCGCTGCCCAGCGCGGTCATCGCCAACGGCACGTCGAACCATTTTGCGAGCAGCGCCGCCGCCACGCCGTCCGGATAGAGATAATAGGAATCGATCACATCGAACTCAAAGTTGCGGCGCAGCCTGGCGATGTGGCGATAGAGCGCGGCGGCCATCAGGAACGGCGCCAGCGTCATGCCCACCTTCGGGATCACCGGATAGCGCGGATACTCGACCCGCACCCCACGCCGATCGGCCTGTCCGGGCACGCGCGCCAGCTTCGCATATTGGCCGAATCTGGGATTGCTGCTCGGGAACCACGGCACCGGGGCTAGGACGCGGATCTCGTCACCGGCGCGTGCGAGATGCGCGACGCGGTGTTCGATGAAGATGCCGTGCCGCGGCTGCACCTCGTTCGGGTAGAGACTGGAAAGAACCAGGATCTTCAACGTCGTTCATTCCTGCGCGCGGCCGTGAGCGGTGATCTAGGCCGAACCGGGATAAATTAGCATTAAGGATCACGCATGACGGTTCGGCTTTCGCCCGGCGCGCATCCGCCTTAGGCTCGCTCGCATGCGCTTTGCCCTGCCCATCCTCGCCCTCCTGATGCCGGTTCCCGCCATGAGCTTGCCCGCCGACACCCCCAAGCTGCTGACCTGGCCCGACCTGACCAAGCGCGACCAGCCCAGACCGGACGCGACGATCGCCTATGGCGACGACACTATGCAGAAAGTCGATCTCTGGCTGCCGGCCGGCAAGCCGAAGCATCGTGGCACGTTCCCCACCGTGCTGATGGTTCATGGCGGATGCTGGACGACCAGCATCGCCGATCGCAGCCTGATGAACTGGATCGCCGACGACCTGCGCAAGAGCGGCATCGCCGTATGGAACATCGATTATCGCGGCGTGGACCGGGCCGGCGGCGGCTATCCCGGCACCTTCCTCGACGCGGCCAAGGCGGCGGACGCATTGCGCGCGAACGCCGCGAAATATCATCTGGATACGCGGCGGATCGTCGCGGTCGGCCATTCGGCGGGCGGGCATCTCGCGCTGTGGCTCGCCGGTCGCGGAAAGCTGCCCGAGACCAGTCCGCTCTCCAGCGCCAGGCCGATCAGGATCGCCCATGTCGTCAGTCTCGGCGGCCTGCCCGATCTGGAAGCGACGGCGGCCAGCCCGGACAATGGTTGCGGCGTCGAGGTGGTCGGCCAGTTGGTCGGCAGCCCTTCCGCAACGCGCAAGGACGTCTATTCCGACACCTCCGTCCCCCGCCTGCTGCCGCTCCACGTACCGCAGGACCTGATCAACGGCGACAAGGACCGCATCATCCCGATCCGCCTCGGCACCGGGTACGAGGCGCAGGCAAAGAAGGCCGGCGACCGAGTGGCGCTGCACGTCATTCCCGACACCGGCCATGTCGAACTGATCGTACCAGAAAGCGCAGCATGGTCGGAAGCGAAGCGGCTGATTGCGACTGCTTTGAGACCTTAAAGCCGACACGGTTGACCGCTGAAATAGAACGGCTCATCATATCCTACTTATGAGATAGAGTATAAGGAGGTGTATGATGCGGATCGCTTGGCTTGCGGTTTTCCTGTTTCTCGGTGCCTGTAGTCGCGCGCCCGAACATGAGCGCGCGAACCCGGACGTCGCGGCTGATAGCGCCGCCCCTGGCGTAAACGTAACCGCCGCACCCGGTGTCGCATTTGCTTATAGTTACGCCTTCCGCCTGCCCCCGGCGCGCATCGCCGCGGCACAGGAAACGCATGCCGCCGCGTGCGAAAAACTTGGCATCGCCCGCTGCCGTATTACCGGCATGCGCTATCAACTGGTCGGCGAAAACGACATCCGTGCGATGCTCGCGTTCAAGCTCGATCCCGCGCTCGCCCGCGCCTTTGGCAAGACTGGCATCGCCGCGATCGAGGCGGCGGAGGGCAGACTGGTCGATGCCGAGATCACCGGCACCGATGCCGGCGCTGCCATCAAGAGCCTGGAAACGGGCAAGGCCGGTGCTGCCGAGGAACTTCGCCGCATCGATTCGCAGCTGGCACGCAAGGATCTGCCAGCCAGCGAGCGCACCGAGTTGCAGCGCCAGCGGGGCGACGTCACGACCAGAATCGCACAAACCAACGTCAGCGCCGCCGAACAGCACGATTCGCTGGCCACCACGCCGATGACCTTCGATTATCAATCGGGTGATGCGGTACGCGGCTTCGATCCCAGCGCGCCGCTCAAGAGTGCGCTCGATACCGCGATCGCCTCCGCCCAGACGACGCTTGCGGTTTTGCTCGGTTTTATCGCCATTTTCGGGCCGCCTGCGATCGTGGCGTTGTTGCTGTGGCTGCTGTGGCGGCGGGTGCGACCGCTGCTGCCCGCCCGCAGGCGTAACGAAGAGGCGACGAACCTTTCCTCGTAATTGCGCCCCACCCCCGCTTTCGATATAGCGCCCCTCATCCCGCCCCGGCCGTGCGAATCCCGCTTGGCCGGGGCGCTTCTTTCAAGGGGTAATGCCGCATGGCTCGCCGCCGCCAGATCTACGAAGGCAAGGCCAAGATCCTGTACGAGGGTCCGGAGCCGGGGACGCTGATCCAATATTTCAAGGACGATGCCACCGCCTTCAACGCGCAGAAAAAGGGCACGATCAGCGGCAAGGGCGTGCTGAACAACCGGATCAGCGAGCATGTCTTCACCCTGCTCGGGCTGATCGGCGTGCCGACGCATTTCATCCGCCGCCTCAACATGCGCGAACAGTTGATCCGCCAGGTCGAGATCATTCCGATCGAGGTCGTGATCCGCAACGTCGCCGCCGGATCGCTCAGCACGCGTCTCGGGATCGAGGAAGGCACGCAGCTGCCGCGCACGATCATCGAATATTACTATAAGGACGATGCGCTGGGCGATCCGATGATCACCGACGAACATATCGCCGCGTTCGGCTGGGCGAGCCAAGAGGAGATGCACGACATCGCGGACCTGGCGATCCGCGTGAACGATTTCCTGTGCGGCATGTTCGCCGCGGTCGGCATCCGCCTGATCGACTTCAAGCTGGAATTCGGCCGGCTGTGGGACAACGATTACGCGCGGATCATCCTGGCCGACGAGATCAGCCCGGACGGTTGCCGCCTGTGGGACATGCAGACCAACGAGAAGCTCGACAAGGATCGCTTCCGCCGCGACCTGGGCGGCGAAGTGGAGGCCTATCAGGAGGTCGCCCGCCGCCTCGGCCTGCTGCCCGAGGGCGCGGACAATGCCGTTCTCGATCTCGAAAAGCATCGCAAGAGCAAGGGCAAGTAAGCCATGAAACTGCGCATCATTGTCACGCTGAAGCCCGGCGTCCTCGACCCACAGGGCAAGGCGATCCACAAGGCGCTGGACGGGCTGGGCTTTACCGGCGTCGAGGACGTGCGGCAGGGTAAGCTGATCGAGCTCGACGTCGCCGACGACACCAGCGATGCGAGCATCGACGAAATGTGCCGCAAGCTGCTCGCCAACACGGTGATCGAGAATTACCGGGTGGAAAAGGCATGAAGGCGGCCGTCATCGTCTTTCCGGGTTCGAATTGCGACCGGGATCTCGCGGTGGCGATCCGCGAGGTCGGCGGCGTGGCCCCGACGATGGTGTGGCACGGCGACAGCGAACTGCCCGAGGGTCTCGACCTGATCGGCGTGCCGGGCGGCTTCTCCTATGGCGATTACCTTCGTTCCGGCGCGATGGCCGCCAGATCACCGATCATGCAGGCGGTGTCGGCGGCGGCGGAGCGCGGCGTCGCGGTATTGGGCGTCTGCAACGGCTTTCAGGTGCTGACCGAGGCGGGCCTGCTGCCCGGCGCGCTGATGCGCAATGCCGGGATCGATTTCGTCTGCCGCGACGTGCCGTTGGTGGTGGAGAATGCGCAGAGCATCTTCACCAGCCGTTACGCGCAGGGCCAGACCATCTCGATTCCCGTCGCGCATCACGACGGCAACTACTTCGCCGACAATGCGACGCTCGACCGGCTGGAGGGCGAAGGCCGGGTGGCGTTCCGCTATGGCGGGCCGGTCAATGGATCGGCGCGGAACATCGCCGGCGTGCTCAACGCGCAGGGCAACGTGCTCGGCATGATGCCGCATCCGGAACGCCGCATCGAGGCGGCGCATGGCGGTACGGACGGACGCGGGATGTTCGAGGGACTTCTGGGATTGGTGGCGGCTTAGACAAGCTCTTCCCACCGTTCGTGCTGAGCTTGTCGAAGCACATGCCCCGAGCGCGCCCGTCGACTGGCTCAGGGCGAACGGATATGGGGTCATCCTGCATCGTGAATAGCGCGCTAACGCCCGCCGAACATCTTCGTCCGACGCGCCAGCAACAGGATGATGCTGGGCCAGAAAAGCGTGTTCCAGATGTCGTGCAGGTTCGCGCCGTAATTCTGCGGAACGTGCCCGATATGCCGATCGCGGATGTCCCAGGCCTCGCCGATCAGCGCCGCCGCCAGCACGACGAGCCAAGGCCTCCAGCCGCGCAGACGCCAACCGAACAGCAGGGCCGAGCCGAAGAACAGGCCCAACGCGACATAGATGTGCAGCGCATCCTTGGCGAGGTGCACATGCTGGACCAGCCAGAGCTTGACGGTTTGCAGCGCGCTCACACGCGCGCCCGGAAGGGTGTGAAATCGGTGCCTTCGTCGAACACGTCGAGCCCCTCGCGGCGCTTGAGGAAGCCGACGACGAGATACGTCACCGGCGTCAGCAATACCTCCCAGCCGACTTTCAACGCCCATTGCGTGACGAGAATCTTCAGGACCAGCGCGTTGGTCCAGCCCTGCGCGCCCCAGAAGGCGAGCGGGTAGAAGATCAGGCTGTCGACCCCCTGCCCCGCGATCGTCGAGCCGATCGTGCGCGCCCAGAGGCGCTTGCCGCCGGTCCACAGCTTCATCTTCGCCAACACATAGGAATTGACGAACTCGCCGGCCCAGAAGGCGCAAAGCGAGGCGAAGACGATGCGCGGCACCTGGCCGAAGATCGTCTCGTACGCCGCCTGGTTGCCCCAATCGGGCGCGGGCGGAAGTTCGACGACTACCCAGGACATGAACGCCATGAACAGCACCGCGATCGATCCGGCCCAGATCACGCGGCGCGCGCGGGCATAGCCATACACTTCGGTCAGCACGTCGCCGATCACGTAGGAAATCGGGAAGAACAATATGCCCGCGCCGAACGGCCAGTAACCGACGCCGGGCAGCCAGATCTGCGCCACCTTCCCCGCGCCGATCACGTTCGACAGCAGGATGATCGCAACGAACGCGGCCATCACGAAATCGAAATAGCGCAGCTGCGCGCCGGTCAGGTCGCGCGCGTTGATCGGTGCCGGCATCGCGCGTCCCCCTTCCTGTCGTCGACCGAGACTATGAAGCCGGTTTCGCACCCGCGCAATCCGCGCTAATGCGTCCCGCGACGCGCCCGTAGCTCAGTTGGATAGAGCAAGGAGCTTCTACCTCCTCGGTCGGGGGTTCGACTCCCTCCGGGCGCGCCATCCTTCCCTTTTCGGAGGCTGCCGATGCGGATGTCCCTGTTCCTCGCCACGACCGCGATGCTTGCCGTCGCCCCGGCGCAGGCGAAGCTGAGCGCGCCCGAAACCGTGATGGCGAAGACGGTGGATGCCGAATACGAACGCTCGGTCGCGCTGCTGCAAAAGCTGGTCGACCAGAATTCGGGCACGATGAATTTCGCTGGGGTCGATGCGGTCGGCAAGATGGTGCGGGCCGAGCTGGAGCCGCTGGGTTTCACCGTGGTGTGGAAACCGATGACGACGGCGCACCGCGCCGGCCACATCATCGCGACCCGCGCGGGCAAGGCCGGTGCGAAACAGCTGTTGCTGATCGGGCATCTCGATACCGTGTTCGAGAAGGATTCGGCGTTTCAGAAATTCGTTCGCACCGGCGAGCAGGCGGAAGGCCCAGGCGCGGGGGACGACAAGGGCGGAATGGTGGTAATGATCGCCGCGCTGCGCGCGATGAAGGCCGCGGGCACGCTGGACTCGGCCAATTTCGAGATCGTGCTGACCGGCGACGAGGAGGATTCGGGCGACCCCATCGCGATCGCCCGCGCCGACCTGATCGCGGCGGGCAAGCGGGCCGATGCCGCGCTCGATTTCGAGGGGCTGTTCGTCGAGGACGGCAAGGACATGGGATCGATCGCCCGGCGCTCCTCGAACAGCTGGGCGCTGACCACCACCGGCAAGACCGGCCATTCCTCCCTGATCTTCAACGCGACCTATGGCGATGGCGCGATCAACGAGCTGGTGCGCATTCTCGCCGCGTTCCGCACCGAATTGCCCGAGCCGAATCTGACCTTCAACACCGGCATCGTCGCCGGTGGCGCGACCGCCGCGCTGGATGCGGACGGGGTGCGGGCGAGCGCGACGGGCAAGAGCAACGTCATCCCCTCCACCGCTTTGGCGCGCGGCGATTTCCGCACATTGTCCGAAGAGCAGACCGAGCGGGTGAAGGCGAAGATGAGCGCGATCGTCGCGAAGCATGCGCCGGGGACGGGGGCGAAGATCGTGTTCGAATCAGGCGGCTATCCGGCGATGGCACCGACGGCGGGCAACCGCGCTCTGCTGGCCAAACTGAACGGCGTGAATGCCGATCTGGGTCTGGCCGAAATGGCACCGCTCGATCCGTTGCGGCGGGGCGCGGGCGATATCTCGTTCGTGGCGAAGGATGTAGACGGGCTGATCGGGCTGGGCACGGCAAGCCGGGGCGATCATGCGCCGGGCGAGACAGTGGATCTGGCGAGCATCAAGCGGCAGGCGAAGCGGGCGGCGATTCTGATGACGCGATTGGGTGGGGGGCGGTAATCCAGATCCCGACTGTGCTGAGCCTGTCGAAGCACTGCCTTCTTGTCAGCGCCGGACCAGAAAGACAGTCCTTCGACAAGCTCAGGACGAACGGTGAGTGAGGTTGGCCGCGCTCAGGCAGGCAAAGGCGCCTCGCGCAGCAAGGTCAGCAATTCCCCCATCGGCTCGCCATCCGCCGCCGTCTGCAAGCGCCCCTCGAGCGCGCGATAGGCGGCCAAGACCTCGCGCCCCATGACGGTCAGCCTGGCACCCCGGCCCGCGCCGCCGCCGGCCACGGTTTCGACCAGCCGATCCTTCCAGCAGCGGTTCATGCCATCGACCAGCAGCCATGTGCGGCGATAACTCATGCCGAGCGCCCGCCCCGCCGCCGAGATCGATCCGTCGCGGTCGATCGCCTCGAGCAGGTCGGCCTTGCCCGGCCCCATCGCGAGTTCGTCGCCGCAATAGACCTGCGCCTTCAGCTTCAGCGCGCCGATCCGCATGTTATTTGCCGATCATCACGTCGCTGGCCTTGACGATGATCGTCACCACGTCGCCGTCGGCCAGCGCGAGATCGGCGATCGCTTCGTTGGTGACGCTCGACGTGACGAGGTTGCCGCCGCCGATATCCACCTTCACCGTCGCGTTGACCGCGCCCGGCGTGACGGAGACGATCGTGCCGGAAATCTGGTTGCGTGCGCTGATCTTCATGAGTGTGTTTCCTTGGGTGGGGCGTGATGACTTGCTAACGGCTGGCCGCTACACCCGCAATCATGGCGAAGACGCACCCGTTCCATTCGATCCACAGCCACGGCCTGATCCGCGTGGGGGCGTGCACCCCGCGGGCCAGCGTCGGCGATACCGCGGCCAACGCCGCCGCGACCATCGCGCTGGCGAAGCAGGGGCACAAGGCCAGTGCGGACCTGCTGGTCTTCCCCGAACTCAACCTGACCTCCTACGCGATCGACGATCTGCACCTGCAGACCGCGCAGCATCACGCCACCGAAGCCGCAATCGGCGCGGTCGTGTCCGCCAGCGCCAAGCTGAAGCCGGTGTTGCTCGTCGGGGCGGCACTGCCGCGCAACGGGCGGATCTACAATTGCTGCGTGGTCATCGCGCGCGGCCGCATCCTTGGCGTGGTGCCGAAGACGTTCCTGCCCAATTACCGTGAATATTACGAGAAGCGATGGTTTGCCTCGGGTGCCAACCTGGCCGGCGCGCAGATCACCCTCGCCGGTCAGACCGCGCCGTTCGGCACCGACCTGATCTTCGCGGCGAGCGACCTGGAGCATTTCGTGTTCCACGCCGAGATCTGCGAAGATTATTGGGCGCCCATTCCGCCCTCGACGTTCGGCGCGCTGGCCGGGGCGCTGATCTGCTGCAACCTCTCCGCCTCCAACGTGACGATCGGCAAGTCGCGCGAGCGCATGATGCTGTCCGCCGCCCAGAGTGCGCGGGGCATGTGCGCTTACGTCTATTCCGCCGCCGGGCCGGGCGAGAGCACGACCGACCTGGCCTGGGACGGCCAGGGCACGATCCACGAACTGGGCGAACTGATCGCCGAGTCGGATCGCTTCGGCCATGATCCGGAGATCCTGCTTGCCGACGTCGATGCGGAGCGGATCGAACAGGAGCGGATGCGCAACGGCACGTTCAACGACGCCGCGCGCCTCGCCGACGACCCCGAGAAGAGTTTCCGGCGCGTGAGTTTCGACCACGTGCCGGACTTTGCGGATATCGGCCTGCTCCGCGCGATCCGCCGCTTCCCGTTCGTACCCAATGCGGCAGAAAAGCTGGATGCCGACTGTTACGAGGCGTTCAATATCCAGGTCGAGGGGCTGCTCAAGCGCTTCGTGGCGGCGAAGGCCGAACGGCTGGTGATCGGCGTATCTGGCGGACTCGATTCGACCCATGCGCTGATCGTCGCGGCCAAGGTCATGGACCGGCTCGGCCGGCCGCGTACGGACATCCTCGGCTTCACCATGCCGGGCTTCGCGACCGGCGAGGATACGAAGGCCAATGCGTGGAAACTGATGCGCGCGCTGGGCGTCGACGGCGACGAGATCGACATCCGCCCGGCCGCGCGGCAGATGCTGGGCGACATGGGTCACCCGTTCGCGGACGGCGAACCGCATTACGACGTGACGTTCGAGAACGTGCAGGCCGGGCTGCGCACCGATTACCTGTTCCGCCTCGCCAACCAGCGCGGCGGCCTCGTGGTCGGCACCGGCGATCTATCGGAACTCGCGCTTGGCTGGTGCACCTATGGCGTCGGCGACCAGATGAGCCATTATGCGGTCAATGCGGGCGTGCCCAAGACGCTGATCCAGTTCCTGATCCGCTGGTGCGTACAGACCGACCAGTTCGATCGCGACACCGATTCGGTGCTGGAGGCGATCCTCGGCACGGAAATCTCACCCGAGCTGGTACCGCCCGGCGCGGACGGCGCGATCCAGAGCACGGAGAGCCGCATCGGGCCGTACGCGCTGAACGACTTCTTCCTGCATTACACGATTCGCCACGGCCTCGCCCCGTCGAAGATCGCGTTCCTCGCCTGGCATGTCTGGTCCGATATGAACGCCGGGCGCTGGCCGAAGGATTTCCCCAAGGCGAACCGGCACGAATATGATCTGGCGACGATCAAGGGCTGGCTGGAGAAATTCCTGGTGCGATTCTTCGTGACCAGCCAGTTCAAGCGGTCCGCCATTCCCAATGGACCGAAGGTTTCGGCCGGCGGGGCGCTGAGCCCGCGTGGGGATTGGCGCGCGCCGTCCGACGGGACGGCGGCGGTGTTTCTGGAGGAATTGGCGCGGAACGTGCCGTAAGCCCCCCCGGACGGGAGGGGAAACGAACCTACCGCTTCGCCTTGCGTGCGGCGTAGCGGGCGTCCCGCGCGGCCTTGGCGGCAATATCGGCATCGATCAGGCGCTGCTTCTCCGCCTCGATCGCGGCGGCGGCGGCTTCGGCCTTGGCGATCTTGTCCAGACGGGCCTGTTCGATCGCCGCGGCCTTTTCCTCGCGCTTCTTGACGATCGCGGCTTCCTTGGCTTCGCGCGCGGCGGCGCGGGCCGCGGCGACGGCGGGATCGACCGGCGGCTTCGCCTTCAGCTTCTCGATCGCCTTCTGTTTCGCCTGCGCGGCGAGCGCCGCACGATCCTGGAAGGTCGGTTCCTTGTAAGCCATTCGTCTCGGGGCCTTTCGGGCGCTGGTCTTCAATCGATACCGTGGCGGAGAGGGTGGGATTCGAACCCACGGTACCCGCGAGGGCACGCCGCATTTCGAGTGCGGTACATTCGACCACTCTGCCACCTCTCCGCGAGGTCATTAGATACCATCCGCGCGGGAACCCGGTGGAGCGATATCGGTCGATGAAGGCGGGCGTCTAATGAACTATCCGAAGCGTTGCAACCCTCCGCAGGCCCCCTGCGCGGACAGCGCAAAAACTTGTGCCGCACGGAAAGCGCATTAGATTGGGTCCATGTCCCGTGCCCACATCCCCATGACGCCCGCCTCCACCGAGATTCCGCTGCCGCCGGTCGCCACCGCGCGGTTCGGCATCGGCGAGGTCGTGCGCCACCGCATGTTCGACTTTCGCGGCGTGATCTTCGACGTCGATCCGATCTTCGCCAATAGCGAGGAATGGTACGATGCTATCCCGCTCGACCTGCGCCCGCGCAAGGACCAGCCGTTCTACCATCTGCTCGCCGAGAATATGGAATCGACCTATGTCGCCTATGTCAGCCAGCAGAACCTGATCCCCGACGATACCGACGAACCGGTCGATCATCCGGCGATCTCCGGCCTGTTCAACGATTATGCCGACGGTCGCTACACGCTGAGGCCGCAGCACCGGCATTGATGTCGGCACGAATTGACGAATTCGCGCCCGGCGAGTGGCGTGAATCGGTTGACAGCCTCGCCCCCGTTGCATAGGTGGCACCTCTTTCCCGCGCCGGGCTTGCTCGACGTGGGGCTCGTTATTTTGAAAGTGATGTAAGGCCATGTTCGCAGTCGTGCGCACAGGCGGCAAGCAATACCGCGTCGCCGCCGGAGACAAGATCGTCGTCGAGAAGCTCGACGGTGAAGCAGGTTCGTCGATCTCGTTCAGCGACATTCTGCTCGCCGGCGAAGGCTCCGAGCTGAAGTCGGTAGAGGGCCTGACGGTCTCCGCCGAGATCATTGCCCAGGCGAAGGCCGACAAGATCATCGTCTTCAAGAAGAAGCGCCGGCACAATTATCGCCGCAAGAACGGCCATCGCCAGCAGCACACGATTCTGAAAATCACTGCGATCGGCAGCGAAGAGAAGAAAAAGGCCGCACCGAAGAAGGCCGCAGCCCCCACCGAAGCGACGGGCGCCGAAGCCCCGGCCGCTCAGGCGTAAGGAGTAGTTCGAGATGGCACATAAGAAAGCAGGCGGCTCTTCGCGCAACGGTCGCGATTCGGCCGGTCGTCGCCTTGGCGTGAAGAAGTTCGGTGGCGAGTCGGTCGTCCCGGGCAACATTCTTGTGCGTCAGCGCGGCACCAAATTCTATCCGGGCACCAATGTCGGCATC
This sequence comes from Sphingomonas sp. Leaf357, assembly GCF_001423845.1. Lineage (NCBI taxonomy): Bacteria > Pseudomonadati > Pseudomonadota > Alphaproteobacteria > Sphingomonadales > Sphingomonadaceae > Sphingomonas > Sphingomonas sp. Leaf357. Next base: position 1,988,595 of record NZ_LMPM01000001.1, on the reverse strand, counting down.
GGCAAGGATCACACCTTGTTCGCGCTGACCGAAGGTCGCGTGTCGTTCAAGCAAGGCAAGCTTGGCCGAAAGTTCTGCTCGGTCGACATGCCGGTGGCGATTGCCGCCGAGTAACATCGGGTAACCAGCCGGGTTGCCCACCAGGGTGATCCGGGTTCTCGCGAGAGGACCGAACAAGGGAGACGGGTCACCCCGGCTCCCTTTTTTATTGCTCCCTCCCCTGCCCTGTCGCCGGCCCGTCACATCGATGTGCTTGAGCGACGACGCGACGAGGAGAGTAGATGATGTTCGCTCGCACGAAGAGACTGACGTTGCGGCCCGGTTGGCCGGAGGATGCCGCCGCCCTGGCACGGGCGATCGGCCATGAAAGCGTCGTGACGAAGATTTCACACGCGCCCTGGCCTTATACCGCGGCCGATGCGCGCGATTTCCTGACGCGTCCGGCAACCGCGCGCGACGTCGCGATGCTGATCACCGTGCTGGAGGACGGTATGCCGAGGATCATCGGGTGCATCGGCATCCACCCGGCAGGCGATGCGCATGAACTGGGTTATTGGCTCACGCCCGATGCCTGGGGCCACGGCTATGCCACCGAAGCGGGGCGGCAGGCGGTACAGATCGCGCGCCACGCCCTCGGCCTGAAGCGCCTGTCCGCCGGCTATTATGTCGACAATCCGGCTTCGGGCCGGGTTCTGGCCAAACTCGGCTTCGTGCCGACCGGTCGTACCGAGCAGCAATATTGCCGCGCGCGGGGCCATGACGTCCCGTGCGTGAAGCTGGAACTCAACCTGGAGGATCGACCAGCCTGCGAGGAGTTGATGGCGGCTTGACCCGATAAGGCCCCTCCCCGATGGGGAGGGGCTTCTTCCACTTCAGGCTAACACCGCCTTCGCCTTCTGCGCGGTCGGCAATATCGCCGCCGCATAATCGCTCTCGGCCAGCCCGATCAGTTCGCGGTCGTCATGCTTCCACGGGTGAAAACCGGGCATAAAGAATGCGAGCCATGCGCCCAGGATCTTGCGCGCCATGCCCGGATTGCCGAACGCGTACCACGCCATCCGCGCCCAGACCCTCGGCCCCGTCAGCCCATCCTGGCGCAGCAATTCGATCATGCCGCGCCGCCGCCCCTGGAAGAATTTCACCGTCGTGGCGACCATCACCAGCGACTTGATCCTCCAGCGTTTCCACCGGCTCCAATCCTTCGTGGCGTGCAGCCAGGTGTCGTATGCGACGCCCTTATGCTCGATCTCCTCCGCCGCATGCCAGCGCCACAGCGCCGCCGCCTGCGGATCGCCTCCGGCCAGATGCTTAGGATTGGCGATCAACTGGTGCGCCAGCATCGCGGTGAAATGCTCCAGCGCCATCGTCGCGGCCAGGCTGGCGATCGCCGGCCGGCCCTTGGTCAGCGCGAGGGCGCGATCGACATCACGCTCCAGCGGGGCGGTGTCGTAGCCCTGATCGGTAACATGGCGATTGAACGCGACGTGCTCGCGCGTGTGGATCACCTCCTGCTTGATGAACGCCTGGATTTCGGCGTGCAGGCGTGGCGGCGTGCCGTCGCGAAAGTTGCGGACGCTATCGACGAAGAACCCTTCGCCCTTGGGGAACGTCACCGACAAGGCGTTGTAGAATGCCGTCGCGATCGGATCTTCGTTCAGCCACCAGCGGCGGATATCGGAACCGCGCCCGAAGCGCAGGTCGCGCGGGGTGATCGTCAGATCGGCGGGAGTAGTTGCTTTCGCCATGAAAACCTCCGAACACAAAGAAGCAACATATAGCTTACACGACTGTAAATAGGGGTTACTTACAACAGTGTCAACAACTCGCCGCCGTCTATCCCCCGAGGAGTCCCGCGATACCGCGATCGAGGCGGCACGGGCGCTGCTGGTCGAAGTCGGCCCGCAGGCGGTGACGTTGAAGGCGGTCGCGGCGCGGATGGGGCGCACGCACGCCAATCTGCTGCACCATTTCGGCTCGGCGGCAGACCTGCAAAAGGCGCTGATCGCGCACCTCGCGGATACCATCACGGTGCAAATCGGCGAGGCGGCGAAGCGTGCCCGGGCCAGCGACCACAATCCGCGTGAGGTGGTCGACATGACCTTCGACGCCTTCACGCACGGCGCGGGCGCGATGGCGAGCTGGATGATTCTCAACGGCAATCAGGATGCGCTCGATCCGATCCTGGAAGCGATCCACCGGCTGGTCGACGACCTGTCCGAGGGGCATGAACCGGGACGCCCCTCGATCCACGAGGAGACGTTGCAGTTGGTGCTGACCGCGCTCGGCGATGCGCTGCTCGGCGGGCCGATGGCGAAGGCGCTGGGGCTGCCGCGCGAGACGGCGCGCGAACTGGCGGTGAAATCGCTGGTGATGTCGCATGCCGAGGTGGCCGGGTAGCCGTTTCACCTCGTTCGGCGGCAAAGCCGTGTCGTCTGTTTTCGCTTTTGCGAGGCCGGCCGAGCGAGTGCCGAGTGGCTTTAGCTGCGCTAAAGCGCTACGCACTCGCCATGCATTTCCTAGACCAAGCAAAGATCTTCGTCCGATCGGGCGCGGGCGGCCCCGGAGCCGTCAGTTTCCGGCGCGAGAAGTTCATCGAATATGGCGGTCCGAACGGCGGCAACGGTGGCAAGGGCGGCGACATCGTGTTCGTGGCGGTGCCCGGCCTGAACACGTTGATCGATTTCCGGTACACTCAGCATTTCCGCGCGCCACGCGGGCATGGCGGTGCGGGCTCGAACATGACCGGCGCGGGCGGCGAGGATCTGGTGATCCAGGTACCGATCGGCACGCAGGTGTTGAGCGAAGACAAGGAAGAGGTGCTGGCCGATTTCACGCAGGCCGGCGAGCGGGTCGTGTTCCTGCGCGGCGGCGACGGCGGTCGCGGCAACGCAAGCTACAAGACCAGCACGAACCGCACCCCGCGCCAGCACGGCACCGGCTGGCCGTACGAGGAGATGTGGGTCTGGCTGCGACTGAAGCTGCTCGCCGATGCTGGTCTGGTCGGGCTGCCCAATGCCGGCAAATCGACCTTTATCAACGCCGTCACCAATGCGCAGGCCAAGGTGGGCGAATACGCCTTCACCACCACGCGCCCGCAATTGGGCGTGGTGCGCCACAAGCATAACGAATTCGTCGTCGCCGACATTCCCGGCCTGATCGAGGGCGCATCGGAAGGGGCCGGCATCGGCGACCGCTTCCTGGGCCATATCGAGCGCTGCCGCGTGCTGCTGCACCTGATCGACGCGAACGACACCGACGTTGCCGAAAGTTACCGCATCGTTCGCGACGAACTCGCGGCCTATGGCGGCGGGCTGATCGACAAGCCGGTGGTCGTCGCGCTCAACAAGATCGATACGCTGGACGACGAGTTGATCGCGGCGCTGTCTGCCGAACTGGAAGAGGAAAGCGGCGCGGAGGTGATCCCGATCTCGGGTGCCGCCGGCACGGGTGTGGATTGGGTGCTGGACCGCCTGCTCGAAGCGATCGGGCCGAAGAGCGGCATGGTCGGCGCCGATGACGAAGGCGAGGACGAGATTGCCTGGTCGCCGGTTTGAAGCGCTGCGGTGGTATGATATGGGCTGCACATGGCGACGCACCCCGACTATCCGCTGCTGACAGCCGAGGATTTTCTCGACATCGATTTCGGCGATCACAAGGCCGAACTCGACAATGGCGTGATACGGATGATGGCCGGCGGGACGGCCCGCCATGCCGAAGTCCAGATTAACGTGCTTGCATGGTTGCGGCAAAATCTGAGGGGAAGTGGTTGCCGGCCTTATGGGCCGGATATGGCAACCCGTACCCACGATCTGTCCGTTCGCTATCCAGACGCTTCGGTTTTTTGCCACGATTGGAGTGGAGACGACAAGGCGTTGGCGTTTAATGATCCGCGCGTCATCGTCGAAATTCTGTCGGCCGGAACAGCCCGAACCGACCTACGCGTCAAGCTGGACGAGTACAAGGCGCTGGACAGCGTCGATACAATCATCTTCATCGATACCGCCGCAGAACGGCTGCGCATTGTGCAGCGCACGACAGCACATGGCTGGAACGACGTGGCGTACGACGAAGCCGTCGATGCGCCGCTGCCGTCGCTCGATCTTACCTTGCCGCATGACGAGATCTTCGCGCGCGATTGATCGACACCGTCGCCATTGGCGGTGACGCTTCCCCGCGCTAACGCATCAGGCATGTCGCTCTTTCCCCCCGCCACCTGCCCGCGCCTGATTGTCAAGATCGGGTCGGCCCTGCTTGTCGAGGCCGATGGCGGCGTGCGGCGGGCGTGGTTGCAGGGGATCGCTGCCGATATAGCCGTTCGGGCCGAGGCAGGGCAACAGGTCGCGGTGGTGTCGTCCGGAGCGATCGCGCTTGGGGCGCGGCGGCTCGGGCTGGCCAAGGGCGGCCGCGCCTCGCTCGAGGACGCACAGGCCGCCGCCGCGGTCGGTCAGATCGCCCTATCCCATGTCTGGGCGGAGGCGCTGGGGGCGGTAGGACTGACTGCGGCGCAGATCCTCGTCACGCTCGACGATCTGGAGGATCGCCGTCGCTATCTCAACGCGGCTGCGACGCTCGACCGGTTGCTCGGGCTGGGCGTGGTGCCGGTGCTCAACGAGAACGATTCGGTGGCGACCGAGGAAATCCGCTTCGGCGACAACGACCGGCTGGCGGCGCGCGTGGCGCAGGCGGCGGGGGCGCAGGGCGTGGTGCTGCTGAGCGACGTGGACGGGCTGTACGATCGCAACCCGGCCCTGCCCGGCGCCGAACATATCGCCCGGGTCGAGCGCATCGATGGCCGCGTGGAGGCGATGGCGGATCGCGGATCGGCTTCCGGCATGGGCTCGGGCGGGATGGTGTCGAAGATCGCCGCCGCACGGATCGCCAATGCGGCGGGCGCGCATCTCGCGATCGCGAGCGGGCGGATCGATCGGCCCCTCATCCTGTCGGCGTCGGACGAGGCGCGGCATACCCTGTTCGTGGCGGAGAAATCGGCCCCGGCGCGCAAGGCGTGGCTGGCGGGCGGACTGACGGCGCGGGGCACGGTGCATATCGACGCCGGCGCGGTGGCGGCATTGCGGGCGGGCAAGAGCCTGCTCGCGGCGGGCGCGACTCGGATCGAAGGGAGCTTCGCGCGCGGTGACCTGATCGTGGTGGCCGGGCCGGACGGTGCTGCGCTGGCACGGGGGCTGGCCGAATATGACGCGGCGGATGCGGTGCGGATCACCGGCAAGCGTAGCGATGCGCTGGCGGCGATCCTCGGGTACGCGCCACGCGGGGCATTGGTGCACCGTAACCATATGGCGATGTTGTGAGAACTTTTAACACAGTCCCCGCCTCTGTTCGGGCTGAGCCTGTCGAAGCCCAAGCGCCGCGCGTGCCCTTCAGGCTCAGGGCGAACGGACGTTCGAGTTGGACCCAGGCATGAAAACCCTCGCCATCACCGGCGGCACGGGCTTTGTCGGCAAGCGCCTGATCGCGCTTGCCCGCGATCACGACTACCCTGTCCGCGCGCTGGCCCGCCGCGCGCAGCCTGCCCGGGACGGCGTGACCTGGATCGAGGGGAGCCTGGAAGACACGGACAGCCTCGCCCGCCTGAACGACGGCGCAGACGTCGCGATCCACGTCGCCGGTGTGGTTAACGCGCCCACCCTGCCCGATTTCCTGCGCGGCAATGCCGGGGGGACGGCGAACATGATCGCGGCGGCCGAGGTGACGGGCGTCCGACGCTTCGTCCACGTCTCGTCACTGTCGGCGCGCGAGCCGAAACTCTCGCATTATGGCCACTCGAAGCAACTTGCCGAGGCCGAGGTCCGCGCCTCCAGGCTCGACTGGACCATCGTCCGCCCGCCCGCCATCTATGGCCCTGGCGACATGGAGTTGCGCGACGTGTTCCGCATCGCCCGGATGGGCCTCGCCCTGCTGCCGCCGCCGGGCAGGATGTCGGTGATCCATGTCGATGATCTCGCGCGCCTGCTGATCGCGTTGGTCGAGCGCGATCCGGGGCGGCTGGTCCTCGATCCCGACGATGGCGTTTCCGGTGGCTGGAGCCACACCGATTTCGCCCGCGCCGTCGGCGCGGCGGTGGGGCGGAGCGTGTTGCCCCTGCCCCTCCCCAAGGCGCTGCTGTCGCTTGCCGCACGCGCCGACGCGGCGGTTCGCGGCACGGGGGCCAAGCTGACCCAGGACCGCGTCGGCTATATGTCGCACCCCGACTGGACCAGCGACCCGAAGCATCGCCCCGATACCGCCTTGTGGCAGCCCGAAATCGCGACCCGCGCCGGGCTGGCCGACACCGCCAAATGGTATCGCGCGAACGGCCTGCTCGGCTGACCGCGCCCCCTTCCCGCCGCAATCCCTTGGCAAGGCCGGTGCTGACCGCATAAGGACTTCGCATGACCGACCGCCAAGCCATCTTCGATACCGTCGCCGCGCAGATCGAACCGTTCAACAAGAAACAGGTCGAGGTGACCGACGCGACCACGTTCCAGGGCAATCTGGAATGGGACAGCCTGACCGTGATGGATTTCGTCGCCGCGATCGAGGACGAATTCGACATCATTATCACGATGAACATGCAGGCAGAGATCGAAACCGTCGGCCAGCTGGTCGACGCGGTGGCGAAGCTGAAGGGTTGAGCGGATGACCGACGCCGGACTTGCCACCGAGAAACTGCCCGCCGATCCGGCCGACGTCGCGCCGGAACGCGACCTCATGTCGAAGTTCGATGCGCTGATCGCCGAACGCAAGGCGCTGATCGACACCGGCGTGACCGATCCCTTCGCGATCGTGATGGAGCAGGTGAAATCGCCGACCGAGGCGGTGATCGCGGGCCGCGACACGATCCTGCTCGGCACCTACAATTACATGGGCATGACGTTCGATCCGGACGTGATCCAGGCCGGCAAGGATGCGCTCGACCAGTTCGGGTCCGGCACCAACGGGAGCCGCATGCTCAACGGCACGTTCCGCGATCACATGGAGGTCGAACAGGCGCTGCGCGATTTCTACGGCGTGTCCGGAGCGATCGTCTTCTCGACCGGCTACATGGCCAATCTCGGCATGATCTCGACGCTCGCCGGAAAGGGCGAATACGTCATCCTCGACGCCGACAGCCACGCGTCGATCTATGACGGTTGCAAGCAGGGCAATGCCGAGATCGTCCGCTTCCGCCACAACGACGTGGCGGATCTCGACAAGCGCCTCGGGCGCCTGCCCAAGGAGGCGGGCAAGCTCGTGATCCTCGAAGGCGTCTATTCGATGCTCGGCGATATCGCGCCGCTCAAGGAGATGGTCGCGGTCGCCAAGAAGCACGGCGCGATGGTGTTGAGCGACGAGGCGCATTCGATGGGGTTTTACGGCCCCAACGGCCGCGGAGTGTACGAGGATCAGGGGTGCGAGGCGGATGTTGATTTCGTCGTCGGTACCTTCTCAAAGTCGGTCGGCACGGTCGGTGGGTTCTGCGTGTCGAACCACCCGAAGTTCGAGGCGATCCGCTTGGCCTGCCGCCCGTACATCTTCACTGCGTCACTTCCGCCCTCGGTAGTCGCCACCGCCGCGACCTCGATCCGCAAGCTGATGATCGCGACCAAGAAGCGTGCGCAACTGTGGGATAATGCGCGCAAATTGCACGGTGGCCTCAAAGCGCTGGGCTTCAAGCTCGGCACCGAGACGCCGGACAGCGCGATCATCGCGGTGATCCTGGAGGATCAGGAACAGGCGGTGACGATGTGGCAGGTGCTGCTGGATGGTGGCCTGTACGTCAACATGGCCCGCCCGCCCGCGACGCCGGCCGGCACATACCTGCTGCGCTGCTCGCTCTGCGCGGAACACACGCCGGCGCAGATCGATACCGTGCTCGGCATGTTCGAGGCGGCGGGCAAAGCGGTGGGCGCCCTTTAGGCAGGTCTGTCGGCGCTGCAGCCGGGCAAGTCGAAACATCCGTTTTCGACGAATCGCCCGACGACGCTTGAATTGTTGGAATTGCCGTCAGATCGTTTGCCCCTCAACTCCGGGGGGAGCGAATGTGATGGGCGTCATCGTGATCGATCCGGGCCATGGCGGCACCGCGAATATTCCAAACGACAGCACGTACAACAATGCGACATCGGCCAGCGGCGTGCCGGAAAAGGCGATGACGCTGGATTTCTGCAAACGGATCCGCTGGTCGCTGCAATCAGGCAGCGGCAAGGCGCGCGCGGCGGCGCTGGGCAAGACGGTGAGCGTGGTGATGACGCGCGAGACCGACGTCAATCTGTCGCTTGGCGATCGTGCGGCGGTGGCGGCGGAAAACGATGCGGACCTGTTCCTCAGCCTGCATTTCAACGGCTTCAATCGCAGCGCGCGCGGTACCGAAGCATATATCGACCGCAAGTATATGCAGGCCGTGCAGACCGTGTCGGCGGGGTCGGTGGTGACGGCGGAGGGGCCGGGCGCGCCCTCCAGCGGGCTGCGCAACATCAACGTCGCGCGGGACGCGGCGTTTGCCTCGGCCATCGTGCAGGCGGCTCATGGCGCATTGAAGGCGCTCGATCCCAAGGCGGTGCTACGGTCGGCGAGCTACAGCAAGGCGGCGAACGGCGAGGCCTATGCCCCGCCGCCGGGCGTGAAGATGAAGGGCCTGGGCGTGCTGCGCGATGCCAGGCTCGGCACGCGCGGCAACGGTTGCCGCGCGACGTTGCTCGAACTGGAATTCATCGACGTGCCGGCGGTCGACGCGCTGTTGAACGGTGCCGGCGCGAACGAGGCCCGCAACCAGATCGCCAGTGCGATTGCCGTCGCCCTGGTCGAGGCGCTGTAAAGCGGGAAACCTTTTGCCCCGTCATCGCTTGCCCAATCATGGAGATTACCCGACACTCGGGCACGATCCGGCAAGCGAGGTGAAGGCATGGCGAAGAAGGACGGCGGCGACGCGTTGCAACTGGCATTGGTCCAGATGCAATTGGCCAATGTGGCGGCCGGCGAGCGCACGATTATCATCCTCGAAGGGCGCGACGCGGCCGGAAAGGACGGGACGATCAAGGCGCTGACCGAACATCTCTCCGTGCGCTCCACCCGCGTGATCGCGCTGCCCAAGCCGAACGATCGCGAGAAGACCTTATGGTTCCTCGGGCGATACGTGTCGCACCTGCCGGCGGCGGGCGAACTCGTGATCTTCAACCGCAGCTGGTACAATCGCGCGGGCGTGGAGGTGGTCAACGGCTTTTCCACCCCCGAGGAACAGGCGCAATTCCTGAAAGACGTGCCGAAGTTCGAGGCGATGCTGGTCGAAAGCGGCATCAAGCTGGTCAAGCTGTGGCTCGACATCGACAAGGCCGAGCAGAAGGAACGGCTGGACGAACGCGCGAGCGATCCACTTAAGGCGCTGAAGCGCTCGGCCCTGGATGCCGTCGCGCAGGACAAGTGGGACGATTACACCGCGGCGCGCAATACGATGCTCGCCAAAACGCATTCCAAGGCGGCACCCTGGGTGTGCGTGCGCGCGAACCACAAGAAGCAGGCGCACAAGGCGATCCTCCGCCACGTCCTGCGCCACCTCGCCCCGGAAGAAGTGGCAGCGACGGTGAAGGCCCCGGATAGCGACGTGTTGTTCGTCTACGAGAAGGCCGCGATAAAGGATGGGCGCCTGGCAGAATAGCTCGAAGGCGTCACCGGCCGCTCAGTCCCCGGTCACCCGCAGCGGGCCGAGGTCGCCCATCCCTACCGTCCCACTTGCCATTGCCAGCATCGCGTCGAGGCTCTTCTTCGCTTCGAGGCGCAGACCTTCCTCGACTTCGATGCGGGGCTCGAGATCGCGCAAGGCAAGGTAGAGTTTTTCCATCGTGTTGAGCGCCATGTACGGACAGATATTGCAGTTGCAATTGCCATCCGCACCCGGCGCGCCGATGAAGTGCTTGTGCGGTGCCGCCTTTTCCATCTGGTGGATGATGTGCGGTTCGGTGGCGACGATCAGCGTGTCCCCCGGCATCTGGTCGGCAAAAGCGAGGATGCCGCTGGTCGACCCGACATAATCCGCGTGATCGAGGATGTACGGCGGGCATTCCGGATGCGCGGCGATCGGCGCACCGGGGTGCTTCAACTGCAGTTTCAGCAATTCGGTCTCGCTGAACGCCTCGTGCACGATGCACACGCCGGGCCATAACAGCATGTCCCGCCCGGTCTTGCGCGCGAGATAGCCACCGAGATTCTTGTCCGGGCCGAAGATGATCTTCTGGTCGAGCGGGATCTGGCTGAGGATCTTTTCCGCCGAGCTGCTGGTGACGATGACGTCGCTGAGCGCTTTCACCTCGGTCGAGCAGTTAATGTACGTCAGCGCGATGTGGTCGGGATGCTGCGCGCGGAACTCCGCGAACTGGTCAGGTGGACAGCTGTCCTCCAGCGAACAGCCCGCGTTGAGATCCGGCAGCACCACGATCTTATTCGGCGACAGGATTTTGGCGGTTTCGGCCATGAACTTCACGCCGCAGAAGGCGATGACGTCGGCATCGGTCGCCGCGGCCTTTTTCGACAGATCGAGGCTGTCGCCGACGAAATCGGCGATGTCCTGGATTTCGGGCTTCTGGTAATAATGCGCCAGGATCACGGCGTTGCGCTCCTTGCGCAGCCGGTCGATCTCGCTCCTCAGGTCGAGCCCGGTCAGCGCGCCGCCAATGCGCCCAGAGTCAGCAATGCGTGCGTCCATGATCTTGCCCTCGAAACTGTGGGCCTCAAATGGACGTCTACGCCCCGGTGATCAAGGGAGCACCGGGCGGGGGCGGAAACGCATTGGGGTCGATCCCGGCAGCCGGCGAACCGGCGGTGACAGCGCGATAGAGCGCCGCACCGGCCGGGCCGTGCGCCATGCCCTCGACCAGGAAGAGGAATGCGACCATCGTGCCGATGCCCCAAGCCCAGGCCGGGTGCACCCTGCCCGTCCGGCGCAGATCGGCGACGACGCCGAGGATCGGGAATATCATCGTCGCGACAAACGTCGCCTCGAACGCATACGGCATCAGCAACGGGGAGGGCAGCAGGCGCCCGAAGGCGGGGCCGAGCAGCATTGCCATGCCACAATAATGCAGCCGGCGATGCCAGTCGGTACGGCGGCGCATCACGATCGCCGCCGTAGTGAGGCCGACGAACACGATGAGCGACAGCGGATTGAAGACTAGGAATTGCGCCGGCAGGAAGAAGAACGGTGCATGCCCCGCGCGAACCATCGCGACGGTGACGGTGATGCCGAGGACCAGCATCGCCACCATCCAGCCGGCAGCGACCCAGCCCAACCGCCGATGCAATGCGAGCGAGCCGTTGGCCGCCAGCACCGCCTGCGCGACATAGATCGCCACCCAGCCCAGGAAGACGATGGCGTGCGCATGGACCAATGGAGGCGCATGGAAGCTCGATCGGCCGGCAAGATGCTGGAGTGAAAAACCGGCGACCACGGTCACCGCCATTGCGAACGCAGTGTTGCGGAAGAAACGATCGTCGCGTCCGACCGGTTTCGAATGCGGATAAGCCAAGGTCGCCATATTTCCCCCCGGAAATTATTGCGCCTCGTCTATCCTATTCCAGCCATCGACTCAATTGCGGTTGCCGAGCACTTCGCCGATCGACCTGCTTCGGTCCCACTGCTCGCGCGAGCCCTGCCGCTCGTAGGGAAAGACGACCGCGACTCGCACGTTGCCGATCCCAGCCGCCTCCAGCGGGCCGCCGAGCAATTTGGCGAGCGCGCGACGGGCATTCTCGCGCGCGGCGGCGATACGTTCCGGCTTGCGCGATTCGGCCTGCGCGGTGCGACGCGCGCCGATCGAGACCTGACGGGCGAGCGCCTCGCCGGCCGCGCGGGTGACGAACAGGCCACGCGTCTGGCTGACGGTGGCGGCGCTTTCATCGATGTTCGGTTCGGCCGCGACGACGTCGGGCGACAAGATGGTCAGCACGCGGTTCGCCTGATCCCATTTGTAATCCGCGCCGCTGACGCCCGAGACGTCGACGAAATAATCGACACTGAAGGGAGCCTTCACAACCTTGTCCGATGCCAGCATGCCGAAGCCGCGCACGTCGGAGGCGGTCGATTGAACCGTACCGGAAAGCGCGCCGACCTTGAGCGCACTGGCGTTGGAGAAGGTGGCGCGGACGATGCGATCCACCGCGACACCGTCATCGCGGCGTTCGATCGTGTATTTCTCGGAATACCGTTCGTAGCCGACCTTGGCGATCACCACCGCGACGATGATCGCGAGGATGGCGACGACCACCGAGGCGACCGAGCGGCGGGGCTGGACCAATGCCATCAGGCGTTTCCCCCAAGCGACCAGAAGTCGCCCGTTTCGGCGACCAATCCTCGCTCCCGCAGATCGATCAGGTGCGCCAGCACCGATCGCTCGGCCGCGGCGAAAAGGCGCTTATCGATGCCGACATACATGCGGCCGACCATGTCCGGAATGCACTGCGGGCGCTCGCGCAACTGACGCAAAATCTGTCCCTCACGTTGCTTGCGGTGGCCGATCATCCCGCGCACCAATCGCTTCGGATTGTCCACCGGATCGCCATGGCCCGGATAATAGATGCGGTCCTCGCGCGCCTGAAGCTTCTCCAGGCTGCGGATGTAATCCCCCATGTCGCCATCGGGCGGCGAAACGATGCTGGTCGACCAGCCCATCACGTGATCGCCGCTGAACAATGCGCCGCTGTCGGTCGCGTCGTCTGCGGTCAGCGCAAAGCAGAGGTGGTTGGACGTGTGGCCAGGCGTGGCCACGGCGGTGAGCGTCCACCCTTCGCCGGAGACGGAACCGCCGTCGGCCAGCACGCGATCGGGCGCGTAAGCGTGATCGAAGGCTGCGTCCGAACGGATGCCGTCCCCATCTGGTCCGGAAGAGTTGATCGCCAGCGGCGCGCAGCCGACAATCGGAGCGCCGGTCGCGCCTTTCAGTGGGCGGGCGCCGGGGCTGTGATCGCGGTGGGTGTGAGTGATGACGATCGCCGTCAGCGGCCGTCCGGCGAGCGCATCGAGGATCGCTGCGGTATGCGCCTCGTCCTCGGGGCCGGGATCGATCACCGCCATGTCGGTGGTGCCCACGAGATAGGTCTGCGTGCCGGTATACGTATAGGGCGAGGCATTGGGCGCGAGCAGGCGGACGACGAGGGGTTCGAGCGTCTCGGGGACGCCGGGCTGCTGGTCGCTCATGCCCGGGAGATGGCGTTTTTGGGGCGGTGGTGCAAGTGTTCGAAGTGGCGGGGAAGGTCAGCCCCTCCCCATCAGGGGAGGGGTTGGGGTGGGGCAGTCCCGTCTCGTTGAGACCAGCGCCGGTTTCTGCGGCATGGCCCCACCCCAAACCCCTCCCCTGAAGGGGAGGGGCTCAAGAACGATCAATCCGCCTTGGTCATTTCCGCGGTCACTTCGGCGATCGCTTCGTCGATGCCCTTGATCGCTTCCGCGCGGCCTTCGGCGGGCATGTCCCGATTGGCTTCCATGCTGGCCCGCGTGGCGCGCAGGCTGGCGATGGCGGTTTGCAGGGCGTTGCGCTGGATATCCTTGCTGTTCGCCGCGATCCGTGCCCCGTCCGACGCCGCCTTCTCGATGCGGTTGGTGCAGATGATGATCCGCTGACGGCCGCCCTTCTTCTCGTTGATCACCATCTGCTTGGCGTCACCGCCGGGGCAGTTGGCGGACGAGACTTCGGGCATGTTCTTCAATTCGTCCATGCCCTGCCAGTCCTCGGTGCGCACCTTGCCGTCCTTGTCGCGCACGACGACCTTGATGCGCTTGACGACCTTGCCGTCCCTCGTGGTGGTCGAGCTGGTGATGTCGCGATCCTCACCGGGGCCGGCGGGCGGTAGATTCACGGACTCGGGTGGCGCGGGCGGTGCCGGCGGCTCGGCGGCCTGCGCCGCGCCGGGGGCGGCCGGGGGTGCCGGGGGTGTCAGGTCGAATTTGGCGAGGTTCACGCCGGTCGCCGTCTCGACCTTGGCGCGCACGGTCTCCGCCGCCTGCGTGCCCGAAGCGGTGAGGCCGAGTCCGGCGACGCCGATCAGCGCGATGGCCGCCGCGCCGCCGATCAGGCGCGTGCGGCTGGTCTTGTTGGTCGTCAGCATCTTCAGTCTCCCTTTCAGATCGTTGATGGTGTGGAGGTGGCAGGCGGCGGACACCGCCCCGCCATGGGCGGATTTCACGATCGCGCAGGCATAGGCATGGCGCGCCATCGGCGAGAGGCCGGCCAGCACGCGGGCGTCGTTGGCGATCTCCTGATCGGCGCGGAAGGCGCGGAACGCGCGCCAGGCGATCGGGTTGAACCAGTGCAGCGCGAGCACGCCGAGCGCCGCCCAGTTCGCGACCAGATCGTGCCGCGCATGATGGCCAAGCTCATGCGCCAGCGCCAGATCGCGTTCGTCCTGATCGTAACGCGAGACGAAATCGCGTGGGAAGGCGACGTATTTGCGCACCACCCCAAAGGCGAGCGGACCGCTCGCCGCATCGGTCTCGATCAGGTGGATGCCGCCTTCCATCTGGGTACCGCGCACCTGTTCGTCGAGCATGCGGCGGCAGAAGCGCAGATGCTGCATGGCGTGCCAGCCGAGGAAACCGGCCGCGCCGACGATCCACAGGCCGGCGACAATCGGTCCGAGCAGCGCGAGGCTCTCGGTCGCCGGGGCCACGCTTGCGCCACCGCTCAAGGGTTCGACGACATAGATCGTGATCGTGTCGCTGGCCGCCGCGATCGGCGCGGCGGCCGCTTCGCGCCACGATGCCGGCAAGGGCGGCAGGATCATCCGCAGCGCGGGCAGCGCCCACAGCGCATAGGCGACATCCGGCCCGAACGCGCGGCGCACCGGCGCGCGGAGCAGCAGCACGAGCGCCATCAGCACCGTCGACGCGATCAGCGTCTCGATGCCCCAGCCGAGGAAACCGGGCGCGATCATGCCTTCAACCCCTTCAGCAAGGCCTCGATCTCGGCGATATCGGTGGCGGTCAGTTCGTCGCGCTCGGCGAGGTGGGCGACCAGCGGCGTCAGCTTGCCGCCGAACAACCGATCCATCAGCTTGCGGCTTTCCCCGGCGACGTAATCGCCACGCTCGACCAGCGGGCGATAGAGATAGCGCCGCCCCTCCTCCTGATGGCCGATGATGTTCTTGGCGAGCAGTCGCCCGAGCAGCGTCTTGACGGTGTTCGCGCTCCAGTCGCGCTCCGCCGGGATGCGCTCCGACACGTCCTGCGCGGTGAGCGGGCTCTCGTCCCACAGCACCTCCATCACGGCATGTTCCGCATCGCTGATCCGCTCGGCCATTCGACTCGCTCCCGTACTGACTACGCCTGTAATCATACCGATTACGTCTGTAGTCAAGGGCGGATTTGCCCTGCCCCGGTGGATGTGTACGCTGCCTGAAAACCAGGAGAGCGCCCATGACCAAGTTCACCACCGTCGCCACCGGGCTGCGCTTTCCCGAAGGTCCGGTCGCGATGCCGGACGGCAGCGTCATCCTGGTCGAGATCGCCGCCGGGCGCATCACGCGCGTCCTGCCGGACGGCGGCATGCGGACGGTGGCCGAACCGGGCGGCGGGCCGAATGGCCTCGCCATCGGCCCGGACGGCAAGCTGTACTGCTGCAACAATGGCGGCTTCGACTATCTCGATCACGCTGGCTTGCTGATCCCGCACGGCCAGGCCAAGGATTATTCCGGCGGACGGATCGAGCGGATCGACCTGGAAACCGGCGCGGTGGAGATTCTCTATAAGGATGGCGATTTCGGCTGCACGCTGCGCGGCCCGAACGACATCGTGTTCGACGCGCATGGCGGCTTCTGGTTCACCGATCACGGCAAGACGCGTGAGCGGGACCGCGACGTCACCGGCATCTTCTACGCCAGGGCCGATGGCAGCCATCTGCAAGAGGTGATCTTCCCGAGCGAGAACCCCAACGGCATCGGCCTCTCGCCCGACGGCAACACGCTCTACGCGGCGGAAACCTATACCTGCCGGCTGATGGCGTTCCGCGTGACGGCACCGGGCAAGGTCGACCTCACCGCCGGCCTCGGCGGCGCGGGCATTCCGCTGTACCGGCCGGCGGGCTACAAATTCTTCGATTCGCTGGGGGTCGATGCGGACGGCAATATCTGCGTCGCGACGATCGGCCAGAGCGGCATCTCGGTGGTCTCGCCGACCGGCGAACTGGTCGAATTTGTCGCCACCGACGATCCCTTCACCACCAACATCTGCTGGGGCGGGCCGGACCTCCGGACGGCGTACATCACGCTTTCCGGCACCGGGCGGTTGGTGAGCATGGATTGGCCCAGGCCGGGGCTAAAGCTGAATTACTGAACAGAGCCGTCACTTCGGCGCAGGCTGGGGTCTCTGTGTGGAGATTCCAGCCCGTATCTTGGGAGACCCCGGCCTGCGCTGGGGTGACGATCTCGGTTGTGGCGGCGGCGGCGTCGTGGAGCGATCAAGGCCATCCACGCCCACCGGATTGACCATCCCGGCCCCGCCCGCTTATGCGCCACCGCAACACCAGCCGGAGTTCCGCCGATGAAGAAGCTCTATCCCGATGCCGCCGCCGCGCTCGACGGAGTTCTGTTCGACGGGATGACGATCTGCGCCGGCGGGTTCGGCCTGTCCGGCATCCCCGAACGCCTGATCGACGCGATCCAGGCGGCGGGCACGAAGGATCTGACGATCGCCAGCAACAATGCCGGCATCGATGGCGAGGGCCTTGGCAAGCTGTTGCGAACGCGACAGGTGAAGAAGATGATCTCCTCCTATGTCGGGGAGAACAAGGAGTTCGAGCGGCAATATCTGAGCGGCGAACTGGAGGTGGAATTCTGCCCCCAGGGAACGCTCGCCGAACGCTGCCGCGCGGGCGGCGCGGGCATTCCCGGTTTCTACACCAAGACCGGCGTCGGTACGCTGGTGGCCGAAGGCAAGGAGGTGAAGACCTTCGACGGTGAGGAGTACATCCTCGAACGCGGCATTCGCGCCGATCTGGCGATCATCAAGGGCTGGAAGGCGGATGAAAGCGGGAATTTGATCTTCCGCAAGACCGCGCGCAACTTCAACGCTCCGATGGCCACGGCGGGCAGGATCTGCATCGCCGAGGTCGAGGAAATCGTGCCGGTCGGCAGCCTCGACCCGGACTGCATCCACCTGCCCGGCGTGTATGTGAATCGCCTCGTGATGGGCGGGCCATACGACAAGAAGATCGAATTCCGCATGACCCGGGCCCGCGCCGAGGCATGATCTTGCCTGCCCATCAATTCTTCCGCGCACGAAACTCAGGGCCGCGAGCGAAGCGCTCGGCGCTCGGGGCTTCGGCGTTCGCGGGGGCATTGCTGCTGGCCGGATGCGCCGCCAACCAGCGACTCTACACGCCACATGAGATTGGCGGAGGCGCATCGGCCGGTCTCACCGCGAACGCGGCTTTGCCGGTGCCGCCGGGCACCGTCCCGGCGGGTATGCAGTTCCTTTACGGCTCGGGCGAGTCCGCCGCGCTTTCGGTGCAGGCGTGGCGTGCGCTGGTGACCTATGCGTCGACACAGGTTCGCGCGACGGCAGCGAACGGAGTGGTGCTGGACGAAAAGGCGACGTTGTCCGCCCCGATATGGGTGCCGTGCGGCGCCAAACCCAAGGCCGTCATATTCGATGTCGACGAAACCGTCCTGCTCAACCTCGGCTTCGAGTACGACGCCGCCGCCCATTCCGCACCGTATGACGAGAAACGCTGGCAAGCCTGGGAGCGGACGGGGCTGGATAAGGTGGCGCCGGTGCCCGGTGCGGTCGAGGCGCTGGCGAAGCTTCGCGGCATGGGCATCACCGTCATCTTCAACACCAACCGTTCCGTCGAAAATGCCGCGGCGACCGAAAAGGCCCTGAACGACGCCGGCCTGGGACCAGCGCGACACAAGAAGACGCTCTGGCTGAAGGGCGATGACAATACCGGCAGCCTGAAAGACGTGCGGCGTTGGTGGATAGCGGACACATATTGCGTCATCGCGATGGGCGGCGATCAGCTCGGCGATTTCAGCGATCTGTTCAACGCCGGCCTCGCCCCGTCCGCGCGCCGCGCTGCCGCCCTCTCGCCGCAGATCGCCGACAAATGGGGCAATGGCTGGTTCGTATTGCCCAACCCGGTGTACGGCAGCGCTCTCAAGGGCGGCTTCGACGACGTTTTCCCCACCGACAAACGCTGGGCGCCTCCCGCCCCGCCGGAGAAATAATATGCCCTGGACCCGTGACGAAATGGCCGCCCGCGCCGCGCAGGAATTGCAGGACGGCTTCTACGTCAATCTTGGCATCGGCATCCCGACGCTCGTCGCGAACCATATTCCCGAAGGCGTCACGGTCACGCTGCAATCGGAAAACGGCATGCTCGGCATCGGCCCCTTCCCCTATGAGGGCGAGGAGGATGCCGACCTGATCAATGCGGGCAAGCAGACGATCAGCGAATTGCCGCAATCAGCCTATTTCGGATCCGACCAGAGTTTCGCGATGATCCGGGGCGGGCACATCGACCTGACCGTTTTGGGCGCGATGGAGATCAGCGAGGGCGGCGACATCGCCAACTGGATGATCCCCGGCAAGATGATCAAGGGCATGGGCGGTGCGATGGACCTCGTCGCCGGGGTCAAGAAGATCATCGTCGTGATGGAGCACAATTCCAAGAACGGCGATGCGAAGTTCGTTCCCCAATGCACCCTGCCGCTGACCGGCAAGAACGTGGTCGACATGATCATCACCGAACTGTGCGTGTTCCAGCGCCCCGACCATGGCAGCCCGTTCCGCTTGCTCGAATGCGCGCCCGGCGTGACGCCCGAGGACGTCGCGGCGAAGACGACCGCGCATTATTTGAGCTGAGGCCGTGCCGCTCACCCTGATCACCGCGAACCGGAACTATAGCAGCTGGTCGCTGCGCCCGTGGGTGCTGATGAAGGCGCTGGGCATTCCGTTCGACGATCGACTGGAGCCGTTCCTGGAACCGGACAATTACGCGGCGTTCCGCGCATTCTCGCCATCGGGCCAGGTCCCGGTGCTGATCGACGGCGACCGCACGATCTGGGATTCGCTCGGCATCGCGCTCTTTCTGGCCGAGCGCTTTCCGGGCGTCTGGCCGGCGGACGAGGCCGCGCGCGCCTGGGCGATCTGCGCGACCTGCGAGATGCATGGCGGGTTTTCGGCCCTGCGCAACGATTGCACGATGAATGTCGGCGTACGCGTGAACCCCCGTCCCGCCTCGCCAGCCCTCGAACGCAATGTCGCGCGCGTCGCCGAATTATGGGCCGAGGGAATCGATCGTTTCGGTGGCCCGTGGTTGGCCGGACCCGACTTCACCGCGGTCGATGCCTTTTATGCGCCCGTCGCCTTCCGCGTGCGCACTTATGGCCTCGATGTCGGCCCGATCGGCGCTGCGTGGGTGGCCCAGATGCTCGATCACCCCGCAATGCGCGACTGGGAAGCGACCGCGCTGACCGAGACGTGGCGCGAGGACAGCCACGAAGCTGAACTGCTGGCGGCGGGCGCGATCACCGCGGATTACCGCGCGGGCTGAATGCGCGTCCTGCTCACCGGGTCGAGCGGCTGGCTGGGCCGCTATCTCGCGCCACGCCTGCGCGCCGACGGGCATGAGGTAACGGGGCTGGACGTCGCGCCAGGCGCGGATACCGACATCATCGGATCGGTTGCCGATCGCGCCTTTGTCGATCGCGTATTCCGCGAATGCGGGATCGAAGCCGTCGTTCATGGCGGCGCGCTGCACAAGCCTGATATCGTGCGCTTTCCCCGACAGGCGTTCATCGATGTGAACACCGGCGGCACGCTCAACCTGCTCGAAGCCGCAGTCGCCGCTCGGGCGAGCCGGTTCGTCTTCACATCGACCACATCGCTGATGATCTCCTCCGCGATCCGCGAGGCACGGGGCGACCGCGCGGCTTGGATAGACGAGGATATGGCGCCGCTCGAACCGCGCAACATCTACGGCGTTACCAAGTTGGCCGCCGAGCAGATTTGCCGCTTGATCCACGCCGAATACGGCCTGCCGGTGATCATCCTGCGAACCGCGCGATTTTTTCCCGAGGATGACGACACGCATCGCGATCTAGCGGGCGAGAACATGAAGGCGAACGAATTACTCCACCGCCGCCTGACCGTCGAGGATGCGGCCGACGCGCACATCGTCGCGCTGGACCGCGCAACGGACATCGGGTCCGGCACGTTCATCGTCTCGGCGCCCACGCCGTTCGCACGCGACGATGCGGCCGATCTCAAGCGGGACGCACCGTCGGTTATCTTACGCTATTTCCCAGAAGCGGCAGACCTGTACGCCCGGAACGGCTGGTCGCTGCCGGCCAGCATCGATCGGGTATACGATTCGGGTCGTGCGGAACGCGTGCTGGGGTTCCGCTGCCGTACCGGGTTTGCAGAAATGCTGGACGCGCTGCGCAGCGGAAATCGCCTCCCGGTCGCGCATGATGCTTCCTACGTATCGCCCAAGGATTGAGGTGCGCACTCTATCGCACGTTGTTTCGCGCCCAACCCCACCCTTGCGATGCACCCCAATAAGCGTAAAGCGCGTCATATTATGGCAAGCCGACCCCTCACCTTGTACGAAAAGATCTGGGCCAACCACGTGGTGGAACGCCGCGACGACGGCACATGCCTGATCTATATCGATCGCCACCTCGTCCATGAAGTCACCAGCCCGCAGGCGTTCGAGGGGCTCCGCGTCGCGAACCGCAACGTGCGCCGGACGGATCTGACGCTGGCGGTACCCGATCACAATCTGCCGACCAGTCCGCGCGTCGACGCGACGGGGCGCGAACTACCGATCGAGGACAAGGAAAGCGCCACTCAGCTTGATCTGCTGCGCCGGAACACGCGCGAATTCGGCATCGATTATATCGACGCCACCTCGGTCAATCAGGGTATCGTGCATGTCGTCGGACCGGAACAGGGCTTCACCCTGCCCGGCACCACCCTGGTTTGCGGCGACAGCCATACCTCTGCGCATGGTGCGTTGGGGGCGTTGGCGTTCGGCATCGGCACCAGCGAGGTCGAGCATGTCCTCGCCACGCAGACATTGCTGCTCAGCCAGTCGAAGACGATGGAAGTGCGGGTCGACGGCACGCTGGGCTTCGGCGTGTCGGCCAAGGACGTGATCCTCAGCATCATCGGCAAGATCGGTGCGGCCGGCGGCACCGGCTATGTCATCGAATATACCGGCGAGGTGATCCGCGCGCTCTCGATCGAAGGCCGCCTGACCATCGCCAACATGTCGATCGAGGGCGGTGCGCGGTCCGGTCTGATCGCGCCGGACGAGACGACCTTCGCATATCTCAAGGGTCGCCCGATGGCCCCCAAGGGCGCGGATTGGGACGCGGCGCTCGCCTTCTGGAAGACGCTGCCGAGCGACGCCAATGCCACCTACGATCGCAGCGTCGTGTTGAACGCGACGGACATCGCGCCCGCCCTCACCTGGGGCACCAGCCCTGAGGACGTCGTGTTGATCACCGGCCACGTCCCCGATCCGGAAAGCTTCGCGGATCCGGCGAAGCGGGTCGCCGCGCAGAAGTCGCTCGATTATATGGGCCTGACGCCCGGCATGGCGATGCAGGATATCGGCGTGGATTACGTGTTCATCGGCAGTTGCACCAACAGCCGGATCGAGGACATGCGCGCCGCCGCGGCCGTCGCCAACGGCCGCTCGGTCGCCGACGGCGTGCGCGCATTGGTCGTGCCTGGCTCGGGCCTGGTCAAGCGGCAGGCCGAAGCCGAGGGGCTGGACCGGATCTTCATGGCGGCGGGCTTCGAATGGCGCGAACCCGGCTGTTCGATGTGTCTGGCGATGAACCCCGATAAAGTACCGCCCGGCCTCAGATGCGCTTCCACTTCCAACCGGAACTTCGTAGGACGGCAGGGGCCGGGTGCGCGGACGCATCTGGTCTCGCCGGCGATGGCGGCCGCGGCGGCCGTGACGGGGCGGTTGAGCGACGTTCGTGATTTAATGGGCGCGTCCTGATCAGCGCGAACTAATGGGGGCACTATCATGAAACGCGTTCTGGCTCTGCTCGTCGTCGGCACCGTACTCAGCGGCATCGCCGCTTATGCCGCTACCGCTCGCAATGTGCCGCTGAGCAGGGTTTCCACCACGAAGTAACTCCGGCGGGCTTCATCGGCGCGCTACATCGAAGGTCCGAACATGAACCCCGTCAAACAGGTTTCCGGCCGCGCCTATCCGTGGGGCGCGAAGAATATCGACACCGACGTCATCATCCCGGCGCACTGGCTGAAGACGGTCACGCGCTCCGGTTTGGGCAAGGGCGCGTTCGAGACGATGCGCGCCGACCCCGGCAACATCTTCGACGATCCTCGCTACAGCGGCGCACCCATCCTGATCGCGGGCGACAATTTCGGCTGCGGGTCCAGCCGCGAGCATGCCGCCTGGGCGCTGATCGACATGGGCATCACCGCCGTGATCGCGCCGAGCTTCTCCGACATCTTCTCCAGCAACGCGTTCAAGAACGGCATCGTCGCGGTCGTCCTGCCGCAGGAGGCGATCGACCGGCTGGTCGAGGTCGCCAAGACCGATGCCGTGACCATCGATCTCGAGACGATGACCGTCACCACCCCGTTCCAGGACCGCTTCCCGTTCGCGATGGACCCGTTTCGCCGCCAGTGCCTGATGGAAGGGCTGGACGAGATCGGCCTGACACTGGCAAGGGATACCCAAATTTCGAAATACGAAGCCGGGGTAAACGAACACCGGCCGTGGATGAGCGGAGAACGGGCACATGCGAGCACTTCTGTCGAAAGCGCCGGGCGGACCTGAAACACTAGTTCTGGATGAAGTCGCCGATCCGGTGGCCGGCCCGGGTCAGGTCGTAGTCGCCGTGAAGGCCTGCTCGATCAACTTTCCCGACGTCCTGATCATCGAGGACAAGTACCAGTTCAAGCCGGAACGCCCCTTCGCGCCCGGCGGCGAGATCGCCGGCGTGGTCGACAGCGTCGGCGAGGGCGTGACCGAATGGAGCGTCGGCGATCGGGTGATCGGGATGGTCGGCCATGGCGGACTGGTCGAGAAGGTCGTGGTCGAGGCCGGCAAGCTCTACGCATTGCCCGAGGGCCGCAGCTTCGCCGAGGGCGCGGCGTTGATCCTCACCTATGGCACGACGATCCACGCTCTGCTCGATCGCGGACATCTTGGCGAGGGGCAGACTTTGCTCGTGCTGGGCGCGGCCGGCGGTGTCGGCCTCGCGGCGATCGAACTTGGCAAGGCATTCGGCGCGAAGGTGGTGGCCGCGGTTTCGTCCGAGGAAAAAGCCGCGGTGGCGAAGGACGCGGGGGCGGACGAGACGATCGTCTATGCCCGCGCGCCGTTCGACCGCGATCAGTCCAAGGCCTTGGCCGAACAGTTCAAGGCGGCCGGCGGCAAGGCGGGGTACGACGTGATCTACGATCCGGTGGGCGGCGATTATGCCGAACCGGCATTGCGCTCGATCGGCTGGGAAGGCCGCTATCTGGTCGTCGGCTTCCCCGCGGGCATCCCGAAACTGCCGCTCAACCTGACGCTGCTGAAGTCGTGCGATGTGTGCGGCGTGTTCTGGGGCGCCTTCGCCGCGCGCGACCCGAAGGCCAACGCCGCCCACATCGACCGCCTCTTCCGCCTGTGGAAAGACGGCAAGATCGCCCCGCGCGTCACCGAGACGTTCGCGTTCGAGGACGGCGGCAAGGCGATCGCCAAGATGGCGGCACGGGCCGCAATCGGGAAACTGGTGGTCACGGTGGCGGAGTGAGCTGACACTGCCCCACCCCCTCGGGGAAGGCCCTCGAAAAGGCACCCCCTTCCCTTCCACGTCCCCCCGCCCTATCTCCAATCCGATAGATTAACGGCCCAAGGGGACGAGCCAGATGACCACGTTCGACGACCGCGAGCGCGCGTTCGAGACCAAGTTTGCCCGTGACGAGGAAATGCAGTTCCGCGTCACCGCGCGCCGCAACCGGTTGCTCGGCGTCTGGGCCGCCAAGCAGATGGGTCTGACGGTGGAAGAGACCGACGCCTATGCCAAGGCGGTCGTGCAGGCCGATTTCGAGGAAGCCGGCGACGAGGACGTGATCCGCAAGTTGGTCAGCGACCTGACCGCCGCGAGCGTCGAGATCGACGAAGGCGTCGTGCGCCGTGCGATCGAAGAGCATACGGTCGAGGCACGCCGCCAGCTGATGCAGTCCGAATAATCATGGCGATGGCGGCTACCGAGATCGAGGCGTTGATCGTGGGCGGCATTCCCGACGCCCGGGTCGAGATTACCGATCTGGCCGGTGACGGCGACCATTATGCCGCGCGCGTGGTTTCGGAAAGTTTCCGGGGGCAGCCGCGGATCAAGCAGCATCAGGCGGTCTATGCCGCGCTGGGTGGCCGCATGGGCGGCGTGCTGCATGCCTTGCAACTGACAACAGCCGTTCCCGAGTAAGGATATCAAGATGACTGACGACGCCCAGGCCCGCATCGCCGACATGGTCGCGAAGAACGACGTATTGCTGTTCATGAAGGGCAGCCCGCTCTTCCCGCAATGTGGCTTTTCCAGCCGCGCGATCGCGATCCTCAACCATTTGAACGCCGAATTCGAAAGCGTCGACGTGCTGCAGGATCAGGGCGTGCGCCAGGGGATCAAGGAATTCTCCGACTGGCCGACCATCCCGCAGCTTTATGTGAGGGGCGAGTTCATCGGCGGATCGGACATCATGATGGAGATGTACGAGAGCGGCGAGCTGGCGCAACTGTTCGAGGATCAGGGGTTGGTGCGGGCGTAGTTCGGCACCCGCGGCACCTGAATCGGGTGCCGCCGGCAACACCAACTTCCTGCCGTCACCCCGGACTTGTTCCGGGGTCCACCGTTCCGGAAATCAAAAGCCTCGAGAAGTGCGGCACAGTGGATCCCGGAACAAGTCCGGGTTGACGAAGCATTTGTGCGGCAGCGAGCGCGCACTGTTCATATTCGATATCCTGAAGAGCCGGGTGCGGGCGGGCCGCAAAAACTGAATTTCGCGGGCCCGCCCTGCTGAAGCGTTGAAACGCTCGGCTGCACATACCTTAGCAGGCCGCGTGCCAGTTTCATCCGGCCACGTTTTTCCGCGCATGACACTGGTTAACGCAGATTTCCCCCGACGCGGATCGTAAGATTATCCGACGTTTTCGGCCCCTGTTCAGCCCGCTCGTCGATCGCTAGACCGCGTGCATGACCGAAAATCGTACCGGCGGCCGCATCCTGGTCGACCAGCTCGTCGCGCAAGGCTGCGACCGTATCTTCACCGTGCCGGGGGAAAGCTTTCTCGCCGTGCTCGATGCGTTGCACGACACGCCCGAGATCGATCTGGTGGTGTGCCGGCAGGAAGGCGGCGTCGGCTTCATGGCCTGTGCCGATGGCGCGATGACCGGACGACCCGGAATCGCCTTCGTCACGCGCGGCCCCGGCGCGACCAATGCCTCGATCGGCGTTCATGTCGCGATGCAGGACAGCCAGCCGATGATCCTGTTCATCGGCGACGTCGATCGCGCGACCAAGGACCGCGAGGCGTTCCAGGAGGTCGATTTCACTGCGATGTTCGCGCCGCTGTGCAAATGGGCGGCCAAGATCGACGACGCCCGCCGCATCCCGGAATATATCGCGCGGGCGTTTGCCACCGCGATGAACGGGCGGCCCGGCCCGGTCGTGCTGGCGCTGCCCGAGGATATGTTGCTCGATGCGGTCGAGGCGGTGGATCGGCCTCGGGTCAATCGCGTGGAGCAGGATGCGCTGATCGAGGCGGCCAGTACCGCCAACGACATGCTGAAAGCCGCCAAGCGTCCCGTCGCGATCATCGGCGGCGCAGGCTGGACGCCGCACACCGCCGCAGCCGTCGCGGCGTTCGGCGAGCAATCGGGCGTGCCGCTGGTCGCCGCGTTTCGGCGGCAAGACGCGGTCCCCAACAATTGCCCGGTCTATGCCGGCAATCTCGGCTACGGCCCCAATCCCAAACTGGCGGCGCGCGTGCGCGATGCCGATCTGCTGATCGTGATCGGCGCGCGGCTCGGCGAGGCGACCACCGACGGCTACACGCTCGTCACACCGGATCATCCCGGCCAGTCGCTGATCCACATCCATCCCGACCCGGCCGAACTGAACAGCACCTTCCGCGCGGATCTCGCGATCTGCGCCGATGCCGAACGCTTCGCCAATCTGATGGAAATGCTGGCAGCAGAGCAGACGCCGATTGCCGCCGGGGCCGAAGCCCATGCCGAATATCTCGCCTGGTCCACTCCCGCCCCGCGCGACCTGATGCTCGATCTTGGCCCTTGCGTCGCGGCGATGCGCGAGAAACTCCCTGCCGACAGCATCATCTGCAACGGCGCGGGCAATTATTCCGGCTGGTGGCACCGTTATTGGCGCTATGCCGGTCCGACCAGCCAGCTTGCCCCGACCGCCGGCGCGATGGGTTACGGCGTCCCCGCCGCCACCGCCGCCGCGCTCAGGTACCCCGATCGCACCGTCGTCGCGCTCGCCGGTGACGGCTGCTTCCTGATGAACGGGCAGGAACTCGCCACGGCGGTCGCCCACGGAGCGAGCATGCTGGTGCTGGTGATCGACAATGGCTGGTACGGCACGATCCGGATGCATCAGGAACGCGAATTCCCCGGGCGGGTCACCGGTACGCGACTGCTCAACCCGGACTTCGCCGCGCTCGGCCGCGCTTATGGGTGCTGGGCCGAAACGGTCGAGACGACGGCCGAATTCGTCCCTGCTCTGGACCGCGCGATGGCGAAAACGGGGGTTCGCCTGCTGCACCTGAAGACCGATGTCGAGGCGATCACCGCTGGCACCACGCTGACCAAGGTTCGCGGCGGCTGAAACCTGCAAAAAAGGCCACCCCGATCATCGGGGCGGCCTTCTCGTACTTCGAATTTCCGTCCGTAATCAGATGTCGTCGCCGAGCATTCCCTTAACCTTGCCCTTGAGCTGTTCGGCCTTGCCCTTAGCTTCCTGATTAGTGCCTTCGTCGTGCGTCTCGGGATCGTCGCTGTGCTGCTTGACCTTGCCGATCGCTTCGTTGACGTTGCCTTTGATCTTGTCTGTGAGTTCGCCCATGTCGCCTATCCTCGTTCCGCCGCCGCGCCGGAAATCGGCGAGTTCGGTGCTGCGTAAAGAACGGATGGCGGGCATCCCGGTTCCGGAAACGCGCCTGCGATGATCGGCCCGCCGATTGGCACGAAAGTCTGGCTCGACCGCTTCGTGACGCCCCTGCCGCGCGGCGGCACCGTGCTGGATCTCGGCTGTGGCGGGGGTGAACCGATCGCGCGCTATCTGGTCGATCGCGGATTGCAGGTCGTCGGGCTGGATTACGACGCCCGCGCCATCGGCCTCGCCCAGACCCGCTTCCCGCGCCAGCGCTGGCTGCACGGCGACATGCGCACCTTCACGCTGGACGAAACGTTCGAGGGTGTGCTGGCATGGAACTGCCTGTCGGTGATGGGCCGGGTGGATCAGGGTCGGATGGCCGCGCGCGCCGCCGCCTGGCTCAAGCCCGGCGGGCGGCTGCTGTTCAATGCCGAGGCGGATCCGGACAACAACATGGCAGATTATCGCGCGGGGTCACCCTATCGCGCCGAACTGGGGCCGACCGACTACGAAACCGCCATGACCGCGCAGGGCCTGATCACCGTCGCGCATGTCGAGCAGGATCCCGCCTGCAATGGCGCCGGCATCTGGCTCGCACGCAAGGGGTGAGCGCCCGCCCGAGCCGAAAGCCCGGACGGACGCCCGAAATCACATCGGCTTGGCACCCGGCGTCTTGCAGCTCGCGAACTTGCCGTTAAGGCGGCATTTGGTGGCTGGCTTGGGCGGGCATTTGGTGAACTTGCCCTTGGCATCCTTGCACGGCGCGGCGAATGACGGCGTGGCGCTGACGGCGAAGGCGAGCGCCGTAGCGGCGATGATCAGTTTACGCATAGACATATCTCCCAAGCCCTTTGACAGGGCAGATGGAGGCTACTCGCTTGTGTCCCCGCGTCAAATGTCAAATGATTCACGTTACGGAACGACACGAGACCTTACGGGCTGAAAGAACAATCTCCTTCGTCGCCACCCGGCAGGCCATTAAAGCGAGTTTTATGACCACGAAATTCTCCGCCGATATTGTCATCGCCCTCAAGCGCCTGCCGCATGGCGCCGGCCTGCCTTTGCCCGTCTACGCCACGTCGGGCGCGGCGGGCATGGACGTCGTGGCGGCGGAGGCGCTGACGCTTGCGCCCGGTGCACGGGCGGCGGTCGCCACGGGCTTCGCCATCGCGATTCCGCCGGGCTATGAGGTGCAGGTGCGCCCGCGCTCCGGTCTCGCGCTGAAGCACGGCGTCACCTGCCTCAACACGCCCGGTACGATCGACGAGGATTATCGTGGCGAGGTGAAGGTGATCCTGGCCAATCTTGGACAGGAACCTTTTGAAATCGCGCGCGGCGACCGGATCGCCCAACTCGTTCCGGCCCCCGTCCAACGCGCCGTGCTGGACGAGGTGGAAACGCTGGACGATACTGCGCGCGGAAGCGGAGGGTTCGGGTCCACAGGTCGATGATGTTGAAAATGCTCTTTTTGTTGCAGGGTGCCGTACATCCGACGCCCCCGCCCGTCTTGCCCTTGCCCCCGCAACAGCAGTCCGTCGTACCGGCCGACTGGTCGGGCCTGGCGCCGATGCCCTATGTCAAGCCGCCCGAAGTGGCGAAGTCGCTGTCGAACTTCGTCGCGGCGGAGATCGCCGCCGGCCGCTGCCCGATAGTCAGGCCGGCGGACGGTCATTATGTCGTTAAGGTCGATATCGCGACGCTGGTCGGCACGGACGGCACCGTCCGCCGCACCGTGCCGCGCGCGATCCAATGCCCCACGGTCGAGCAGTATAGCGCCGGCCTGATCCTCAGCTTCGCCCGCGCGAACCTGCGCCACGGCACCGCCGCTGGCGACCAATGGTATCGCGCCACCATCGTGTTCGACTGGCAGGGATGATTCTCTCCAGCAACGAACTCGAACGCTACGCCCGCCATATCGTCCTGCAGGACATCGGCGGCGCGGGGCAGACGCGACTGAAGGCGGCCAGCGTCGCGGTGATCGGCGCGGGCGGCATCGGCAGCCCGGCGATCCAGTATCTCGCCGCCGCCGGGGTGGGCCGGCTGATACTGATCGACGACGATGCGGTCGATCTCTCCAACCTGCAGCGCCAGACGATCTTCGGCACGGACGATCTCGGCCAGCCGAAGGTCGCCGCCGCCGCCATCGCCGTCTCGCGGCTCAACCCGAACGTCGAGGTCGAGATGCACGCCGTGCGGATCGACGCCGGGAACGCGGCCGGGCTGATCGCCGGAGCCCACGTAGTGCTCGACGGATGCGACAATTTCGTCACGCGACTGGCCGTCGCCGATGCGGCACTCGCCGCGCGCCTACCGCTGGTTTCGGCGGCGGTCGGCCAGTTCGAGGGCCAACTCGGCGTATTCCGCGGCTGGGAAGCGGAAAAACCCTGTTACCGCTGCTTCGTCGGTGAAGATCCCGACCGTCCCGACGCCAGCTGCGCCGATCAGGGCGTGCTGGGCGCGATGACGGGTGTCCTGGGCAGCCTGGCCGCGCTGGAGACGATCCGCGCGATCACGCCGTTCGGTGACGACAGCGCGGGGAAGCTCCTGCTGATCGACGCCCTCGCTTTCCGCTTCCGCACGATCACGCTGCCGAAGGATCCGGGCTGCGGGTGCGGCAGCAGCCGTGCCGCACAATCACCGTCATCCTGACGAAGATCAGGACCCACTTCTCCTCGGAAGATCGCCGTCGAGGCGCGATGGGTGCTGAAGCGAGTTCAGCATGACGTTGATCGAGTAAGCGGTTAGCGCCACCTTAAGCCCTTGCTCCTATCCATGGCAGCATGACTGCGCCCAAACCCCGCAAAATCCTCGTCGTCTTCGGCACCCGTCCGGAGGCGATCAAGCTGTTTCCCGTCGTCGCCGCGCTGAAGGCCGTGCCGGGACTCGACGTGCGCACCTGCGTCACCGCGCAGCATCGCGGGCTGCTCGATCAGGTGCTGGGCATCGCCGGGCTCGTGCCCGACATCGATCTCGACATCATGGAACCGGGGCAGAGCCTCGACCGCCTCACCGCGCGCCTGCTCACCGGCCTGGGCGAGGTGATGGACGGCGAGAAACCGGATCGCGTGATCGTGCAGGGCGACACCGCCACCGCGATGGTCGGCGCACTGACCGCTTATTATCGCAAGATCCCGGTCGGCCATGTCGAGGCGGGGCTGCGCTCGGGCAACATCTATCAACCCTGGCCGGAGGAGGTGAATCGGCGAATCGTCGCGCCGATCGCCGACCAGCATTTCGCCCCCACCGAAACCTCGGCCGAGGCGTTGCGGCGCGAGAATATCGACCCCGCCACGGTCCACGTCACCGGCAACACGGTGATCGACGCACTCCATGCGACGCAGGCCAAGCTCGCGCTCGATCCTGGCCTTGCTTCGGGCCTGGACGATATCGCGGCGCGGTTTGCCGACAAGCGCGTCATTCTCGTCACCACGCACCGACGCGAGAATTTCGGCGGCGGCATGGCCAACATCGCCCGCGCCATCCAGCGCATCGCCGATCGTCCCGACACCGCGATCCTCTTCCCGGTCCACCCGAATCCAAATGTTATCAGCGTGATGGACGAGATGTTGGGCAACCGCCCCAACGTCGCCCGCGTCGATCCGCTCGACTATCCCCACTTCGTCCGCGCCCTCGGCCTGTGCGAGATCGCGCTCACCGATTCGGGCGGCGTGCAGGAAGAAGCGCCTGCTCTGGGCAAGCCGGTGTTAGTGATGCGGGAGACGACCGAGCGCCCCGAAGGCGTCGTAGCCGGCACCGCGAAACTGATCGGCACCGATGCCGACCGGATCGTTTCCGAAATATCAACCCTCCTCGACGACAAGGGCGCGTACTCGGCCATGGCCCGCGCCCACAATCCGTTCGGCGACGGCCATGCGTCCGAAAGGATCGCAGGGGTGATTGCCGATGGTTTCGGATGCTGAACTGAACGTCGTCGTCGTCGGGCTGGGCTATATCGGGCTTCCCACCGCCGCCGTCATCGCGCGCACCGGCGCGAAGGTGCTGGGCATCGACGTGCACCAGACCGTCGTCGACACGGTCAATTCCGGCAAGGTGCATATCGAGGAGGTCGATCTCGACGGCCTCGTCTCGGGTGTCGTCGCGCGTGGCAACCTGCGCGCCTCAATGCAGATCGCGCCGGCCGACGTGTTCGTCATCGCAGTTCCGACCCCGTTCGCCGACGATCACGCACCGAATATCGGCTATGTCCTGCGCGCCGCGACGACGATCGCCACGGTGCTCAAGACCGGCGACACGGTGATCCTCGAGTCCACCTCGCCCGTCGGCACGACCGAGAAGGTGCGCGATCTGCTCGCCGAGTTGCGCCCCGATCTGAAGATTCCCGGTCGCTCGCCGGAAAGCCCGGACATCGCCATCGCCTATTGCCCGGAGCGCGTGCTGCCCGGCCGCATTCTGGTCGAACTGATCGACAACGATCGCGTCATCGGCGGCATCACCCCGCGCTGCGCGCGCAAGGCGCTCGCCTTCTACAAGCGCTTCGTGCGCGGTGCGTGTGTCACCACCACGAGCCGCGCGGCGGAAATGACCAAGCTCACCGAAAACGCCTTCCGCGACGTCAACATCGCCTTCGCCAACGAATTGTCGCGCGTGGCGGACACGATGGAGGTCGACGTGTGGGAGGTCATCCGCCTCGCCAACCGTCACCCGCGCGTCAACATCCTGTCGCCCGGCCCCGGGGTCGGCGGACATTGCATCGCGGTCGATCCGTGGTTCCTGGTCCATGCCGATCGCGACAACACGCCGCTGATCCGCACCGCCCGCGAAGTGAACGATGCGAAATGCGATTATACTGTCGATCGCGCAGCCGACCTGATTGCGGCCAACCCGCATCTTCAGGTTGCGTGTCTCGGCCTGGCCTTCAAGGCGAACATCGACGATTTCCGCGAAAGTCCCGCCCTCAAGGTCGCAAGCGATCTTGCCAGACGCTTCGGCAGCCGCATCCATGTGGTCGAACCCTATGCCGACACGCTGCCGGGCGATTTCGACGGGACGGCTGCGACACTGACCGACATCGACACCGCGATCGAGACCTGCGGCATCATGATCGTGCTTGTCGATCATGACGTATTCAAATCCGTGCCGGTGGACGAACGCGTCGGAAAGCTCGTCTACGACACGCGCGGGATCTGGCCCGACCAGCCCCGCATTGCCGCCCGGCCGGAACCGTTGCGTCTGGTGGTTTAAAGGCTTTTCGCGCCGGCCCGACCGATTGTAACGTCGACGACCTATGATATGATCGGGCCGGAAATTGGTCGGCATCAGGTGCACGTCGTTCCACCGGCCCGGTAGACGGGTCGTGCTTTCCAATGGGGCGGGTTTAGAACGATGGCGACGAGTCGCGCGAAACTCATGGATGCCGTTCGCCTGTCGCGAATCGGCCTGACGCAGACATCGGCCCTGGCCGCGTGCCTGTTGCTCGCCGGATGCGGCGGCAGCGACAGCGGCGTGAACAGCGTGCCAACTCCGGTCGCGTCGCCCACTCCAGTTCCGACGCCAACACCTACCCCGGCGCCAACACCCACACCGACTCCGACGCCCACTCCAACTCTGACGCCGACGCCAACTCCGACGCCAACACCCACGCCGACGCCCACTCCCGCTCCGACGCCTACGCCTACGCCTACGCCAACGGCTTCGCCCACCCCGACACCGACCCCGACCCCGACGATCAATTACGACACCGTGAAATATCGCGCGACGGTCGGCGCCGTGTCGATGAACGCGTTGGCAGCCTATCAGGCCGGTGCGACCGGTGCCGGGATCAGGGTCGGTATCGTCGATAGCGGCGTCGATGCCGCCAGCCCGGAATTTGCCGGCCGCATATCGACGGCATCGGCCAACGTCGCCGGTGGCACGGGCACGGACGACGAGGGCGGCCACGGCACCGCCGTCGCCTTTACGATCGCGGGGACGGGCGTAAACATCAACGCGCAGGGCGTGGCGTTCAACGCCAGCCTGATCGTGCTGCGTGCCGATACGCCGGGCAGTTGCGCGACCACGGACGGGTGTTCGTTCAACGACAGCGCCATCGCGCGCGGCATCGATGCGGCGACCACGGGGGGGGCGCGCGTCATCAACCTGTCGCTCGGCGGATCATCGCCCAATTCCAGCGTGCTGTCCGCCATCAATCGCGCGACGGCGGCGGGGGTGATCATCGTCGTCTCGGCCGGCAACGAGTCCGCCGCCGACCCCGACCTGTTCGCGCAGTTTGCCAGCAATACCGCCATCTCGCGCGGGCTGGTGATCATCGCCGGCTCGGTCGGTGCCAGCGACACGATCTCGTCGTTCAGCAACCTCGCGGGCAGCTTCGCAAATTATTATCTCGCGGCCGTCGGAG
Source organism: Sphingomonas sp. Leaf357 (assembly GCF_001423845.1). NCBI lineage: Bacteria > Pseudomonadati > Pseudomonadota > Alphaproteobacteria > Sphingomonadales > Sphingomonadaceae > Sphingomonas > Sphingomonas sp. Leaf357. The sequence continues at coordinate 1,955,132 of NZ_LMPM01000001.1, read as the reverse complement.
AAAATGTCCGCGCGCCATGCGACAATGTTCAAATCTGTCTGTGGCGGGGCACGTCCTTGTCGGCGCCGCAGATTTCTGGTGCCGTCGCGCTATTGGCCCAGGCTTTCCCCAATCTCACCAGCAGCCAGATCGTGAGCGTCCTGTTCTCGTCCGCCCGCGATGCCGGAACGGCCGGCGTCGACAGCACCTATGGGCGCGGCATCCTCGATCTCACCCGCGCCTTCCAGCCGATCGGCACCGCCTCGGTCGCGGGCGGCACCGGTGCCATTTCGCTGACGAGCAACGCCACCCTGTCGGCACCGATGGGCGATGCGGCGCAAGGTGCGCTCGGTGCGGTCATTCTCGACGGTTACAGCCGAGCCTTCGCCGTCGATCTCTCGCATACGATCAACCGCGTCGGCATCGCGCGCAATTTCCTGAACTCACTCCAATCCAGCACGCGCAACATCGCCTCCGCAATCAATGGCATGGCGGTTCAGGTCACCTTAGCCTCGACTCCCAATGGCGGCGTTTCGGTCGAACGCCTGATGCTCTCGCCAACTGACGGACAACGTGCCCGGGCGATCGCCGGCATCGTCACGCAACGGCTGGGCAGCGCCGCGCAATTCGCAATGGGCTTCGCGCAAGGCGGCTCGACGCTCGCCGCGCAACTCGTGGGACGCCGGGACCCCGCCTTCCTCGTTGCGCGCGAACCGCTCTCCGATCAGGGCTTCGACAGCCGCGCCAAGGGTTCGGCGGCGCTGCGCAACCGCTTCGGTGCCTGGGGCCTGACGGCGTCGATGGAAAGCGGCGAAGTGCTCAACCCGGGAGAGGCCGGCATCCTCGCCACCCGGCGTGCAATATACCGCCGGTCCGGATATGATCGCACTGCCCTGTCCTTCGATCGGCAGGACGGCGCGCTCGCAACCGGCCTCTCCTTCTCGCGGCTCGGCGAGCGCGAAACCGTGCTTGGCGCACATTTCGGCAACGCCTTCGGCGCGACACGCGCGACCAGCTGGTTCATCGATGCCGTCGCACGCCTGGAGTCCGGCGACGGCTGGTATATCGGCGGATCGATGCGGCAGGGCTGGACGAGCGCCGACGTGCGTGGCGGCCTGTCCGGATCGGGGCTGATCCGCACCGACGCCTTCGCCGCCGATCTCGGCAAGGACGGGCTGTTCGCGCGCGGTGACAGTTTCGGCCTGCGCCTGGCGCAGCCGTTGCGCGTATCGCGCGGTGGGCTCGATCTGCGCCTGCCGACCAATTACGATTACGCCACCGGCACCCCCGACGCCTGGCTGACGCAGCGCCTCAATCTCGCCCCGACCGGCCGTGAAATGGATTTCGAGGCGCGCTACAGTTTCGGCTTGCTCGGCGGTACGCTGCAGACCAATCTGTTCTGGCGTCGCGACCCCGGCAATTACCTCGCCCTACCCGACGATCGTGGTGGCGCGCTGCGATACGCGGTGGCCTTCTGACCGAGGATGGGTCAGGCCGTGCTCGGCCGGGTGCTCGCCAGCGACCATTGTTCGCTTCCCGGCCAGCGCCAGAGCCCGACCGCCCGCATCACGGGTTTGACGGCTGTGCGCGGCACACGGGCACCGCCCTCGAGCATATTCCGCGCCACGATCAGCGATCGGCGCGCATGGGCTAACCGGGTCGCGAAGGGATTGCGTTGCGCGATATGCAGATCGATCGCGACGCGCGATGACCTGAAATTGCCGCCGGCGGCACGCACCACGACCCGGGTCTTAGACCTCGAAGCAAACGTGAGAGGATACTGCGCTGCGACCCCGTGGGCCGCTTTCGCGGTCTTCACGAACGACCGCCGCGCGTCCGAGGACGTGGTGGGAAAGGGGGGCGCCGGCTGCACGGCAGGCATCCTGCGCGACGCGTTCAAAGACCGGCTCGCCAATACGGCCTTAGCCGGGATCGATGTGGCGGTCTTCAAGCCCGATCGGCACGGCGCTCCAGCATCGCCGCCGCAACGCGCCGCGGCCAGCGTTTCAACGTTCGCCCGCGCCACCGCAAGTCGGCGGGCAGCTTCCGCCCGGTGCAGTCGGATCCGCAAATCCGCGATGCGATCCGCATCGGCCCCTTCGGCACGAAGCGTCTCCATCCGCTGTTTCAACAGCGACACCCGCTTTGCATGCGCAGCGATCACCGCATCGATCACGGTGCCGGAAGAGGTAGCGTCTTCATCCTCGGCAATAGTGAAATCGGTCAGCCGGATCGCGCCCGCAGACGACGGCGCAGTTCCATCCTCCGGCTGTTCGACGATGCGCCGCCGCACCTCGGCGCTGATCGCCGCGCCCAGCGATCCGCCGTCCCTGGACTGCTCGCTCAGGGGAGCATCGACGATGATGTAAGGGCGGACCGATTGCGCATCGGCGGCGGGCGTCGCGGCGGTGGGGGTGATGGACATCGCCGACCTCGCGACCGCCGGTTGCGCGGCAAATGCCAGCGGCGACGCAAGATACAGCGCCCTGGTCGCAATTCCCGCCATGATCGCCCCCGATCCTGTTAACCAAGAAATATGTCAGACTTGCGGGACTTGGGGTCGTTACGCAACAGCAAAGAAAAGATCGGCCGGTCGAAACATCAATTCTCGCCGCCGATGTCGTCCGCCGGACATGGCCAAATGGTGAATGCTCCGGAGTAGAGACTGGGACGCTCGTCTCACCGAGAGTATTTGTCGGTCGCAGGCTTCCAAATGATACGTGTCGCGATCAGAGGCTCGGGACGAAAGGGCTGACGACGTCTTGAACGGATCGACATTGAGTATTTCGTCCTCCCGAGACAGTCCCGGCGGGACGGCGAATAGAGAGCACATGCGCGCCAACGGCTGAATGTCGACCGGCACACAGGCAGAGATATGCCGCAGTTGCCCGGGGGCGTGCTATCCGATGGCCGCTTGCCCGGAAGCGACCCCGGCGATCAGCGCAGCAGATCGACCGCGAATGCGCGCACGGCGTCGCCGATATCCGCCCGACCGAGCGCAACCGCAAGGTTGGCCTGAACATATCCCGCCTTGTCACCGCAATCGTAGCGCCGGCCGTCGAACGTGACGCCGTGGAACGGCTGGTCGCCGATCATCTTCGCCATGGCGTCGGTCAGTTGGATCTCGCCGCCGGCACCCTTTTGCTGCGTTTCCAGCACGCGCATCACTTCGGGCTGGAGAATGTAGCGGCCGATTACCGAGAGGTTGGACGGCGCGGTGCCGGGCGCCGGCTTCTCGACCAGGCCCTTGACCTCGGTCAACGATCCGTCGCGCGCGCCGGGCGTGATGACGCCATACATATGCGTTTGATCTTCGGGCACTTCCTGCGCGCAGATCAGATTGCCGCCGACCTTGTTGTACGCCTCGACCATCTGCTTGAGGCATCCGGGCTTGCCGACCATGAAATCGTCCGCCAGCAACACCGCGAACGGCTCGTCGCCGACGATGTCGCGTGCGCACCATACGGCATGGCCCAGCCCCATCGGCTCCTGCTGGCGAACATAGGCAACGGCACCCGGCTTCAACCGCGTGCGCTCCAGAATCTCGAGCGACTTGCCGCGCCCCGACATCGTCGCCTCGAGTTCATAAGCGATGTCGAAATGGTCCTCGATCGCGGACTTTCCGCGACCAGTGACGAAGATCATCTGTTCGATCCCCGCCTCCAGCGCCTCGTCCACCGCGCACTGGATCAGCGGCCGATCGACCACCGGCAACATTTCCTTGGGCATCGCCTTCGTCGCCGGCAGGAATCGCGTTCCAAGGCCACCGACCGGAAACACTGCCTTGCGCAATGGCTTGAAATTCATGTCTTTTCCATCCCGAGAAGATACGCCCGCCACCTTCCCTAAAAGCAGCGCGATCCCTTTGGAAGTGTGGAGGGCGAGACGGGGTCGCGACGATCGGCCGACACGCGGCCGACAGATCTTACCGACCCGGCACGGTGCCGGCTGGCGGTCCTTCCGCTCCGGGCATTCCGCCCGGCGCACCACCCTGTTGCTGCTGCATCATCTGCTGCTGCATCTGCATCCGACGAACCGTTTCCATCGGCAGGAATTCGATCAGCTCGACGTCGAACACCAGGACGTTCTTGGAAAGCTTCTCCATCTGCGGGTCCATCGGCGGCGCGCCTTCGGGGCGCGGGCCGCCATACCCGAGCGACGGCTTGATCCAGAAGCGGTACTTGGCCCCCTTGTTCATCAGCTTCAGCGCTTCGGAGAAGCCCGGCACGACACCGGTCACCGGCATCGGGGTTGGCTGCTGCGACTTGTCGAAGGTGGTACCATCAGGCAGCTTGCCCTCGTAGTTCACCAGCGTGACGTCAGTATCGGTCGGGTGTGGACCGGCACCGGGCGCAATGATCTGATATTGCAGGCCCGAGGCGGTTTCCACCACGCCCTTGTGGCGCTTGTTCCGGGCGAGGAAATCCGTGACCGGATCGCCGGGCGCGGCGGCCGCGAGCAGGAAGGCAGCGCCGATCGCGGCGATCACACCGATCCAGATGGCAACGATCACGCCGCGCTTGGTCGGCTGCAACGGAACTGCGGTGACGGTCGACATCGGTGGGCAGCCTTCGCATCGACGGCGCGCCGCCGGCTATAATGTACGTGAAACGGCGCGAATTCGCGGGCGGCACGTCATGCCGCCGGCGATCCGGCCAAGGTCTTACCGGGCGCCGTCGCGCTCCAGGCGCTTCCGCTCCAGCTTGCGCGCGCGACGGACGGCGGCGGCGCGTTCGCGCGCACGCTTTTCCGACGGCTTCTCGTAATGCCGGCGCAGCTTCATCTCGCGATACACACCTTCGCGCTGCAGCTTCTTCTTGAGAGCGCGCAGCGCCTGATCGACGTTGTTGTCGCGAACGATGATTTGCATGTTGTGTAGACGCTCCGAATCGAAATAGCAGACAGTCGTCGCAGACATCCGTCCGCGCCGTGAAGGCGAGCGCCCTAGCAGCGACCGTTCGGCGTTTCAAGGCGAAACGGCACCGGACGGCTGTTGCCTCGACGCAACACCTGCGGCCGAAATGCCATTCATTGCAGCGGTGCAATGCGGCGGATACGTTGGCCGGCGATGCCCGACACATGCTTCAAACCGCTCCCGTGCTTCATGCCGTCGTCGACATGGATCTAGAAACCCGCCTGCTGATCGTCGACGACGATCCCGGAATCCGCGAGTTGACCGCCGCCTTCCTATCCGGCCATGGGTACATCGTCGACACCGCCGCCGACGGGGTGGAGATGCGCGCGGCGATGGCGCGTTCCAACTACGCTCTCATCGTGCTCGACGTGATGATGCCGGGGGAGGATGGGCTGAGCATCCTGCGCTCGATCGATCGCGCGACGGCACCTGCCGTGATCATCGTGTCGGTGATCGGGCAAGAGGTCGACCGGATCGTAGGACTCGAGATGGGGGCCGACGACTACCTCGCCAAACCGGCCAATCCACGCGAACTGCTGGCGCGCGTGCGGTCGGTGCTCCGCCGCGGCCAGGGCGCCACGCCGGCCATTCCGTCCGGCCCGCCCGCGCGAGGCTGGGTACGCTTTGCCGGGTGGCGGCTGGATCCGATCGGGCGCGAGCTAATCGATCCCGACGACATCGTCATCAACCTGTCCGACGGCGAATTCCGCCTGCTGCTGGCGTTCGTCGAACATCCCCGCCGCGTGCTCAGCCGCGACATGCTGCTCGATCTTTCGCGCGGCGCGAATGCGGAACATTTCGATCGGGCGATCGACGTGCAGGTCAGTCGGTTGCGGCGCAAGCTGACGCGGGACGGGCATGACGACCTGATCCGCACGGTGCGCAACGAAGGCTATATGTTCGTGCCCGATGTCACGCACTAATCGCGCCCATTCGATTGCGGTCCCGATTTTCCTGCTGGTGATCGCGTCGGTCGTCGCGATCGCCCTGGTGCTGTTCACCGTCACGTTCCGCGGCCCCCCGCCCCGGCCCGCGCCGTTGCCGCTGGCCGCGATCGCCAGCGCCCTGCGCACCGGTGCGGACCTGCCGCCGCTGGACATCAGGACCGTCGTCACGATCGCCGATACGGCGCCGCAGCCCTATCATCCCGACGACGAACGTCCGGCCGCGACCATCGCGCTGCTGGCCAAGATGCTGGATCACGATCCTGCCGACATTCGCCTGTTCACCATGTTCCCGCAAAGCGATCCGACCGAAGTGCGCGGCAAGTTCACCGCGGCGTTCCGCCTGCCGGACGGTCGCTGGCGGATCGTCGATGCGACGCGCCCGAGCCTGTTGACCAGTTGGCACATGTTGACCTTGCAGACGCTGTGCTTCGCGCTGCTGGTGCTCGGCATATTGGCATGGTGGGTGGCGCGTGCAATCTCGCGGCCGTTGCGCAAGCTGGCCGACAGCGCGGCGATGGCGCGGGTCGGCGTACCGCTGTCGGATCTGCCGGAAGGCGGGTCGCGCGAGGTGCGCGACCTGACCCGATCTGTCTCCGCCATGCACCGTCGCCTCGCGCAACATGCCGAGGGGCGCACGACCATGCTGGCTGCGATCGCGCACGACCTGGGCACGCCGCTTTCGCGCCTGGCCTTTCGCGTCGAACAATTGCCCGACGATGCGCGCGCGCGCGCCAATGCGGATATCGACGAGATGCGCGCGATGATCGCCGACGCGCTGCGTTTCGCCCGGGACGGGGCCAGCGGCACCGATCGGCAGCGCGTCGATCTCGGCAGCCTGCTCGACAGCCTGATCGAGGACATGACGGCGACCGGCGCGGCGGTATCGATCGACCCCGGCGGCCGGGCGATCGTGCGGGGCGATCCGGGGGCGTTGCGACGGCTGTTCGTCAATCTGGTCGAGAATGCGCTGCGCTATGGCGACCGCGCCGTCGTGACGTGGTGGATCGTCGACGAGACGGTCGAAGTGTTCATCGAGGATGACGGCCCCGGCTTCGATCCGGCACAGGCCGAATCGCTGTTCGAGCCGTTCGTGCGCGGCGATCCGTCGCGCAACCGTGCGACGGGCGGCACCGGCCTGGGCCTCGCCATCGTCCGGTCGATCGCCGAGACGCATGGCGGCACGGTGGCATTAGGCAGCCGGGATGATCAGCCGGGCGGACGAGTCACGGTAAAGCTTCCGATCGACGGCTGAAATATTCGGTAACACTACGGCCACGCCGCGACACATCACGGTGACACTTCGCGCCTAATCATGGCTTCGACAACAGCCCATGAGGAAGCGGAATGCACGACCACGACCATCACGACGAAGATCATGATCGCGGCTTGGCGCATGATCTTCAGGTGATGAGCGCGATGGTCGAACGTCGTCGTGCCCTGAAATGGTTCGCCGGGGCCGGTACGGTCGCGCTGGTCGCGGGTTGCGGCGGATCGGACTCGGGGTCGACCACGGTCGTCGCCGGCAACGCCTCCACGCCGACACCCACGCCCACGCCGACACCCACTCCGACGCCGACCCCCACCGCGACGACGAGCAGTGCCTGCATCGCCGACCCGACCGAGACCAACGGCCCCTACCCGGCCGACGGCACCAACACTTCGAGCGGATCGACCAGCAACGTGCTGACGGCCAGCGGTATCGTGCGCAGCGACATCCGCTCCAGCTTCCTGTCCTCGACCACCACGGCGACCGGCGTGCAGCTTCGGTTGACGCTGAAGGTGGTCGACGTGAATTCGGCCTGCGCCGCGCTGGCGGGCTATGCCGTGTACATTTGGATGTGCGACCGCCAGGGCTATTATTCGCTCTATACCATTCCCGGCGAAAGCTATCTGCGCGGCGTGCAGGTGACCGACGTCAACGGCGAGGTGACCTTCACGATGATCTTCCCCGGCTGTTATCCGGGGCGCTTTCCACACATCCACTTCGAGGTCTTCTCCTCGTTGGCCGCGGCCACGAGCGGACGCTATGCCGTGCTCATCTCGCAACTCGCCCTGCCCTCGGCCATCTGCACGCTCGTCTATGCCGACACGACGACCTATCCCAGCAGCGCGACGAACCTGCGTGCCGCCCCGCTGTCCAGCGACATGATCTTCGCCGACAACACAGCCGCCCAGATCGCGCAGCAGACGCCGACGCTGACGGGCAGCACGACGGCAGGCTATACCGGCACGGTGCTGATCGGCATCGCGCGGTAAGGCCAAGAGTTTCACGGTTGGCACGGCGTATACCCCCTGCGTCGTGTCGCCCCGGTCGGATCGCCCCATCCGGCCGGGGCCCCTTTGCGCCTTGGTGACTCCTTCATCGGCGCGTTCCTCTGCCATCCGGGGGGATGGCAGGCGGGCTGCGACGGTGCGGCGTTTGCAGCACGGTCGCAGCCCGCTATGGCTGCCCGCATGACCGCTACCCCGCTTACGCTCTACAATAGCCTCAGTCGCAGCCTGGAAACCTTCACGCCGCTCGATCCCGACAACGTGCGCGTCTATTCTTGCGGGCCGACGGTCTACAATTACGCGCATATCGGCAATCTGCGCGCCTATGTGTTCACCGACACGCTCAGCCGGGTGCTGACGTGGAAGGGCTACAACCTCACCCACATCATCAACATCACCGATGTCGGACACCTGACGTCGGACGCGGATGCCGGCGACGACAAGATGGAGGCGGCCGCGCGGGCGCGATCGATGAGCATCTGGGACATCGCCGCGCATTACACGGCAGCCTTCAAACAGAATCTGAAGGACCTCAACATCCGCGAGCCAAGCCGGTTCCCGCTCGCCACCGATCATATCCAGGATATGATCGAGTTCGGCGTGAAGATCGGCGCACACTGCTACGAACTCGAGAGCGGCCTGTATTTCGACACCTCGACCGTACCCGATTACGGCCGCCTCGCCGGCACGCGCGAGGACGACCGCGAGGGCCGGATCGACCCCGTCGCCGGCAAGCGCCACCCGCAGGATTTCGCGATCTGGCGCAAGAGCGAACCCGGCGAGAACCGCCAGATGGAATGGGATTCCCCCTGGGGCAGAGGCGCGCCCGGCTGGCACCTCGAATGCTCGGTCATGAGCCAGAAATATCTCGGCGCGAATTTCGACATCCACACCGGCGGCATCGACCATCGCGAGATCCACCATCCCAACGAGATCGCGCAGAACCAGGCGCATTGCGAATGCGCGGACACCGGCGCAGCCTTCTGGATGCACAACAATTTCCTGGTCGAACGCTCTGGAAAGATGAGCAAATCCGGCGGCGGGTTCACGACGTTGCAGACTTTGGTGGATGCCGGATTCCATCCGTTGGCGTATCGGATGATGTGCTTGCAGGCGCATTACCGGAGCGAGTTAGAATTCAGTTGGGAGAATTTGATCGCGTCACAGACCCGCCTTAAACGCCTCTTGATGACCTTCGATGAGCTCCACGGCCAATTGTCCAGCCATACCACTCTGCTCAACGCAAACAGTCTACCGGCGCTTGAAACATTGGCTCCGCAAAACGCTGAACTCACAAACCCTAGTGTCATTAATAAATTAGCCGAATTTGACGCAGCAATGAGCGACGATCTCAACACGGCAAAGGCGCTGGTGGCACTCGAACAAATGCTCGGTTTGAAAAAGACCGACGTCGCTCAGAAGCTGTCTGCCGCGGAAGACATGCTAGCCGTTCTAGGGCTGGAATTTCATTTGCTTGGCTTGCAGCGTACGGATTTGCGCATTCGTCCCACCACCGCGACAATTTCCGAAAACGAAATCCAAGTTCGCCTCACCGAACGGCGCGAAGCGCGCTCCGCAAAAGATTTCGCCCGCTCCGATTCAATACGTGACGAGCTTGCTTCGCTTGGAGTTGAGGTGATGGACGGTGACCCGCTCGGCTGGGATTGGCGTATTTCGTTTTAAGCTCCCACTCCGTTCGCCCTGAGCCTGTCGAAGGGCGTGCCCAAGCCCGCGGGCCCGTTTGGGGCACGTGCTTCGACAAGCTCAGCACGAACGAAGATTGGGTGAAACCAATCACCGCCCCATCGGCACGATCCGCGTGCCCAAACGCTCCGCTTCGCCCGCATCGTGCGTCACCATCAACACCGGCAGCTTTACCATATCGCGGATATGCTCGATCGCTGACATGACCTCCCCACGTCGCGCGGCATCCAGCGACGAGAGCGGCTCGTCCAGCAGCAGAAACGCCGGATCGCTGAGCAGCGCCCGACCAATCGCCACGCGCCGCGCTTCGCCACCAGAGAGACTGCGCGGCCAGCGATCGAGCAGGTGCGCTATACCGAGAAACGCGACTCGCGCCTCATCGAGAGCAGACGTCGGCGCGCCATAGAGGAGGTTCGCGCGCACCCTGAGATGCGGAAACAGCCGGGCGTCCTGAAAGACATAGCCAGCGCGGCGGCGCTCGACCGGCAGGTCGATGCCGGCCGCCGAATCGAACAGCGTCTCGCCACCGACCCGGATCGCTCCACGATCGGGCCGCAACAGGCCGGCGACCATGTTGAGCACGCTCGTCTTGCCCGCGCCGGACGGCCCGAACAGGATCGTAACGCCCTCCCCCGCCGTCAGGTCGAGCGCGATATGGGTGTCGCCCAGCTGCCTGGCGACGTGGATCTCAAAGGACATGCAACCCCCTGCCGCTGCGCCGTGCGAGCAGTTCGGACGCGACCAAAGCAGCCAGCGACAGCGCCACCGCAATCGCCGCCAATCGCAACACCATCGCCTCCCCGTCCGGGCGCTGCAATGCGCTGTAGATCGCCAGCGGCAAGGTCTGCGTCTGGCCGGGGACGTTCGAGACGAAAGTGATTGTCGCGCCGAATTCGCCGATCGATCGCGCGAATCCGAGGACCGCGCCGGCCAGCACGCCGGGCATGCTCAGCGGCAGGGTAATCGTCGCGAACACCCGCCACCGCCCTGCACCCAACGTCGCGGCGGCGTTTTCCAGCCGCCGGTCGACCGCTTCGATCGACAGGCGCATCGCGCGGACCATCAGCGGCAGCGCCATGATGCTCGAGGCGATCGCCGCCCCGGTCCAACGGAACAGCACGCTGACGCCGAACCAGTTCTGCAGCACCGCACCCACCGGCCCGGTCGGTGCGAACGCGATCAGCAACAGCCAGCCCGTCACCACCGGCGGCACCACCAGCGGCAAATGCACCACCGCATCGAGCAGCAATTTGCCGCGAAACCTCCCGCGTGCCAGCGCCCAGGCGAGCGCGAAGGCGATCGGCAGCGTGACCAGCAATGCCACGCCACCGACCTGCAACGTCAGCGCGACGATGCCCCATTCGTCGGGCGTCAGCATCGCGGCGGTAACCTCACCGCGCGGAGAAACCGAACTTCACGAAGATCGCCTTGCCCTCGCGCGACACCAGGAAGCGGCGGAAGGGTTCGGCTTCCGGGTTGGTTGAGGTGACCAGACGGGCGAGCGGATAGACGATCGGCGGATGGCTGGCCTGCGGGAAGATGCCGGCCACGCGCACGGTAAGCGACGCGCGGGCATCGGTCGCATACACGATGCCGAACGGTGCCGCCTGCCGTTCGACCAACGCGAGCGCCGCCCGGACGTTCTCCGCCTGCACGACCCGCGGCGCTACCGCCGCCCAAACGCCGAGCCATTCGAGCGCGGTCTTACCGTATTTGCCCGCCGGGACGCTCGCCGTATCGGCCATCGCCAGCGGTCCCGCGCCGAGCGTGGCGGCCAGCGCCCGCGCGGGGCGGAGCGGGATGCGGGTGTGGCGGCCTTGCGCTTCCACCACGACCAGCCGGTTGCCGAGGAAGTCGCTCCGCGTGCCCCTTGCGATCAGCGACTTCGCGGCCAGCGCATTCATCCAATCCTCGTCCGCCGACGCGAACAGATCGGCCGCCCCGCCCGACAGCACCTGCCGCGCCAGCGCCGAGGATGACGCGAACGAGATCACCGGCCTGGGATGCCCCTTCCTCGCCCAGGCATCGGCGGCGGCCGTCATCGATTCCTGGAGACTGGCGGCGGCGAGCACCAGCGGCGGGCGCGGCTGGGCCTGGCCGAGAGTCGGCACGGCGCAGAGCAGAGCCGCCGCGATCCAGCCGGTGATGCCTTTGAGTGTCATGGGCGATCTCCCTGTGCCGCGTCTCGACTTACGATGGGAAGGCGCCGCGGCAAAGCCGCGTCGTCGGACGGTGCGGTCGAGGACTGGTTCGACCGAACCGCCGGCCGGCATTCGGCTAGTCCGCGGCCAAGCTTCGCTCAGCCCCGGGCCTCATGCATCATCGCCCATCCTGAGCGCGGCGATGAACGCCTCCTGCGGGATGCTGACGCTGCCATATTCGCGCATCTTCAGCTTGCCCTTCTTCTGCTTGTCGAGCAGCTTGCGCTTGCGGCTGGCGTCGCCGCCATAGCATTTCGCGGTCACGTCCTTGCGCATCGCGCTGATCGTCTCGCGCGCGATCACCTTGCCGCCGATCGCCGCCTGGATCGGGATCTTGAACAGGTGGCGCGGGATCAGTTCCTTCAGCCGTTCGACCATGCCGCGCCCGCGCACCTCGGCGGTGCCGCGATGGACGATCATCGACAGCGCATCGACCGGCTCCTCGTTGACGAGGATGCTCATCTTGACGAGATCGCCTTCGCGGTAGCCAATCTGGTTGTAGTCGAAGCTGGCATAGCCCTTCGACAGCGACTTCAGGCGATCGTAGAAATCGAACACCACTTCGTTGAGCGGCAGTTCGTACGTCGCCTGGGCACGGCCGCCGACATAGGTGAGGTTCTTCTGGACGCCGCGGCGATCCTGGCACAGCTTCAGGATCGAGCCGAGATATTCGTCGGGCACATAGATGACCGCCTCGATCCACGGCTCGCTGATCATCGCGATCTTGTTGGGCTCGGGCATGTCGGCGGGGTTGTGCAGCTCGATATGCGTCGTGCCGGCGGGATCGGGGTGGGTCAGCTCGATCTCGTAGACCACGGACGGCGCCGTCGTGATCAGGTCGAGATCATATTCGCGCGTCAGCCTCTCCTGGATGATCTCGAGATGCAGCAGGCCGAGGAAGCCGCAACGGAAGCCGAAGCCCAAGGCCGCGCTGGTCTCCATCTCGAACGAAAAGCTCGCATCGTTCAGGCGCAGCTTCGAGATGCTCTCACGCAGTTTCTCGAAGTCGTTGGCATCGACCGGGAACAGCCCGCAGAACACCACCGGCTGCACTTCCTTGAAGCCCGGCAGCGGTTCGGCGGCCGGACGCTTCACGTCGGTGATCGTGTCGCCGACGCGGGTCTGCGCGACCTCCTTGATCTGCGCGGTGATGAAGCCGATCTCGCCGACGCCGAGATCGGTCAGCTGCTCGATGCGCGGGCGGAAGCAGCCGACGCGATCGATCAGGTGCTGCGTGCCGGTGGCCATGAACTTGATCAGCTGGCCCTTCTTCAAAGTGCCGGCCACGACGCGCACGAGAATAACGACGCCGAGATACGGATCGTACCAGCTGTCGACCAGCATGGCCTTGAGCGGCGCATCGGGATCGCCCTTCGGCGGGGGGATGCGCGTGACGACCGCCTCGAGCACCTCGCGGATGCCGATGCCCGACTTGGCCGACGTCAGCACCGCCTGGCTCGCATCGAGCCCGATCACTTCCTCGATCTCCGCCCGCACCTTCTCGGGATCGGCGGCGGGCAGATCGATCTTGTTGATGACCGGCACGATCTCGTGGTCATGCTCGATCGACTGATAGACGTTGGCGAGCGTCTGCGCCTCGACGCCCTGCGCCGCGTCCACCACCAGCAACGCGCCCTCGCACGCGGCCAGGCTGCGCGACACCTCGTACGCGAAGTCGACATGCCCCGGCGTGTCCATCAGGTTCAGCGTGTAGGTCTCGCCGTCATCCGCCTTGTAGGCGAGGCGCACGGTCTGCGCCTTGATCGTGATGCCGCGCTCCTTCTCGATGTCCATATTGTCGAGCACCTGCTCGGACATCTCACGCGCGGTCAGCCCGCCAGTTTCCTGAATCAGGCGGTCGGCAAGCGTCGACTTGCCATGGTCGATATGGGCGATGATGCTGAAATTGCGGATTTTATCGAGAGGGGTCACGTAATCGCCCGGGCTAGTGCGGATAGGAACAGGCGCGCGCCATAGCATTGCCGGGTGCGCCGCACAAAGGCACAAGCGCGCATGCCCGTTCCGCAACAATCTAGGCGGATCGGGAGAATTTTGATAAGAACTCGCAAGATCAAAAAACCGGGGGGTAAAGATGTTCAAGATCAAGTCTTTGACGACGAGCGCGGTGATTCTCGCGATGTTGCCGCAGGGTGTTTCGGCGCAGCGACTCGCCAAGCCGTCCGGTACGCAGAAGTTGCAGCAGGCGACGATGAACGACGTGCCGAAATGTGCGCGCAAGCATGGCACGATCTCGATCGTCGATGGCGACGATCCCCGCGGCTGGACGCAATATAGCCTCGCCGCGCCGTCGAAACTGCTCAAGGTGATGGTGCAGCGTTCGGGTTGCTTCAACCTCGTCGATCGCGGCAGCGGCCTACAGGCCGCGCAACTGGAGCGCGACATCGGCGGCAATCTCGGGCTGCAACGCCGGTCGAACGTGGGCCAGGGCCAGATCAAGGCGGCCGATTACGTGCTGCAGGCCGAAGTGCAGGCGGCGAACGGCAATGCCAGCGGCAGCGGAATCGGTGCCGGCATCGGCGGCGTGCTGGGCGGGCCGATCGGCGGGATCCTGGGCGGCATCCGCAGCAAGAAGATGGAAGCGAACGTGGTGCTGTCGATCACCAACGTGCGCACGACCGAGACCTTGGCGACCGAAGACGGGTATGCCGCAAAGAACAGCCTGAGCTTCGGCGGTGGCGGCGGCATGTTCGGCGGCGGCGTCGCGGGCGGCGTGGTCGGCGGCGGTTACGACAACACCGATATCGGCCGCATCGTGACGCTGGCGTTCATTCAATCCTACGCCAAGCTGGTCAACAGCCTGGGTTACGTCAATCCGGGCGACACCGGCACGGCGGAGGCGGCTCCGGCCAAGACCTTCACCGCGCAGGGCCCGGTAGCGATGCGCACCGCCGCGGCCACGACCGGCAAGGTCATGCGCACGCTGCCCGCCGGATCGATCCTGTATCCGACCGGGCAGAAAGCTGGCCTGTGGTGGGAGGTCGCCGACGAAAACGACAATGTCGGCTGGGTGCTGAACACGAAGCTCGCCCCGTCACAATAAGCGCGTCAGAATAAGGCCGGCGACACCCATATCGCTCCCGACGATTCCGCATTATGCAGGGGCTACATCCACCGGAGTGTAGCCCCTCATGCGTATCGCCCCTGCCCTGCTCGCCGTCACGGCCCTCTCGCTCGCCACGCCCGCGCTCGCCGCGCTGAAGGTGGGTGCCACCGCGCCCGACATCGTCACCAAGGCGGCGAAAGGCGGGAAGATGTACGATTTCTCCCTCAAATCAGCGCTAAAAAAAGGCCCGGTGGTCCTGTATTTCTTCCCCGCGGCCTTCACCTCGGGCTGCACCGCCGAAGCGCATGAGTTCGCCGAGGCGGCCGCCGAGTTCGAGAAGAACGGCGCGACGCTGATCGGGCTGACCGCCGGCAATGTCGAGCGGATCGCCGAATTCTCCAAGGTGGAATGCCGCGACAAATTTCCCGTCGGTGCGGCGACGCCGGCGGTGATCAGCGGCTATGACGTGGCGCTCGCCGCCAAGGCCGGCTGGACCGACCGGACGAGCTACGTGATCGCGCCGAACGGCAAGATCATCTTCACGCTCAGCCAGATGAACCCGGTCGGCCATGTGCAGGGCACGCTGGACGCGGTGAAGAAGTACAAGCTGGCGAAGAAGTAAGCCGCGCATCGTCCTGGCCGTCCGTGCGTTGGGTGCGGATGGCCGTGACGATCGAAGACTTGCGCCTTCAGATGGAGGCCGCCGCCGAGGCGCAGGATTTCGCGCTGGCCGCGTCTCTACGCGACCGCATCAGCATATTGCGTGGTCAATCCGCCGACGCCGACATGAATACGATCGACCCCAGCGGCCTTACCCGTCAGCAGCCCGGCAGCATGGGAATCGGCACCAGCCGCCAGCGCGTGACTCCGCCGCCGGGATGGAAACCGCCGCCCAAGCCGGACCTGATGACCAAAGGCACGTCCAGATCGAAGGCCCCGCGCAAGAACTAACCCAGCCCTGCCGCCTCCACCGCGGCCAGCGCATTGGCGAACCGTCCGTCACCCTGCCCGCCGACCAGCGCCCAGCGCACCCCGCGCCGCTCCAGTTCGGCTCTGGAGAGATCGAAGAAACGTTGCCGGTCCTCGACCGATCCGAACATCCGCGTTCCGTCTTCCACCCAGGGCAGATCGATATCGAGCAGCAGGTACAGGTCCGCGGTACCCTGCCAGGTATCGAACCACGGATCGCGGTGGCCGAACAGCATGTCGGCCCACACCGCGGTCATCAAAGGATCGGTATCGAGGATCAGCGGATCGATCCCGCCCGCCGCCAGCGCGCGCGTGATGCCGTCATGCGTCTCGGCGATGCGGACCAGATCGGCCATCGTGAAATCCAGCCCATTGGCCTCGGCGAAGGTGCGCCCATATTCGTCGACCACCGCGCCCCCCAATGCCCGCGCCAACCGCGGTGCGAGGGTGGATTTGCCGGTGCTCTCCGGGCCGTGCAGGCAGATCGTGCGGGTCATATGCGTTCCGATTTGCGCCAGTCGATCAAGCCCCAGACCGAGATCGCCAGCAACAGGATGTAGAGGATCGCCGTCGGCCACAGATCCTTGGCGACATACAGACAGACCGCGACGGCATCGACCGCGATCCACAAAATCCAGTTTTCGAGCTTCTGGCGCGAAAGCAGGATCTGCGCGGCCACGCTGGCCATCGCCACGCCGGCATCGACGAACGGATAGGAGGCGTCCGTGAAGCGGTGCATCAGGCCTCCCCAGACGAACGTGGCCACGAGGATCGCGGCAAGCCAAAGCATTCGCGCCGCTACGGTCAGCCGCCCGACCCGCACCTCGCCCGCCTCGGCAATGCCGCGCGCCCAATGTCGCCAGCCGTACAGATTCACGATCAGGAAGAATCCCTGCAGCAGCATGTCGCTGTACAGTTTCGCCTCGAAGAAGATCCAGCCGTAGATCGCGACCCCGGCAATGGCGAAGGCATAGTTCCACACGCTGCGCCGCGCGACGAGCACGACGTTCACGACGATCAGCAACGAGGCGAGGATTTCGACCAGGGACACTGCCCTTTGCCATAGCAGCGCATTCGTTAAGGTCGAGATGCCTCCCGGCGGAATTGGGAACTTCCCCTCTTCTCCGCGCGGTACTAGCATTACCGGCAAAACGGAGAGGCTTTATGCGCCATATCGCGATCATCGGCTCCGGCCCGGCAGGCTATTACACCGCCGAGGCATGTCAGAAGACCTTCGGCGACGACGTACGGGTCGACATCATCGATCGGATGCCAGTGCCGTTCGGGCTGATCCGCAGCGGCGTCGCGCCGGATCATCAGGCGATCAAGGGCGTCTCGCGACGCTACGAAGCCGTGGCGCTGACCGACAATGTCCGTTTCGTCGGCCATGTCTCGGTCGGGCAGGACATCAGCATCGCCGAACTGGGCGAACTCTACGACGCGGTCGTGCTGGCGACCGGCGCCCCGGCCGACCGACCGCTGGGCGTACCGGGCGACGACCTGCCGGGCGTGATCGGATCGGCGGCGTTCGTCGGCTGGTACAACGGGCATCCCGATTTCGCCGGACTGGCCCCGCCGCTCGACGGCCCCGGCGCGGTGGTGGTCGGCCACGGCAACGTCGCGCTCGACGTCGCCCGGATCCTCGCCAAGACCGGGGCGGAATTCGACGGATCGGACATCGTCAGCCACGCGCTGCAGGGCCTGGGACGACATCGGATCGATACCGTCACCCTGCTCGGCCGGCGCGGACCGCATCAGATCGCGATGACGCCCAAGGAACTCGGCGAACTCGGCGACCTAACCCGCGCCACCGCGGTGGTCGATACGGCCGACCTGCCCCCGCTCGCCGAGGATGCGACGCTCGATCCGGGCCAGCGCAAGGCGGTCGCCCATCTGCGCGCCTTCGCCGCGCACCCCGGCGACAAGCCGATCCGGGTCGTGTTCGATTTTTTCGCCATGCCGGTCGCGGTCGAAGGCGACGGCAAGGTCGAGCGCGTGATCGTGGAACGCACCGCGCTCGACAAGGACGGCCACGCGCACGGCACCGGGGAGACCTACGCGATCCCCGCCGGGCTGGTGGTGAGCTGCATCGGCTATCGTACGCCCCCGATCCCCGGCGTGCCGTACGACGAGGCGCTGGGGCGATTCGCGAACGTGGACGGCCGTATTGCGCCGGGCCTGTACGCGGTCGGCTGGGCCCGGCGCGGGCCGACGGGCACGATCGGCACTAACCGCCCGGACGGTTTCCGTATCGCCGAACAGATCGCCGCCGACCTGCCCGGAGACAGCGGCAAGCAGGGCCGCCCGGCGCTCGACGCGCTGCTGGCGGCGCGCAAGGTGGACGTCGTCACCTTCCGCGACTGGCAGAGAATCGAGGCGGCCGAAATCGCCGCCGCGCGCGACGGCGCGCCGCGCGAGAAATTCGTCGGCGTGGAGGAGATGATGGCGGCGCGAGACGGGGTGTGAGGCCGTTGCGGCCTGCGGATCGATATCGGTGATATCGCTGCAATGGTCGGGGCGATAGGATTCGAACCTACGACCCCTGGACCCCGAGACCAGTGCGCTACCAGACTGCGCCACGCCCCGACACATTGCAGGTCGGTGCGCCTAGCTGGCAGGCCCCCGGCGATCAAGTCAAAAGTGGCGACCGGGGCGAATTCGCTGCGCAGGATCGGCGGATTATGCCCGGAATCGCCAATCGAATGCGCCACATAGCTAGTCCCGGCCGGCGCGAACGGTTATGATGTTCTCGTAATGTCCTGCGAAGACACACCCCAGCGCAAGGTGATCCATATCGACATGGATGCCTTTTTCGCGAGCGTCGAACAGCGCGACGATCCCAGCTTGCGCGGCAAACCGGTCGCGGTCGGCGGATCGAAGGCGCGCGGCGTGGTGGCGGCGGCGAGTTACGAGGCGCGCACCTTCGGGGTGAAATCGGCGATGCCCTCGGTCACCGCGATCCGGCGCTGCCCCGATCTGGTGTTCGTGTCGCCGCGCTTCGATGTCTATCGCGAAGTGAGCCAGCAGATCCGGGCGATCTTCGCGGATTATACCGGCCTGATCGAACCGCTGTCGCTGGACGAAGCGTATCTCGACGTCACCGAGGATGTTCGCGGGCTCGGTTCGGCGCGGGCGATCGCGGAGGAGATCCGCGCGCGGATCAAGGCCGAGACCAGGCTCACCGCATCCGCGG
The DNA here is from genome assembly GCF_001423845.1 of Sphingomonas sp. Leaf357. Lineage (NCBI taxonomy): Bacteria > Pseudomonadati > Pseudomonadota > Alphaproteobacteria > Sphingomonadales > Sphingomonadaceae > Sphingomonas > Sphingomonas sp. Leaf357. The sequence goes on along the minus strand of NZ_LMPM01000001.1, from coordinate 1,935,889 downwards.
GCGTGTCCTACAACAAGTTCATCGCCAAGCTGGCGTCGGACCAGAACAAGCCGGACGGCATTTGCGTCATCCCACCCTCCAAGGGCGCGGCGTTCGTCGCGAGCCTGCCGGTGCGACGCTTCCACGGCGTCGGCCCGGTGACGGCGGCGAAGATGGAGCGACTTGGCATCGTGACCGGGGCGGATTTGCGCGCACAGCCGATCGAGATGCTGCGCGCGAACTTCCGCAGCAGCGCGGACTATCTGTTCGCCGCCGCGCGCGGTGAGGATCATCGCCCGGTGCGGGTGCACCGGCAGACCAAGTCGGTCGGCGCGGAACGCACGTTCGACCAGGACTTCACCGAACGCGCCGACCTGATCGCCGCGCTGGAGCGCGTGGCGGAGGCGGCGTGGGTGCGGATCGACCGCAGCGGGGCGCAGGGCCGCACGGTCACGCTGAAGCTGCGCTTCACGGGCTTCCACACGATCACGCGGGCGCGCTCGTTTTCCGCGCCGGTGGCGGACCAGGCGGCGTTCCTCGCGGCGGGCGTCATGCTGCTGGACGCCCAGCTGCCGGTGCCGAACGGCGTGCGCCTGCTTGGGCTGACGCTATCGGGAATATTGGAGGACGAGGCGGAAGCGGAACAGGCGTTGCTGCTGCTTTGAGCCCCGCCCGCGAAGTGGGATTCGCAGCTAAAGAAGTGCGCGCTGCCCCAGGACGATCGCGCCGAGCGGACCGGCATTGTTGCCGAGTGCCGCCGCCACGACGAAGGCATCGACCGGCTGGATATCCCCGGTCGCGCCATAGCCGCCCAGGCTCTCCACCAGCCGCGTGCGGATCATCGGCAACAGATGCGGCATGCCGGTCATCACGCCGCCGCCCAGGACGATGCGACGCGGAATACCGGTCAGCACCAGCGTGTGGAGCAATTGCGCGAGCGTGTGTGTGACATTGTCCCAGGCGGGATGATCCAGCGCCAGATCCGGCGCGCGGGTGCCGGTGCGGGCCTGAATCGCCGGGCCGGACGCCATGCCCTCCACGCAATCGCCGTGAAAGGTGCAGATGCCGGGCCACGCGTCGCCCGGCAGCCGCGAGGTGCGGACATGGCCGAGTTCGGGATGAGTCATGCCGCTGGTCGGTTCGCCATGCATGACGAGGCCGACTCCGACGCCCGTGCCGACGGTGATGTAGGCGTGATCGGCCAGCCCCTGCGCCGCGCCCCACTTTCCCTCGCCGAGCGCCGCGCCGGCCACGTCGCTGTTGAACCCGGTCGGCACGCCGGCCCGTGCCGCCAGCCGCCGGGCGACGTCGGTGTTCGTCCAGCCGGCCTTGGTCGTCGCGGTTATGAAGCCGTAATTGGCCGCCTGCGGGTCGATCGAGACCGGCCCGAAACTGGCGATGCCGAGCGCCTCGTAGCCGGTCCAGCGATCCAGCACCGCCTCGATCGCCGAGAGGGTTTCCTCCGGCGTGGTCGTCGGGATGCGGATTTCCTCGCGGATATCGTCCGGCCCGGTCGCCAGGATGCAATTGCACTTGGTGCCGCCGAGTTCGACGCCAGCGATAAGGGGACCAGCAATCAGGGGGGCGGTCATGCGAGTTCCTTGAGCACCTGTTCGGGATCGGCGAGTCGCGCGGGATCGGGCGACGATCCGGCCAGCACCAGCGCCCGGCCCTGCACGTAATCCCGCGTCGCGTTGACGCAATCGAGCGCGATGACCTTGCCGCCGCGCAGATAGATCAGCGAGAAACTGCGCGCTGCGGGATCGCCGCGCAGCACGGTCGAATCATAGCCGATCGACAGGCCGACGGTCTGCAGTTTCAGATCGTATTGATTGGACCAGAACCACGGCACCGCGTGATACGGCTGAGCTTCGGCATCACCAGCGGTGATGAACTTGGCGACGCAGGTGGCCTGATCGTTGGCGTTCTGAACCGATTCGAGCCGGATCGGCGCGCCATCGGCAAAGTCGTTGGCATGCATCGCGCAATCGCCGACCGCGAACACGTCCCGCAGGCTGGTGCGGCAATGGCGATCGACGTTGACGCCATTGCCGCCTTCGGCACCGGCGGCGATCAGCGCGGCGACTTCGGGGATGATGCCGATGCCGACGATGACCATATCGGCGGGCACGACCTCGTCGTCGGACAGTCGCACACCGGTGACCTTATCGCCCTCACCCTCGATGCTCGCGACCATCACGCCGAGCCGCACCACGACGCCGTGCGCACGATGTTCGCCCTCGTAGAAGCGAGACAACTGCTCCCCGGCGACGCGCGCGAGAACGCGGTCCTGCGCCTCCAGCACGGTGACGTGCTTGCCCAGCTTGGTCAGCACTGCCGCCGCTTCCAGCCCGATATAGCCACCGCCGATCACGACGACACGCTTGGTGGTGGCCAGTTCGCCCATCAATCTGTCCACATCGGCGCGCGTGCGCACGCCGTGGACACCGGCGTAATCATGGCCCGAACAGGTCATCGGGCGCGGGGATCCGCCGCCGGCCCAAATCAGATGGCCATAGCCGATCGCGGTTTCGCCGACCGACACGGTGTGCGCCTGCGGATCGACCGCCGTCACCCGCTGCCCGAGCAGCATCTCGACATCGCGCTCGACCCAGAAGGCCGGCGGGCGGATCAGCAGGCGTTCGAAAGTCTTTTCGCCCGACAGATAGTCCTTCGACAGCGGCGGGCGTTCATAGGGCAGTTCCGGCTCGTCGCCGATCATCGCGACCGTTCCGGCGAACTTGGCCTGACGCAACGCGATCGCAGCCTGCGCGCCGGCATGGCCCGCGCCGACGATCACCACATCGTAATGCTGCATCCGCCTATCCGCCCTTCAGCCGCTCCGCGTGCCACTTGACGTGATCCGCCATGAACGTCGAGATGAAATAATAGCTGTGATCGTAGCCCGGCTGCATCCTGAGCGTCAGATCGATCCCGGCAGCGTCGCAGGCTGCGCGCAGCAATTCCGGCTTGAGCTGGTCGGTCAGGAACTGATCGGCATCGCCCTGATCGACCAGCAGTTGGGGCACGCGCGCGCCATCCTCGATCAGCGCGCAGGCATCGTAAGCACGCCAGGCGTGGCGATCCGGCCCGAGATACCCGCCCAGCGCCTTCTCGCCCCACGGGCAATTCAGCGGCGAGACGATCGGCGCGAAGGCGGAAACGCTCCTGAAGCGTTCAGGATTGCGCAGCGCGATCGTCAACGCGCCGTGCCCGCCCATAGAATGGCCGGTGATGCCCTGGCGATTCATGTCGGCCATGGGAAATTCCGCCGCGATCAACGCCGGCAATTCGTCCTCGATATAGCGCCGCATGTTGAAGTTCGCCGACCACGGTGCCTCGGTCGCATCGACATAGAAGCCGGCGCCCTGGCCGAAATCGTACTCCTTGTCGTCCGGCACATCGTCACCGCGCGGTGACGTATCGGGCGCGACGAAGATCACCCCAGCCTCGGCGCAGGCGCTACGATACTCGCCCTTGTCGGTAACGTTGACATGCGTGCAGGTCAGGCCCGAGAGATACCACAGTACCGGCAGACGAGCGCATTCGGCATGCGGCGGGACATAGACCGAGAAGGTCATGTCCGTGCCGGTGGCCTCGGATGCGTGGCGATATACGCCCTGCATGCCGCCGAACGCGATCTGTGGATCGGAGACCGCCTTCATCGCCGTAACACTCTCATCTACCGTCCTCGCCGCAGCATCGATTCATGGCGACGACCTCGTTCGGCGCGCCGGCGAAGTCAATTGCTGCTCGATCCGCGCGTCCAGCGATCGCGCAGCAGCATCACCGGTCGCAACGGCAGGCGCAGCCAGCCGAAGCCCCGAGGCAGCGCCGTCGCATCGAAGTCACGCGGGGCCAGGAGAAGCAGGCGCAGCAGATCGCGGCGATATCGCCAGTTGCGTGCCATGCCGAACTGGACGGGCAGCTTGCGCAGGATCCAGCCGACGGGCGGCGCGGATGCATAATCGGCGGGCGCGGCGAGCGCCGCTTCGGACAGTCGCACGATCGCGCGGCTGGTGCGAGACGTCCGGATCGGCGTGGCGACCTTCAGTCCGAAGACCCGGTCGACGAGCGTCAGCGCACTGGTGACGACCGCCTCGGCCCCGCTGGCGCGCGCGGCGGCGATCGCGGCTCGCACGACCGAGGGACCGTCCGCCGATCCCGACAGCGTCGCGATCCGCGCGATATCCTCGAGCCATTTGAGCCGGAACCAGAGGTGCTGCGCGCCGTGCGCGCACAGATACAGCAGGGTATCGACGATCGAGAGCGCCGGGACCGCGACAGTGCCGAGCCACACCGTTTCGCGGCGCGCCCACACGGCTTCGAACGCCAGCGGCAACAGCGCGTCGACGTCGAGCAGGCGCGTATGCACCTCCACCTCGATACCATGGCCAACAAAGGTGCGGTGCTTGTTGGCGAATTGCTCGCCCGCTTCGGCATGACCGGAGGATTCGGCAAAACCCATCGTCTCGAGCGCAGTCGCGGCCCGCGCGATCGTCGCGGGATCAACGAGCAGATCGATATCCTTGCTGTCGCGCGCGCCGATATCGCCGTAGATCTGCTGCGCCAGGACCGGGCCCTTGATCCCGAAATGGCGGATGCCCGCCGCCGACAGCATCGTCGATATCGCCGCCATGCGTTCGGTGCGGTGCAATGCCGCGACGCTGCGCGCCCGGGCCCGTTTTGACAACCAGCCAGCGACGGCGGGATCGTACGGGCGCAACGCCGTGGCGAGCGCGGCGGTCGCTCGTGTCGCGATGCGGTGGCGTCGCACCAGCGCGGGGATCGCGGCCGGATCGTCCGGCACCGCGCCGCCGATCGGCGTATCGGTGGCGACCGCGCCACACAGATCGGCGAGATAGCGAAAGGTGCGCGCTTCGGCTCGGTCGGGATCGGATACACCAAGCATCGCGCGATCATGTGATGACGCGCCGCGCCGCGCAAGCACAACACGGCGCGAAAATGCCGGTCGGCGCGTGGGGCGAGACCCCGGTCGCGCTCTCGCACCGCTTGCCGTGTGGCGCTTTGCCGGTAAAGAAGCCCGCAATTGGATCAGGTTAAGGAAGTCGGCAATGGCCGCAGATACGAATGTCGTGGTGGTCGGGCTGGGTTATGTCGGCTTGCCGCTGGCCGTGGCGCTGGCGAAATCCTTCACGACCTGGGGACTGGACGTCGACACCGGGCGCATCGCCGAATTGCAGGACGGGCACGATCGCACGGGAGAGATCGATGACGATCGCCTTGCCGCCTCCAGCCTGCAATTGACGACCGACCCCGCCGCCTGTCCGGAGGCCGATTTCTATATCGTCACCGTGCCGACGCCGGTCGACGCCAACAACACGCCCGATCTGTCGATCGTGATGGCCGCGACGCGCACCGTGGGCGGGATGCTGAAGGCCGGGCGGCGGCCGATCGTCGTCTATGAAAGCACCGTCTATCCCGGCGTGACCGAGGATATGTGCGGGCCGGAACTGGAACGCGTCAGCGGACTGGTGTGCGGCGAGGACTTCTTTCTCGGGTATTCGCCGGAGCGGATCAATCCGGGCGACCGCGAACATACCGTCGATCGCATCATCAAGGTGGTATCCGGGCAGACGCACGAAATCCTCGATCAGGTCGCCGAACTCTACGGGCGCGTGACGACCGGCGGCGTGTTCCGCGCGGCCTCGATCAAGGCGGCGGAAGCGGCGAAGGTGATCGAGAATGCGCAGCGCGACATCAACATCGCCTTCGTCAACGAGATCACGCAGATCTTCGCGAAGATGAATCTGTCGGTCTACGACGTACTGGCCGCGGCGGGGACGAAGTGGAACTTCCTGAAGTTCGAACCCGGCATGGTCGGCGGCCACTGCATCGGCGTCGATCCCTATTACCTCGCGCACCGGGCGACCGAGCTGGGCTGCGATCCGCGCATCATCCTGGCCGGGCGCGACACCAATGACGGGATGGCCGATTGGGTCGCCGGGCAGGTGCACGACTGGAACGGCGGCAAGGTCGCGAAGGTGCTCGTCCTTGGGCTGGCCTTCAAACAGGACGTGCCCGATCTGCGCAATTCGAAGGTCGCCGATCTGGTCGCCGCGTTCGAGGCACGGGGCCATGCCGTCGAAGTCCACGATCCGCTCGTCTCCGCGCCCGAAGCGCTGCACGAATATGCCATCCCGCTGGTCGATGCGCCGTCGGGGCCATATGATCTCGTCGTGCTGGCGGTGCCGCATCAGGCACTTCTGGCCGATTTCGGGCGCTTCGCCGCACTCGTCGCGCCGGGTGGCGGGATCGTCGACCTGAAGAACGCGCTCGCCGGATCGGCCCAGGTGCCGCACGACATGCGGCTATGGACGCTGTAACGATCGTGCTTACATTGCTGCGGACCGGCTAATCCCGCCGCCGCGGCACGCGCGTCATCATCGAGGTCCGTTTGTTCAAGAAACTGTTCCGTCGCATTTCCGAGAATATCGCCGCGTCCGAATTTTCCGGGCCGGACGGGCAGCGCGTCTATGCGATCGGCGATATCCACGGGCGGCTGGATCTGCTCGACGACCTGCTCGCGCGGATCGAGGACGACATCGTCGAACGTCCGTTGCCGACGATCGGGCTGTGTTTTCTGGGCGACCTGATCGATCGCGGACCGGATTCCGCCGGCGTGGTCGAACGGCTGTGTTCGCTCGGCAATTTCCCGGCCAAGACGCTGGGTCTGATGGGCAATCACGAGGAAATGCTGCTCCGTGTGCTGAACGCGGAACCCAACATCGCCTATGACTGGCTCGATTATGGCGGCGATGCCTGTGTCGAAAGTTACGGCGTCGCGCCCTCCGCGTTGCAGGCGATGAGCGAGGAGCGGATCGCCGAAATGCTGCGCGCGGCGATCCCGCCGGCGCATATCCGGTTTCTCGAAGATCTGGGCGATACGTTCAGCTTCGGCGACTATCTGTTCGTTCACGCCGGAATCCGCCCGGGTGTGAAGATCGAGGAACAACAGCCGCAGGACCTGCGCTGGATCCGCCAGCCATTCCTGTCCGACGGACACGATCATGGCTGCATGGTGATCCACGGCCATACGATCAGCGACGGCGTGGAACGGCGCGCGAACCGGATCGGCATCGATACCGGCGCCTATCGAACCGGAATACTGACTGCGGCCGTGATCGAGGGAGCGAACCTGACCTTCGTGGCAACCGGCGAATAGTCGCGCGGCTTGCGAGAAGACGCGGTTAATTGTAAGCGTTCGGCCCGCATCGGCTTGGATGCGATGGGATTGCAGGGCGATTTGGTATGACGTGTAGCGGATTGATAGGCCGACTCATGGTGGTTGGTCTGGCCATGCTGCTATCCGCGTGCGGGGGCAGCCGCGGTGGCGTAATTCCTTACAATGTCAGCAATTTCGGAACGCCGGATGCGCCCAAGGTGGCCGCGGCCGACGATACCTACAAGCTGGCACCGCTCGATACGATCACCGTCAGCGTGTTCCAGGTGGCGGACATCAGTCGCGATTACGCCGTCGACCAGAGCGGGCGCATCACGATGCCGCTGGTCGGGCGGCTCGACGCGGTCGGGCTGAGCACGGGCCAACTCGCCACGGCGATCGAACGCAAGCTGGGCGAGAAGTATCTGCGCAATCCGAACGTCACCGTCACGCTGAAGGATTCCGCGAGCCGCGTCGTCACGGTCGACGGATCGGTGCGCCAGCCCGGCATCTTCCCCGCCGTCGGCGCGCTCACGCTGTTGCAGGCCGTGGCACTGGCGCGCGGCACCGACGACCTCGCCAATCCCAAGCGCGTGGCGGTGTTCCGCACGATCGACGGCAAGCGCATGGCCGCCGCATTCGACCTAACGCGAATCCGCCGCGGGACCGAGGAAGATCCGCAGATCTATCCCGGCGATACCGTGGTGGTCGATGGATCCGGGGTGAAGAAGGCGCAGCGCGACATTCTGCAGGCGCTGCCGCTGACCACGCTTTTCCTGGCGCTCTGACGCCCTACTCCCGACACAGTTTCTAGGACTTCCGTTACATGGCAAGCAGCGGGCCGGCGGCCCCAACGAACCTCACGGTCACGCGCGAACAATCCCGCGACGTGGCCGTACCCTTTGCAGGTGCCGGGTATGGCGGCTACGGCACCGCCAAGAGCAGCCGCGAATTGTCGCTGGCGCTGTTGTGGCGCGTGCTGGTGGAATGGCGCTGGCTGATCCTCGCCGCGATCGGGATCGGACTGGCGGGCGCGGTGCTGGTCACGTTGCTGACACCGCTCAAATATCGCTCGGTCGCGACGATCGAACTGACCCCGCCCGAAATCGAGGTGATTTCGGGCGAAGGCAGCAAGGGTGGCCGCCAGACGTCGGCGATGCGCGACGTGAATTTCATCGGCACGCAATTGGGCCTGCTGAACAGTCAGGCGCTGGCCGAACGCGTGGCGCAGGATCTCAACCTCGCCAGCAATCCCAAGGTCGTCGGCAAGGGCACGGACCGCACGCAGAACACGAAGATCGCAGCGAGCGTCGTGCAGAGCGGCACGAAAGTGAAACTGCGCCCGCAAAGCCAGCTGGTCGACATAAGCTTCACCGCGCGCGATCCGCAACTCGCCTCGGTGATCGTCAACGGCATCACCGATGCCTATGTCTCGACCAATCTCGAACGGCGCTACGCCTCATCCTCCTATGCGCGCGAGTTCCTGCAGCGTCAGATCGTCAATACGCGGCGCGAATTGGAGAAATCCGAGCGCCAGCTGACGGCCTATGCCCAGCAGGAGGGGCTGATCACCACCGGCAGCAGCGACACCGGCGGCGACACCAACTCGCTGACGGGCAGCACGCTGGTGGCGCTCAACAATGCGCTGGGAGCGACCCAGGCTAAGCGGATCGCCGCCGAACAGCGCTATCGCGAGGCCGTGCTCGGCGGGGCTACTACCGAGGGAAGCGCCAATGCGGCACCGTTGCGCGCCCAGATCGCCGCGCTGGATGCCGAATATCAGCAGAAGCTCCAGACGTTCCGCCCGGAATATCCCGAAATGGTAGCGTTGCGCGCGCGGATCGATGCATTGCGCGCCTCCGTGACCAGTGAGACGCGGACCGCGAATAGCGATCGCGTCGGTTCGTTGCGGCAGGAATATCAGGCGGCGCAAGGCGAGGAAAACCGCCTACGCGCTCAGGTTGCCGGCCTGAGTTCGTCGGTGCTCGACCAGCGCGGACGCCGCATCCAATACACGATCCTGCAACGCGACGTGGACACCAACCGATCACTCTACGACGCCCTGCTGCAACGCTATAAGGAGATCGGCGTCGCCAGCGGCATCGGTACCGCGGTCGCCTCCGTAGTCGATCGCGGCCCCGTGCCGAGCGGCGCGTTCTCGCCCAACCTGTACCTCAACCTCGCCATCGGTGCGGGACTGGGCTTCATCCTCGGTATGCTCGCCGCGATCGCGCTCGAATTCATCAACGATACGATCAAGACACCCGACGACGTGCGCGACAAGATGCAGTTGCCGTTCCTCGGCGGAATCCCCAACGCCAAGCTGGCCAAGCCGATCGACGAGTTGAAGGACCCGCTGTCGCCGGTCACCGAGGCCTATCTGTCGACCGCGACGGCGTTGCAGTTCGTCGCCGAAGGTGGTGCGCCGAAAACGCTGTTGATGACCAGCACGCGACCGGCGGAGGGCAAATCGACGTCGGCCTGGGCGTTGGCGCAGAGCTTTACCCGTCTGGGCAAGACGGTGTTGCTGATCGACGCAGACATGCGCCGCCCCGCCTTCGTGACGGGCAAGGACGAGGTGGGCCTGTCGCACGTCCTGACGAACGGTTCGTCGCTCAGCGAACACGTTCTGCAGACCGAGGTCGAGGGGCTCTGGATCATGCCGGCCGGCACCGTGCCCCCGAGCCCGCCGGAATTGATCGCCTCGGCGCGGTTCGCATCGTTGCTCGCCGATGCGGCGGCGACGTTCGACCACGTCGTCATCGACGGCCCGCCGATCCTCGGCCTTGCCGATTCGCCTCTGCTCTCGACGATGGTGCAGGCGACATTGATGGTGGTCGAATCCGGCCGCACGCGCACCCGCGCGGTGGTCGAGGCGCAGAACCGGCTGCGGACCGCCGGTGCGCATGTGATCGGTGCTATCCTGACGCGCTACCAGGCGCAGGCTTCTTACGGGTACGGCTACGGATATGGCTATGGCCAGAACAAGGATCAGTATCGCTACGTCGCGGACAGCAACGACAAGAAGCGCCGGATCATGTTGACGACGAAAAATGGGGATTGAGCGATTGCTGAACTCGCGCGGGATCATTGTCGCGCTCGTATTGGCGATCGCCGCGGCTTGGGTCGGATATCTTTGCGTGCGGGCCGCCATCGTGCAGGCCGTGCCCGTTACGTCCGCCAGCGTGGCGCAGATCGCACCGCGAGATCCCGATGTGATCCTAGGGCCGGCAGTGACCGCGCTGGTCGAACAGCGCGGCATCCTCGACACCGCGACACTGAACGATGTTCGCCGTGCAGCGCAGCGCGCGCCCCTCGATGCCCGCCCGTTCCTGATCCTGGGCCATCAGCAATTGCTTGACGGGCAAGCCGACCGCGCGCTCGCCACGCTGGAGGCGGCACAGTTGCGCGATCCGCGCGACCGTGTCGTGCACCTGCTCCTGCTCGATCGCTATCTGCGCACCGGTCGCTACAGCGAGGCGGCGGCGCAATTCTCGGTTTCATCGAGGCTGGTCGGCCCGGCCCAGGGCGCGATCGCCAATGCGATGGCGCAGATGAGCCTGGCGCCGGAAACGCGCGACGCCGTCCGCCGCACGCTGGCCGCCGACCCGGCGCTGGAATCCGACGTTCTGGTCGCGTTGGCCAGGTCCGATGCCGCACCGACGACGATCTTCGCGCTGGCCAGCCCAGCCGCGCGGCGGGATGCCGGTGCCCCGCAAGGATGGGGCCCGGTGCTGGTCAACCGGTTGATCGACAAAGGCCACTATGCCGCGGCAAGATCGGTGTGGCAAAGAGTCTACGGCCTGTCCCCCCAACAGACCGCCACCCCGGTTTTCGATGCCAGCTTCCAGCAAGTACCCGGATCATCTCCTTTCAACTGGACTTTGGTCGCCAACAGCCTCGGTGCGGCAGATATCCGCGGCGGGACCTTGTCGATCAATTATTACGGCCGCGACAATGGCGATCTGGCGCAACAATTGCTCGTGCTGCGTCCTGGCCGATATCGCTTCACGATCACTGCGGAAGGGAGCAAGACCGGAACCGGGCCATCCCTGATCTGGTCGCTGCGCTGCAAGACCGGCGGCACGGGCGACCTGATGACGCTGCCCGTCGTTACGACGGGCGGGCCGCATCGCAACACCGCGGACTTCGTCGTTCCAGCCAATTGCCCGGCCCAGCAACTGACGCTATCCGGCGCGGCCGGTGAATTCCCCACGCCGATCAATCTGAGCCTGCGCGACCTCGACCTGCGCACTGTCGCTGCGGCGGGAGCCCCTAAATGAGCCGCCACGCAATCGTCCCGGCCTATCTGCTCGCCTGCCTTCTCCTTGGCGGTGCCAGCGCCGCGGGCTTCATCGCCAATCTGACGCTGCAGCTGATCGCATTGCCACTGATCGTCTGGTCGCTCTGGCATCTGATCGAGTCCGGCGTCTCTCCCCAAGTGCGCACCGCTCTGGCGCTCGGCGCGGCGTTGGTCGCGATCGCGCTGTTGCAACTAATTCCGCTGCCGCCCGCGATATGGACCCTGCTACCCGGGCGCGATGCCATTGCAAAAGGCTACGGCCTGATCGGGGTACCCCTGCCCTGGCTGCCTCTGACGCTGGCACCCGATCGGGCGCTGGCCAGCCTGTTATGGTTGCTGCCGGCATTCGCGACATTCCTCGGCATCATAATGATCGGAGCATTCCGCGCGCGAAGCATTGCAGGGGTAATCGTGCTGGTAACCCTGGCATCGATCGTTCTAGGCGCGCTGCAGGTGGTCGACGGATCGGAAAGCGCATATTTCTACGAGATCACCAATTTCGGCCTCGCCGTCGGCTTTTTCGCCAACAGCAACCACACTGCGACGCTGTTGCTGGTGTGTATTCCGTTTCTTGCCGCGCTGCAGACAAACCTGTTGAGCCGCGGTGCCAAATCGCGCAGCGCATCGGCGATCCGGCTGCTGACCGTCGCGATGTATATCCTGATTTTCGTAGGCCTGCTGCTTAACTCGTCGCTGGCCGGCATTGGGCTGAGCGTGCCCATCGCTCTGGGGACCTGGCTGGTGTTCGGGAAGCAGCGTCCGGTGCTGCGCAAGCCATTGGCGATCGTCACGATCGTCGCGACCGTCGCCACGATCGTGGCGATCGCGGTCGGACCGTTCGGCAACAATCTGTTCGGGCAGCAAAATGCGAACGTCGAGGCCTCTCGCCAGACGTCGTTCTCGCTGACATGGGAAGCAGCACGCGAGTTCTTCCCGATAGGATCGGGGATCGGCAGCTTCCAGTCGGTCTATCACATGCATGAAAAGCTGCCATCGGTCACATCGACGTTCATGAATCACGCCCACAGTGACTGGCTCGAACTGCTGCTCGAAACCGGGCTGCCGGGGATGGTATTGACCGTAGTTTTCCTGGCTTGGGTAGCGGTGCGCGCACGCGCGATCTGGCAGGCGGAAAGCCCTGATCATTTTGCGCAAGCGGCTATCATCGCGATCGTCGCGATGATGCTACACAGCCTCGTCGATTATCCGCTGCGTACCGCCGCGCTGTCCGCCGTATTCTCTGCATGCGTCGCGTTGATTACCGGTGCCCGCCCCTATGTGCGGCGGCAGCGGATCACCTCCTCGGCGCGCCACCTGAACCTGTAGATCAGAGCGACGTCGCGCGCCCGATCGCTTCGAGATAGCGCGCCTCGACCAGCGTCACGTCGAACTCCTGCTCGGCAATCTTCCGGCTGCGCGCGCCCATCGTGGCGCGGTCTGCCGGGGTCAGCGCGAGCATGGCGAGCATCGCTTCGGCAAGCGACGCCGCGTCACGCGCCCGGCACAGCAGCGCGTTGTCGCCATGCCGCGCGATCTCGGTACAACCAGGAACGTCGGTCGCGATCAGCGGGCGCCCCATCGCCGCCGCCTCGAGCAGCGAGCGCGGCATGCCTTCCCGGTAGGATGGCAGCACGACTGCCATGGCTCGCGCAAGATGCGGGCGGACATCGCTCGCCTCGCCCAAATAGTGCAGCACGCCTTCCCGCTCCCAGCACTCGACCATCTCGCGATCGATCGCGGTGCGATTCTGCACGTCTAGAAAGCCGAGCAGTTCGAAGCGGGCGTCCGGGCGCGCCTGCTGCACGATTCGCGCCGCATCGGCAAATTCGACCACGCCCTTGTCGCGCAATAGCCGCGCGACCATCAGGAAGGTTGGTACGGGTGCCTCCTCCGCCGGATCGGGTGCGAAGTGCGCGAGATCGATGCCCGAGCCCGGCAACAACGCGGTCTGCATCGACGAGACCAGATCCTGCGCGACGAACAGGTCGCGATCGTGCCGGTTCTGGAAGAACACCGTCGCCGAGCGCGATAAGGCTGCTCGGTACAAGCGCCGCACCAGTCGCGTGAGCAACCCCACCTTGATGAATGCAGTACCCAGACCCGAAATGTTGTTGATGACCGGAATGCCGAGCGCATGCGCGGCAAGTGACCCGTACACGTTGGGTTTTATCGTCCAGCCGAGATAGGCCGCCGGGCGCAAGCGTTTCAGGATACGATAATATTCTACCGTTAGCATGATATCCTGCAGCGGAGACAGACCCTTACTGTCAATCTCGATCGGAAAATAGCGGACGCCCATTGCCACCAAGGCGGCACTATACGCATCGCGCGGTGCCACCGCGACGACGTCGAAGCCCTCGTGCTGCAACCGTTCGATCAGGTTACGGCGGAAATTGAGGATATTCCAACTGGTGTTGATCGACAGAACGATGGTTTTAGGCATAGCTCGGTGCCGCACCGCCCTGACGCAGCCAGGCTTGAAACATCAATACCGCCCATAAAGCCGGGGTATCTTCCGCCATGCCGGCAAGATGCCGCTGCCAGCGCAACTGGATCGGGGCCGGATCTAGATACCCTTCCTGCAGCATGCGCACGGGATCGAGCAGGTCCTCCGCCCAGTCGCGCAACGGGCCGCGCAGCCATTGGCCGACAGGCATCGCGAAGCCCGCTTTGGGCCGTTCGAACATCGCTTTCGGAGCATGACGATACAGGACTTGGCGCAATACGTGCTTGGTGCTTCCGCCGACGATCTTGTGATCGATTGGCACACGTGCCGCGACGGTCGCGACGTGGTGATCGAGGAACGGCACGCGCGTCTCGAGACTGACCGACATCGCCGCGCGATCGACTTTGGCGAGAATATCGTCGGTCATATAGGTCGTCGCATCGGCATACATCATGCGCACCGCATCGGGTGCGACCCCGATATCCATATCAAGCGGCGTCCGGCGCCAACCGTCCGCGTCGAGCACCGGCGTCGCGCGCAAATGCCACTCGTCGAGCAATGAGGCGAAGACGTCGTCCAGCCCGCGCGCATCCGCCGCCGTGCGCAACGCCTTGCGCACCTTGCCGCCGAAGAAAGGCGGACGCCGCTTGCGCGCGGCGATCGACCCCAGCGTATTCCACGCCGCATCGGGAAGCCGCGCCCCCGCCCCCGCCGCGATCCGGCGTAGCGCGCGCGGCAACGGCGCGAGCGACCGCCACAGCCGCGGCGCGTGGAGATAGCGGTTATAGCCGCCGAACAATTCGTCGCCGCCATCGCCCGATAGTGCGACTGTCACATGCTGGCGCGCGAAAGCGCTGACGAGGTGTGTCGGCAAGGCGGAGGAATCCGCGAACGGTTCGCCATACATGCTAGGCAGGCGAGGAATGACCGCGATCGCATCCGCCGAACCGACATACATCTCGTGGTGTTCGGTGGCGAAATGCCGCGCAACCTCTCGGGCATAAACCGCTTCGTCGAAACCGGCTTCCTCGAACCCGATCGAGAAGGTGCGGATCGTGCCGCGCGAGGCCGCCTGGTACAATGCGACGACAGTGGAGGAATCGAAACCGCCCGACAGAAACGCGCCGACCGGAACATCGGCGATCGCCTGCCCGGCCACGGCCGTAGACATTGCCGCCTCAACCGCCTCGACCGCTTCGGCCTCGCTGGCGAAGGGCGTGTCGAGCCCGTCACGCACGACATCGCGATACGACCAGTAACGCTCCAGGGTCGCGCCATCTTGCATCCCTTCGGCGAACGGAACGCGGCGCGGCTGTGCCACCGCGTCCGGGGTTAGCGTAAGCACCATGGCGGGCGGCAGTTTGAAGATGCCCTGATAGATAGATTGTGGGCACGGAATGTAGGTCCGCGACAGCAAGGACGACAAGGCCGCGCGATCGACAGGATTGGCGAAACCGGGCACAGCGCGGATCGCGCCCAGTTCGGACGCGAAAGCGAAAATACCCCCTGCCCAGCCATAATATAAAGGCTTCTCGCCGAACCGGTCGCGCGCGAGCGTCAACGTACCGCTGTGCCGGTCCCACAGCGCGATCGCGAACATGCCCGTGGCGCGCTCGATCGCTCGGCGCACGCCCCACGCATCGATCGCGGCGAGCAACGTCTCGGTATCCGAGTGGCCGCGCCACACCGGCGCGGTGCCCGACGCCTCCAACTCGGCACGGATCGCGAGGTGATCGTAGATCTCGCCATTATAGACGAGTTCGTAGCGCCCCCCGGCCGACGCCATCGGCTGATGGCCGAGCGGCGAGAGATCCACGATCGACAAGCGCCGATGCAGCAAAGCGATACGACGATCGTCGGAGAACCAGGCCCCCGCATCATCCGGGCCACGATGCGCCAGCGTATCCCGCATCGCTACCGCCACCGGCGGATCGATCGGCTTGACGCCAATCGCGCCTGCGATGCCGCACATCGTCCTGCTACTCCCGAAACACCTAGAGTCGACGCGCTTACCGACCGTGACGGTGGTCGGCAACCTTCGGTTCGAAGAACCTGCTACCGGACGGTAGCTGGACACCTGACGGCTCACGTTTTAACTGCCGACCACACGCGCCATTCAGCGCGAAAACGTCGCGCGAACGCCGGTCACGGTCGTTGATGAAGCTCGACAAAAGGGTGGCTATGACAAGTTCTGAAGACGAGCCGAGAATTAGCGTCGTCATCACGTGTTATAACCTCGAACGATATATTGGCCCGGCCATTCAGTCCGTTTTGGATCAGCGCAGAAGCCCTCACGAAATCATCGTGATCGATGATGCGAGCACCGATCGGTCGGTGGACGTGATAGCCGCCTTCGGGAACGGCGTCAGGCTGGTCAAACTCGATCGAAATGGCGGCGTCTTGAACGCGACACTAACCGGGATTCGGGCCAGCACCGGCAACATAGTCGCATTCCTAGATGGCGATGATCTGTGGAGCCCAGAAAAGCTTGCGGTTATCGCTCCGATCTGGCGGGATCGAGCCGATGTCGTCCTGCTCTCGCATGATTACGCGATCATCGATGCGGAAGGCCTGCGGACCCGGACACTCGACGATACGCAACGCAATACCAGGCGCATCGTTCGACGGCATGCGGACCAGGAGGGACTGTCAGAGGCACTGAAACAGTCGATACTCTCCTACCGGGGCGTATGGTTGGGCAGTGCGTTCAGCATCCGGCGCGCAGCGATCGATCTGGTGGAACTGGAACGCTTCATCGATAGCGTCTCCGTGCCGATGTTCCGGCGACTGAGCTATCAAGATCACCTGATCGCTCAGTTCGTCATCGTAACCAATACCGGCTCGCAAGTCGGTTTCGTGAACCAGCCTCTCTTCCAGTACCGAATATTCACCGGGAACACGAGCGGTCAATCGCAAACCAAGCAACAGGCTCTCAGGACTATCACCCGCGGGTATGTAAACGTTCTCGGAACTCAAAGATTATTGCAGGGCTTTCCCGATCATCGCAAACAATTGCGCCGCCAGGCACTGATGGCGCAAGATTTCAGATACATGGCAGCGCTTTACTCCGGACAGATATTTTATGCCGCCAGCAGGGCAGCGCTTCTCGCCTGCACGTACTGGTCTTCCCGTCGGCTCGCGAAGGAGCTGGCGCGGATCGCCCTGGTCACCGTGTGGGGCAGTGAAAGATTTCTCGATCGGAAAAGCCGGCGATGATCTTTTGCCGATAGTTTCCGACACTTCTGCTATCGATTATTGTGTTGCTTCCAAGCCTGAAACATCAATATCGGCCACAATCGGCTGGCCGGGACAGCGTTGCCCGCAAGAAATTGTCGCCATTCGGTCTGCACACGATCGGTATCGAACCAGCCATCCTCGCGCATTTCCTTGGCATCGAGCAACGCCTCTGCCCAGTCGCGAAGCGGCCCACGGAGCCAATGGTCGACCGGAGCAGCGAAGCCGGCCTTCGGCCGATCGGTAAGACGCACAGGTACGTGCCGGTCGAGCAGGGTCCGCAAAGGTATCTTGCCCTTGCGCTTCTGAATTTTCATCCCGGGCGAAATCCGGGCGGCAACTGCTGCAACGCGGTGATCGAGCATAGGAACTCGGGTCTCCAGGCTCACGGCCATTGCCGCCCGATCGACCTTGCACAGGATATCGTCGCTCATGTAGCTGACCGCATCATGATACGTGACGCGGTCAAGTGCGCTGGCCTTTGACCCCAGATCGAGATCTGGGTGTAGCGCCGACCGGTCCCCGCCCAGCACGATTGAAGGCTGCTGCGTCCATTCGTCGAGGAAGCTCTGAAGGACGTCTTCGAGCCCTCGAGACGTTCCGATGATGGCCAGAAACTTGCGGATCTTACCCGGATCTTTTGCAATCCCGCCGAACCCCGCCGTCCGGGCTGCAGCAGACAAGATGGCATCAGGCATGCCGCTCGCCGGGCGCGCCGCGATCGCGCGTGCAAATCGTGGGACGGATCTCAGCTTTTCCCAAATCGCTTCCACCATGAAATGGCGATAATAGCCGCCGAACAGCTCGTCCCCTGCATCGCCGGTCAGTGCTACGCTGACATGCTGCCGTGCGAAGCGACTGACGAGATAGGTCGGAACCTGGCTCGAATCCGCAAACGGCTCGTCGTAGATTTCCGGGAGAAGCGGAATCACCTCCAGCGCGTCGCCGGGGCTGACGTAGAGCTCGTGATGCACGGTCCCCAGATGCGCTGCGATACGCTTGGCGTCTTCCGCCTCATTATAGCCAGCTTCGGAAAACCCGATCGAAAAGCTCCGAATGGGCGTGTCGCTGATCGACTGGTAGAGCGCCGTCACCGTCGAACTGTCGATCCCGCCCGATAAGAATACTCCGACGGGCACGTCAGCGACCGATTGATCGACGATGGCGGCGCGCAAGGCAGCATTAAGCGCATCCGTGGCGTCACCTTCGGTGACGAAGCGATTTTCTGTCCCGCTCCGAACGACGTTCCGATAGGAATAAAATTGACGGATCGACAAACCGTCGTAGCGCCGCCCGACAACGGGAGCTTTCTTGAGTTCGGATGGCGGGGCGGTACCTTCGATCTCAAGAATAGTGCCTGGCAGAAGTTTATATATCCCGTGATAAATCGAAAACGGTGCGGGAATATAGGCACGCTCGGTCAGCAACGTCAGCGCTGCGCGATCGATGCCGTTGTCGAACCGTGGATGCGCCGCCAGAGCTTTCAATTCCGAACCGAATGCGAAATCTCCACCGACCCAGCCGTAATATAACGGTTTCTCGCCGAACCGATCTCGAACGAGAGATGCGCGGCGCAGCTGGCGATCCCAGATCGCAAGGGCAAACATCCCGACTGCCGAGTCCAGCGCGCTATCGAGCCCCCAATGTTCGATCGCCTCGAGAAACGTTTCGATATCCGAGTGACCGCGCCACCCGCCTTCCGGCGCGCGCCCCTCGGCATCCAGCCGCTTGCGCAGGGCAACGTGGTTATAAATTTCACCGTTGAATACTACGACGAGGCGACCCGACGCGCTGATCATAGGCTCATGGCCCGTCGGCGACAGATCGACGATTGCAAGTCGACGATGTCCCAACGCGATCGGTGTCTCGGCATCGCGCCAAGTACCTTGGTCGTCAGGTCCGCGATGCCCGATGCGTTTGGTCATCGCCGCTATAATTTCCGGGGCAGCAGCGCCCGGGCCGATAAGTCCAGTTATGCCACACATGAGGAGACGCCTGCGCTTTCGTTTCTCAAAGTGGCTTGGCGCATCGAGCCTCGACCCCATTGCCGCCTTTCCAGACGGCGATGTCGACAGCACCCAAACTATCGAGGGTGGATTTAATCGAGCCCACGGTGCGATAGCGATGGTAAAAATCTGTACGGGCGTCGTGCGTGTCCAGCAACGACCATTGATAATGCGCTTCGCGACTTCCCAAAGGCAAATCCGGATAATAGAAATTAATCCCGCCAATCCTGGAAAGAACGCGGCGCATGATCGCGTTATCGCGATACCGCCAGTAGACTGGAAACCAGAAATCGACGCTTTTCTTGACCGCAGGCCATCGCTTTTCTGCAGCCATCCTCAAGATTCTCGGGCGATGGAAAATTTCCGCGCCACCGATCGGTGGCGGCAGGCGCCAACGGTTCCAATCATAATGATCGATCACCAGCGTGCCGCCCGGTTTCACCTTCGTCCAGAGGCTAGCAATGCTTTGTTCGGTGTCTGGCGTATGTTGAAGCACGCCAAGACATACGACCAGGTCGTAAGCCTCGTTTTTGAACGGGATCGACCTGATATCGGCTTGCACGAGATTGAAGGTGTTGGCGGCGTTATTCTTCGCATTCGCCTCGACGGCTGAGGAGATGTCGAACGAGTCTAGTACCGCCCCCTCCGCCAGAAACACCTCCGTAAACCGGCCTGCTCCCGAACCCGCCTCTAACACGGACTTGCCGCGCACGAGATCGAAGCTGCCTCCCAGACAGCGCTTCAGACGATCGCCGGAAATAGGTATTCCGGTAAAAGAATCTAGCTGCGTCTTCGGGAACATACGCCACTGTTTGCCAAAGTTCGCGGCATAGAATTCCGATGGGACAAAACGGGGTATGCCGTCCACGATCGGATACTCGCCGCCCGATCTCGCCACCAGCTTACCGTCCTGCTCGAGCAGCGCATCGCCGGTTTCGGGGTCACACAGCCGCATCAAATCATCGTTCATCAGCTTGAATTTCTTTCAGTTGCGCGTGGCTCAAAGATATCGTCGCATTCAAAGTCTGGCGCCTTTGAAACAAGAAATCAGGCGTCGCGGCGGACAGCAAGGTAATTGATGGTCGCGAAAATTTCCGATCGCCCGCCGGCATATGTCCATGGGACCGGGCCTCCCGGAACGATCCGGAAGAAGTCGTAACCCTGGAGCAAGTTGACGAAGTCACGCATGAATGTGCGTGAATCGATGTTCGGCTCGCCAAATTCGAACTGGATTACGTCGATCGCTCGGCTGGCCAGTAAACGCGTTGCTCCGCGGAGTACGCTCAATTCATGCCCCTCGACATCAACCTTCAGGAAATCGATCCGTGCGATGGCATGCTCCGCGCAATAATCGTCGAGACGCATGCACGCGACGGTCTGGAAATGATCGGGATCGAAAGGTCGTATCGGACTTTCCAGATTCTCCAGTGAGGCAATCGTCGATCCGTCCGCGTCGCTGTGAAGGGTGCGATCCCCCGATGCGTCGCTCAATGCCAGTCGGCTCAACGTGACCGATGGGACAGCGTCGAACTTCTCGCTCAATGCTCCAAAGGCGCCCAGGCTGGGCTCGAAAGCGAATATTTTCGCGGAAGATCCAAACCGGTCGAGCAGCATCGCGGTGTAGTCACCGATATTGGCACCGACATCGAAAAGGATTGGCGCCCGGCCGTTCAATCTTCCGAAAACAACGTCCAGGGCCTCACGCTCCCCACTCGTCCGGAACAGCGACGCCCAGAAGTTCATCGAAACCAACGACGACCGATGTGTGAATTCCCAGACAGGCTGCAGCGAGCGATGTCGGGAAAGATGGATCAGGCGCTGGCGCCACTGCATTGTCGTACCCTCTGATCCGAATAACAAAAACCCACTAGGCATGCTTTTGCAGATAGGCAATTACCCGGCAGTCAGGATGCGGCGGGGACAGCCTTGTGGCGCTCATTCTTCTCGACTAACGACCTCGTCCACGATGCATGACCTGCGATGAGCACCAAGCGAGATACCGCCTATAATCTGCTAGGTGCAGCCCTTCCGGTCGCTGTATCGCTGGCAACAGTCCCCGCATATCTGCACGCGATCGGCGAGGTTAGATTCGGGATCCTGGCGATCGTCTGGCTTTTTCTCGGTTATTTCGGCTTGTTCGATCTCGGACTGGGAATGGCGACGTCCCATCATCTCGCGGCCACCAGCAACGACGCCGATGAAGAGCGGGCCCAACTCGTCTGGAGTGCGCTGATCACGAATTCCGCGATCGGCATGTTGGGCGGCCTGATCCTGTGGCCTATCGCGACTTATTATTTCACCCATGTGATGAAAACCGATCCGGCGATGCGTCTGGAGATGACGACGGCCGTGCCTTGGCTCGCCCTCGGTGTGCCACTCGTCACGATTACCGGAGTTCTGGGCGGCGCGCTTCAGGGATTGAACCGGTTCGGAAAGCTGAACATGTTTTCCGCCGGCGGCACATTGCTGTTTCAAATTCTGCCGCTGCTGGCGGCGCTGCTGGTATCGCCGAAGCTCACGGTCGTTCTTCCCGTTGCTTTGTTGGCGCGCGTGTTGACGCTATTGCTGCTTTGGTTCGAAGTTCGACGCGTGGTCCTGTCCGGCCATCGAGCCAGCTATTCCCGACAACGCATGGTGAGCATGCTCAAGTTCGGTGGATGGGTGACCTTATCGTCGTTATTTTCACCGTTGATGAGCGGCATCGACCGTTTTGCGATCGGTGCCGGCATCAGCGCCGGTGCGGTCAGCTATTTTTCGGTGCCCTACAGCCTCAGCGACCGCTCAACGATCATCGCCAATTCTCTAGGTTCGGCTATCTTCCCTAAACTTTCGGCGTTGAGAGGCGATGACTTGCTGCACCAGAGCGTTCGTTTCGAACGCTTGTTGATGGTGATTATGTTGCCGATCATCGTCGTGGGGATATTCGCGATCGGCCCATTCTTAACGCTTTGGGTCGGGCGGGACTTCGCCAGCTTCTCGGCTGCCGTCGGGCAAATTCTTATGGTCGGTGCTTGGTTCGATTCTATGTCTCGTATTCCTTTATATGCGTTACGCGCGCAGTCTCGCCCCGAGTTGGTCGCCAAGGTCGATCTGGTTCAGGTCGTCCCCTACTGGGTCGTCCTGTATTGCGCACTGACCTTTTTTGGGTTGGTCGGTGTTGCCGCCGCTTATGTGTTCAGGGTCGCCATGAATTATGTATTGCTTGAATTCGAATTAGGGACGCTGCGACGGAGCGGCGTAATGCTAGCGATTTGCAGCCTGGTCCTCGGATTCGCGCTGGCACTTTCCCGATCTACGACTGCTTTCTCCCTGCGCTGGACGGTTGCCTTGGTTGGGTGTCTGGCGATCTCGACTATTCTGGGCCTGTACGGCACGCCGGTTGACTTGCGAAACGGCCTGCTCTCGCGAATCGGATGGCGCACTCGTGCCTGATACGAACACATTATCGGGTCGTCCTCCTGCAACAGGCCGAGTAATCGCCCGCGCGCTCACGCGCGTTCACACGTCGTTGAGCGTGCGGGCCAAAACGGTGATGACGATTCTGGTCCGGCGGCGTCTTTCCCATCAGATGATCGCCCTCGACCGACGCGGTTTTGCACTCCTCGCCAATAATTGTGTGGCCGGATTGCTCTATGAACTTGCGGAGTTGCCCAAACGCACGCCCACTGTTGGGATCTTCTTTCGCGACGACGCCTTTCCCGCGTTCCTAGATGACTATGCGCGCGGAAACCTGACAGGGTGGACCCCGGTAAATGCTGCGGATCTCGTCGTCGATCAGGCGTCGGAATGCCCTATGCTCCTGCACCAGAGCAAGCCGGCGATCGTTTTCCTACATTATCGCGATCCGGAGATCGCTGCCCAGAAGTGGAACAGCCGCTTCAGTCGCCTCGACGCTCGCAAAATGATCGTCATCGCTTCGCTTCGCGACGGCCTTGAGGCTCCGATGCTGTCGCGGCTATCGTCGCAGTACGACGATGTTTTCGTGATCGGACCGGCACCCGCGCCACCCGCCGAGTTGGTGATGCTCGACCGCGCTCTGCTGCGCCGTCTAACGAAGTTCTTCGATGGCATTCTCGTCCGTGACTGACGCCCGCAGTACATCGGAGCCGATGACGATCCTGTTCCTGATCCACGACGATTATGCGGCTGGCGGGTTGCAACGCTCGACCGTGGCGGCGGCCAAGTGCCTCTCCACGGCGGGCCACGACGTCACAATCCTCTGCCTACAACTGGTCGTCGGCGGATTTGCCGAAAGGTTCGATTTCGTGCGCGGCGTCTCGAACTACGGCGCGAACCGGCATGCTGGAGGCTTCACGCTGCTGAAGGAGCTTCGTCGATACGTTATCGATCGACGGCCAGACATTTGTATCGGCATGGGTCAATCGACCTCGGCAATCCTCCGGGGGGTTACGATCGGGTGTCACTGGACGCGGGTTTACGGCAGCGAACGCGCGTACCCACCCATGCTGCAAATGTCGAAGAAGTGGCGGGCCTTACGGGCGCTCACCATCAAGCGGTTAGACGGCATCATCTGTCAGACCAATCGCACCGCCGATTATTATCGGGACCGTCTAGGAATCGGAGCTGATCGTCTGATCGTCATTCCGAACGTGGTTGACCGACCGCTCGACCCGCTCCCGGCTCCCTCACCTGCGCTTGCTCACCTGGCAGACGACGAGGTGATCGCCTGCATCGGCCGGCATGATTGGCAAAAGGGTTTCGATCTAGCGCTGCCAATCTTTGCAAAGATCTTGCACGAACGCCCAGGGGCAAGGCTCATCCTTGTCGGTGAGGGCGACCTCGAAGCGCAACATCGCGCACAGGCAGAAAAGCTTGGCCTGCGGGACCGCGTGCTGTTTCTCCCCCGGTTCGATCACCTTGCAGAAATCTGGTCTCAGATCGACGTGTTTTTGCTGACATCCCGGTACGAAGGCATTCCCAACGTGCTGGCGGAAGCCATGGCGTATGGCAAAGCCTGCGTCGCATTTGATTGTCCGACCGGCCCGTCCGAACTGATCACAGACGGCATCGACGGCTATCTCGTAAACGTCGGTGACGAGGAGATTGCCGCAGAACGCTGCCTGAGGCTTTTACGAGACGAAAATCTGCGGGACCGGATCGGCACGGCGGCACGTTCGATTGCCGATCGTTTTTCCCAGGCAAAGATTTGTCACCTATGGCAAAATCTGGCTGTTCCTCAAAGCGACCCAATCGGCACGCCTAAGAAAACTTGAGCATCACCGAATGATTTCAAGGCCTTGCTGTTCTTTGGAAAATGGCGCGGTCGCGAGCGGTTCTGCTGAATTTCAAATGACCGGCTACGAATCACCTGAATGACCGTAATATCGAAAGATATTGTCTCGCCGTCATCTGCCGCGAGTAGGTATCGACTGCCGTGGCCCGTGCCGCCGCACCGATCTTGTTCCGCAGCCCGGCATCTCGACACAGGCGCTGCAGCACTTCCAACCACTGATCATCGCTATCGACCAGGAAACCGTCGACACCATCGGTCACCTGACGCGTCGCGGTGCCGATCGCGCTCGATACGCTGGGCAGGCCGAACGCCATGTACTGGATAACTTTGAGCCCGGCCTTGCCCAGCACCCAATCGTCGTCCGGCAATGGATATACGCCGATATCCAGGCGCTGCATCTGCGCCACTTCCTCCTGCCGCGACCACGTCAAGACTTCGAGATCGACACCCGGGAGCGCATACGGAAAATTGCCGATTACGATCAACTTGTAGTCGACGCGCCGCGCCAATTCCTGGAACACCGGGCGCAGTAGATCGAGATAGGGTTCCGAACTGAACGTCCCCGTCCAGCCGATCACCGGTTTCTTTTCATTCGACCGGGTGTCGCGCGGGCGAAACGTATCGGTGTCGACGGATGGATAGATCAGCGAAACGGCCCGTCGCGCGTTCAAGGCGCGAAATCGTTCGAGCAGAAATGGCGACGCGGTGATGACGTGATCCGCATGTTCGAGCAGGAAACGCGCCTTGCCCCGATTCTTCAGTCGCTGTCGCAAACCGACCGGTGCGCCATCGTCAGTGAGCAGATTATCCTCGATATCGTAGACCAAAGCACGCGACAGGCGGCGCGTGATGCGCTCCATCCACGACGTGCCGAATGGTGTGACCCACATCGAGATGTATACGATATCATAGTGCCGCAGCCGGATCAGATCGCGCAACCGGCGGAGATGCCCCCGCATCGTTCCAACCACTTTCCCGAACAAATTGCCGCGTTGGTATGCGGTTTCCCAAGTTGCTAGGTCCATGAACGAGGACACGGTGACCGTGAATCCTGCGGCACGCCAGTCATCGAGATATTGTTCGTATTTCAGCCTTTGTCCCGCCGCCACGCCCTGCGGATATGGGCAAAGGATCAGGATATTCGTCATTATAGCGGGCAGCCCGTGGTGAGCGAGCGGTAGATGTCGCGGTACCGCGCGGCACCATCGGTCAGGAGGAAATGTCGGCGCGCCGACGCCGTGCAGCGCGCACCGATCGCGGGATCCTCCAGCCGATCAAGCAAGGCGATTGCGGCGGCCTCGATCGTGTCCGCCCGCGTATCGGCCATCGCGACACCCACGCCGTCGTCTTCGATGATCCGCACCATATCGCCGCAGCCGGCATTGCCGACGACCGGCACGCCACAGCCGAGATATTCGGCGAGCTTGGTCGGGGCGCTGGCGATCTTCGAAAAATATGGTCGGATCAAGGCCAGTCCGGCATCCATCCGGCGGATCTGCTCGGGCATTTCGTCACGAGTCGCGCCGCGTATCTCGACCACCGCGGGATCTATCCCGGCGCGTTCCAACCCCGCGCGCACCTCATCCTGCTGATTTTTGTTGATGACGAGCAATCTCGCCGCCGGACGAAGGCGGCGGATCGCCGCGAAGAAGGCAAGCATCTCCTCGAGCATGTACCAAGTGCCGAGTTGACCGACATAACCGAGCGTGAGCGCGGTCGCGCTGCCCCCCGGGGACCGCGTATCGCACGACGTTTCTTCCGGCGAAAACAAGTCGAGATCAGCACAGGTCGGAATCACGCTGATCGGCGCGTGCGTCCGGCCCAAGCGATCGTCATCGCGCAGATACGGAACTGAGGCGTGTGTCAGCGTGACGATATGATCGGCGTTGCGCAGCATCGTTTTTTCGATACGCTTCAAGACCCGAAAGATGATGCCGCCGTTTGGAATCAACCCGGCATCGACGCGCTCATCGACCCAGAAGCCACGAATATCGACGACGAACCGTGCACGACCGAAGAGGCGGGCCGGATACAGCATCGCCGCACACAGCACGCTACGCGAATGCAAAACGCGCGCTCGGTGGCGGACTGCCAGCCAAATCGCGAGCAGAATCGCCCCGCCCATGTCCCACAGCGTCGACAGGATTCGTGGACGCTTGTGATAGCGTCGACGGTGCCAGATGATGCCGGCCGTCTCCAGCCGCCGCGACATTCGCGCGACAAGCTCTTTCCGTGCGGCATCGGCGGGCTTTTCGAAGCTTATCAGATGAATGGAATACTCGTCCGCCAAGATTTCGAGATATGCCACGACCTGGCTCTCGCCGAGCGGCTCAAGCACGCCGTCGTAGCACATATAGATCACGGGGATCTTCTGATTACCGTCCACCCTATTCGAAGTCATGGTTAGTTGTCCAAGCGGCGCGTCGCATCATTCGCCGAGGAAATAAATCCGGTACGGCACCCAGTATTGCGCATGCGTCGCGAACACCAACCATACCATTTGTACCGCCGCCGAATAACCGCAAACCGCCAGCGTCAACTGAGTGCTGGTCCCACTTTTGTTGCCGAAGACGTACGGGATACGGGGCAGGACAGCGAGTTGAAGCGGGATCAGGAACAGCGCCAGCCGGTCGATCGCCGTCGTGAAATTGGCGAAGATCACCAGCGGAAGGGTTGCCAGCGCAACGAGTGCGATCACGCTCCACATATCTTGCTGGTACGTGTTGAAGCCGAGTCTCTTTCGCAACAACAGGGCCAGAACCGCCGGTACGAAATTCATCGCCACGCGAACGACAGCTCCGGAGGACTCGTAATCCGAATCAACATAGCCGGTGATCAGCTGATCGGCAGAATCGCTCAGCAGTACGTAGAACAACGTCACAAAAATAAGGCCGCCCAAGACAGACTGGACCAAATTGCGGCGCAGGATCGGCGCCATGGCGATCGGCAGCATCAACAACGCGGTCTTGTGAAACAACGCGGCGGCAAAAATGTAAATCACCAACCGAACGATGGATTTCTCTTCGACATCGGCGAACCCCGCCAGGATGATGCCGATCGCGACGCCCTGACGCGTGTACCCCATCCCCACGACGATCACGAGGTACGGGATCGCGACCAGAAAGGTCAGCGCAGGGTTTGGCTGCCGCGCACAGAAACGGATGATACCGAGCGTCATGATCAGCCCGCAAATCGTATTGACCAGCCACATGCCGGCATCGAGCCTGGCCGCGATCAGCACGACCGCGGAATATCCTACGTCGAACTGTGAGATCGCTTCCCGAAAAGCCAGGATCTGGACCAGATTGTAATTCTCGAGATACGGGATCCAGTCGCCGCCCACCTCGAAACGAAGGCCGATCATCAGCGCCGTCGCCAGCCCCATGATGTTGAGGGCAAGCGAAGGTGCCAGACGTTTTGACGCTGCCCCGTCGACCACACTTGGCACCCAATTGTTCGCCAGCGCCGCCAGCATCCAAGCGATGAAAAGGATCCAGTACGGTAGCAGGATGAAGTCCTAGGAAAGCGAGACGAAAATTTCGCTTAGAAGGGATGGCCGCGCTTCGCAACGCGTGGCCTTCGATGCCGCATCGACGCCGCGATCCAGTACCTCACGGAACGGTTGCGTTGTAGTGCCGGCCCGACGTGAGCGGTCGGTTGTTCCGAATCCTATTCTGACAGCATCTGCGCGCGTTTTCCTTGCCGTGCCCACCCCTCATTCTCTAGGGCACCAGCGAAATCCAGGAGTTTCCCCATGAGAGTTCTCGTCACCGGCGCGGCCGGGTTCATCGGCTTCAATGTCTCGCGCCATCTGCTCGCGCGGGGCGACCAGGTTTTCGGGATCGACAGTCTGAACGACTATTACGACGTCAACCTGAAGCATGCCCGTCTCGCCGAACTGGCCAAGTCGGGCGACGCGTTCGCATTCGCGCAGGTCGATTTCGCGGACGAGACTGCACTCGACGCGGTGCTCGACGGGCAGCGTTTCGATCGCATCGTGCATCTGGGGGCGCAGGCCGGCGTACGCTATTCGATCGAGAACCCGCGTGCCTATCTCCGCTCGAATCTCGCCGGGCATCTCAATCTGCTCGAGGTCGCGCGCCATCGGCGGGTCGAGCACATGGTCTATGCATCCTCCTCCTCGGTCTATGGCGGCAACGACACCCTGCCTTTCCGGGTCGAGGATCGCGTCGATCAGCCCTTGTCGCTCTACGCCGCGACCAAGAAGGCGGACGAGTTGATGAGCGAGACCTATGCGCATCTCTATCGCCTGCCGCAGACGGGGCTGCGATTCTTCACGGTCTACGGGCCGTGGGGCCGCCCGGACATGGCGATGTGGCTGTTCACCAAAGCGATCTTCGAAAATCGCCCGATCGACGTCTTCGGCGAAGGGCGCATGCGCCGCGATTTCACATACATCGACGATATCGTCGCCGGCATCGTCGCCTGCCTGGACAATCCCCCGGCGGACGATGGTGCCCCCAACGCCGGCGGCAGCATCAGCCCGCACCGGCTCTACAATATCGGCAACAACCGCTCGGAAGAATTGGGGGAGATGATCTCGCTGATCGAACAGGCGTGCGGACGACCGGCGGAGCGTAACCTGTTGCCGATGCAGCCCGGCGATGTCCGCGACACCTTCGCCGACATCAGCGCGATCCAGCGCGATCTCGGGTTCGAACCGCGCACGACGATCGCCGAGGGTGTGCCGCGCTTCGTGGCGTGGTACCGCAAGTATCACGGCGTCTGATTTTTAAGAGGATCTGTGGCCCGAAAGCCACAGATCCGTGGGATGTTCGTTGCTATAAATTCCATTGGAACTTAAGTATAAAATGCGAGTTTGCGGTTTGGTTACGAACGTCTGTTAGGTCGCTGTCGACGCCGGCTTTTTGGGGTGGACATACCGAGTTACGATGAACTAGAAGCTCTATGAGATTCGGAGCTGAAGGGTTCTGAAAGGGAGAAGCAAAGTGAAGTTTAAAGGTTTCTACACGGCAATGACGGCAGCTTCGCTGCTGGCAGTTCCGACGTTGGCAGCAGCCGCACCGATCGCGACTCCGTTGACGCAGCCGGCAACCGAGAAGGTTGACGGCGACAACGCAGCAGTTGGTGGTTCCTCGCTGATCATCGCTCTCGCAGCGGTTGCAGCAATCGGCGCCGGCATCTACGTCGCTGTCGACAAGAACGACACGAAGCCGACCAGCCCGTAAGCTGTTCTGCATTAGATACGAGGAAGGCCGTCCGATTGACTCGGGCGGCCTTTTTTTGTTGTTCGCTTCTTCGGCTTCGATCCTCTTCGCTTTTACAGGGTTTTTATCTCCGGTGATTTTCTCGACCGTGTCATCGACGGTTCGGGCGCTTTTCCTGAGCGCTGCCGGGTTGACCATCGGCATAGTTGGCACCGGTGCCGCTGTGAACGCGTCCGCCGAAAAGGTCCGCACCTCAATCACGAAGACATCCGCTGGCGGATCCTATCTAGCTGGCCGTGAGGACGACGCGCGCGTGGCCCGATTGGCCTTCAGCCTCGCGATGGCCTCACGCCGGAACTGCTCGAAACTCGATCCCGCCACCGGTCTGGTGCTCCAACACCTATCGCAATTTCAGGCGGCTGATCGTGCGAGCGTGGTCGCCGCATTTCCAATCGATCGCGGTCCCGGGGTAATCGTGGTGGTGCCGGATAGTCCGGCCGCGGTCGCCGGAATCGACGCGGGTGATATTCTGCTCGCGATCGATGGCCAGGCCATCCCGCCCGACCCAGATCTCGCCTTGCCGTTCGATGCCGCACGCGCCCGTCACCGCGCGGATGTCGTCAACGATCTGCTGCAGACGGCGCGGGGGGTGACCGTGCTGCGCGATGGCACCAGCCACACTATCGATATCACACCCCGGCCCGCCTGCCCGTCGCGCGTGCACCTCGCACGCTCGGGACAACGCAACGCCTTTGCCGACGGTCGCCATGTCTTCCTGACGACCGGCGTGGTGGCGCAGCTTCGCAACGACGACGAACTGGCGTTCCTGATCGCGCACGAAATGGCGCACAACATCCTCGGTCACGCGGCCCTGATGCGCAGCGGCACCGTCGGCGGTCGTCAAGGCGTCCGACAGATCGAGAGTGCGGCGGACCGGCTCGGCGCTACGCTGATGCTCGATGCCGGATTCGATCCGGTGCGAGGTGCCGCGCTGTTGCCGCGACTCGGCGGCAGCGATTTCGGCATCGCCTTGCTCGCCCGACACGAATCGCCGGCAACGCGGATCGCTGCCATCCAGGCCCTGGTCGCGGAGCGCCGCACGCCTTGACGCATCGCAATTTCTATCAGGTTCTTGGCATCCAACCCGATGCGACCCAGCCCGACATTCGCGCGGCGTTCGTCCGGCTGAGCAAGTTGCATCATCCTGATGTCGCGAGCGAGGATGGCGATCTGCCCCGCCGCTTTCAGGATGTGCAACAGGCGTATCGCTGCCTGTCGGTGCAGGAGACGCGGAAAGCGCACGATGCGATGCTGGCCGAGGCCGAGAGATTGCACATCCTGCGGCAGCGTGCGGTGCAGCAGCGGCTCGGGCGCTACGACCGGCGCCATCCGCACGCCTTGCCCCGCCCCTATCGCCGCCGGCGCTGGCGCGGGATCGCGCTGGTCGCGCTCGGGATCGGCGCGCTGGTGGCGTTGCGCCTGCTCGCCTGACTATTTCGCGCCGAACCCAGTGATCATGATGCCGATCGTCCGAAGAGCGATCAGCAGATCGAGCCAGGACGAGAAGAATTTGATATAATAGAAATCATAGTGAAGTTTGACGTGGACGTCGTCGAGCCCGGCGACGTGCCCCTGATTGACCTGCGCCCATCCGGTGATCCCCGGCCGCACGATATGCCGATAAGTATAGAAAGGGAGTTCACTTTCATACCATGCGCTGAGCGGGACGGCTTCGGGCCGCGGGCCGATCCAACTCATCTCGCCGCGCAGGATGTTGATGATCTGCGGCAGTTCATCGATCCGTGACCGCCGCAGGAACTTGCCGACGCGCGTGATGCGATCATCGGCATCCTGCGTGATCGCCGACTGTCGCAGCATGTCGTCGTCCCCGCTTTGGTCGTGCTGCACCATCGTGCGAAACTTCAACACGTCGAACGGCACGCCGCGATAGCCCATGCGTCGCTGCCGAAACAGCACCGGCCCGGGCGAACTCAGCGCGACGAACGCGGCGACAATCAGCAGCGGGACGATCAGGATCGGCAGCAGAACGATGCTTGCCAGCAAATCGATCGTCCGCTTGATCCCACGATAGCCGAGTGCGGGCAGCAGCGAGCCGAAGCTGTTTTCGGACAGATGCTCGATCTGCACGCGCCCGGTGAGCGATTCGCGCAATTGCTTGGTATGGTAGACCGGGATGCCGGCGATCGCTGCCTGCGCCAGCATACGTTCCCACTCGGGCGAATGATTGGTACGCAGATCGGCGACGATCGACATGTCGGGATCATCCGGGACGATCGGCGCATCCAGGCGCACCCAATCGATGTCCGTGGCGTCGGCCACGATGCCGGTATTGCCGGTGGGGACGTAATACATGCGTTTCGGAGCGGCACGCTGTCCGAAATAACCGAGCAGGAACGTCACCCCGACCGACGCGATATAACCGACGAGCAGCATCGCGCCGCTGTAATCCGCGCGCGAAAACAGCAACGCCGCCGCCGCGATGCCGAAAGTGGTCGAAAACGCCGGCAGGATGAACCCGAAGGCGCGCGTTCCGGGGTACACCGTCACGCGACGAAACAGGAACAAGGCGGTCACCGCGGAGATCAAGGATGCGATTTGGGTGTTGATCGTGCCGGACATATTCTGCGCCAGCGTTCCGAACGTCACCAGCGGCGCGATCAACGGCACGAAATAAGATGTCAGCGCGACCGCGATCAAGGATCGCAACGCCCGTCCGAAGGCATGACCCGTCCGGCCAGACCCTCCGTGATCGCTCGTGATAAGCAAGAAATCCACCTCGATACAGGGCGATAGACAAATAACATCGATCGCGCGCCAGCCGTGGCGATACCCGTCAGTCCACCACGCCGCCCTTACCCCGCGACGCGACCGTTCCGCAAGCGGTTGAGAGGTCGATAGGATGGAAGCCGGTCGATTGCCGCCTATCCGCGCAACGAGACGCCCGATCTGAGGGTCCTGCCCCGAAACGCTGGACGCCATCGCCGGAATTCACCAAGGGCAGGCGATGTTCGCGATCGTCCTCGACTGGGAAACTTTCAAGGTCTGGCTGTCGGCCACGCTGGATCTGTCCCACCACGATATCCACCTGATCCTGGGGCTGGCGCTGACGTTCGGCTTCGGCTGGATCCTTCGGCGGCCGCTCGGATCCTGGCTGCCGCTGGGGATCGTCCTCGTGCTCGAACTGATCAACGAAGCGTTCGATTTCATCCGCAATCTGGTCCCGGGCTGGCCACTGCTATCGGGTGAGGCGGCGATCGACATTGCGATCACGATCCTGCCCGCGCTGGCCGTCATTCTCGCCGCGCGATGGAACTCGCCGCATTACTACCGCTTCCGGCGTCGCAAGCAGATCGCGGTGCGCACGCTCTAGGCCAGCCTCACTCCACCGTCACCGATTTCGCCAGATTGCGCGGTTGATCGACATCGGTGCCCTTGATCACCGCGACGTGATACGCGAGCAATTGCACCGGTACTGCATAGACCAAAGGCGCGATCAGCGGGTGGACCTTGGGCATGGTGATCGTCGCCATACAGCCCTCGCCCGCAGCCTGGATGCCGTCATAATCGCTGATCAGCACGACCTTGCCGCCGCGCGCCTGCACCTCCTGCATGTTGCTCACGGTCTTGTCGAATAGCGGACCCGAAGGTGCGATGACGATCACCGGCACGTTCTCGTCGATCAAGGCGATCGGGCCGTGCTTCATCTCGCCCGCGGCATAACCTTCCGCATGGATATAGCTGATCTCCTTGAGTTTCAGTGCGCCTTCCAGCGCCAGCGGATAATCCGTGCCGCGCCCGAGATACAGCACGTCGCGCGCGCCGGCGATGTTGTGCGCCATTGCCTCGATCGCCTCGTCATAAGCGAGCGCCCCGTTCAGCGCGGCGGGTGCCTCGGCCAGATGCTTGACGATCGCCTTCTCGGACGCGGTGTCGAGCTTGCCCTTGGCGCGGGCGAGATTGGCGGCGAGCGCCGCCAATACGGCGAGTTGGCATGTGAAGGCCTTGGTCGAGGCGACACCGATCTCCGGTCCGGCATGCGTGGGGAGCAGGATGTCCGCCTCGCGCGCCATCGAGCTGGTCGGCACGTTGACGACCACTGCGATCGTCTGCCCCTCGGCGCGAGCATGGCGCAGCGCCGCCAGCGTGTCGGCCGTCTCGCCGGACTGGCTGATGAACAGGGCCAGGCCGCCCTCTTCCATCACCGGCTCGCGGTAGCGGAATTCGGAGGCGACATCGAGATCGACCGGCACGCGGGCGAATTGCTCGAACCAATATTTCGCGACCATGCCGGCATAGAAGCTGGTGCCGCACGCGACGATCGTCACGCGCCGGATCGTGGAGAGATCGAACTCGGGGATCGGCAGCGTCACGCGCTCCTCCATCCGCCGGAGGTACGAACGCAGGGTCTGCGCGACGACGATCGGCTGTTCGTAGATCTCCTTCAGCATGTAATGCCGATGATTGCCCTTCGACACGAGATCGCCGGTCACGCCCGAGATCGTGATCGCACGCTCTACCGGCGAATTCTCGTGATCATAGACCTGTGCGCCGTCGCGCGTCAGCACGACCCAGTCGCCTTCGTCGAGATAGGAGATGCGCTGCGTCAGCGGCGCGAGCGCGAGCGCGTCCGACCCGAGATACATCTCGCCGTCGCCATGGCCTACTACCAAGGGCGAGCCCAGGCGCGCGCCGATCAGCAGGTCCGGATGCTGGCGGAACAGGATCGCCAACGCGAACGCACCGTGCAGCCGCGGCAAAACCTCGCGCACCGCATCGGCCGGCGCCATTCCGGCCTCGACCTTCTCGCTGATCAGATGCGCGACGACCTCGGTATCGGTCTCGCTGGTGAAGGTCCGGCCCCGCGCGATCAGTTCGTCGCGCAGCGGCTTGAAATTCTCGATGATGCCGTTGTGGACGACCGCCACTTCGCCCGTCGCATGCGGATGCGCATTGTTGGTCGTCGGCCCGCCATGCGTCGCCCAGCGAGTGTGCGCGATTCCGGTATGGCCGGGCAGCGGATTGGCGGCGAGTTCCTTGGCGAGGTTGACCAATTTGCCCGACGCGCGGCGGCGATCGATCTGCCCGTCATGATCGGTGGCGATGCCGGCCGAATCGTAACCGCGATATTCGAGCCGCTTGAGCCCGTCGAGCAGGCGATCCGCGACGTCTTCAGTGCTCAGGATGCCAACGATGCCACACATGGACTGTCTCTTACGCTAGAGGGTGTAGGGAATACGGATGCCGGGCATGTTGACCGGAAAATCCTTGGTATTGCGGGTAACGAGGATACGGCCGTTCGCTTGGGCCGACGCGAGAATCACGGCATCCGGCAGCTTCAGTCGACGCCGCTCACGGCGCAGGGCCGCGGCACGATCGGCGATTTCGATGTCGAGTTCATCGATTTCGAAACCTGCCAGAAAGCGCAAGACCACCGGCATCGTGTCGCCCTCGATCCTCGATAGCACCTCGATCCAGGTCGCCCGGCTGATCCAGCGCTGGGTCGCGCGGGCAATTTCGGTGTGCGCGCGCACCTCGCCGTTGAGCGCGTCGATCAAAATATTGCTGTCGAAAGAAATCGCGCTCACGGCTTTTTTTGCTTCGCGAGATAGATTGCGCGCTGCCGATCGTCCTCTTCGTCGAACAGATCAGGAAATTCTGCTTTCACATCTTCGTAGTCGTGGTCCCAAGGCCGCGTCCAACTTGCGCGTTCCCGTCGCTGCCACTCGACCGCATCTCCGATATCCGTTCGATGCTTCCAGATCCCGAAAGCGTCGTCCAGCCAACTCATGTCTTCTACCGGCTTCGACCCGGCGCGATAGTTGGACACTGCCTCACGGACGAGAGCAGCGCGCGACCTGCCCTGCTCGGCCGCCTTGCGGTCAAGCCACTTCATATCGTCTTCGGGAAGGTCGATCAGCGTGCGCATGATATGCCGATATCATATCGCGATATCATCTGCCAGACTTCTTCGCGCGCATCGCGTCGCGGAAGCGCTTCGCCCAGCCGGGTTTGGACGTCTGTACGGGACGGACGAGACACAATGCGTCCGCTTCGACATTCGCCGTCACGACCGACCCCGCCGCCACGATCGCGCCCGCGCCGATCGACACCGGGGCGACCAGGGCGCTGTTCGATCCGACGAAAGCGCCTGCGCCGATCACCGTCCTGTATTTGAAGAAACCGTCATAGTTGCAGGTGATCGTTCCCGCGCCGATATTCGCGCCCGCGCCGACCTCCGCGTCGCCGAGATACGACAGATGGTTGGCCTTGGCACCTTCGCCCAGTACCGCCTTCTTCATCTCGACGAAATTGCCGATCTTCGATTTCGCGCCCATCACCGCGCCGGGCCGCAGCCGGGCATATGGGCCGACCTCCGCCTGCGCACCGACGCTCGCGCCCTCGATATGGCAGAAGGCGCGGATCGTCGCGCCGTCGGCGATGGTCACGCCGGGGCCGAAGAAGACGTTGGGTTCGATCACCACGTCGCGCCCGATCCGCGTGTCATGGGCGAACCACACGGTTTCGGGCGCGATCAGCGTGACGCCGTCTGCCATCGCGGCGGCGCGGCGCTTGACCTGCCAGCTTGCCTCCACCGTCGCCAGTTCCGCACGGCTGTTGACGCCGGCAACCTCGTCCGCGTCGGTTTCGGTCACGACCGAGAAGCCACCCTCTCCCTGCGCGAGCATTACCACGTCGGGCAGATAATATTCGCCCGCCGCATTGTCATTGCCGACCTTGGCGAGCAACCGGAACAGGTCCGCCGAACGCACGGCCATCAACCCCGAATTGCACAAGGTTTCGGCCAGTTCGGAAGGCGACGCATCCTTCGCCTCGACCATCTTGACGATCCGGCCATCCCCATCGGCAATGATCCGCCCGTAGGCAGCCGGCACGTCCGGCCGGAAGCCCAGCACGACCACGGTCGGCGCATCCTCGGCCTGCAACATATCGAGCATGCGCCGCATCGTCTCCGTCGAGACAAGCGGCACGTCGCCATAGAGGATCAACACGTCGCCTTCGAAGCCAGCCAGCGCAGCCTCCGCCTGCAACACGGCGTGCGCGGTGCCGAGCTGATCGGCCTGCACGGCCGTCGCGATGCCGAGCGGCGCAACCGCCGCCTCGACCTGTTCGCGCCCCGCGCCGGTGACGACAACGGTGCGCTCCGCCCCCAGCTCCGCCACCGACGCCGCCAGATGCAGCAGCATCGGGCGCCCGGCGATCGGATGGAGCACCTTGTGCAGATCGGATTTCATGCGCGTGCCCTTGCCGGCGGCGAGGACGATCGCGGCGATCGGACGGCTCAGGGGCGGTCGGCTCAGGGGGGGCTGGCTCATGCCCCTGCCCTGCCACGACCATATTGCCATTTCCAGAGCGATGCTGTCAGGGTTGGCGATCATGACGCATTTTTCATTCGCCATCGTCGGCTTCGATCTCGACGGCACCTTCCTCGATACCAGCGGCGACCTGACCGCGGCGGTCAACGATACGCTCGCCTTTGCCGGTCGGCCGACGCTGAGCATCGACAAGGTCAAGACGATGATCGGCGGCGGTGCCAAGCACATGCTGACGCTCGGGCTGGAGGCGACCGGCGGCTGCGACGCGGACGAGTTTCGCACGCTCTACAAGCGCATGCTCGGCTATTACGAGGCGCACATTTCGGTTCATTCGCACCCCTATCCCGGTGCGCTGGACGTGCTCGACCGGTTCGATGCGATGGGCGTCAAGACGGCGATCGTGACCAATAAGTTCGAGGCGTTCGCGGCGAAATTGCTCGGCGATCTCGGCCTGCGCGACCGCTTCGCCGCGCTGATCGGGGGCGACACGATGGGCAAGGGATTCTCGAAACCGCACCGCGCGCCGATCGACGAGATGATCCGGCGCTGCGGCGGCGAGGTGGGGACGACCCGCGCGGCAT
This sequence comes from Sphingomonas sp. Leaf357, assembly GCF_001423845.1. NCBI lineage: Bacteria > Pseudomonadati > Pseudomonadota > Alphaproteobacteria > Sphingomonadales > Sphingomonadaceae > Sphingomonas > Sphingomonas sp. Leaf357. Next base: position 1,898,359 of record NZ_LMPM01000001.1, on the reverse strand, counting down.
TCGTCGGCGATTCGATCTACGATATCATGGCGGCGAAGAATGCGGGCATCCCCGGCATCGCGGTCGGCTTCGGATTTCTGATGCAGCCGGTCGAGGAACTCGGTGCCGACGCGGTGATCCAGAAGTATGACGAGCTGATCCCGACATTGGAGCGGCTCGCCTGATACGAAAAGGGCCCCCACCGCGTGGTGGAGGCCCCGTTATCAAAAAGATGGCGAATGCTTACTTCTCGCCATTGTCCTTCACGCCGACGGTCGGAACGCTGAGCGTTTCCTTTTCGGTCTTCACCTTGGGAACGTCGACTTCGGTCTTCTTGGTGCCGACGACGACTTCCTTCGAATCCAGATCGACCTTCGGGAGTTCGCCGCCCTTGACCGATACTTCCGGTAGCGCGCCGGTCTTGGTCACGTCGGCGCTCCAGAAGCCGGTGGCGAACAGCAGGCCGACGATCACCAGAGCGGCGACCACAACGATCGCGATGATCGTGCCGCCGCTACGCTTCTTCACCACTACGGTTTCACGATCGTTTCTATAGTCGGTCATTGAGTCTCTCCCTGTTTGTAACGGGGGTGTAACAGGGACTTGCGATTATTGTTCCGCATCTTCGGACGCCCCGCATAAAATGCGTTCGCCCTTGAAGGCGCGCGGCTTGGTGAGGCCTAGAGTCTGCATGCGCGCGCGCGTCGCTTCCTGCGATCGCATGATATCGATCGCGATATCGCGAACACTTTGCCCGGCTGCGACACGGTGGCGCAAATCCTCGACGTCTTCGTCGGTCCAGCGTCGGTTAGCCATGATCAGTCCGTCCTCTTCCATTCAACCAGATAGGACGGGTATTAAAACTATACGGATGTCGAGCGGCTGAATTCTCCTGACAGCTTATTGAAAGCTATCGGTCATCTTGCATTCATCCCGCCGACGGGCCGGCGCCGCCCTTGCGCCACTTCGTCCACAGATGCCGCGCGAGCATCGTCGGCGGCATGCGCAACCAGTGCGAACGGACATAGAAGGCCTGGCGCGCAACCGGGCGGGTCGGCCAGCCCCAGCCATCGCGGGCGGTGATGCGGCGCAGGTATAGCCAATCGACGAGCCCGATCCTGGCGACCTCGCCGTACAGCGCCGCCGCGAGACGCAGCGCGTGCGCCGTTTCCTTCGCCAGCCCGTGATGCGCGGCCCGCGCGGCCAGCCCTTCCGTACCGTATTCCTCGACCAGGCAATGCACGTCCCACAGGTTCCGCATGCCGCCGGCCAGATCGCCATCGGCGAACAGGTGCGCCGCGGCGTGGACCAGCATGTCGTTGGCGGACAGGGTGCGCAGGCCCGGCGCGATCTCCACGCTGTCCGCCAGCAGCGCCGCCGCATCGGGCGTGATCCGCGCGGTCAGCGGCAGGATGGTGTGGTGGACGTCGATCATCCGGTCGCGGTCGCGATGGATCAAAGGGGGAAGCTCGTGCATCCAGCGGCGATAATATGCGTCGTCGTACGGATCGGGCTTCACCCATTCCCAACCGCTCGCGAGCAACGCCGCCTCGACCCGATCGATATCATCGCGCGGCACGAGGATATCGAGATCGCCGATCGACCGCCCCTGCCCCGCCCTCAGCCCGGCGGCGACGAAGGCGGTGCCCTTCAGCAGCACGACCGGCACACCGATCGGCGTCAGCACGCGCCGCGCGACCTCCGCCTCCCACAAGGCGACGGATCGGCCCTGGTCGGCGGAGGCGCGGGCATCCTCCAGAATGCGCTGCACCGCGCTCGGCAGCTTCAGCCCGTTCAGCCGATGCGCGAGCGTGCCGATCATCTGTTCGGCCCGCGCGATGGCGAGCAGGTCGGTCCAACCCGCCGCGTCCAACGCCAGCGTCTGGCCGGGCAGACGCAGCGCGCGCGCCAGGAGCCAGCCGTCGTTCACAGCTTTTCCCCCAGGGCTTCCCAGACGGCTTCGACCTGCGCGATCGCGCTGTCGGTATCGGGATAATCGATCGCCAGCGCGGGCGTATTCTTCACCAGTCCGGTCAGCGCCGCAAAGCCGCGCTCGCCGAGCGAGACATAGTTGGTCGATGCCTGGGTCAGCCGGACGAACGCCTCGCTGTGCGATATCTCGCGCTGCGCCGGATCGAACCCGAAGCTGGGGAACAGGATCAAGGTCGGTCGCGCGGGCACCTGCATCGCCGCGACCGCAGCCGCATCGGGCACGAGATGGCGGATGTCGCCCTTCGGCGTGCCTGCGAGCAACGGCCCGAACCGGCGCTCCGGCGCGGCGCGTTCGACCACGCCGATCGCCGTGTTCTTCAGACTCACGAGGCGCGGAAAGGCGTGGATCAGCCCGGTCGCCGGATCGAGCAAGGCGAATTCGTCGCCCATCAGCCGCCAGCCGCGCAGCGAGAGGAGCGCCGCGAGCGTGGACTTGCCCGCGCCCGACACGCCGGTCATCAACAGCGCCCGCCCATCCCGCTCGACCGCCGAGGCGTGCAGCAGCAGATAGCGCCGCTGCCCGAGCGCCATCTGCAGGTTCATCCCCATCTCCGCCGCGAGCAGCCCCTGCGCAAGCGGCAGCGGCGCGGCCTCGGGCAGCACGAAATCACCGCCGATCATCACCGCCGGGCGCACGAAGCGCCGCCACGGCCGCGCGGCGAACAAGCGCACGGTGAAATCGGGCACGCCGTCGTCGGGCCGGGGATAGCCCGCATAAAGATCGGCCAGTTGCGCGATCGGCGCGCGCCAGTCGGCGCCGACGCGAAACCCGACCGGCCCGATCTTGACCGAGAAGACGTGCTTCATGCGGCGACGACCAGACCGGCCGACACCAGTTCGTCGAGCCGCGCGGCCAGCGCGCCCGCATCCAGATCGGGCAGATCGAACTGTGCCGCCAGAGTGTCGGTCAGTTCCGCCAGCGTCATGCCCGCTTCGCCCAATGTCGCCAGGATCTCCGGCGCGGGCGCGTTCAACAGGTGAGTGATGCCCGATGCACGGTGATAGATCAGCGTGAAATCGTCGAGCCAATCGATGCGCAGCGTCTCCACGCGGACGCTGCGGAACAGCGGATCGGCCAAAGCCTCAGCCGCGCGGCATCTGCAGCGAGGCGAAGCAGGTGAAGCCGCTGGTGCCCGACTGCAGCTTGCGGATGTAGCTCATATACGCGCGGTTAGTTTCGTAATCGGTGCCCGGCAATTGCCCACCGGACATCGCGCGCTTGACGTCGGCGGCCTTGAACACGCGGCCATTGGCGGCGAACGATCCCGGCGTTCCGCGCGGCACGACCGATCCATCGGCGGCGATCGCCGATCCTGCACGGCCGGCATCCGGCACCGGGATCTCGCACGCCATCACCGACGCATTGGTCTGCGCGAGCGCCGGGCGGATCGAGATGATCGCCGACGCCCCCACCGCGCCGAGCATCAGCGCGCGACGCCCGAGCGCGCCGGGCGCGGGCATCTCTTCGGCCGGCAGGGGAGGAACATCGTCGCTCATGCCCCTAGCCCTTTCACAATCGTCCGGCCCACGCAAGCGACCCTATCCCGGTTAAGCACGTTTGCGCTAAGGCGTGCCATAATGGTTCAGGGGTTCGGCATACGCACGCTCACCGCGATCGGCCTCGTCGCCGTGGCCGCGATCGCCGTTTTCCTGCTCGGGCATGATGTACAGGCGACTCTGGTCACGCTGATCGGCGGCGTCGCGGCGGTGCTGACGGCCGCGGGCACGAGCGAGATCGCGGTCGATCCGGACCAGCCCCCGGCTTCCACGGACGCGCCGCCGCTGGATCTCGGCGATGTGCTGGAGGCGATCGTCGAGCCGATCCTGATCGTGACCGAGGGCCGCGTGACGCAGGCCAACGCCCCGGCCCGCGCTTTGCTCGGCGGACATATCCTCGGCCAGAACGTGCGCCTCGCGATCCGCCACCCTGCGGCTGCCGAACGGCTGGTCGGGCCGATCGCGCCGGGCACGGCGGAGCCGATCGATCTGGTCGGGCTCGGCACGCTCGACCAGCGCTGGCAGATGCGCGTCGCGTTGGGGGCCGGAGGCCAGCGCATCGTCCACCTTATCGACCAGACCGGCAATTACGCCGCCGAGCGCATGCGCGTCGATTTCGTCGCCAATGCCAGTCACGAACTGCGCACGCCGCTCGCCTCGATCCTCGGCTATATCGAAACGCTGAGCGACGAGGCCGGAGAGGACGCGGCGCTGCGCGGGCGCTTCCTGAAGATCATGGACGACGAGGCGCGGCGGATGCAGCGGCTCGTCGAGGATCTCATCTCGCTCAGCCGGATCGAAGCGGAGAAATACCGCCTGCCCGACCGCGCCGTCGATCTCGCCGACTTGGTTGGCGAGGTCCGCGCGGAGATCGTCAAGGGCCGGATCGTGCTGGATTTGGGCGACGGCGTGTCGGCGGTCACCGGCGACCGCGTGCAGCTCAGCCAGATGCTCCACAACCTCGTCGGCAACGCGATCAAATATGGCCGCGCCGATGCGCCCGTCACCGTGCGGCTGTGGCAGGATGCCGGCATGGTGCGCCTGAGCGTCGCCGACCAGGGCGACGGCATCCCCAGCGAACACATCCCCCGCCTGACGGAACGCTTCTACCGCGTCGATCCCGGCCGCAGCCGCGCCGGCGGCGGCACCGGCCTCGGCCTCGCGATCGTCAAGCATATCGTAGAGCGGCATCGCGGCCGACTGGATATCGCCAGCGTCGTCGGCACTGGCACGACCGTATCGATCGTGCTGCCAGCGCATGGAGTGAAGGGGTAAGGGCCGGTCAGCGCGATCGACCCCCCGCCCCGGAATGGTGCGGAGCAGGCAGCGTCGCCCTCCAAATCACGCAACTCCGATCACCGCTCCAAATCCGCTGTCATAAAAACGCAACCGAACTGTCACACAGCCGCAGGAGCGACAGGCTAGGCGCGGATTCGCCGGGCCGTTCGTCGCCTTTCGCTGGAGACTTTCGTACGTGCCGAGGCTGTTGCCCTTCCTGCTCATCCCGCTCGCGCTACCCGCTTTGGCGCTGGCGGCGTGCGAGGACCAGGCGAGCGGCGGCGGCGCGGGGTCGCGCGATCATATCACCGCGGTGGGATCGTCGACCGTCTATCCCTTCACCACGATCGCCGCCGAACAGTTCGTCAATTCCGCGCCCGGCATCAAGGCGCCGGTGATCGAATCGACCGGCACCGGGCCGGGGATGAAATTGTTTTGCGCTGGCGTTGGCGCCGGGCATCCCGACATCGCCGATGCCTCGCGCCGGATGAAGGCGTCCGAATACGCCATCTGCGCGAAGAACGGCGTGACCGACATCATCGAGATCCAGATCGGGCTGGACGGCATCGCCTTCGCCGAGGCGAAGAACGGGCCGAAGATGCAGTTGACCCCGGCCGATCTCTACAAGGCGCTCGCCGCGTCGCCGGGCGGCAACCCCAATACCGCGCGCACCTGGGCCGATGTTGACCCCGCTTTGCCCGCCACCCCGATCCAAGTCTACGGCCCGCCCGCGACCAGCGGCACGCGAGATGCCCTGACCGAGCTGATCCTCGATAAGGGCTGCGAGGCGGTCGCGCCCCGCGCACATGCGATGAAGGACGCGGATCACGACGGTTACGCCGCCCTCTGCACCCGCATCCGCGAGGACGGCGCCTATATCGACGCGGGCGAGAACGACAATCTGATAGTCCAGAAGCTGCAGTCCAACCCCAACGCGATCGGCATCTTCGGTTATTCGTATCTGGAAGAGAATCGCGACAACGTGAACGGCGTGCCGCTGAACGGCACCCTGCCGACCTATGCGACGATCGCGGACACTGCCTATCCCGGATCGCGGCCACTCTATCTCTACGTGAAGAAGGCGCATCTGAGCGCAATCCCCGGGCTCGCCGATTTCCTGAAAATCTATGCCGGTCTGTGGAATCCGGGCGGACCGCTCACCGCCAAGGGCCTGATCGCCGCGCCGCCGTCCGTGCGGGCCCAGGCGGTGGCGGTGTTGGCGACCGGCACGCTGCTGAAACCAGCGGAATTGAAGTGACATCCACCGCCCCAAGCCGTCACCCCGGACTCGATCCGGGGTCCAACGTGCCGCAAACGCAACTCCGGGTGGACGTGCGGGGCGTTGGATCCCGGATCAAGTCCGGGATGATGGCAGGGCTTTGGGCACCTCTGGCGCCCACCGGGGAAGCCGCAGTTTAATGTCCGCCCTCACCCTCCTCTTCCTCATCGCCGGGCTCACCCTGATCGGCTGGCTGGCGGCACGCGCGCGGGCCGCGACGTTCAAGCGGAGCAATGGCATGCGGTTCAGTTCGCTGCCGGCGCATCACGGCACCTATGTCGCGCTGTGGACCTTGCTGCCCGCCGCCTTGTTCCTCGCGATCTGGTTGTTCACCTCGCCCGCCCTCGTCACCGATGCGGTGCTGACCGCCCCCGCTGCACAGCAGCTGCCGCCCAAGGGGTTCGAACGCGCGGCAATTCTGTCCGAGGCGCGCAATCTGGGCGCGGGGCGCGGTTTCGGCGCCTTCCACCCGCTCAGCCGCACGCTCGCGCCCTATTATGTCGCCGCGCAATCGCGCTACGATTGGATCGGCAGCGCGGTCGCCCTGTTGCTCGCCTTCGCCAGCGGGGCCTGGGCCTATACCCGCGTCAAGGCGGGCTTCCGCGCGCGCAGCCGGATCGAGCGCGTGGTTATGCTGATGCTGCTCGCGGCTTCGCTCATCGCGATCCTCACGACGATCGGCATCGTCGCTTCGTTACTGTTTGAAAGCGCGCGCTTCTTTCGCATGGTGCCGATCACGGATTTCCTGTTCGGCACGCATTGGAGCCCACAGGTGATCGGCGCGAAAGACCCCGGGGCTTCGTTGGGCGCGGTGCCGCTGTTCTGGGGCACGTTCTTCATCGGCGCGGGGATCGCGATGATCGTCGCGATCCCGTTCGGTCTGATGAGCGCGATCTACCTCACCCAATATGCCGCGCCCGCCGTCCGCAAATGGATGAAGCCGATCCTCGAGATGCTCGCCGGCGTGCCGACCGTGGTCTACGGCTATTTCGCCGCGCTGACCGTCGCGCCTGCCGTGCGCGATTTCGCAGTGTCGATCGGCGTCAGCTGGGCCAGTTCCGAAAGCGCGCTGGCGGCGGGCCTCGTGATGGGCGTGATGATCATCCCGTTCGTGTCCTCGATGGCGGACGATTCGATCGCCGCCGTGCCCGCCTCGATGCGCGACGGCAGCCTGGCGATGGGCGCGACCAGTTCCGAGACGATCCGCAAGGTGCTGCTGCCCGCCGCCTTGCCCGGCGTGGTCGGCGGCGTCCTGCTCGCGATCAGCCGCGCGATCGGCGAGACGATGATCGTCGTCATGGCCGCATCCGGCGTCGCGACGATGACGCTCAACCCCTTCGCCAGCGCCACCACCGTGACCAAGCAGATCGTCGATCTGCTGACCGGCGAGGCGGAGTTCGACAGCGCCAAGACGCTCGCCGCCTTCGCGCTTGGGCTGACCCTGTTCGTCATCACCCTGCTGCTCAACATCGTCGCGCTCGGCGTGGTGAAACGATATCGCGAAGCCTATGACTGATCGGGCTCCGACCAATTGGCGCACCGACGCGATGCAGAAACGCATCCGCAAGCGCTACGCGTCCGAACGTCGCTTCCGCTGGCTCGGGCTGGCCGCCGTCGTGATGTCGGCGGGGTTCCTCGCCTTCCTGCTGATCACCATGCTGATCAACGGCTTGGGAGGATTTTCGCAGACCCAACTGAAACTGCGCATCGATTTTCCCCGGGCCGGCCTGACGCTGGACCCGGCGCGTCTCAGGGGTCCGGGGGCCGATTTCGCGCTCGCCGCCGCGGGTATCGAGAGCGCGACCGACAATGCCGCCAACGCGCAGTTCGGCAAAGACGGGTTCAAGCTGCTGTCCGACGGAGCCTGGCTCCGCGTACGTGCGGCGGTGAAGGCCGATCCGACGCTTCTGCAGGGCGGTGCGATCATCAAGGTTCCCGCCTCAGACGCGATCGACCTCGCCGCAAAGTCTGAAGGCACCCCGCAGGCCGAGGCGATCGTCGCACGGTTGCAGGCACGGAACCTGATCTCCACCGGCTTCAACCCCAACTTCCTCACCGGCTCGGACTCCACCGATCCCACGATGGTCGGCATCTTGGGCGCGCTCAAGGGATCGCTGTTTACGATGATCGTGACGTTGCTGATCGCCTTCCCGATCGGTGTGCTGTCCGCGCTCTATCTCGAGGAATACGCCCCCAAAAACCGCTGGACCGACCTGATCGAGGTGTCGATCAACAATCTCGCCGCGGTGCCCTCGATCATCTTCGGGCTGCTCGGCCTCGCGGTGTTCCTCGGCACCTTCGGCTTGCCGCGTTCGGCCGCCTTGGTCGGCGGGCTGACGCTGGCGCTGATGACCATGCCGGTGATCGTCATCGCCGGGCGGAACGCGATCAAGTCCGTCCCGCCCTCGATCCGTGACGCCGCGCTGGCGGTTGGGGCCAGCCCGATCCAGGTCGTTTTCCACCACGTCCTGCCGCTCGCTCTGCCCGGCATCCTGACCGGCACGATCATCGGCATGGCGCGGGCACTCGGAGAAACCGCGCCGCTCCTGATGATCGGCATGCGCGCCTTCATGGTCTCCCCGCCGGACCGCATCACCGATCCCGCCACCGTCTTGCCGGTGCAGATCTTCCTATGGTCCGATCAGGTCAATCGCGGCTTCGTCGAGAAGACCAGTGCCGCGATCATCGTCCTGCTCGTCTTCCTGCTCGCGATGAACGGGTTCGCCATCTACCTCCGCAACAAGTTCGAGACCCGCTGGTCATGACCACCAAGATTTCCGCCCGAAACGTCAACGTCTTCTACGGCGCGAAACAGGCGATCGACGACGTGTCGATCGAGGTCGATCGCGATCACGTCACCGCGTTCATCGGCCCGTCGGGCTGCGGCAAATCCACCTTCCTGCGCACGCTGAACCGCATGAACGACACGATCCCCTCGGCGCGGGTTTCCGGTGACATCCGCCTCGACGACGAGGATATCTACGCCCCCGACATGGACGTGGTGCAGTTGCGCGCGCGCGTCGGCATGGTGTTCCAGAAACCCAACCCGTTCCCGAAATCGATCTTCGAGAACGTCGCCTACGGCCCACGCATCCACGGCCTGGCCGGCAACAAGACCGACTTGGCCGGGATCGTCGAAAAATCACTGAAGCGCGCCGGCCTGTGGGAAGAGGTGAAGGATCGCCTGACCGAAAGCGGCACCGCTCTGTCGGGTGGCCAGCAGCAGCGGCTCTGCATCGCCCGCGCCATCGCCGTCGATCCGGAGGTGATCCTGATGGACGAGCCGTGCAGCGCGCTCGATCCGATCGCCACCGCGCGGATCGAGGAGTTGATACACGAACTCAAGGGCCGCTACGCGATCGTCATCGTCACGCACAACATGCAGCAGGCCGCGCGCGTCTCGCAACGCACCGCCTTCTTCCACCTCGGAAGCCTCGTCGAATATGGCGAGACGTCGACCATCTTCACCAATCCGCAGGCCGAACGCACCAAGGATTACATCACCGGCCGCTACGGCTGAGCCCCGCTTCGAGATCAAGGACGACCGCGCACGTGAACACCCATACCGTAAAGGCATTCGACGAGGAGATCGGCGATCTGCGCGCGCTGATCGCCCAGATGGGCGGGATGGCCGAACAGGCGATCCTCGCCGCGGTCGAGGCGCTGCGCCGCCACGATCTGGAGGGTGCCGCCGCGATCGTTGCCGGCGACAAGGCGATCGACGCGCTGGAAATGCAGGTCGAAAGCCTCGCGATCCGCATCATCGCGTTGCGCGCGCCGATGGCCGACGATCTGCGCGAGGTGGTCGCCGCGCTGAAGATCGCCGGCGTGATCGAACGGATCGGCGACTATGCCAAGAACATCGCCAAGCGCGTGCCGCTGATCGACGTGCAGGGTGACATGGAGCCGCTGTCGGTGCTGCCGGCGATGGCCACTCTCGCCATCGCGATGGTCCACGACGTGCTCGACGCCTTCGCCGCGCGCGACGCGACCGCCGCGCTCGACGTGTGCGACCGCGACCGGCAGGTCGACGATTTCTACAACAGCCTGTTCCGGGTGCTCGTCACGCACATGATGGAGAACCCCAAGACCATCGGCCAGATGGCGCACGTCTTGTTCATCGCCAAGAACCTCGAACGGGTCGGCGATCATGCGACGAACGTCGCGGAAATGGTCTATTACGCCGCGACCGGCACCCACATGGCCGAGCGCGATCGCAGTTCTTTCCAGATCAACGAAGGATAATCCGATGGCACGCGCCAAGATGTTGCTGGTCGAAGACGACGCCGCGCTCGCGGAACTGCTCGTCTATCATTTCAAACGCGAGGATTTCGAGATCGCGCATACGCCGGACGGCGAGGAGGCGCTGTTGCTGGCGCGCGAACGCGTGCCCGATATCGTGCTGCTCGACTGGATGGTCGAGGGGCTGTCCGGCATCGAGGTCTGCCGCCGCCTGCGCCGCAGCCCCGAGACGCAGAACGTACCGATCATCATGCTGACGGCGCGCGGCGAGGAGGAGGACCGGGTGCGCGGGCTGGAAACCGGCGCGGACGATTACGTCACCAAGCCCTTTTCCCCGCGCGAACTCGTCGCGCGCGTCGGCGCGGTGCTGCGCCGCGTGCGGCCGGCGCTGGCGGGCGAACAGCTCACCTATGCCGATCTCGAGATGGACACGGTCGGCCACAAGGTCCGCCGTGGCGGCGAGTTCATCCCGCTCGGGCCGACCGAATTCCGGTTGCTGAAACATTTCCTCGAACATCCCGGCTGGGTGTTCAGCCGCGAACGCCTGCTCGACGCGGTGTGGGGCCATGACAGCGACATCGAGGCGCGCACGGTCGACGTGCATATCCGCCGCCTGCGCAAGGCGATCAACGGCGAGGACCGGCCGGACATCATCCGCACGGTGCGCTCGGCGGGCTATGCGCTGGATACGGGGGCCTAGAGCGCCGCCGGCCAGGATCCTCCGTCCATGCCGAGCCTGTCGCAGCACCGTCCGTCTTTGCCGACGCAAGAATAAGGACAGTCCTTCGACAGGCTCGGGGCAAACGGTCGAAGACTTCCCAAGAACTCGGCAGGTCGTTGAATCCGCGTGCAGCGAAACGATCCGTGCGCGCGTGCGTTGGGCAGCCGGTACACACTCGAGGAGACTTCCCATGAAGACGATTCTGATGGCCGCCGCCGCCCTGATCGCGATGCCGGCCTTCGCGCAGACCACGCCGCCGCCACCGCCGGCCCCGGATGCCGCGATGCCCGCGCCGCCGGCCGACGCGCCCCCGCCACCGGCCGACGCACCGGCACCCCCGCCGGCTGCCGACGCACCCCCGCCGCCGCCGGCAGCAGCGCCGATGGCCGCACCCGCGCCGATGGCCGCGCCCGCACCGATGGCCGCACCTGCGCCAATGGCCGCTCCTGCGCCAACGGCGTCGACCACCAACTATCCCTATTGCTCGAAGACGGTGACCGATTCCTGTCGCGAGCGTAAGGGCCGCAAGTAAGCCTGATCGGCCGGCACCTTACAGGGCGCCGGCCGTTTCATTTCCGCCCTTCAAAAAATGTCGAATCGCCTGCGCAACGATGGAGCCATGACGCACAATGTGCGTTGGATGGAGCGGAGTCGCCGAGACGCGACCCGTCCGCAGGAGACATTGAAATGAAGATTTTGATCCTCGCCGCCCTGGCGATGGCCGCCCCCGCAGTCGCGCAGACCGCGCCCGACGCAGCCGCCCCCGCCCCGGACGCCGCCGCCATGGCAACGCCGACCGGCGGCTATGGCCCGGCCAATACCACGCTGGTTGTTCCGCCCGGCGCCCGGATCGTCTATCAGCAGGCACCGACGCCCGATCAGGCCTATCCCGCCCCAGCGCCGCTGGCGAAATATCCGGTGTGCAAGAAGGGTCAGACCGACAAGTGCATTGAGCGCGGCGGCCGGTAGGCTCTCATCCGCAGGCGGGGTGGGCGTGATCGTCCACCCCCTTGCCACCAGCGACCGATAGCCTAGGAAGCGCTCACCATTTTGGGAGCGCTTTTTTATGTCTATCCGCTTCGACGACAAAGTCGCCATCGTAACCGGTGCCGGCGGCGGCCTTGGCCGTGCCTATGCCCTCGAACTCGCCAAGCGCGGCGCGAAGGTCGTCGTCAACGATCTCGGCGGCGCGCGCGACGGCACCGGCCATTCCGATGCGGCCCTCAAGGTCGTCGAGGAAATCCAGGCTGCCGGCGGAACCGCGATGTCGAACGGCGGCAGCGTCACCGAATATGAACAGATGGTCGAGATGGTCGCCAAGGCCAAGGAAGCCTGGGGCGGCGTGCATATCGTCATCAACAATGCCGGCGTGTTGCGCGACAAGAGCTTCGCCAAGATGGAGCCGGCCGATTTCCGCTTCGTCATCGACGTCCATCTCAACGGCTCGGCCAACGTCTCCAAGGCGGTGTGGGAGACGATGCGCGCGCAGAATTACGGCCGCCTGTTGATGACCGCATCGTCCACCGGCCTCTACGGCAATTTTGGTCAGGCGAATTATGGCGCAGCCAAGCTCGGCCTGGCCGGCCTGACCAAGACGCTGGCGATCGAAGGTGCCAAGAACAACATCAAGGTCAACACGATCGCCCCGACCGCGGGCACGCGCATGACCGAGGATCTGTTCCCGGCCGAGGCGTTCGCCGCCTTCGCGCCCGAGAAGGTCGCGCCGGCGGCTTTGTATCTCGTATCCGAGGATGCGCCGACCAACATGATCATCGGTGCCGGCGCCGGCGTGTTCCAGGCCGCTTATGTCACGCTGACGCAGGGTAAGTTGCTGACCGGCGACGATCTGTCGCCTGAAGGAATCGCGGCGCATTGGGCCGAGATCACCGATCGTACCGGCGAACTGACCCCGCAATCGGGTTCGGAACAGTCGATCAGCATCCTGGGCAAGCTTCAGGCGGGCTGATCCCCGTCGCTGTCGTCGCGTCTCCGGCCGAGGTCGGGGACGCGACTTGGGGCGAGCTAGTTCTCGACCTACCCCGAAGCCTCGATACTGTATCATTTCGGCACAAAGACACGATTGATACTGCGGCGTAATGAGGTTAACATTCCCTTAATTCTACCGTGTACGCGGGGGCGTCGCACGTGGGTGTAAGGGGAGTTATCATGAAGAAGCTGATGATCGCGGCCGCAACCTTTGCCGCCGCTCTGGGGTCGAGTGCCGGTAACGCGCAGTCGATCAACGTCACGAGCTGGAACTGGTCGCCCGGCCTGGTCGTCGGCGATGTCCGCCGCTACACGCCGTCGTCGCCCAACTATCTCGCGCTGGACAATACCGGTATCGGCCAGTTCGAACTGGTCGGCACGACGTCGTACAACATGCCGGTCGATATCTTCAGCTATTGCATCGATCTCTACACCTCGATGTCGACGGGTTCGTATACCTATGTGACCGGTTCGACGATCGTCCCGGACGCGTCGCGTCGCCAGCAGCTGGGCGCTTTGCTGTCGCACTCCGCCACCGAACTGGCCAACGCGACCGGCGACCAGAAGACGATCGTTTCCGCAGCGACTCAGATGGCGGTGTGGGAGATCGTCTATGAGACGGCGACCACCCCGTTCAACGTCACCGGCGGCGATTTCCGCGTCGGCAATTTCCAGAGCAGCGGTACCTACGTCAATCTGGCGGCCAGCCAGTCGCTCGCCAACCAATATCTCGGCAACGTCGCCAGCGGATCGTGGCAGTTCCTGAGCAACTATCAGCTCAACTATCTCTTCGGCAACAACCAGCGCCAGAGCCAGGTCTTCGCCGTCGCCGTGCCGGAGCCGGCCACCTGGGGCATGATGATCCTGGGCTTCGGCCTGATCGGCATGTTCCTGCGCCGGACGTACAAGACGATCAAGACACGGTTGCTCCTGCGCCACGAGGCGAAACTGCTGCTACGCTGATTTCGGCGCAGGGGCGGCTCATTCCGCTCTCTCTTACTTTCGAACAAGCGCTTCCCCGGCGAAGGCCGGGGTCCAGTTGCGAGGCAGATGTGATCGGCGTTGCGCCTTATCACATCGGACTTTCCGACTGGACCCCGGCCTTCGCCGGGGAAGCGCCGTATCGAACAACAAGCGATCCACGAGAAAGCTGTTCCCCCAGGTAGACCTCACCCTGAATTAGTGTATTGCGCCACCAATACACTAATGATATCCTCCTTCGCACAGACAGGAGGATCCACCAATGTATAGCGAAAGCGATATCGACGGGGCGGTCACGGCCGGGGCGATCAGCGCCCAGACGGCGGCGGCACTGCGCAACCATATCGCCGCCGGGCGCTCCGCCCCTGCGGTCGATGAGGAAAGCTTCCGGTTGCTGACCGGCTTCAACGACATCTTCGTATCGATCGCCGCCTTCGCCGTGTTGCTTGGGGTCGGCTGGCTCGGGCGATCGGTGCACGAAGCGCTCGGTGGCGTCGCGGTGGCGGCGGCAACCTGGGGGCTGGCCGAATATTTCACGCGTCAGCGCCGCATGGCCCTGCCCTCGATCCTGCTGCTGATCGGCTTCATCGGCGGCGTTGCGGGCGCGTTGTTCGGCCTGGTGGTCGCCAATGGCGATGCGCTGCAGGCGTTCGTCCGCGATCACGCCGCCAATCATCCCGAACCGGTCGTCGGCGTGATCGGCGCGGTCATCGCCGCGATCACCGCCGGCGCGGCCGTGCTGCACTGGCGCCGCTTCATGGTGCCGATCACCGTCGCCGCCGGCGCGGTCGCGGTGGTCGCCGTGGTGATGGCCTTGGTCGTCGGATTCATCCCCGCCGCCAAGGACGCGCTTTATTGGCTGGTGCTGGCCGCGGGCATCGCGATGTTCACCTTCGCGATGCGCTGGGACATGAGCGACCGCGAACGCCGCACGCGCCGCTCCGACGTCGCCTTCTGGCTGCACCTCGCCGCCGCCCCGATGATCGCGCATGCCTTGTTCAACATCCTCGGCGTGTTCGACGGGGCGATCGGCATCGGCATGGCGATGATCGTGATCGCGCTCTACCTCGTGTTCGGCTTCGTCGCCCTGGCGGTGGACCGGCGCGCCTTGCTCGTCTCCAGCCTCGTCTACGTGCTCTACGCTCTGTCTTCGCTGTTCGAGACGGCCGGTGCGGTCGAATTGGCCTGGGCGTTCACCGCGCTGATCATCGGTTCCGCATTGCTGACCCTCTCCGCCTTCTGGCACCCGATGCGCAAGCTGGTGGTCGGCACGTTGGGCAGCGTGGCGGATCGCCTGCCACCGGTGGGGCAGATGGTGCCGGTAAGCGCGTAACAAGCGCGTCATCCCAGCGCAGGTTGGGATCTCGGTGGGGCGGGCGCACCGTCCGCCCCATGGATACCCCAGCCTGCGCTGGGGTGACGATGTTGAGACGGTCAGCGGCGGGTGAAGCTCACTCAGCCACCAGCTTCATCAGCCGCCGTTCGACCGGCGCCAGCACCGGGGCCAGATCGTGCCCCCGCTTCAGCACCGCGCCGCCTTCGCCGATCAGCGCCCACATGCCCTGCCGGTTGCGCAACGCCGGGCGCTTCTCGATTCGGAATTCGGGCCGCTCGGCCGCGCGGCGGAAGGCAGAGAAGATCGCGGCCTCGCGCCCGAGATCCATCGCATAATCTTTCCAATGACCCGCCGCGACCATCCGGCCGTAGAGATCGAGGATCCTGGTGAGTTCGGCGCGTTCGAACCCGATCTGGGTCTCCCCGCCGCGCGGCGGCACCGGGAATGGCGTGACGACACCCATCAGGCCTCGGCCCGCCGATCAGGCACGGTCGCGCAGATCCTCATTTTCGGCGAGCAGGGCATCGAGCCGCTTGCGCATCGTCTCCAGTTCGCACCGCAGCAGTTCGACCTTTTGCGTCTGCGGGTCGAACACGTCGCTGCACGGCGTACCATAGGCCAGGAAGCCGGGCTGTTTCTGCCCGCCCTCGACCATCGTCGCGCGCGCTGGGATGCCGACCATCACCGCGCCCTCCGGCACCGGCTTGGTCACGACCGCATTGGCCCCGACCCGCGCGCCCTTGCCGACCAGGATCGGACCCAGCACCTGAGCGCCGGACCCGATGATCACGCCGTCCGCCAAGGTCGGGTGGCGCTTGCCCGCCACGCCATTGTCCGGGCTGGTGCCTCCCAGCGTAACGCATTGATAGATCGTGACGTTATCGCCGATCTCGGCCGTCTCTCCGATCACCACGAAACCGTGGTCGATGAAGAAATCGCGCCCGATCGTCGCGCCGGGATGGATGTCGATCGCGGTGAACATGCGCGACCAGTGGTTGACCAGCCGGGCGAGGAAGAACAATCGCGCCTTGAACAGGCGATGGGCGATGCGATGATAGCCGAGCGCCCACACCCCAGGATAAGTGAGGATTTCCCAGCGCGAACGCGGCGCCGGATCGCGCAGCTTGATCGAATCGAGATAAGCGACCAGCCGCTGTATCATCGTCAGTCCCCTAGTTTTCTGACGCGCTATCTAATCGTTCCGGGCATCAAATTAAAGCACCGCCCCATCGTAAGTTTCTGGCGCCAAACCCTATCTTCCTTGTAGGATATCCCGCGTTGCGCGATTTCGACCGGGTCGCGCCGTCAAACTGGGGATCGTCTTGGAGTCTTATCTGTCGGTTGCGACGCTCGAAGCCCTGCTGCCGTTCATCGCCGTGGGTTTCGCCGCGCAGATGGTGGACGGTGCGCTGGGCATGGCGTTTGGCGTGATCTCCAATTCGCTGCTGCTGTTCCTCGGCGTGCCCCCCGCCGCCGCCTCCGCCGGCGTGCATACGGTCGAGACGTTCACCACCGCCGTGTCCGGCATCAGCCACGCACTGCATCGCAACGTGAACTGGAAGCTGTTCTTCCGCCTGATGATCCCCGGCGTGATCGGCGGCGTGCTCGGGGCGTATGTGCTGTCGAACATCAATGCCGCCACCGCCAAGCCGTTCATCCTCGCCTATCTTGCGTGCATCGGCCTGTACCTGCTGTTCCGCGCGCTGCGCTATCCACCGCGCGAGCGCGAGCCGAAGATCGTCGAGCCGCTCGGCCTGGTCGGCGGTTTCCTTGATGCGGCGGGCGGCGGCGGCTGGGGGCCGGTGGTGACGAGCAACCTGCTGGTCCAGGGTGCCTCGCCACGCATGACGGTCGGCACCGTCAACACCGCCGAATTCTTCCTGACCGCGACGATCTCCGCCACGTTCATCACACAATTGGGGCTCGCTGCGTTCACGATGGCGACGGTCGGCCTGCTGATCGGCGGCGTGATCGCGGCTCCGTTTGGAGCGCTGCTCGCACGGCGCGTTCCGGCAAAGACGCTGATGTTCCTGGTCGGTGCGATCCTGACACTGACCAGCATCTTCAACCTCTATGTCGCGCTGAAATAACGGCGACCGATACTGTCCGGCGCTTTATCGATCCTATAGTCTATCCGACGATTATTGATCGAGCGGAGCGATGATGGCGACCTATCTCCCGACCTTGAAGCAGTTGCAATATCTTGTCGCGCTCAGGGATCATGGTCACTTCAGCCGCGCGGCGGAGGCGTGCTTCGTCACGCAATCCACGCTGTCGGCGGGCATCCGCGAACTCGAGACGCTGATCGGCGTGGTGCTGGTCGAGCGCACGCGCCGCGTGGTGCGCTTCACGCCAATCGGCGAACGCATTTCGGACAAGGCCCGCCGCGTGCTGCGCGAGGCGGAGGAGTTGGGCGATCTCGCCCGCGCCGCCGGCCGGCCGCTATCGGGCGAGCTGCGCATGAGCGTGATCCCGACGATCGCACCGTTCATGCTGCCGAGCATCCTGCCGCGGTTGCGCGCCGAGTATCCCGACCTGAGGCTGTTCCTGCGCGAGGAGCCGAGCGGCGCGGCATGCGAGGGGCTGCACAACGGGCGCACCGATTGCGTGCTGCTGGCGCTGCCTTACGCGTGCGGCGAGGTGTCGAGCGAAACGCTCTTCGAGGACCGTCTGTTCATCGCCGGGCCTGAGGCGGAACTGGGCGCGCATGCCGTGTCGATGCGGGCGGCGGAGATCGACGAGACCCGGCTGCTGCTGCTCGAAGACGGGCATTGCCTGAAGGATCACGCGCTGGCTGCCTGCAACCGCCCGGAACTGCGCGCCGAGGCGACGATAATGGGCACCTCGCTACACACGATCGTGCAGATGGTCGATAACGGCTTGGGCGTGACGATGCTGCCGGAAATGGCGCTGAAGGCGGGAATATTGGAGCATACGGGGTTGACCGCGCGGCCGCTGGAAGCCGAAAATCCGTCGCGCCGGATCGCCCTGGTCTGGCGGCGCGCGTCGCCCCGCGAAAAGGACTTTCACCTGCTCGCCCGTGCCCTGGCCGAGGCGCGCTGAGGAAACCATTCGCGATTTGGAACGTATCTCCCGGTGCGTGCCCTCGGGCGCAGCCTATCAATCCGGAGAGAAACATGACCTTCATCGCCAAATTCCCGCTGGTCGCGCTGGCCGGCGCGTTGTCGATCACCGCCGCCTCGGCCCAGACCGCAGCGCCCGCCGCCCCGGCGCAAGCTGCGCCGGCCGCCGCCGCGCCCGCGCCCGCCGCGCCGAACCCCGCCGTCGGTGGAGCCGCGATGGATGCGACCAAGACGATCGTTGCAAACGCCTCGACCGCACCGAACCTGACGACCCTGGTCGCCGCCGTGAAGGCCGCTGGCCTTGCAGAGACGCTGTCCGGTCCCGGCCCGTTCACCGTCTTCGCGCCGACCAACGACGCCTTCTCGCGCCTCGCCCCGGGCACGGTCGACACGCTGCTGAAGCCCGAGAACAAGGCGACCTTGGTCAAGGTGCTGACCTATCACGTCGTGCCCGGCAAGATCAGCGCGACAGATCTGATCGCCAAGATCGACGCCGGCGGTGGCAAGACCGTGCTGACCACCGTCGAAGGCGAGCCGCTGACCGCAGCCAAGGAAGGCCAGGCCGTCTCGCTGACCGACGTCAACGGCAACAAGAGCTATCTCGAGATCCCGGACGTGCGTCAGTCGAACGGCGTCGTCCACGTGGTTAACGGCGTGGTGCTGCCGAAGCTGAACTGATCGGACTCATCCCCTCCCTCAGGGGAGGGGCCGGTTCACGGTTTCCCATCGCGCGGCGGCGGCATCATCGCTGCCGCGCGATTCTACCCAAGTGGCTTGCCCGGCACGCGTTTCGCGTTTCCAGAACGGCGCATCGGTTTTTAGGCGATCGATGAGAAACGCACAGGCCTCCAGCGCCGCCGAACGGTGCGGCGCGGATACGCCCACGAACACGATCCGCTCGCCCGGACGCATCACGCCAATCCGGTGGACGATCGTCGCCGACAGCAAGGCCCAACGCGTTTTGGCCTGCTCGGCCAGCGACAGCAGAGCCGCCTCGGTCGCGCCGGGATAATGTTCCAGTTCCAGCGTCCCAACCCCGTCGTCCGCGCGCACCAGCCCGGTGAACGTGGCGATCGCACCCGCGCCTTCCGCCTCGATCAGCGCCAGCTCGGCAGCCAGGTCGATCGCAGCATCGTTGACGAGGATGCGGATCATCCGCCCGTCACCGGGGGAAAGATCGCCACCTCGCGCGCCGAACCCAGCGGTGCGTCGATCGGCACGAACACCTGATCCACCGCCGCGCGCAACCGTCCACGATCGGCGAACGTCCGCGCATGCGATTCGCTCGTCGCGCTCAGCCAGTCGATCAACTCGGCCACCGTCGTCACACCGGCCGGCGGATCGACCCGTTCCTGCCCGACGCCCACGCCCTCGCGCACCCAGGCGAAATACACCATCTCGATCGTCATCTCAGGTGATCAATCCATGTGCTTCACGCCGACGCGGAGATAGTCCCAGCCTGTAATGAGCGTCAGGATCGCGGCACCCCATAAAGCCGCCAGCGAGATATCGTGCAGCACCGGATAGACCGGCAGCCCGCCCGCCAGAATGAGCCCGCCCAGCGACACCAGTTGCAGCGTCGTCTTCCACTTGGCCAGCTTGGACACAGGCACCGACACGGAAAGCTGCGCCAGGAATTCGCGCAGCCCCGACACCGCGATCTCGCGCAGCAGGATCACCAGCGCGGCGATCTGGTGGATGCCCGGGATCAGCGCCGGCTGGCTGTCGCGCGTGCCGACCAGCAGCAGGATGACGGCGGCGACCATGATCTTGTCGGCGATCGGATCGAGGAACACGCCCAGCTTCGACACCGCGCCCTGCGCCCGCGCCAGATAACCGTCGAAATAATCGGTGATGCCCATCAGGCAATACAGCACGAACCCGGCAAGATACCCGTCCGACCAGCCCGGCCACCACAGGAACACGGCCAGCAGCGGTACCGCGACGATTCGCGACAGGGTCAGCACGTTTGGCAGCGTCCACATTCCCTCGCTCTAGCCCTCACTTCCCGCAGGGGAAAGCCCGCCTGCAGAGGCACCTAACGGATAACCTGTTGCCGCCCGCCCGGCCGCTCGGCTATGTCCGTGCCATCGTTTCGCCACATCCAAGGCATTTTTCGACCATGCTCAATGCGCTCGGCCTACTCAAAGAGCGCCGATTTCTGCCCTTGTTCACCACCCAGTTCCTGGGCGCTTTCAACGACAATCTGTTCAAACAGGCGATGGTGCTGTTCGCCACCTACAGCATCTTCAACGATGCCAAGGCCGAACAGGGATTCAACGCGCTGGCGACGGGCCTTTCCACCTTGCCCTTCATCCTGTTTTCCGGGCTCGCCGGGCAATTGGCCGACACGCACGACAAGGCCCGCATCATCCGCATCGTGAAGACGGCGGAGATCTTCATCATGATGGTCGGCGCGGGCGGGTTGGTGCTGGCCAAGATGGGGTATACCAACACCGGCATCACGCTGATGCTCGCCACCGTATTCCTGCTCGGCATGCATTCGACGTTCCTCGGGCCGATCAAATACGCGATCCTGCCGCAGCATCTGGACGGGCCGAACGTGCTCGGCGGCACCGGCCTGGTCGAGGCCGGCACCTATATCGCGATCCTGATGGGTACGATCCTGGCCGGCTATATCTCGCCCGAAACGGCGGCGATCGGCGTCTTGATCGTCGCCGGGATCGGCTGGTTCAGCGGGCGCGAAGTGCCGCCCGCCCCGCGCGAGGGCGCCGTGCTGGCGATCAACTGGAACCCGATCACCTCGTCCTGGCGCCTGATCAACGCGACGATGCACATCCCGCGCCTGTTCCTGGCGATCTGCTCGATCAGCTTCTTCTGGACGATCGGCGCGGTGCTGATCATCATCTTTCCTCCACTGGTGAAGAACCTGCTCACCACCACGCAGGAGGTCGCCAGCCTGTTCACCGCGACGCTGTCGGTCGGCATCGCGATCGGATCGGTCGTCATCAACACGCTGTTGAAAGGCAAGATCTCGGCGAAATACGGCCCGGCCTCCGTCATCGCGATGGGTGTCTGCGTGGTCCTGTTTTCGATCCTCGTGCGCACCTGGACGCCGGCGGTGGGCCATTTCTACGACTGGAAGGAATTCATCGCCCAGCCGCTCGCCATTCCGCTGATGCTGTCGCTGCTCGCCATCGCGGTCACCGGCGGGATGTTCGTCGTACCGCTCTACGCCTTCCTGACGACCACCGTGACCAAGGATCAGACGGCGCGCACGGTGGCCGCGAACAACGTCGTCAATTGCGCGGCGATGACGGTCGGCGCGGTGGCGGTGATCTTCATCTCGCACCTCGGCGTCACGCCCGAGAACATGCTGCTGCTCGTCGCCGGCATGTGCCTGATCGCCGCGTGGCTGGCGCAGAAACTGCATCTCGCCTGCGATTGAGGGGGCGGCGCGCCGGCTGCTTCAACGAACAGCCGACGCGCTCGCCTAAACCTGTGGTCGCTTTGGATCGCTTTTAGTCACCCTCACCCTTCGCCGCCTTCGGCGTCTTTCCCCTCTCCCGTTGGGAGAGGGAGGGAGGAGCGCAGCGACGGAAGGGAGAGGGTGACCAAAGGTGATCGAAAACAAATCTAGCCGATCGTCACGCCCACTACGTGCCAACCGCCATTCTCGCGATCGAGCGAGACCGTCTCCACCGCCTCGGTCTTATTGGCGAAGCGTGTGCGGAACTTCACCACTTCGTAGCCGGCCGGCGGAGCGGGCAGGTTTTCCTGGCTGACGAAGGTGCGTGAGATCACCGCGCCCAACGGCACGCGCACCTTCTCCGATACCGTAGCCCAAACCTGCGCCGTGTTCAGCTTGCGGAACGCCGTTCCGGTCGCCTTGTAGCTTTCGTCCCAACGCCCCTGATCGACCAGAACCAGCCAGCGACGCGCCGCGTCCACCACTTCGGCATTGGGTGCGTCGGACGATGTGGCAGGCGTTGGCGGCGAGGTCGTGGCGACTTGCGGCAGGGCGGCGAGCGCCAATAGGCCGAGAATGAGCGTCATGAGCAAAACTCCGATGATCAAGGGACGGCGATATGCCCGCCCCACGCCGTCGATCGGCGCGCCTTCCTGATCCGCTCGGGGCCGAGCCGCGTCTGCCCCGATTCTCGTGTCCCCAAGCAAATCGGTGTCTGGAGCCCCTGCGGCCACGCCTTCGACCTCCAGCAGCAGGCGTGCCGCCTCGCGGCTGCTCGACACCGCCATCTTGCGCCGCACATCGCGAAGGCGTTCGTTGATCGTATGAACCGAAAGATCGAGGCTGCGCGCGATCGATTTGGCGTCGTGACCGCGCACGATCATGCGAAGCGTCTGCTTTTCCTTGTCGGTAAGCGCCCGGATACCGTCTGTCGCCGCCGTGTTCATACCGCTCGGGACTAGGTCAGCGGCACGGGCGTCGCCACCCCGAAAAATTCGTATCCCGCGGTGGCAACCCTGCTCTCTTGCGCGGGCCTAGAAGATCAGCGTGTAGATGCAGATGAAGAAGGCCGTGAAGCTCAGCGCGAACAGCTTCAGATCGTTGTCGTCCGGGTTCGCCGCTTTCACGCGCGTCGGCGCGACCAGGCGGGCACGAAGCGGGTGGCGGGCGGCGCGGGCGAAGGCGGGCTGGTTTCTCATAGCCCGAAGTTAACGCCTCGTTTACAAATTCGGCCATCCGCTTCTTATGGTTAGCGGCGTCTAAATGCGGGACACCCGGCTCCGCTCGCCGCAATCCACATCAATCCGTCGCCATGCGCCCCTTAAGCCTTGCCCCTGCCCGCCCGCATCGGCCACACGGTCTCGGATGACGGTGCGCGTGGATATGGGAATGGATTCGGGGGGTGCCTCAGTGTCCATGGACCTGGAGGAGTTGCTGGCCACGCGCCTGCTCGTCCAAGGCAATTCCGGCTCCGGCAAATCGCACCTGCTGCGCCGCCTGCTCGAACGCAGCGCGGGCCATGTGCAGCAGATCATCATCGATCCGGAGGGCGATTTCGTCACGCTCGCCGGCCCGTACGGCCATGTCGTGGTCGAGGCGGTGAACTATTCCGCCAACGAGATCGTGCGCTTCGCTCAGCGTTGCCGCGAGGCGCGCGCCTCGGTGGTGCTCGATCTGGAGGGACTGGATGCGGAAGGGCAGATGCGCTGCGCCGCCGCGTTCCTGGGCGCCTTGTTCGATGCCCCGCGCGAACATTGGTATCCCGCTTTGGTGGTGGTGGACGAGGCCCAGGTCTTCGCGCCCTCGGTCGCCGGCGATGTCGCGGAGGACGTGCGCAAGGCGTCGCTCGCCGCCATGACCAATCTCATGTGCCGCGGGCGCAAGCGTGGTCTCGCCGGGGTCATCGCCACGCAGCGCCTCGCCAAGCTCGCCAAGAACGTCGCCGCCGAAGCCTCGAACTTCCTGATGGGCCGCACCTTCCTCGATATCGACATGGCACGCGCCGCCGATCTGCTCGGCATGGAGCGCCGCCAGGCCGAGGCGATCCGCGATCTCGCGCGCGGCACGTTCCTGGCACTCGGGCCGGCGGTGTCGCGCCGTCCGGTCGCGATCCGCATCGGCGCGGTCGAGACGTCGGCGCGTAGCAGCAGCCCGGTGCTCGTGCCGCTGCCGCAGCAGGGCGGCCGCGACATGCAGGAGATGCTGTTCGCCGAAGTCGAGCAACCGCAATTCATCATGCCCGCCGCGCCGCCCCGGCCGGTCGCGGCCGATCGGGTGATGCAGGATCTCGAACGCGAGGACCCCGCCCCCGTCCGCGCGCGGCCCGATCTGCCGGAGATCGACCCTGGCCCGGTCGTTACCGAAGTGCTGCGCGCGATCGTCGCCGATCCGGAATCGGCGACTCGCCCGGCGGCGGTGTTGTTCCAGGATTTCCAGGTCCGCTGCCGCATGGCCGGCGTGCCGCGCTCGCCGCTCGATTTGTCCGCTTTCTCGCGCCGGCTGGCCGCCGCGCGCGCGGGCATCTTCGACGGGCTGGACGCGGAATGGGCTCCGGTGATCGAGACCGCGCACGACCTGCCCGACGATATGCTGGGTGCCTTCCTGCTCATTGCCCGCGCCGCGCGCGATGGCGATCCCTGCCCGAGCGACGAGGATGTGGCGCGGATCTACGGTACGTCTTCGTTGGGACGGGCGCGCCGGGTGATGAGCTATATCGAAGGCCGCAACATGTTCGTCACCCGCGTGGACCTGTCGGGTAAGCGCTCGATCACGATCCCACGATTGGGCTGGACGACTCAGCCGGCGGACGCCGCCTGAGATGGACTGACACCCCTCCCGTTCGTGCCGAGCCTGTCGAAGCACCGCCCTTCTTCTCCGACCGTGGAGATGAAGAACGGCCCTTCGACAGGCTCCGGGCGGCCGGCTGACGGTGTTTAGAACGCCGCCGAAACCGAGAACAACACCTTGCTGCCCGCGATCGTGCTGCCATCCTTGGTCGAGGAGAAGTTCGGCTGCAGATAGGCGGACTCGGCCTTGCTGATGTCGGTATCGACATAGGCCACGCCCAACGTCACCGGCCCGAGCACGGCATCCACGCCCAGCAGCCAGTCCCAATATTTACCCGTCGGCGCGATGCTGGTACCGTTGGGGCCGAGGCCGGAATTGCCGTCCGAGAAGCCGAGATGGGCCTTCAGCGTGATCGGCGTACGGGGAATGCCGGCGCTGGCATCGCCCCAGAGGTACAGATTGTCCTCCTTGTCGCCGGCCTTGTCATACGCGCCGCCCGCCAGAACGGCCTGCGCGTTGGCACCGGTGAGCGACCATTTGCCCAGCGCCTGTTGCTTCGGTGCATAGGCCACGCCGGCCAATAGGCTGAGCGGACCGATCGTGCCGGACAGTTTCGCGAACGGCTCGGCGAAGTCGGTCTTGTCCGCGCCGCCCGGATACATGAACCAGGTCAGCCCGACATCGAGCGTACCGCCCCCGCCGATCGGCAATTTGTAGCCGCCGAACAGATCGAGTTCGAGATTGGGGCCGCCGAACGTGCCCCACCCGGCCAGGTTCGACGCCCAGGTGCCGGCATAGAGGCCGCTCTTGTGCGTGACGGTGATACCACCCTGCACGGCCATGCCCTTGTCGGACTGAGAAACGCCACGGAAGCGATAATCGGATACCAGAGCGATGGATCCGCTGGCCTTGAGGTCCGGCGGTGGGTCGGTCTGGTCCTGCGCGGCGGCCGGGGTGGCGATCAGCATGCCGGCAAGGGCGGCGGCGGCAAGGGGGCCGGCGGCGGTGAGCAACGATTTCATGAAACCTCCGAAGACTAAATAAGAGAGGTCCCAGCCTGCTGCCGGATCGTCATCGCCTCTTCCGCCGGGGAAGGTGGGATCGGCGGAGGGCAACGATCGATCCGAACACTGTCAAATTACGGGAACGGTGTTTCTGCCAGATCGATATTGTGTAACGAAACATTGCTGGTTCGCACGTGCAGCATGAATGGCGTGCTTTGAAACGCGAACGGGGAGGCGGATCGCCGGACCCGCCTCCCCGCAACTGTCCCGGCTTCGCGCCGTCACGCGGCCAGTTTGGCCACCTTGCCGGTATCGCCGGCGATGTCGACCACGGCGCCGGTCGCACGACGTCGCTGCAGCCATTCGTGCAGCATCGCCGCCGTCGTATGATCTGCCCCCATCAGGCACGATATGTCGAGGCGGATGCGCTTGCCCGGGGGCACCGCTTCCAGACGGTCCGACAGACGCGGCAGCGACACGAAGGTTGCGGTGCCGTCCAGCACGATGTCGTGCGTGCCGTCGTTCTGCGTTTCGTTCACCTTCAGCCGCAGGCGCTTGAGGTGCGGCAGCAGTTCCAGCGCCGACAGTCCGATGCCGACCAGCACGCCGGTGAGCAGATCGACCGAGACGACCAGCATCAGCGTCACCGCCCAGATCATCGCCGGCAACAGCCCGTAATCGCGGAACAGATGCTTCACGTGATCGAGGCTGACCAGCCGCACGCCGGTCACGACGAGGATCGCGCCCAGAGCGGCCATCGGGATCTCGCGCAACAGCCAGGGCAGCATCGCGACGAAACCGAGGATCCAGATTCCGTGCAGGATCGCCGAGGCGCGGGTGACCGCGCCCGCCTGGACGTTCGCGGACGAGCGCACGATCACGCCGGTCATCGGCAGCGAGCCGGCGGCACCGCAGAGCAGGTTGCCCACGCCTTGCGCCCGCAATTCCTTGTTGTAATCGGTGCGCACGCCGGAATGCATCCGGTCCACCGCCGCCGCCGACAGCAACGTCTCCGCGCTGGCGATGAACGCGATGGCGAGTGCGGCGGCGATGATCGACGGATCGAGCCACTTGGCGAGGAAGCCGTCGTCGGGCAGCGCGATCGCGCCGATGATCGAATTCGGCACCTCGACCTTGGCCACGTCCAGGCCGAGCAGGACCGCGACGATCGTGCCGGCAAGCACGCCCATGAGCGCCCCGGGCACGAGCTTCAGCGCCTGCGGACGGAATTTCTCCCAGCCCAGCATCACCAGGATCGTCGTCACGCCGATCGCGAACGCCAGTTCCGCCGCCTGAATGTCGGTCGACAGGCCGAGCAGTCGGCCCGGCATCGCCGCCAGATTGCCGAGCCCGTTGGGCAAGGGCTTGGCATCGAACAGGACGTGGAACTGCCCGACGACGATCAGCACGCCGATCCCCGCCAGCATGCCGTGAACCACGGCCGGCGAGATCGCCCGGAACCAGCCGCCGAGCTTGAAGATGCCGGCCGCGACTTGGATCGCGCCGGCCAGGATCAGGATCGGACCGAGCGCCGACAGGCCGTGATCGCGCACGAGTTCATAGACGATGACCGCGAGGCCGGCGGCGGGGCCGCTGACCTGCAACGGCGAACCCGCCAGCGCACCGACGACGATGCCGCCGATGATGCCGGTGATCAGCCCGCGCTCCGGCGGCATTCCGCTGGCGACCGCGATGCCCATGCACAGCGGCATCGCGACCAGAAACACCACGATCGACGCGGTGAAATCGCGCGGCAACGCCTTCAGGTTGGGGATCGACACGCCGGGGCGTGCCAAGGCGGAAGATTTCATGCGGCGGCTTCCATTGGCGTGTAATCGGCGGCGCGACGGGCTCCCGCCTCCAGCGCGATCGGCAGGGGGCTGTCTTCCTTGATCGCCGTGAAGCGGCCGGTCTCACCGTCCAGACCCAGGGTCACGCCGTTCTGGATATCGAAGAACCAACCGTGCAGCGACAGCTTGCCCTGCCCGATCGCGCCGGAAACCGACGGATGCGTGCGCAGGTTCGCGATCTGGGCGACCACGTTCTCCATGCCGACGACGCGGACCGCCTCGCCATTGTGCAATTCGGGATAGCAGCTGTCGACCACCGAGCGTGCGGCGGCACCGTGGCGCAGCCACGCCGCGACGTTCGGCATCTTCTCGACCATCTCCGGGTTCATCAACGCCTTCATCGCCCCGCAGTCCGAATGGCCGCAGACGATGATGTCGCTGACGCCCAGGACCATCACGGCATATTCCACCGTGGCGGAAACGCCGCCGGTCATGTTCGAATACGGCGGCACGATGTTGCCGGCGTTGCGGCAGACGAACAGGTCGCCCGGTTCCGCCTGCAACAGATGTTCGGGCACCACACGCGAATCCGCGCAGGAAATGATGAGCGCCTTCGGGCTCTGGCCCTTGTCGGCGAGCCGGGCGTAGAGCGCGCTCTGGTTCGGGAAGACCTGCTTTTCGAAGCTGATCACACGGCCGATGAGTTCGTTCACGGGGAAACTCCTGTCATTGGGGCACACCGTCAGGCGCGCCTAGAGATCAGGAGATAGTAAGTTCCCTTTGCTGCGAAGCAGCATGTTCGTAAGGAATCGTTTCCGCCGGAATCGGCAGCATGATTTCCGCGCGCAACCCTTGCGGAGCGCGGTTGGACAGCAGCAATCGCCCGCCCAGCCCCTCCAGCGTCCGCACCACGATGGCGAGGCCCAGACCGAAGCCGGCCGCGTCGCGCCCGCGCGCCTCGTCGAGCCGCACGAACGGCTCCAGCACGCGCGCCAGATCGGCCTCCGGAATGCCGGGGCCGTTATCCTCGACCGCGATCGAGACCCCCGTCCCATCCTGCGACACGCGCACCCATACCCGGTCGCCATAGCGCACCGCATTGCCGGTCAAGTTGTTGATCGCGCGTTTCAGCGACACCGGCTTGACCGTCAGTTCGAGGTGGTCCGGTCCGTCATATTCCGCCGCGTGCCCGGCGTCGCACAGGCTGTCCACGATCGTCGCCGCCATCACCGCCACGTCGATCCGGGCAGGCTTCTCCGGATCCTCGTCGCCGCCCAGGAACGCGAGCAACGACGCGACCATTGCCTCCATCTCCGCGACATCGCCCTCCACCGCCTGGCGTACCGTCGCATCGGCGATCCCGTCGACGCGCAGCTTGATCCGGGCGAGCGGCGTACGCAGATCGTGCCCGACCGCCGCCAAGGCCTGCGTCTGGTCGGAAATCAGGCGGCGGATGCGTTGCTGCATGCGGTTGAACGCCGCCGTCACGCGGCGCACGTCGCCCGGTCCGGCCTCGGGCACCTCGGCCACGTCGGCCGCGCCGAAATCGTCCGCCGCCGCCGCCAGCCGTCTGAGCGGGAACAGCATGCGCCGCACCAGCAGGATCGCGACGATCATCAGCGCGATCGCCGGGATCAGCGTCAGCAATATGCGCTCGAACGCCAGGTTGACCGTGACCAGCGGCTCGATCGTGCGGAAATACAGCCACGTCCCGTCCGGCAGCTTCAGCCCGCCCGCGACATAAGGATTGCGCCCCGGCGACACGAGCTGCACGCGCAGGTCGGACGCCGCGAGCGAGGGCTCCCACGTCAGGATCTGCTCGCGCATGCTGTCCAGCGAGGGCGAGAGCGGCGGCGGCGGCGGCAGCGCCTCCTGCCAGAGCAGCGCATAGCGATCGGTGGTCAGCTCCGCCGCTTCCTCGGCGCGCTTGTCGGGCTTTTCATCGGCGATCAGCTTGCGGCTGATGACGAGATGTTCGGCCAGCCGGTGCGCCTCGTCCTCGCGCACGGCGAAACGACTGGCGCGTTCGTACAGCAGGGTGCTGACGCCGAATTCCAGCAGCAAGGTGAGCAGAAGAATGGCGACGATGCGACCGGCGATGCCGATCGAAGGCCGCACGAAACGCCTCAACTGCGCGCGACCGACACGTTCAGCATATAGCCCACGCCGCGCACCGTGACGATCGGCGCGGGCTTGCCGTCATGGCTCAGCTTGCGCCGCAGCCGGCTGACCAGCACGTCCACGCTGCGATCCGAACTGTCGCCCAGCCGCGTGCGCGACAATTCGATCAGCCGCTCGCGCGCGATGACGCGGCCGGCATGATCGAGCAGGCTGATCAGCAGGTCGAATTCCGCGCCGGTCAGCTCGACCTGCGCGCCCGACGGCGAGAGCAATTCGCGCCGCGCCAGGATCGCCTGCCAGCCATCGAAGGTCAGGATGCCCTGTTCGGGCCGCCCGTGCCGCCGGTCGAGCGCGCCGCGCCTGAGCACCGCACGCACCCGCGCGACCAGTTCGGACGTGCCGAACGGCTTGGCGAGATAATCGTCCGCGCCCAGCTCCAGCCCGACCACCCGGTCCGTCTCGCTGCCCTTGGCGCTGATGAAGATGATCGGCACGTCGCTCTTCTGGCGCAGCGCGCGACACAGATCGATGCCGTTGGTGCCGGGCAACATGATGTCGAGCAGCACCAGATCGGTCGGCCCCGCCTCCAGCGCCTGCCACATCTCGGGCGCCGAGCAGGCCGGGCGCACGATATAGCCGTTCTGCTGCAGCGCGCGCGTGGTCAGCGTGCGCAGTGCGGGATCGTCCTCGACGAGGACGATCGAGGACGGGCTTTCGGGCGTGTCGAGATGTGGGGTCATTACGAGAGGAATTAGGGCTCGTGCCGCCTCAGGTCAACGCGGCGAAGGTATAGCGCCCCGGGGCAACACTTTGTCACACGCGCGTGGGACGCGGGACATTCGCGGCTCCTATCTACTGGTCACAACTGTCCCGGAGATTTTCCCCATGCGCATTTTCACGGCCACCGCCCTCACCCTCGCCCTGCTCGCCCCGACCGCCGCGTTCGCCGGGGGCAAGCCGTCGCATGCCGAGCTGCGGTCGGCGGGCTGCACCGTCCATCATGTCCGCGTCCCCGCCGGCAAGATCGTCCACCAGACCCCGACCGTGCGCTGCCCGGCCGGCGTGATGGAAGCGCTGACCAAGAAGAAGGCGCTCGAGAACCGCCCGGCCACCGCCGCGGTCAGCTGACCCGTTTTCTTCCACTTTCCCTCGAGCCTGACGGCCTCCTCCCACGCGGGAGGGGGCCTTTTTTTGTGCTACGCGCCTCAAGCTGGCCTCCCGTCGCTCCGCCGACTATCGTCTCATCTTGAACCACAGGATGCTCACTCATGCCGATCGCCGCGCTCGCCGCCTTGCTGCTCGCCCAGACCACGCCGATCCCGGATCTGCCCAAGGGCACCGGCCTGCCGCCCCCCGGCACCGAGGAAGCGTCGGTGATGGCCCCGGTCGACGGCCTGTTCGCCGGCCTCGCCGCGCGCGACGGTGCGGCGATCGCCCGGTTTCTGCGCGACGGCGGCGGCGCGACGTCCGTCACGGAAAACCCCGACGGCACGCGCCGCATCCGCCATCTCGACTGGGCGCAGTTCGCCGCCGGCATCAAGCCCGGCGCGGAGAAGTTCGAGGAACGGCTGATCGATCCTGCGATCGAGATCGACGGCGATATCGCGATGGTCTGGGGCCGCTACGTCTTCCTGATCGACGGCAAGCCGCACCATTGCGGCTACGATCATTTCGATCTCGTGCGCGAAAACGGCACCTGGAAAGTGCAGAACATCACCTGGTCGTCGCGCACCACGGGATGCGCATGAATATCCCCTTATCGTCACCCCAGCGTAGGCTGGGGTCTTCATGAGGCGCGCGCATCGCCTGCCTCCCAAAGATCCCGGCCTGCGCAGGAATGACCCTCGGGCGGGAGATCAACTCAGACCGTGAAGCTTTCTCCGCACCCGCACGCGCCCTTGGCATTCGGATTGGCGAACACGAACCCGGCGGCGAAATCGTCCTCCACCCAGTCCATCGTGCTGCCGATCAGATACAGGATCGATCCGCCATCGACGAACAAGGTGCCGCCGGCGGTGTCGATCCGTTCGTCGAACGCCTTCGCCTCGGTGACGTAATCGACCGAATAGGCCAGGCCCGAACATCCGCGCCGCGGCGTCGACAGCTTCACGCCGATCGCATCCGCCGGCGCCCGGCCCATCAGGTCCGCGATCCGCGCCTCGGCGGACGGCGTGAGGTTCAGCGCGGCGGGGCGTGGTCTCGCGATCGTGGCCATCACAACATCCCCAGTTCGAGCTTCGCTTCGTCGCTCATCTTCTGCGGATCCCATGGCGGATCCCAGACGAGATTGACCTCGGACGATCCCACCCCCGGCACCGCACCGACGCGCAGTTCGACCTCCATCGGCATCGATTCCGCGACCGGGCAGTTCGGCGTCGTCAGCGTCATCGTCACGACGGCATGGCCATCGCCGGTCACGTCCACCCCGTAGATCAGCCCGAGATCATAGATGTTCACCGGAATTTCCGGGTCGTAGATCTCTTTCAGCGCCTCGACCACCGCCTCGTACAGCACGCCGCCCGGCTCGCCAGGCGCATCGCCCGCCGGCTTCTGCGCGAGAAACCCTTCGAGATAATCGCGCTTGCGCTCGAACGTTTCCGCCACCCCCGCTGATCTTTCCGCGGGGGACGAATCAAACGCGCCTTCGACGCGCGCCTTGGGCGGCGCCTCGACCGAATCCACTTCTTCCACCATGATCCTGCGTTCTTCGTTCATGCCGAACCCTACCCAAAAATGCGCGTCACGCGCTCGATCCCGCCCACCAGCGCATCCACGTCGGCGGCGGAATTGTACACGCCGAAGCTTGCCCGCGCCGTCGCGTCCACGCCCAGCGCCTCCATCAGCGGCTGCGCGCAATGATGCCCGGCACGGATCGCGACCTTCGCTTCGTCCAAGATGGTGCCGATGTCGTGCGGATGCACCCCCTGGATGCTGAACGACACGATTCCCGCGCTGTCCTCCGGTCCGAACACCGTCACCGAATTGATCTGCGACAGCGCCTCGCGCGTCTTCGCCACCAACGCCGTTTCGTGCGCGTGGATCGCGTCCAGCCCGATATCCTCGACATAATCGATCGCGGCATGCAGCCCGAGCACGCCGACGATGTGCGGCGTCCCGGCCTCGAACCGGCCCGGCGGCGGCGCATAGGTGGTCCTGGCGAAGCTCACGCGATCGATCATCGACCCGCCACCCTGGTAAGGCGGCATCGCCTCGAGCAGGCCGGCCCGCCCCCACAGCACGCCGATCCCGGTCGGCCCGTACAATTTGTGCCCCGAAAAGACGTAGAAATCGCAATCCAGCGCGGCGACATCGACGCCGAGACGCGGCACCGCCTGGCACCCGTCGAGCAGGATCTTCGCGCCGACCGAATGCGCGATATCCGCCGCCCGGCGACCGTCGAGCACCGACCCGAGCACGTTCGACACATGGCCGAGCGCGACCAGCTTGTGCGCCGGCGTGATCATCGCCGCCATCGCATCGAGATCGATCCGGTGATCGGCGGTCAGCGGCACGACGTCGATCGCCGCGCCGATCCGCTCGGCGACCATCTGCCACGGCACGATGTTCGAATGATGCTCCAGCATCGACAGAAGGATGCGATCGCCCGCCTTCAGCTGCGTTCCGGCCCAGCACTCAGCGACCAGATTGATCCCCTCGGTCGCGCCGCGCACGAACACGATCTCGTCGGGCGATGCGGCACCGATGAACCCGGCCACCCGCCTGCGCGCCGCCTCATAGGCAAGCGTCATGTCTGCCGACCGCTGATACACGCCGCGATGCACGGTGGCGTAGCTCGTGTCGTACCCACGCGTGATCGCGTCGATCACCTGCCGTGGCTTCTGCGCCGTGGCGGCGGTATCGAGATACGCCCAGCCGTCGGGGATTGCCGGGAAATCTGAGACGAGATCGAGCGCTTCAATCCCTCTCCCATTGGGAGAGGGAGGGAGGAGCGAAGCGACGGAAGGGTGAGGGTGAGCGAGCGAGTCCATCAGCCGCCCTCACCCTTCCCACTCGGCTGCGCCTCGCGGGCCCCTTCCCTCTCCCGATGGGAGAGGGAAAGATCAAGCATCCGCTCCAACGCCGCCAGAGCCGCAGCCTCGACCCGCCCGCGCTCGTCCTCATCCACGATCCCCGCGAACGCATTCGCCACGAACGCCTGCAACAGCAGCACCTTCGCCTCGGCCGGCGCGATCCCGCGCGACGCGAGGTAGAACAGCGCCATCGCGTCCAGCTCGCCGACCGTGGCGCCATGCGCGCACTTCACGTCGTCGGCGAAGATCTCCAGTTCGGGCTTGGCGTTCGCCGCCGCCGTCCGGGTCAGCAGCATCGCCTTCACGCTCTGCGACGCATCGGTCTTCTGCGCATCCCGCGCCACCGCGACCTTGCCGAGGTACGATCCGGTCGCGCGCCCGCCGAGCACCGATCGCACCACCTGGTTCGACGTCGCGTTCGGCTCGATATGGTTGAGCGTCGTCACGATCTCCAGCGTCTGATCGCCGCCGCCGAGCATCGCTCCGCCAAGCTCGAAATGCGCGCCCTCATGGCACGTCACGTCGATCGCGATCCGCCCGAGCTGCCCGCCGATGTTGAGAACGTGAAACGCCGCGGTGGCACCCGCGTTCAGCACGACCCGGAAATCCCGGATCGCGACCGCATCCAGCGCCGCATCCTGCACGATGACGCGCGAAACGGACTCGCCCGCCGCGACCTCGATCACTTCGGCGGCCGGCACCGGCCAAACCGAGGCGACAGCTTCCAGATCGGAATAGCGCCAGGATTCATCCCGCCGTGTGGGGAGAGTTGCAAGCTCAGCCACGAAAAACTCCGTCATCCTGAACTTGTTTCAGGATCCATCCCTCCACAAATCCAGCCAGCCGTTGCTGCACGATGGATGCTGAAACAAGTTCAGCATGACGGGGGAATGAAGTCATGCCGCCACCCCGGCATAACCCTCGGACTCCAGCTCCAGCGCCAATTCCGGCCCACCCGAGCGAATGATCCGCCCGCCCGACAACACGTGCACGAAGTCCGGCTTCACATAATCCAGCAACCGCTGATAATGCGTGATCAGGATCACCGCCTTGTCGGGCTTGCGCATGATCCGGTTGATCCCGTCGCCGACCACTCGCAACGCGTCGATGTCCAGCCCGCTATCGGTCTCGTCGAGGATCGCCAGCT
Source organism: Sphingomonas sp. Leaf357 (assembly GCF_001423845.1). Classification (NCBI taxonomy): domain Bacteria; kingdom Pseudomonadati; phylum Pseudomonadota; class Alphaproteobacteria; order Sphingomonadales; family Sphingomonadaceae; genus Sphingomonas; species Sphingomonas sp. Leaf357. The sequence continues at coordinate 1,863,675 of NZ_LMPM01000001.1, read as the reverse complement.
TCGGATCGATGATGCCCATCTGCACCATCTCGTTGCGCTTCTTCTCGCCGCCCGAAAAGCCGACATTCACCGGCCGCTTGAGCATCTCCTGATCCATCGACAGCGCATCGGCCTGTGCGCGCGCCAGCTTCAGGAATTCGCCCCCCGACAGCGGCTTCTCGTCGCGCCCCTTGCGCTGCGCATTCAGCGCCTCGCGCAGGAACTGCACGTTCGACACGCCCGGAATCTCGACCGGATACTGGAACCCGAGGAACAGCCCCGCCGCGGCGCGCTCGTGCGGTTCGAGCTCGAGCAGGTCGACCCCGTCGAACGCCACCGAACCTGCGGTCACCTCATAACCGGGCCGCCCGCCGAGCACATAACCGAGCGTCGACTTCCCCGCCCCGTTCGGCCCCATGATCGCATGCACTTCGCCCGCGTTCACGCTGAGCGAAAGGCCCTTGAGGATTTCCTTGCCGTCGATTTCGGCGTGAAGGTTTTCAATTTTTAGCATCAGTGCCGGGCTTTCTTCAGACGATTACGTTTAATCCATGCGGCTTCCAGAACCTTCAGCCGCTCCATGCCGGCCTCCGCTTCCTTCTCATCGGTAATGGAACCGTCCATCGCGTTAAACGCCGTTAATCTCTCGCGAGCGCATTGACGATGAACGAAGACTTGGAATTCGTCGGCACTCATAACACCCACCTGCGGACTATCCGACCAGCCGTTGATGCAAGCCTCATAAAAGCGGACTGATGGCCTTTCCGCTTCCGGCAAGTCGGCGACAGGTCGGGTTGCTTGAAGCAGCGATGCGAGAAGAAGCAGCATCACCCCACGCTCCCCTCAAGCGAGATCCCCAGCAGCTTCTGCGCTTCAACCGCGAATTCCATCGGCAGTTGCTGCAACACCTCGCGCGCGAAGCCGTTGACGATCAGCGCCACCGCGCTCTCCGAATCAAGACCGCGCTGCATCGCGTAGAACATCTGGTCGTCGCTGATCTTCGACGTCGTCGCCTCATGCTCGATCTGCGCGCTCGGGTTGCGCACCTCGATATAGGGCACGGTATGCGCGCCACATTGGTCGCCCAGCAGCAGCGAATCGCATTGCGTGAAGTTGCGCACGCCCTCCGCGGCCGGCGCCACGCGCACCAGCCCGCGATAGGTATTGTCGCTGCGCCCGGCCGAGATGCCCTTCGACACGATCGTCGATCGCGATCCCTTGCCGTTGTGGATCATCTTCGTGCCGGTATCGGCCTGCTGGCGATTGTTCGTCACCGCCACCGAATAGAATTCGCCGACCGAATTCTCGCCGTTCAGGATGCACGACGGGTATTTCCAGGTGATCGCGCTGCCCGTCTCGACCTGCGTCCAGCTGACCTTGCTGTTCTTGCCCTGGCACAGAGCGCGCTTGGTGACGAAATTATAGATCCCGCCCTTGCCGTTCTCGTCGCCGGGATACCAGTTCTGCACGGTCGAATATTTGATCTCGGCATCGTCCAGCGCGATCAGCTCGACCACCGCCGCGTGCAGCTGGTTCTCATCGCGCATCGGCGCGGTGCAGCCTTCGAGGTAGGAGACGTACGCACCCTTGTCCGCGACGATCAGGGTCCGTTCGAACTGCCCGGTATTCTCAGCATTGATACGGAAATAGGTGCTGAGTTCCATCGGGCAGCGCACGCCCTCCGGAATGTAGACGAACGTGCCGTCGCTGAAGACCGCGCAGTTCAGCGCCGCGAAGTAATTGTCATGCGCCGGCACCACCTTGCCCAGCCACTTGCGCACCAGATCGGGATATTCCTTGATCGCCTCGCTGATCGACCGGAAGATCACGCCGGCAGCCTCCAGTTCCTTGCGGAACGTGGTCGCCACCGACACGCTGTCGAACACCGCGTCGACCGCGACACGCCGCGCGCCCTCGACCCCGGCGAGCATCTTCTGCTCCTCGATCGGGATGCCGAGCTTCTCGTAGACGCGCAGGATCTCGGGATCGACCTCGTCCAGCGACCCCAGCTTGGGTTTCACCTTGGGCTCGGCGTAATAATAGGCGTCCTGATAATCGATCGGATCGAGCTGCAGCTTGGCCCAATCCGGCGCTTCCAGCGTCAGCCACAGCTTATAAGCCTTCAGACGCCAGTCGAGCATCCATTCCGGCTCGCCCTTCTTGGCCGAGATGAAGCGCACCGTATCCTCGCTCAACCCCTTGGGCGCGAATTCCTGTTCGATATCCGAATGGAACCCCCATTCGTACGTCTTGTTCGCGGCGGCATGCGCCTCTGCGTTCTTCGTCGCCATTACAAAACCTCTGCCGCAAAACGGCCCTCAAAAAACTCTGCACTCTCCGCGCGGATAAGAATACGTGGAGAAACCTTCTTCTCTTCTTTCGTGGCTTCGTGGCTTTGTGTGAAAAAGATCGTCTCACACGAAGCCACGAAGCCACGAAGAAGAAGAAGGAAAGTGTTGGGCGCTGCGCGCGGGCGGTTCATGCCGGCACCTGCGACAAGGTCGCCAACGACACGCCGGCCAGCGCGCCACGCACCGCGCCGTTCACCGCGCTCCAATGCGGCTTCACCCGGCAATCGCCTTCCAGGCCACAATCGTGCCGCCCGGTCTCGACGCACACGGTGAGCGCGATCGGCCCCTCCACCGCCTCGACGATGTCGGCCAGCGAGATCGCCGCCGCCGGTCGCGACAGGCGAAAGCCGCCGCCGGTGCCGCGCGAGCTTTCGATCAGGCCCGCCGCCGACAAGCGGCTGACCAGCTTCTGCACCGTCGGCAACGGCACGCCCGTCTCCTCGGCCAACACCGTCGCGTTCAGGCGAGCCACGCCGCCACAATGGCGCGCGGCGGCGCTCATCATCACGACGGCATAGTCGGCAAGGCTCGAAAGACGCATTGTTGCGAGTGACTCTCAAATCGGATCGAATCGTTCCGATTGCGCATGTGGGGGCGCGGGCGGGCCGGGTCAACCGCCTTTGCGTGCGTTTTAGGTGTCGCTGATCAGGGGACTCACCTGCCCGCCCAGCGCACTGCGTTGCGCCATCGTCAGCTGTTGCAGGATCGTCGGTTGCGCACGGATCTGGCGCGGGGTCAGCCCGGTAAACTGCTTCACCTCGCGGATGAGGTGCGATTGATCGTAGAACCCCAGGGCGATCACGTCGTCGATATCGCTGCCGTCCATCGTCAGCGCGGATGCCGCCCGCAACGCGCGATATTTGCGCGCCAGCAGCTTGGGCGGTGCGCCATAGGCGGCATTGCAGCGCCGCTCGACCTGCCGGCGCGACAGGCCGGTCGCGGCGATCAGATCGGCGATGTCGGGGGATGGCGACGCTGCCAGCCAGTCGTCGATCCGTCGCAGGAACGCGCTGGTTCCGGGATCGCCGCGCGCCAGCAGGTCGCGGACCAGCGGCTCGCCGATCGCGATACAGCCGGCCAGATCCTTGGTATCCGCCAGCGCCGCCGCCGCCGCACGCAAGCGCGCGGCCCCGAACACGGTGCTGGCGTCGATCGCCCGGTTCAGCAGCGAAGATGCCTCGCTGCCGATCATCGCCGTCCAGCCAGCCGCAGTCAGCCCCATGCCGAACACCCGCACCGGCCCGATCGCACTCGAATTGATCGGCCCGCTGGTCGGCCCGATGACGTGAACGTCGCCCGGCGTCTGAACCGTCCCGTCATGAAACCGATACGTCGCCCCACCCGGCGAGAGGCGAAAGCGGAACTGGGCATTGTCGGCGCGCTCGACATCCTCGAACACCGGCACGTCCGCGCGAAAGTGATAGAAGAGCGTGATGTAGTCGGCCAAATCCGCGGCCGGCACCGCATAGTCCAGCTGAATGTCCGACAAGATACGCGCCCCCGCTTTTCTTATCGCCCGGGCGTAACCGCTCGACGGGTAAAAGAAAAGTGGCCCGGACGGTAAACCGGCCGGGCCAAAGGAAAAGAACCCCCTGTTGCGAAAGGATTCCTTGGGTCGCACAGCCTCTTAAGCAAAGTTCTTCGCGCTTGTATTGTACGAAATCGTCATCGTGACCTCCGCGGCCACATTTATGCCGTCTTTGACCGCATCGATCGGCGGTGCCATGGCCGCGCGGATGCTGTTCCCGCTACTTCGCCCGATCCTGTTCGCGCTCGATGCCGAACGCGCCCACAATCTGACGATCGACATGCTCGCGGCCTGGGGCCGCGACAACACTCCGCCGATGCTGCGGAAGCTGGCGCGCGGACCGGGCGACGCCTGCCTCCGCACCACCGTCGCGGGGCTCGATTTCGCCAATCCGGTCGGGCTGGCGGCCGGGGTCGACAAGGACGGCCGCGCGATCGACGGGTTCTTCGCACTGGGGTTCGGCAGCGTCGAGATCGGCACGCTGACCCCCCTGCCCCAGCCCGGCAACGAAAAGCCGCGCATCTTTCGCCTCGCGGCCGATCGCGCGATCATCAACCGGCTGGGTTTCAACAATGGCGGCATCGACGCCGCTTTGCCCCGCGCCCAGGCGGCGAAGCGCACCGGCCTGCTCGGCATCAATGTCGGTGCCAACAAGGACGCCGCCGACCGGATCGAGGATTACCGCGTCGGCGTGGCGAAAGCGGCTCGGATCGCTGATTACGTTACGATCAACATCTCGTCGCCCAATACGCCGGGCCTGCGCGATCTCCAGCACGGCGCGGCATTGGCCGAATTGCTCGCGGCCGCCGATGCGGCTCGGAATGCGCCGGAGCGTCGGCCACTGTTCCTGAAGGTCGCGCCCGATCTCAACACGCAGGAGATCGACGGCATCGCCCGCGCCGCGATCGACCACCGAGTGGATGCGCTGATCGTCAGCAACACCACCTTGTCGCGCCCGCCGCTCAAATCCGGCAACGCGAAGGAAACCGGCGGCCTCTCCGGCGCCCCGCTTGCGGCCTTGGCGCGCACGCGCCTCGCCGATTTCCGCAAGGCCAGCGGTGGCGCGGTCCCGCTGATCTCGGTCGGCGGCATCGACAGCGCCGACGAAGCCTATGCCCGCATCCGCGCCGGCGCGGGCCTGGTGCAACTCTATTCGGCTTTGGTGTTCGCGGGGCCGGGCCTGCCGGGGCGCATCACGAGCGGCCTGGCGCAGCTGTTGAAGCGCGACGGCTTCGCAAACGTGGCGGATGCCGTGGGCACTCAAGCCTGACCCCACTACCGCGCAGCGGTTTTGCCGTTCTCAAGAAGAATGCTCGCACGAAGACACGAAGGCGCAAAGAAGTGAGATGCTTCTTCTTCGTGCCTTCGTGTCTTCGTGCGAAAAAACGCTCTTGCCTTCGGCGATCGGGCGCGCTCCTCACCGCGTCGCCGGAGCGGCCTCGATCAGAAACCGCCCCTCGCGCCGCGGATCGTAGCCGCCATCCACCACGCCACCGCGGACGATCACGCCCTGTAGCCCCGAATCCTCGCCCTGCCCCGGCCGCAGATCGATTCCCTTCGCCGCCAGCCCGCCCAGTATCGCAGGCGAGAACTTCGTCACCTCGCCCTGAAACGCACCGCCACGCGCCACCAGATTGGGCAACGCCAGAGCATCCTGCATCGGCAAGCCCCAATCGACCGCGCCGACCATCGCCTTGCCGACATAAGCGAGGATCGAATTGCCCCCCGCCGATCCCAGGGCGCCCGCGAAGCGCCGCTCACCGTCCAGCAGGATCAGCGGCGTCATCGAGGAGCGCGGACGCTTGCCCGCCGCCACCGCATTCGCCGCCGGCTTCCCGTCGGGATCGCGCGGCGTGAACGAGAAATCGGTCATCTGATTGTTGAGGAAGAACCCGTCGACCATCCGCCCGGTGCCGAAGATCGATTCGACCGTGGTCGTCATCGACACGACATTGCCCTGCGCATCCCCGACCACGAAATGCGACGTGCCCATCGGCTCCAGCGTGCGGTCCCGCGCCACCTGCGGCGCTCCGGCCGGTAGGCCCGCCACCGGCGGAGGCCCGGCACGATCGCCGATCAGCTTCGCCCGCGTATCGACATAGGCCGGGTCGATCAGCCCGCGCACCGGCACCGAGACGAATGCCGAATCGCCGACATAACGGTCGCGGTCGGCATACATCAGCCGGCTCGCCTCGGCGAACAGGAACCATGCCTGCGGGTCGGTCGCGTTACGGGTCGCGATGTCGGTGCGCTCCAGCAGCATCAGCAATTGCAGCATGCCGACTCCGCTCGACGGCGGCGGCGGCACGCAGACGAGGTACACGCGGTACTGCCCGCACAGCGCCTCGCGCTCGATCGGGCGATACGCGGCGAGGTCGGCCAAGGTCATCGTGCTCGGCAACGCACCTTCGTGCACCTTCGCCACGATCCGCCGCGCCGTCTCGCCCTTGTACAACGCGTCCGGCCCCTGTGCCGACAGCCGCGCGAGGAACGCCGCGAAGGCGGGATTGCGCAACCGGTCCCCGGCGCGCAGCAGCCCGCCGCCGTCGCGCGCGAAATAGCTCAGCACGTCCGGCGCATTGCTCTCCGGAAACGCGCCGCTAGCCAGGAACCGCCCCAGCCGCGGCGAGACGATGAAGCCATCGTGCGCCGTCCGCTCGGCATCGCCGAACAGGTCACGCCACGGCAGGATGCCATATTTGTCGTGCGCCAGCGCCAGCATCTTCACCGCGCCCAGCACACCGGTCGCACGCCCGCTCAACACCGCCACCTGATACGTCAGCGGCTGCCCGGAATCGTCGAGGAACATGTCCGGCGTCGCACCCGCAGGCGCAGTCTCGCGCCCGTCGAACACCGATACGCGCTTCGTCTTCGCATCGTAGAAGGTCATGAACGCGCCGCCGCCGATGCCGGAGCTTTGCGGCTCGACCAGCGACAGCATCGCCTGCATGGCGATCGCCGCATCCACCGCGCTGCCGCCCCGCCGCAGCACCGCCATGCCCGCTTCGCTCGCCAGCGGATTGGCGGCCACGGCGAAGATCTTCGCGTCAGCCTTCGGGGCTGTCGCGACCGGTGCAGGACGCCGTTCGACCGACACACAGGCCGCCAGCGACAGCGACACGCAGACACTCAGGAAAGTCCGAACCATCTTCACTACGCACGCTCCCAAAGCCCTGCCCGCCGGCATCCCCCGGCGATACCGCGCCACCGCAAGGCCGTCCACGCCCTAAAGGCTGGCGAACCCCCGCCGCTCGCCCTAAGCATGACGACACACGTCGCCCACATGAAGGCGCGCCAGGAAGAGGCCCATGCGCAAGCTCGAACATTTCCCCAATCTCGTGACGATGTTCTTCACCCGCGCGGCAACGGAGGGCGACAAGCCGTTCCTGTGGCACAAGGCCGGTGGCGAATGGGTCTCGCTGAGCTGGGCGGATGCCGCGACGAAGGTCGCCAGCCTCGCCGCGGCGCTCACGGCGATCGGGCTGAAACGTGGCGACCGCGTCATGCTGGTCAGCGAGAACCGACCGGAATGGTGCATCAGCGATCTCGCGATCATGGCCGCCGGCTGCGTCACCGTGCCGACCTACGTGACCAATACCGAGCGCGATCATGCGCACATCATCGAGAATTCCGGTGCCAAGGCGATCATCGTCTCGAACGCCAAACTGGCGAAGACGCTGCTCCCCGCCGCGATCCGGTCCTACGACGCGAAGATCATCATCGGCATGGACGATCTGCGCCCGACGCAGGGGCTGGAGGTCCATGGTTGGAACCGCCTGATCGATCAGCACCCCACCACCGCCGCCGGCGCTGCCGCCAGGGCGACGTTCACGCGCGAGGATCTCGCCTGCATCATCTACACCAGCGGCACCGGCGGGGCACCGCGCGGCGTGATGCAGCATCACGGCGCGATCCTGCACAATTGCGCCGGATGTACCGCGGTGATCTCCGAGGAATTCGGCTGGGAGGATGAGGTTTTCCTGTCCTTCCTGCCACTGTCCCACGCGTATGAGCATACCGGCGGACAGCATTTCGCGATCGGCCTCGGCGGCCAGATCTATTACGCGGAGGGACTCGACAAACTCGCCGCCAATATCGAGGAAACCCGCCCGACGATCATGTTCGTCGTCCCCCGATTGTTCGAGGTGCTGCGCACGCGCATTTCAAAGGCGATCGAGAAACAGGGCGGCCTCAGCCAGAAACTGCTCGCCCAGGCGCTGGAGATCGGCGCGCGGGACTATGCGGGGACGCTACGGTTGCGCGATCGGCCGATGCAGCTCGTCGTCAACACGGTGTTCAAGCCGAAGATCGCCAAGAAATTCGGTGGCCGGATCAAGGCGATGGTCTCAGGCGGCGCACCGCTCACGCCCGAAGTCGGCATCTTCTTCCAGTCGCTCGGCCTCACCTTCCTGCAAGGGTACGGCCAGACCGAGGCCGCGCCGGTCATTTCCTGCAACCGCCCGAGCGCCGGATTGAAGATGGACACGGTCGGCCCGGCGCTGGTCGATACCGAGGTGAAGATCGCCGAGGACGGCGAGATCCTGGTGCGCGGCGAACTCGTCATGCACGGTTACTGGCGTAACGACGCCGAAACCGCGCGCGTACTGAAAGTCGACGGGCGCGAGCCCGACAAGGGGCCTTGGCTCCATACCGGCGATATCGGCCTGATCGACGATCGCGGTCGCATCAAGATCACCGATCGCAAGAAGGACATCATCGTCAACGACAAGGGGGACAATGTCGCTCCGCAAAAGGTCGAGGGCATGCTCACCCTGCAGAACGAGATCGCCCAAGCGATGATCTACGGCGACCGCAAGCCGTACATGGTCGCCGTGCTCGTTCCCGATCCGGAATGGACGCAGGAATGGTGCGCCCGGAACGGCAACGCCTGCGATTTCAAGAAACTGGCCCAGAGCCCCGATTATCGCGCCGCGCTGAACGCCGCCGTCGAACGCGTCAATGCGGACCTGTCCGTGATCGAACGCGTCCGCCGCTTCATCATCGCCGACGAGGCGTTCACGATCGAGAACGAGCAACTCACGCCCTCGCTCAAGATCCGCCGCCACGTGCTGAAAGCAGCCTACAGCACGAAGCTGGACGGCCTGTACAAGGGCTGACTTGATCCTCCCCGGAACGGGGAGGGATTTACCGTCCTTACCGCTCCACGCGCTTCTTCGCCGGCACAACCGGCTTCGCCTTGATCGGCGAGCCCTTTGCGGGGACCGCCTTCGCCGGAGCCGCCGTCACCGGCGCGGGTGCCATGCTCACCGCTTTCCCGTCGGGGCCGCGCGGCAGCACCGCCATCGTCCAGTCCACATCCGGCTTCAGATACCGCTGCGCGATCACCTGCAGCATCGCCGAATTCGCCCCGCCGATATCGCGGAACATCTGGCGCAGGCCCTCGATGCGACGTTCGTCATAGGTGCCCTGCTCGACCTGGTTGAGCCAGAAGGTGTTGCCCGTGGCCTGACGCAGCACGAGTTGCTTGAGCGGCTCGATCGTACGACGCAATTCGTCGTCGCTGATCGGATTGGCGACCAGGTCGGCCGCGATCTCGCGCGACATCTTAAAGAACAGGTTCACGTTCGCCGGCGTCACCTGGCCGATCGCGAACAGCCGCCCGCCCGAGGCGAGCCCGTCTGGCCATTGGCTCTGCACGCTCGGCGAGTAGCTCGCACCCGCCTCGCTGCGCAGCCGGTCGAACAGCCGGTCGCTGAACACCTGCGCCAGGATGTCGAGGTAATTGCTGTCGGACTGGTTCTCCATTCCACCGCCGGTCGGCCAGACGATCACCGCCACCGCCTGATTGTCCGGCCCGCCATGCGTCTCGATCAACGGCGTCGCATTGTGCGCGGGGAAGCGCACCGGCGGGGCGGCGGCGGTCGGCTTGGCTCGCGGCGGCAGCGCGCCGATGCTCGCGGCGACCGCGCGGATCGTCGCTTCGGCATCGATGTCGCCGAACACCTGTACTTCGATCGGCCCCTCGGCGATCCGTGGTTCCCACAATTTGCGGAAATCCTCGGGCGTCGTCGCCATCACCTGATCGCGCGTCGGCGTGCCCCAGCGCGGATCGCCGTCGTGCAGCAACCCTTCCAGATCGCGCGCCAACACGCCGCTCGGCGAAGAATCGTAGCCGGCATATTGCGTCAGCGCGGCCGACTTGATCCGCGCCAGCGGGTTCGGATCCCAGCCCGGCGAGGACATATAGCCGGCCATCAACTTCAACTGATCGGCCAGATCGCTCGGCGACGTCATCGCCGAGAACACGAACGAATCGTCGTCGATGCCGAAATCGAGCCCAATCCGCCGCCCGGCGGTCAACTGGTCGAGATCGCCCTGGCGGAGCTTGCCGACGCCGCCGCCGACGATCGCACCGTCCGCCGCCCAGATCGGCGACGGCTTGTCGGCCGGAAGCGCGTTGTATCCGCCGCCGAAGCGCACGCGAACATAGACTCGGGTCTCCTCCGCCGGGCTGACCCGCAGCATCAGCCGCACGCCGTTCGACAGCACGACCTTCTCCAGGTCGAACTCGGGGATCTTCTCGCGGCTGACGATGGTCGCCGGCTTGCCCAATCTGGGCAGCTTGGACCAGTTGACCTTGCCCTGCGCCGTGCGCTTGCCGGCCAGCCCCTTCACATCGGCCTGCAGCGCGGCGGCCAGCTTCGTCACGGCCGCCGGTTCCGGCGTCTGCGTGTTGACGAGCGCGCGCGTCGCGGTGCCGGTGAAGATCCGCCGCGTCGATGCCAGCACCGTCTCGGGCGTGAACATCTTCTTCTTGATGGCGTCGCGCAGCACGGCGTAGATCGTCGCCGGCGCGGTCGTCGTTTCGCGGATATCGACTGCCTGCACCATATCGTCGGCCTGCGAAGCCCCTGCTTCGGCCTTGGCGGTTTCCACCGAGGTCCGCATCACCGTATCCACGTCGGACAGTTCGCGATTGATTTCCGCGACGCTCGGCGGAGTGGTTTTCGCGTCTTCGATCACCGCGCGCACGTCCTTCAGTGCCGCTTCCCAATCGGTGCCGATCGGGATGATCGAGACATAGGTGATGTCGGCGCTGCGCGATTCGTTCGACGTGCCGACCGAGGCGCTGAGGAAGCTGCCACCGGCGCGCGCGCGCGTTTCCAGGCGGCGGCTGATCACCGATGCGGCGATCGAATCGACCAGCCGGTTCTGGTTCATGATGATCGTGTCGTCCTGGTACTTCCACGGCCGCAGCACGCCCAGCGTCACGACCGGCGGCAGGCTCGGTTCGGCGACGACGGCCGTCGCCGGCTTGGACGGATCGGGCTTGCCGAAATCGGGTTCGTCCGGCTTCGGCCCGACACCCTTCCAGTCGGAGAAATTCTTCGCCACCAGCCGTTCGAACACCGCCGGATCGAAATCGCCCGAAATCACCACGACGGCGCGCTCGGGGCGATACCAGCGATCGTGAAACGCCCGTACGCTGTCCGCCGTCGCCGCGTTCAACTTGTCGATCGTGCCGATCGGCGAACGGTCGGCCAGCGGCTGCCCGGCGAAGAACATGGCGAGCCGCGCGTCGCTGAAGCGCACCTGCGGGCCCGGTGCCTCGCGCTGTTCCGCCAGCACCGCCGGGCGCTCAGCGTTCAACGCCGCCGCCGTGATGTTGGGATGATCGACCATGCCGGCCAGGATCTTCAGGCTCTCGTCCAGCCCCGCCTCGGTCGCGCTCGGCAGATCGAGCTTGTAGGTCGTGCCGGTCGGCGTGGTCTGCGCATTGGTGTCAGACCCGAAGGTGGTGCCCATCCGCTGCCAGATGCGCTTGGCCTCGCCGTCGGGCACATATTCGGACCCGCGGAACGTGAGATGCTCGATCAGATGCGCATAGCCGCGCTCGTTGTCGTTCTCCATCAGCGACCCGGCATCGATCCGCACGCGCACCGCCACCTGGCCCGGAGGCACGCCGTTGTTGCGCACCGCATAACGCACGCCGTTGGGCAGCGTGCCGTAATGCCACGCCGGATCGGGCGTGATATCGCTGCCGACATACAGCCAGTTCTTGTGATCGATCTTCTCGGCCGCCGCGGTGGCGGCCGGGCTGGTCGAAGGCGCGGCGGTGGTCGGAGCGGCATTCTGTCCGCTGGCTGGCAGCGTCAGGACGAGCAGGGCGGAAAGGATCAGCGGACGGCGCAGCGCGCGCGAAAGAACATGCATGGCGGCTCTGATAGCGGGCTTCGGATGAACCCGCCAGTAACGGCCACCAAGTTGGCCGTGCGCGCCATCATTTGGTCCCATAGCATCCCTAGAGGGTGTCCCGCCCGGCACGGGGATGCGCATCGTGGCTGCGGCGCAACATGAGGGAACACTCCGGTCGGCATGCGCGCCGCCGGTCACGAAGGCAGGAACAGACGTGACGTTCGAAACCACTTCCGCATTGGCCGAATTGTGTCGAGATTCTGGCGATGTCGCCGAGCAGCGCACCATCCGCGTCCCCGATCTCAACGTCATTTCCGGCGCGCCCGCACCCGGCGCGAAGATGGAAGCGGATCGCAACCGGCCGTTCCTGATCAAATACGGCAAGCATCTGCGCAGCTTCTTCGACAAGCTGATCGCCTCATCGTCGCTCGTGCCGAACGATCCGGTGCTCGACGTGCGCGAATTCGCCTGGACCGCGCTGCTGCGCGACAATTGGCAGGTGATCCGCGACGAGGCGGTCCGCGTCGCGTTGCAGGGCGAGGCTGCGCCGAGCCTCGCCACCATCTCGCCCGATCATCGCTCGATCGCCGAGATCAACAAATGGCGCTCGTTCTTCCTGTGGGGCTACGGCTTCCCGATCACCGACAATCTCGAGCGCTGCCCGAACACGGCGAAGATCGTCGAGCAGATTCCCGGCCTCAACAGCGCCTTCTTCTCGATCCTCGCGCCCGGCACGCACATTCCCGATCATCGCGGCGTCACCAAGGGGCTGATCACCTGCCATCTGGGCCTGATCGTGCCGCGCGACGGCGACGTGCGCATGCGTGTCGACGCGCGCATCGTGCGCTGGGCCGAGGGCGAAACGCTGGTGTTCGACGATACCTATCAACACGAAGTGTGGAACGACACCGCCGGCACCCGCGTCGTCCTGCTTATCCAGTTCGAACGCCCCTTGCGCAATCCCGGCAAGATGATCGCCGGCTTCTTCCTCCGCGTCGTCCGCCGCTCCGCCTTCGTGCAGGAAGCGCGCACCAACATCTCCAAATGGAACGATGCGATGAAGGCGCTGGACGATTGATCGTTCCGGTCCCCGCATTCGCACCGCCGTCATCCTGAACTCGTTTCAGGATGACGGCCTCCATTGAAAGACCACGCCCCTGGGTAAACCGACCGTTTCCTCGACAAACCTTGCGCGCCGCCCGCGAGCGCGCCACATGCCACGCATGTTGATCGAAACCGAAGCCACGCCCAACCCCGCCACGCTGAAGTTCCTGCCCGGCCGCACCGTCATGGACGCCGGAACGCGGGACTTCGCCACGCCGGAGGAGGCCGAAGCCAGTCCGCTCGCCGAACAGCTGTTCAATCTGGGCGACGTGACCGGCGTGTTCTTCGGCAGCGATTTCGTGTCCGTCACCGCCGCGCCGGGCGTGGAATGGTCGATCCTGAAGGGCGACGTGCTCGCCACGCTGCTCGATCACTTCTCCGCCAACATGCCGCTGTTCAAACCCGGCAACGCCGCCGGCTTCAGCGTGCCGGCCGAGGAGGAGGCGTTCGCCGACCATCCCGAGGACGCCGACATCGTGGCGCAGATCAAGGATCTGATCGACACGCGCGTCCGCCCGGCGGTCGCCAACGATGGCGGCGACATCGTCTATCGCGGCTTCGATCAGGGCAAGGTGTACCTCAAGATGCAGGGCGCGTGCGCCGGCTGCCCGTCGTCAAGCGCCACGCTGAAGAACGGGATCGAACAGTTGCTCAAATATTACGTGCCGGAAGTCACCGAGGTTCGCGCCGTCTGATCAACCCCTTACTGCCGAGGTGTTCCCATGACCGAGAAGCTGTCCGACGCGGCGCTCGACACGATCTTCCGTACCGCGCGGTCCTATAACGGCTACACCGATCAGCCGGTTGCCGAGGCCGAACTGCATGCGATCTGGGATCTGATGAAATGGGGGCCGACCTCCGCCAATCAGCTGCCCGCGCGCCTGGTCTGGGTGACGAGCGATGCCGCCAAGCAGAAGCTGGCCGATTGTACCAGCGCTCAGAACGCACCCAAGATCCTGAAGGCTCCGGTCAGCGTCATCATCGGCATGGATACCGAATTCCACGAACACCTGCCCGAACTGTTCCCGCACACCGATGCCAAGGCTTGGTTCGAAGGCAATCTACCGCTGCGCGAGGTGTCGGCGATGCGCAATTCGACGCTGCAGGGTGCGTACTTCATCGTCGCCGCCCGCGCGCTCGGCTTCGATACCGGCCCGATGTCCGGCTTCGACAACGGCAAGGTCGACGCGGCATTCTTCGCCGACACGCCCTCGGTGCGCAGCAACTTCATCTCCACGCTCGGCCATGGCGATCCGGCGACGATCTTCGATCGCCTGCCCCGCCCGGCGTTCGAAAAGTTCAACACGATCGCCTGATAAGCTCCGTTCGTCCTGAGCTTGTCGAAGGACCGTTCTTCTTTTGGAACGGCCGACGTAAGAGCAGCGCTTCGACAAGCTCAGCCCGAACGGTTTGCTTTTGACTGCACCCATCAGAACCTTGGTCATCGAAACCTCCACCGCCGCCTGCTCGGTCGCCCTGATCGAAGCCGGCGCGGTCATAGCGTCCGCGCATGAGGTGGTCGGGCGCGGCCATGCCGAGCGGCTGATCCCGATGATCGCCGAACTGCCCGACGGCGGGCGTGCGGGTCGTATCCTCGTCGATTGCGGCCCTGGCAGCTTCACCGGCGTCCGTGTCGGCATCGCCGCCGCGCGCGGGCTTGCCTTCGGATGGGATGCGGAGGTGCGCGGCTTCGCTTCGCTGCCTCTGGTCGCCGCCGCCGCATTCACCTCCCGCCCCGACCTCTCCGATCTTGCGGTGGTATTGGAAGGCGGGCATGGCGAGGTCTTCATGCAGTCGTTCGAGGCCAATCCCCTTCGCGCCACCGGCCCGTTCGCCTCGCTCCGCCCCGAGGCCGCGCTGGCCGCGCTCGCCGGTCGCCCGGCCTTCGGCAACGGCATCCGCCACCTTGCTCCGCTCGATCCCGCTCTGGACCTGACCGAACGGCTGCCCGACGCCGCGCACGCGATCCTGCTGGCGGACGATCTCACCGCTCTGCCCGCGCGCCCGATCTACGGCCGCGCGCCGGACGCGAAGCCGAAGGCGCTGGCATGAGTACCGTGCTCAACATGATCGAACTGCGCAGCGGAACGACCGCCGATCTTGCGCTCGTCGAGACGCTGATGGCCGAGGCGTTCGACCCGCGTTTCGGGGAGGCGTGGACGCGCGGCCAGTGCCTGGGGATCATGGCGCTGCCCGGCGTGTGGCTGACGATCGCCTCGATCCAGGGCCAGCCGGCCGGCTTCGCGCTCTCGCGCCTCACGGTCGACGAGGTCGAACTGCTCCTGCTTGCCACCGCTCCCGCCGTTCGACGCCGAGGGGTCGGCGCGGCGCTGTTGCGTTCGGTGCTGGGGGACGCGCAGGACAGAGGCGCGGTCGCGATGCACCTCGAAGTGCGCGACGGTAACGAAGCGATCAAGTTGTACCGCAACGCCGGCTTCGTCAAAGTGGGGCAACGCCGGGCGTACTATCGCGGCAATGCCGGCTTAGTCTCCGACGCCTTCACCTACCGTCGCGATCTGCTTTGACGACCAAGATATACCTTCGGCAACTATAATATACTTTTTGCAACTTGCACGCCAGTGTCGGCGCGCCGATAGCCACGAACACGGCCGCGCAAGCAATGCAGCCGATAAAACGGGTCGAAGGAATTATCATGGAATTGCAAACTGATCTGCACGATACGCTGATCACGCTGACGGCGGATATCGTCGCGGCACATGTCAGCAACAACAGTGTTGCCGTCTCCGACTTGCCAATTCTTATTTCCAACGTGCACGGCGCGCTGACCGGTCTCGGTAACCCGGAAACTGCGCCCGAAGTACGGCCGGAGCCGGCGGTTTCGGTCCGCTCGTCGATCAAGCCCGACTTCATCGTCTGCCTCGAAGATGGCAAGAAGCTGAAGATGTTGAAGCGTCACTTGATGACACACTATCAAATGACGCCCGAACAATATCGCGCCAAGTGGAGCCTCCCCGCCGACTATCCGATGGTCGCGCCGAACTATGCCGAACAGCGTCGCACCCTGGCCAAGAAGATCGGGCTCGGTACCAAGCGCCGCAAGGTCGTCCGCTAACCTAGATCCTCCCCGTGACGGGGAGGTCGCAGTCAAAGGCTGACGGAGGGGGTGGGCCGGCAGAGGGGCGCTCGTCGATCGCCCCCTTCATAATGCACGCGAGATGCACGCCGTCCCTCCCCGTTTCGACGACAATCGGCTTATTGCGAATCACTCTTCGCTTTATCAATAAGCCGAAAGCGCCTACAGCGTGGGCATGGCCCGCAAAATCGATCTCGAAGCCCTTTGCAATGAAAAGGGCCTGCGCATTACCGAGCAACGCCGCGTCATCGCGCGCGTTCTGTCCGAAGCGGAGGACCATCCCGATGTCGAGAAGGTTTATGAGCGCGCCTCGCTGATCGATCCCGGCATTTCGATCGCCACCGTCTACCGCACCGTGCGCCTGTTCGAAGAGGCCGGCATCCTCGATCGCCACGATTTCGGCGATGGGCGCGCCCGTTACGAACCCGCGCCCGAGGCGCATCACGATCACCTGATCGACGTCGAGACCGGCAAGGTGATCGAGTTCGTCGATCCGGAACTGGAACAGCTCCAGAAAGCCATCGCCGAACGTCTGGGCTTCCGGCTGGTCGATCACCGCATGGAGCTATACGGCGTCACCCTCGATCGGAAGAATTGAGGGCTAAATACACTCTCCCCGTTCGTTTCGAGCGTAGTCGAGAAACCGTCACGAGCGCCGCAGCAGGTTTCTCGACTTCGCTCGAAACGAACGGACGATAGCGGATGAGCATCACACCCGAACAGCGCGCTGCCGCGGCCGCCGGCACGCCGCCCGTGATCGACGCGCTTGGTCGCCTGCGCATCACGCTCCGCGCCACCGGCCTCTTGCTCGCGCTTCTGGTCACCGTCCCGCTCCATTATCTCTGGCGCCTCTTCCGCCAATCGTCCCCCTGGCCGATGATCTTCCTCGGCTGGGCCGGTCGCCTCGCCGGCGCGCGCGTCACGACGGTCGGCACGCCGCTGAAACGCGATGTTTTCTACATCTCGAATCACCTCAGCTGGATCGACATCCTCGCCATCGCCGGCCGCAGCGGCACCGCGTTCGTCGCCAAGCAGGAGATCCGCGAAGCCCCCGTCGTCGGCTGGCTCAGCACGCTGAACCGCACCGTGTTCGTGAAACGTGAAAACCGCTTGGGCGTCGCCGAGCAGATCAACCAGTTGCGCGATGCGCTGGCCGACAATTGGTCCGTCACCGTCTTCCCAGAAGGCACCACCACCGACGGCCAGTCGCTCCTGCCGTTCAAGACGCCGATGCTCCGCGTCCTCGAACCACCGCCGCCCGGCGTGATGGTCCAGCCGGTGCTGCTCGATTACGGCGCGGTCGCCGAAGAAATCGGCTGGATCGGCGTCGAGACCGGCGTGGACAATGCGAAGCGCCTGCTATCGCGCAAGGGCAGCTTCCCGGTGCGCGTGCATTTCCTCGAGCCGTTCTTCCCGGCGGACTTCCCAGGCCGGAAAGCGATCGCCGCCGAAAGCCGCCGCAGGATCGAGGAAGCCTTGATCGGCGTTTTGGGCAAGCCGCTCCGGCCGTTCGCCTATTCGGTAGACGCCATAAAGTTCGCCCCCGAAACGCCCACACCACCGTCATCCTGACGAAGGTCAGGATCCATCGCGCCTCAATCTTTCCACCACTGAGGCGCCTTGGATGCTGAAACAAGTTCAGCATGACGGCATTTGGGGCTAAGGGCGCTCTGATCATGACCGCTACCAAAAAGTCCCCCAAGACCTTCGCCGTGAAATCCTTCGGTTGCCAGATGAACGTCTATGACGGCGATCGCATGGCCGAACTGATGGCCGCGCAGGGCCTGACGCCCACGGATGCCGATGCCGCCGATCTGGTCGTGCTCAACACCTGCCACATCCGCGAAAAGGCCACCGAAAAGGTCTATTCGGATATCGGCCGCATCCGCAAAACCGCTGGCAAGCAGGGCCGTACGCCGATGATCGCCGTCGCCGGCTGCGTCGCGCAGGCCGAGGGCGCCGAGATCGTGCGCCGCGCCGGGGTGGACGTCGTGGTCGGCCCGCAGGCGTATCACAACCTGCCCGATCTCGTCGCAAAGGCCGCGCGCGGCGAAAGCGCGCTCGATACCGACATGCCGGTCGAAACCAAGTTCGGCCACCTCCCCGCGCGCCGTCGCGTACCGCCCTCCGCCTTCCTCACCGTGCAGGAGGGCTGCGACAAATTCTGCACCTATTGCGTCGTGCCCTACACCCGCGGTGCCGAAGTCAGCCGCCCATGGAGCGCGATCGTCGACGAGGCGAAGGCCTTGGTCGATGCCGGCGCGCGCGAGATCACGCTGCTCGGCCAGAACGTCAACGCCTGGACCGGCACCGACGCCAAGGGCCGCGACGGCGGCCTCGACGCGCTCATCCGCGAGCTCGACCGTGTCGATGGCCTGGCGCGCATCCGCTACACCACCAGCCACCCCAACGACATGACGCAGGCGCTGATCGACGCGCACGCCGATGTCGAAAAGCTCATGCCGTTCCTGCACCTCCCCGTACAAGCCGGCAGCGACCGCATCCTTAAGGCGATGAACCGCAGCCACAGCCGCGATTCCTACCTGCGCATCCTCGATCGCGTCCGCGCCGCGCGCCCCGATATCGCGCTGTCCGGCGACTTCATCGTCGGCTTTCCCGGCGAGAGCGAGGCTGATTTCGCCGAGACGATCAGCTTGGTCGACGAAGTGGCGTATGCCCAGGCCTTCAGCTTCAAATATAGCCCCCGCCCCGGCACCCCGGCCGCCGGCATGGAGGACCAGATCGCGCCGGACGTCATGGACGACCGCCTGCAACGCCTCCAGGCCGCGCTCAACCGCGATCAGTCCGCCTTCAACGCCGGCGTCGTCGGCCGCACGTGCGAGGTGCTGATCGAACGCAAGGGCAAGCTGCCCGGCCAGATGCTTGGCAAGTCGCCCTGGCTGCAATCGATCCACCTGCTCACGGACGCGCAGGTCGGCGATATGGTCGAGGTCGAGATCACCCGCGCCGATCCCAATTCGCTGGCCGGCCTCGAGCGGGTACGGGTGGCAGCCTGATCGATGCGCTCTTGCGGCAGCGCCGGCGCTTAATTGTCGCGCGACGGAAAAGCCGCTGTCCTACACGCTCGGGCTCTGTCAAACTCGGTGTCGGATGAAGCCGACTCGTCTCTTCAGTGTCGCCCGCGACAGCCGCCGCTTCGCTTCACCTGCCTGCTCGTTTCGCGTGAACTTGTGTGAACTTCGGCGCGCCCGATGCACCATTGCGACGTCTGGACCCACTTCTTATCTCCTTTCCTCCGTTTCAAAGGAATTGCATGAGCCGCAAGCCCGTCCCCGCTGTATCCGGTGAACGCAGCCGCGCCGAATTGGTGTTCGATCGCCCGCAACTCATGTCCCAATTGTTCGGAGAGTTCGATCAGAACCTCCTGCAGCTCGAAAGCCGGCTCGGCGTCTATATCACCGCGCGCGGCAACAAGGTCGGCTTGGAAGGTCGGGCGGAAGCGGTGGCCGAGGCGCGCGATGTCCTGCAGGGGCTCTATAACCGCATCTCGCGCGGCGAGCGGATCGATCAGGGCATGGTCGATTCGGTGATCGCGATGTCCGCCGAGCCGACCCTCGCCGGCATCCTGCGCGCCGAAACCGGCGGCGCGCCCAGCGTCATGATCCGGACGCGCAAGAAGACCATCGTTCCGCGCACGCTCGCCCAGGCACATTACATGCGCGAACTCGTCACCAACGACATCATCTTCGCGCTCGGGCCGGCCGGCACCGGCAAGACCTATATTGCCGTCGCGCAGGCCGTTTCGCAGCTCATCACCGGCAGCGTGCAGCGCCTGATCCTGTCGCGCCCCGCCGTCGAGGCGGGCGAGAAACTGGGGTTCCTGCCCGGCGACATGAAGGAGAAGGTCGATCCGTACCTGCGCCCCTTGTACGACGCGCTGAACGACTGCCTCCCCGCCGAACAGGTCGAACGCCGCGTCGCCAGTGGTGAGATCGAGATCGCCCCGATCGCCTTCATGCGCGGCCGCACGCTGGCCGACGCCTTCATCATCCTCGACGAAGCGCAGAACACCACCCCGGCGCAGATGAAGATGTTCCTCACCCGCTTCGGCGAGAACAGCCGCATGGTCGTTTGCGGCGATCCCAAGCAGACCGATCTTCCCGGTGGCATGAACGCCAGCGGCCTTAACGACGCGGTCGTCCGTCTCGACGGGGTCGAAGGCATGTCGATGTGCCGCTTCGGCGCTGGCGACGTCGTCCGCCACCCGATCGTTGGGCGCATCGTGGAAGCCTATGAGGGCGTGGATTCTTGATGGCGGGATATCCCTGGTCTATATTGGGGATATACGGAGGCGATAATGGCATCTCTCTATATCAAGAATCCGGACACGGCCGACTTGGCACGTGAGATAGCGGAACGGATGGGCACGAGCAAAACCGCAGCGGTTCACGACGCATTGGTGCAGCGCAAACGGGCGCTGGACGCCGATCAAGGGGGGAACATTCACGAGCGCATGAAGGCTTGGCGCGCGGCGCATCCCTTGGGTGAGCCGACCGGGCTCGAAGCCGACAAGGCGTTCTATGATTCCTTGAACGACGAGGATGAGGATTGATTCTTTTCGTCGATGCATCTGCGATGGTCGCGATGATGACCGATGAACCAGATGCTGCCGATATCGAGCAGCGTTTCGGGGCGGCGGATGAGATCTTGTATTCTCCGATGTCGGTGTGGGAAACGGTTCGCGCGGTTGCAAGAAAACGTGGGGTCGCCCTTTCACTCGCCCGGTCCGACGTCGAATCTTTCGTTCGGGAATTCGGCCTGCGAGCCGTTACGATCGGCGAGGCGGAAGGGCGCACGGCAATTATCGCACACGAAAAGTACGGCAAAGGCAACCATCCCGCCAACCTCAACATGGGCGACTGCTTCGCCTATGCCTGTGCCAAGGCCAACGATGCCCGCTTGCTCTATAAGGGCAACGACTTCGTCCACACGGACCTCGCCTGATGCTTGAAACCGCACTCTCGATCGAAGCCCCCTGGCCCGACACCACCGACTGGGACGCGCTGGCCCTGCGCGCCGCCACGGCGGCGCTCGAGCGAACCATGCATGGCGAGTGGCTGACGTTGCCGGTGACGATCGAGGTGTCGATCCGCCTCACCACCGACGACGAGGTGCAGACGCTCAACGCGCAGTACCGCCAGAAGGACAAGCCGACCAACGTGCTGTCCTTCCCGATGGTCCAGCCCGACCTGCTCGACGGCGTCGCCAACACCGATGATGGCGAGGTGCTGCTCGGCGACATCGCCTTGGCCTACGGGGTGTGCGAGCGCGAAGCGGCGGACAAGGGCATTTCGGTGCAAGATCACGCCACGCATCTGATCGTGCATGGCACGCTGCACCTTTTGGGCTATGACCATCTCGAGGATCATGAGGCGGAAGCGATGGAGGCGATCGAAATCGATGCCCTGGCCGCGCTCGGTCTCGCCGATCCGTATCTTATACGTGAGGACTGACACACAATATGCCCGAGGGGGACAGTAGCAGCGGGGCTGCGGACGGATCGAACGAAACCAGTATCTGGCGCGGGCTGAAGGCGATGATCTTCGGCCAGCCGGGGGACGAATCGCTCCGGCACCAGCTTGAGGAGGCGATCGACGCGCATGAGGACGATCCGGCGCCCGATGCCAAGGGCGACCTTTCGCCGCTCGAACGCACGATGGTCCGCAACCTGCTGCACTTCGGCGAGCGCGACGCCGGCGATGTCGGCGTGCCGCGCGCGGACATCGTCGCGATCGAGGAGAAGACGCCGTTCGCCGATCTGGTGACGATCTTCGCCGAAGCCGGCCACAGCCGCCTGCCGGTGTACCGCGAGAAGCTCGATACGATCATCGGCATGGTTCACATCAAGGATGTGTTCGCGATCCTCGCCACCGGCGCCCCGCATCCCGAAACGCTCGACGCGTTGATCCGCCAGCCTCTGTTCGTACCGATGTCGCGCGGCGTGCTGGATCTGCTCGCCGACATGCGCGCCAGCCGCGTGCATCTGGCCGTGGTGCTCGATGAATATTTCGGCACCGAAGGCCTGGTCA
Organism: Sphingomonas sp. Leaf357; assembly: GCF_001423845.1. Lineage (NCBI taxonomy): Bacteria > Pseudomonadati > Pseudomonadota > Alphaproteobacteria > Sphingomonadales > Sphingomonadaceae > Sphingomonas > Sphingomonas sp. Leaf357. The sequence continues at coordinate 1,841,412 of NZ_LMPM01000001.1, read as the reverse complement.
CGATCGAGGATCTGATCGAGGAGATCGTCGGCGATATCGAGGACGAGCATGACGACGCGCCGGAGGCGATGCTCGTGCCGCTCGACGGCGGGGCATGGGACGCCGATGCCCGCGTCGAACTGGAGGATGTCGGCGAAACCGTCGATTCGCGTCTGGCCGAGGTCGAGGAGGATATCGATACGCTGGGCGGTCTCGCGGCTCTGCTCGCGGGCCATGTGCCACAGGCGGGCGAATGCATCGATCACCCCAGCGGCTGGAAGATCGAGGTGGTCGAGGCCGATACCCGCCGCGTCCACCGCCTGCGCCTGCATCCGCCGGTGCCCGCACCGGAGACGGACGAATAACCCTTCAGGGCACGGGCAAGGAATCATCGGCGTTCGGGGAATGGCGGTAGGGACTTGGGCTGCGGCCTTTTAGCCCTTCCGTCCCGGCGCACGCGCTCCTACCTAGGTCTTTATGCGCAAACACATTCTCATCATTGTCGGCCTGATCGTCCTCGTGGTCGCGGGGCTGATCTTCTGGTTCACCCGTCCCGACAAGGCGCAACTCGATTTCGCCGCTGTCACGGGTGCCGCACCGACGATCGGTCAGCCGCGCGCGCAACTGATTCCTACGGTCAAGGTCGCCGATGCGGTCGGTTGGAAGGACGGCCAGAAGCCGATCGCCGCCGCCGGACTGAGCGTCGCGCCGTTCGCCACCGGGCTCGATCACCCTCGCTGGCTGTATCGCCTGCCCAACGGGGATGTGCTGGTCGCGGAAAGCAACTCCCCGCCCCGCAAGGGCGGCGGAATCACCGGTTGGGTGATGGGTGTGCTGATGGGCAAGGCCGGTGCGGGCGTGCCCTCCGCCAACCGGATCACGATCCTGCGCGATGCGAATGGGGACGGTGTCGCGGAACGCAAATCCACCTTCATGATGGGTCTCAATTCGCCCTTCGGCATGGCGCTGATGGGCGACTGGCTGTACATCGGGAATACCGACGCGCTGGTCCGCGTGCCCTACAAGACCGGCGATATCTCGATTACCGCCAAGCCGGAAGTCGTCGTGAAATTGCAGGGCGGCGGCAATCACTGGGCACGCAACGTGATCGCCGATCCCGATGGCAAGACGCTGTACGTCACCGTCGGATCGTCGAGCAATATCGCCGAAAACGGACTGGACCGCGAGAAATTCCGCGCGAACATTCTTCAGGTCTATCCCGAAGCCAAGACCTACCGCATCTTCGCCGCTGGCCTCCGCAACCCCAATGGCCTGGCGTTCGAACCGCACAGCAAGCAGCTCTGGACCACTGTCAACGAGCGCGACATGATCGGGTCCGATCTCGCGCCCGATTACATGAGCCAGATCGAACTCGGCGATCACTTTGGGTGGCCATGGTATTATTGGGGCGGCTACCCCGATAAGCGCGTCGAGCCCGGCAATCCCGCGCTTCAAGAGTATTCCAAGCGCCCGGATTACGCACTGGGGCCGCACGTGGCGGCACTCGGACTGGCCTTCGCCAACGACGCGAAGCTGGGAGCGAATTTCGCCAACGGCGCGTTCGTCGGCGAACACGGATCGTGGAACCGTTCGCCGGTGTCCGGCTACAAGGTCGTGTATGTGCCGTTCGGCTCCAACGGTTTCCCGGCCAAGGGCGCGAAGCCGATCGACGTGCTGACCGGCTTCCTGAACAAAGGCGGCGCGGCGCAGGGACGTCCGGTCGGCGTTATCACGGATCGCACGGGCGCGCTGCTGGTGGCGGATGACGTCGGGAATGTGGTCTGGCGGGTAAAGGCGGCAAAGTAAGCGCCTTTCACTTCAAAAGCTTGGGCGCTTCCTTGGCCAGTTTCTCACGGATCTTGTCCGCGAACAGCGCGAGGAACGGCGGCAAGTCGATCACCGCGTGAACCTTGTCCTCGAATATCTCGACCCGGCTTGCCACCCGTTGCCCCATGCCCTCGATCGTGAAGTGCAGCGTGTCGCCGTCCCAGCGGTGATCGGCGACCACCCCGCCCGGCACCACGCCGGCGATCTTGCCGACGCCGCGATCGAGCTTGGCGCGCACGCCCTCGCGGCCCTGTTGATGGGGGATGTCCATGGTGATCGGCTGGGTCATGCAAACTCTCTCAGGTGGCGAAGATCATCGCGTCATCGGGAAACGCCTTGAACTCCAATGCGTTGCCGCTGGGGTCGCGAAAGAACATCGTCGCCTGTTCGCCCGGTTGGCCCTTGAAACGGATATGTGGCGCGATGCCGAATGCAATCCCCGCCGCCGCGACACGGTCTGCCAGCGCCTGCCAATCCGGCATCGTGAGCACGACACCGAAATGCGGCACCGGCACGTCGTGCCCATCGACCGGATTGGACACCGCGACGGGCCGCGCGGCGGGATCGAGATGCGCCACGATCTGGTGGCCGAACAGGTCGAAATCGATCCAGCTTTCGCTGCTACGACCCTCGGCACAGGCCATCACGCCGCCATAGAAGGCACGCGCGGCGGCCAGATCATGGACGGGAAAGGCGAGATGGAAGGGGCGGATCATTTGAACGGTGATAGCCTATCCTTTCCGCCACGGGGAAGGGTTGAAGGGGTAGGTCGCCAAAACGGCGCCTGCGGCCGCCGACTTCTAGGATCTTGATGGCCAACCCGTCCCCTCCGTCATCCCCGCATGCCACCTCTCGTTCCGGGGAGGATTGTGCGGCCCAGCATTCCCGGCGATAGCGCCCGGGTGAAACGCTTCGTCCTGCTCATCTCCCTCACCCTCGGAGCGGTTGCCGCAACCGGTTTCGCGCCGCTCGACTGGTGGCCGGTCACGCTCGCTTGCCTCGCCGCGTGGCTGTGGCTGGTCCATGACGCCCCCACGCTGAAACAGGCGCTGCTCCGCGGGTGGCTGTTCGGCGTCGGGCATTTCACCATCGGCAACGGCTGGATCCAGAAGGCGTTCACGTTCCAGGACACGATGCCGCACTGGCTCGGCTATGGCGCGGTGGTCGCGCTGGCCTTGTATCTCGCGGTCTATCCGATGCTCGCGGCCGGGCTGGCATGGCGACTGGCGAGCCCGCGATCGACCGGAAACCTGGCAAGCCGGCCCAGCGCAGGTTTCGCCCTGGTGTTCGGCGCAGGCTGGATCATCACCGAATGGCTGCGCGCCACTCTGTTCACCGGCTATCCCTGGAATCCCCTGGGCGTCGTTTGGCTGCCGCTGCCCGGCGTGGCGCACGTAGCGGCATGGTTCGGCACGTATGCGCTGTCCGGCGTGACGGTCGTCATCGCTGGTTTGCTGTTACCGTTGGCGTGGCGGCGCTGGAAGCCGGCCCTGTTCGCGATCCTGCCGATTGCCGTGCTCGCGACGAACGGCCTCGTGATCGGGCAAACACCCACCACAGCCGATCCCAAGGCGCCCCGCGTCCGCATCGTCCAGCCCGATCTCGGGCAGGAGGAACGCCCGCAGGACGATTATGCCGAGATGAACCTGGAGGCCTTGCTCGCGCTGATCGGCAAGCCAGGCCCCGCCCCGCGCCTGATCCTCTGGCCGGAGGGCGCGGTGCGGTTCATGCTGGAGGATGGCTATCCACCGGAGGCCTATTGGCTCGGCTATGCCTCCACGACGCGGCGCCGCATCGCCGCCTTGCTGGGCCCGAACGACGTGGTGCTGACCGGTGGCAACGCTGTGCAGTTCGACAAGGCCGGCGAGATGGTGTCCGCCACCAATGCGATCTTCGCGATCGATCGGCAGGCGCGCATCGTCGGGCGGTACGACAAGGCGCACTTGGTGCCGTACGGCGAGTACCTCCCTGCCCGCCCGATCCTGTCGCGGCTCGGGCTCAGCCGTCTGGTGCCGGGCGACATGGATTTCCTTGACGGCCCCGGCCCCCGCGGCATCGCCCTCCCCGCCTTCGGCTTGGTCGGCATGCAAATCTGCTACGAGATCATCTTCTCCGGCGAGGTTGTCGACCCCGCGCACCGCCCGGCGGCGATCTTCAACCCATCGAACGAAGCATGGTTCGGTCCGTCGGGACCGCCGCAGTTCCTCGCACAGGCGCGCCTCCGCGCGATCGAGGAGGGACTGCCCGTGCTGCGGGCGACGCCGACCGGCATCTCGGCGATCATCGGGCCCGACGGGCGTCTGCTTGCCACGGTCCCGGCCGACACCGCAGGCGCAATCGAATTGGCCCTGCCCGCACCGTATCCGCCGACGCTGTTCGCGCGCCTCGGCAACTGGATGGCCGGCCTCGTCGTCGTGCTTATCCTGTCGTTGGCAATTGCCATCCGCCGCCCGCGCGGCTAGTGGCCGTCATATAAGGAAAGCTTTATATGCGGTTCCGGCGCGCCCGGCCCCGCATCCAGGCCGCCATATCAAGCTAAGGGTTATCAGATGCGCGCTTCGTTTCTCTTCACCTCCGAATCGGTTTCCGAAGGTCATCCCGACAAGGTTGCCGACCAGATCAGCGACACGATCGTCGATCTGTTTCTCGCCAAGGACAGCCAGGCGCGCATCGCCTGCGAGACGCTGACGACCACCCAGCTCGTGGTGTTGGCCGGGGAAATCCGCGGCAAGGGCATCTACGAAAACGGCGAATGGGCGTCGGGCGTGCTCGAAGAGATCGAGACCGCCGTACGCAACACGGTCAAGGAAATCGGCTACGAACAGTCCGGCTTCCACTGGGAAAGCTTCCGCTTCGAAAACAACCTTCACGGCCAGTCGGCGGAAATCGCGATGGGCGTGGACGAAGGCGCGAACAAGGACGAAGGCGCCGGCGACCAGGGCATCATGTTCGGTTACGCGACCGACGAGACGCCGGGCCTGATGCCCGCCACGCTGTATTACAGCCACAAGATCCTCGAGCGCATGGCCGCCGATCGCCATTCGGGCGCCGCGCCGTTCCTGGAGCCGGATGCCAAGAGCCAGGTAACGCTGGAATATGAGAACGAGAAGCCGGTGCGTGCCACCGCTTTGGTCGTCTCGACCCAGCACAAGCCGGGCTATTGCCTGCAAGGCGATAATGCCGATCCCGCGCTGTACGAAAAGCTTCACAGCTATGTCTCGGGCGTCCTCAAGGACACGCTGCCAGAGGGCTTCATCAGCGACGCGACGGACATCTACATCAACCCGACCGGTGCGTTCGAGATCGGTGGACCGGATGGTGACGCGGGCGTGACCGGCCGCAAGATCATCGTCGATACCTATGGCGGCGCAGCGCCACATGGTGGCGGTGCGTTCTCGGGCAAGGATCCGACGAAGGTCGATCGTTCGGCCGCCTATGTCGCGCGCTATATGGCGAAGAACGTCGTCGCGGCCGGCCTTGCCCGTCGCTGCACGATCCAGTTGAGCTATGCGATCGGCATCGCCGAGCCGCTGTCGCTCTATGTCGATCTGCACGGCACGGGTACGGTGGCGGAAGCCAAGGTCGAAGAGGTTCTGCCGAAGCTCGTGCGCCTGACGCCCAAGGGCATCCGCGAGCACCTGAAGCTCAATCAGCCGATCTACAAGCGGACTGCCGCTTACGGCCATTTCGGTCGCGAACCCGATGCTGACGGCTTCACCTGGGAGAAGACCGATCTCGTCGATGCGCTGAAGGCCGCCGTCGCCTGAAGCTGCCCGTTGAACGATCCGATCACCATAAGGCGACTTTACGGCCGCCGCCAAGGGCATAAGCTTCGCCTCGGCCAGTCCGCACTGGTCGAAGATTTGCTGCCGCGTATCAGTGTACCTGAAACCGGCCCGCTCGATGCGCACACGCTGTTCGGCGATGAGCGCCCGCTTCAGGTCGAGATCGGCTTCGGGGCGGGTGAGCATCTCGCCGGCCAGGCTCTTGCCAATCCTGGAACCGGGTTTATTGGCTGCGAACCATTCCTCAACGGGGTGGTGGGCGCGCTCAACCATGTCCGCGACGGCGACCTGACCAATGTGCGCATTCACATGGGCGATGCTCTGGAAGTTGTCGAGCGGCTGCCCGATGCCAGCCTCGACCGGCTGTACCTGTTGCACCCCGATCCATGGCGCAAGGCTCGGCATGCCAAACGGCGCATGATCAATCACGGCCCGCTCGACCTGATCGCCAAGAAGCTGAAACCGGGTGCCGAGTTTCGCCTCGGCACCGACGATCCGACCTATTGCCGCTGGTCGATGATGATCATGAACGCACGTAGCGATTTCGTCTGGCAGGCTCGCGAACCCCGCGATTTCCTTGATCGCCCCGCCGATTGGCCCGAAACGCGCTACGAGCGCAAGGCACGCCGGCAGGGCCGCGAGGTGTGGTACTTCCGGTACATCCGTATTTAGGTCATTCGGCTCGGGTCAATCGGACGATGTCGGTGACTTTAGGGCGCCCCAGACAGGCTGTCGCTGTCGCTTACACCCATACACTGCACTGCAGCAAAAACGGCGGAAAATCGAGACTGGCACGAGTCATGCTACTTGCCCGACCGAGTATGAGTATCACCACGGGGATCTTCCCCGGCAATCGAGAAGGGGCTGCATCATGAGCTTCATGTCCAAGATCACCACTGCAGCAGCCGTCGCTGCGTTCGCCGTCGCAGCCGCACCGGCTGCAAATGCCGCCGTCGTCTACACGGTCATCGGCGACACCAGCGGTGGCCCGACGTTCAATCGCACGCTCGCCGGCACCCCGCCGACCGGCCTGTCGAGCGCCGGCACCGCAGTTGCTTACAACACGTTCCTGTTCTCGCCGCTGGCGTCGGGCAGCTACACGTTCCTGCTTACCAGCACGACGCTGAACTACGACCCGTTCCTGGCGCTCTATGCTGCGCCGTTCAATCCGGCGTCGCCGCTGACCAACGTGATCATCGCGAACGACGATCTCACGGGCCTCACCGACTCCGGTTTCACGGTCAACCTGCTCGCCGGTACGGTATACACCGCCGTCATCGCGGGCTTCGACAACCAGGACTTCGGCACGTACACGCTGACCATCGCCAACGCGACGGCGGCTGTTCCTGAGCCGGCAACCTGGGCGATGATGATCGCAGGCTTCGGCATGGTCGGCTTCGGCATGCGCCGTCGCGCCAAGCCGTCGGTTCGCGTGACCTACGCCTAAGTCTCGGAGTTAGTATCGATAAAGGGCCGCCGCCTCGCGAGAGGTTGGCGGCCTTTTTCGTTTGTTCGCCTTTTCCGAGCTGGCCTCGGGATTACGAGCTTTAATTCGATCCTCTACCCTGCCCCCATCGACGGTATCGTCTGGCGAGCGTTGCCGCCTCCGACGATCGGACAAGGCGACTTCACCTATTTCAAGCGCCGCGTTGATGGGGACCCTGGGATCCTAGCTTTGGGTCACCTCGACATGACCGCTGCGTTCCCAGACGTGGCGCAACGCGCGCCCGAGCATCGCCGGCAGGCCGGGCCTTACCAACAGCCAATCGCGGATCGCCGGCCCTCGCTCCGCGCCGATCACCTGTTTGTAGCCGCTATCGCCGGCCCCCCAATCGACCATCTCGATCCCGTCCTCCATCGCGCGCACCAGATTGCGGTAATAGAGGAGCTTCCCCGGCGAATGTTTGGCGAAGGCAGGGTCGTAGCTGTTGGCGACGGCGTATTTCAGTCCGCCGGCGTTGATGTCGAACGAGAAGGCCACCGGGACGCCGTCGATGCGAAGCAAGGCCGTCCACATCATGCCCGCCAGCACCGGATCCGTCGCCGCGCCCCGCCAAAAAGCGCCGTGGCCGGCGGCAGTGAACTTGGCGTCCGAGCCGTCGGTACGCACGGCGATCCAGCTTTTCCGCTCAATGCTCGCCGAGGCGTCGAACGCGTCCGCGGTCAGCGCCTCGCCGGACAGGAAGTGCCAGTCCAGCGGACCATGGTCGGCAAGATGCTTTTCGTGGAAACGGTTCTTCTTCAACGTCGAAGTCCGTGGCCAGGTGCCCCCTGCCCGCGCCGCGGTCATATCGAGCAAATAGCTGTGCGCGACGAACCGGTCGAGCACCGCCCAGCCGCCGGCCCGCGCCGCCGCCAGCAACGGTGCGGCGGCGGCATCGCCGTCATAGACCGGACCGATGCGCAGCGCGTTGACCTCGTCACCCAGCGCGCCGAGCAAGGCGGCATAGGCATCCGTGCCGGCGCTTGAACTCGCGGGGAAACTGCGGAACGGCCAGTAGCTGCCGGGCACCGCGGCCAGTCGCGCCGGGCCGGGGCCGAAGCCGACCATCGGCAACGCGATCACCGGCTCGCCATCCGCCTCGACCACGATCGTCCGCGCCCGTCCGCCATAAGCCGAAAGCGCGGCGGCAAACCATTGAAAGCGCAGGAAGCGATGGCTCGCCGGGCTGCTCTCCGCGACGAGGTCGATCAGCCCGGACAGGCCGTCCAGCGCCACCGCGCGCGTGGCGGGCGGCAGGCGTTCGAATTCGGAAAGCGACATCGGGGCATTCATGGGTCCGCGCCATAGCCGATCAGGCGTTACCAACCGGTTCGCGCTTGACCGGGCACGCGCCCGCCCCGCACAGTCGTGTGATGTTCTCCTTTCCCGCTGTCACCACCATCGCGCAGACGATCCAGCTTTCGCTGAGCCCGGTTTTCATGCTGGCCGGGATCGGCGCACTGCTCAACGTGCTGGCCGGGCGGCTCTCTCGAGTGGTCGATCGCGCGCGGGCGGTGGAGCAATTGCACCCGCGCTCGACCGGCCCCGAGCACGACCGGCACGTGTGGGAATTGCGCCTGCTCAACAAGCGCATGTCGGTGATCAACGCAGCCCTGGTCCTTGCCGTGTCGAGCGCGGTGATGACCTGCTTGGTCGTCGCGCTTTTGTTCGTTGCGGAACTGGTGAAGCTGCACATCGGCACGATCGTCGCGGTGTCGTTCATTCTCGCCATGGCGCTGCTGATCTCCGCGCTGGCCGCGTTCCTGCTCGAAGTGCGGATGTCGCTAAACGCGATCCGCATCCGCGAGGAATTGCTGGAGCGCGACCGGCGCTAAGCCGCCCGCCAAGGCCTCCGTTCGCCCTGAGACTGTGGAAGGGCGTGAGCCAGTCCCGCAGAAGCGTTTGTGGGATGTACTTCGCCAGGCTCGGCGAACGCGTCTGATGTCGGCACCTCCCATTCACCGCACCCCGTCCAGCCCCCGCCCCGCATCCGCGACCGGAAGATAGCGCGGTGCCGCGCGTTTGCGGCTCGCTTGCTCATAAGCATAGCCCGCCTCGATCACTGCCGCGTCGCCATAGGCCGTAGCAATGAACGACAGCCCGACCGGCAAGCCCTTGACCAGCCCCATCGGCACGGTGAGATGCGGATAGCCGGCGACCGCGGGCATCTCGCTCGCGCTCGGACCCGTAGAATGATCGCCCGACACGCTGTCGCTCAGCCAGGGCAGGCCATAGGTCGGCTCGACCAGGATCGTCGCCTTGGCGGATTTGAGCATCGTATCGATCCCTTCCGCTCCGGCCAGCCGCAAGGATTTCGCACGCGCGCCGAGATACTCCGCATCGGACACGCCGCGCGTCTTCGCCGCCATCACGAAGATCTCCTGCCCGAAAAACGGCATTTCGGTCGCGGCGTTGGCCGCATTGAAAGCGATCACCTGATCCAGCGTCCGCGTCTTTACCGTCGCGGGCGTGGTCGCGAGATAGGCGTCGAGATCGGCCTTGAGTTCGGTCTTCAGCACGTCGAATTCGGCATCGCTCAGCCCATCGGCCTTGGGTGGCTCGACATCCACCAGCACCGCGCCGGCCTTTTTCAGATCGGCCAGTGCCGCGTCATAGACCGGCTTCATCGCCGCCGGCATGTCCGGCCGCAGCACCGCGACGCGCACGCCTTTCAGCGCCCCCGCCGATAATCCTTTGGCATAATCGCGCGCATATCTGCCCGCGCCTGCCGTCGCCGGATCGGCCGGGTCCGCGCCGACCATGGCCGAGAACAGGATCGCCACGTCGCGCACGCTGCGCGCCATCGGGCCGGGCGTGTCCTGGCTGTGGCTGATCGGCCCGACATGCGTGCGACTGACGAGGCCGATGGTTGGTTTCAGCCCGACCAGCCCGTTCATCGACGACGGGCAGACGACCGAGCCGTCGGTCTCCGTGCCCAGTGCCGCCGCCGCGAAGCTCGCTGCGACGCTGGCGCCCGAGCCGCTGGACGAGCCGCACGACGTGCGGTCCAGTGCATAGGGATTGCGCACCAGTCCGCCGATCGCGCTCCACCCGCTCATCGAATTGGTCGAACGGATATTGGCCCATTCGCTGAGGTTGGTCTTGCCCAGGATCACCGCGCCCGCCGCGCGCAGATTGGCGACGACCGGCGCATCGCGGCGGGTCACGTTATCCTTCAGCGCCAGGCTTCCGGCGGTCGTCGCGATCGGATCCAGCGTCTCGATATTGTCCTTGATCAGGATCGGCACGCCATCAAGCGGGCCGAGCGCCTTCTTCGCCCGCCGCCGAGCGTCGCTCGCCCGCGCCTGCGCCAGCGCGTCGGGGTTGATCGCGATCACCGAGCGCAGCGTCGGCCCGGCGCGATCCATCGCGGCGATGCGCGCGAGATAGGCGTGCGTGATCGCCTCGCTGCTCGTGCCTCTGGCCATGTCGACCTGAAGGTCGGCGATCGAGCGCTCCTCGACCGTCGTCTGGCCGATGGCCGGTGCGGCGAAGAGAAGGGTGCCGGCGAGCAACATGGGCAAACGGGATGGACGAATCATGATCGATCTTTCGAGCCGCCCGGCCTGCCGCGCGAAGGTTGAATATGCTGAGGTGTCGGCGCTGTGTTGAACGGCCGGAACGACATGGGGTCCATGGCCCGAAGGTGACATGGAACCTGCCGTGTAGAACAGCGAAATTTGCGAGAGTCGGCCGCCCCGTCTCTGCCGATCGAATGGCCGTCGAGATGAACCGGTGGGACGCTCGGAGAACTGAAGGGGAGCGGCCCCCAGTCGGGTCCGGGCTGACGGAAATCGGCACCCGTCGACACTTTCGCCGAAACAAGCGATCGATGACCGCCCAACCGCAAAAATGAAAAGAGGCTGCCGGGGGTCTTGCGACACCCCGGCAACCTCCTGACATGGTCAGCGGCCGGAAGCTCCAGCTTGGAGGACCATGCGAACAGCCAGACTCCGATAGGCGGGGGCGTTGTCTGGGGGAGAATACCCCCCGTCCCGCTATCGATGGGTTACCCCGTAGAGCCTAAGCGTGCGTCCCCCGAACGAACTGAACCGACCCCCTTGCTGAACCATGAGACATCGGATCACCTCCTTTCGCATTGTTGAAACGGCGTACCCTGCCTTGGGTACGAAATGGAATGTGAGTCATTTGCGGGTGCGATACAAGTCTTGTAATTGCAGATATTTTCCGCGACATTCCTGGGCCGCCGAAATCGCCTGAAGGGGTATGGCGCGTTCTATTTTATCGCCCTCATCCTGAACTTGTTTCAGGGTCGATCGCCTCTCTCGAGGAACGGTCTGATGCAGGGCCTTCGTCAGGATGACGGCAGTTTTGCGAGGAACACGGTCAGCGGCGGCAATCTTCCGTCACGCGTTCGATCTCGGGCCAGGCGGGGATGACCAGCGTCGGTGCCCCTTCCTGCTGTACCACGAAACGCCCGCGGCTGAAGCCGATCGCTTCGAGCAGGCCGTCGCGCGGCGCGAGCGCGGCGGCGACATAAGCGGGCGTGCCGCCGGTCGGCTGGACGGCGAGCGTGCGCAGCAGCGTGGAGGTGCGGATCGCCAGCGGCGCGGTCACGCTTCCGGCGCGCGACAGGTAGATCGCGTTCGCCTGCACGTCGCAGCGGATGGTGAATTGCGCTTCCGCACCGGGCACGCCGAACAGAGCGATCGAGCCGCGCGCATCCTGCCGATAGACCCAGTCGCCCGGCGTGTACGGCCAGTCGCGCCAATCCTGCGCCAACGGCGTGGGTTCGGGCAGCGGCACGACCGGGGACGGCGCGGGGCGCTGCACCGGGCGCGGCGTCGGCTTGGGCGCTGGGACGCAGGCGTTTAAGCCGGCGATGAAGGTGAGGGTCGCGAGGGAGCGGATCGGCAGGCGCATCGCGACGCTATGCGCGAACCGGCGGGTCGGCTCAACCGTGCGGCGCGAAATGCCTTCCCTTGCGCGCCCGGTTGCGCGACGGGTGCGGTAGGGGGAAAACCCGTGGGAGGGGAAGCGGGACGCATGGATACCAAGCGGCTGAAATCGATCGTCGGCGGATCGGCGGGCAATCTGGTCGAATGGTATGATTGGTATGCCTATTCGTCGCTGTCCTTGGTATTCGCGGCGACTTTCTTTCCCAAGGGAGATCTGACCGCGCAATTGCTCGGCACGGCAGCGGTGTTCGCGGTCGGCTTCCTGATGCGACCGATCGGCGCGTACGTCATGGGCCGCTATGCCGACACGCATGGGCGCAAGGCGGGGCTGGCGCTGTCGGTCGGGCTGATGTTCGCCGGCTCGATGATGATCGCATTGGTGCCGGGCTATGCGACGATCGGGGTCGCGGCGCCGGCGATCCTGCTGCTCGCGCGGATGTTGCAAGGCCTGTCGGTCGGCGGCGAATATGGCGCGAGCGCGACCTATCTGTCGGAGATGGCGACGCGGAAGAATCGCGGTTTCTGGTCGAGCTTCCAATATGTGACACTGATCGGCGGGCAACTAACCGCGTTGGCCGTGACGCTGACGTTGCAGGCGGTTCTGGACAAGGCGGACATGGCCGCCTGGGGCTGGCGCATCGCATTCGTCATCGGGGCGGTACTGGCGCTGGTCGTCTACGCGATGCGCCGCAATCTGGCGGAAACCGCGTCCTTCACGCGCCAGGCGAAAGATCGTCCGAAATCCGGCTTCGTCGCGCTGTGGAAGGCCCACCCGCGCGAGTTCATGCTGGTCGTCGCGATCAGCGCGGGCGGTGGCTTGGCCTTCTATGCCTATACCACATATCTGCAGAAATTCCTCGTCAACACCAGCGGCTTCGCGGTGCAGACGGCGACCCAGGTGATGACGGCGGCCCTCGTCGTGTATATGCTCGCGCAGCCGCTGTTCGGGCATCTGGCCGACCGGTTCGGGCGGCGGCCGATGTTGCTGACGTTCGGGATCGGCGGCATGGCGGTGACGGTTCCGGTGTTCAGCGCACTCGCGGTCGAGAAGAGCCCGGTCGTCGCGTTCGCGATCATCCTGCTGCCACTGATGCTGCTCAGCGCCTATACCTCGATCAGCGCGCTGGTGAAGGCGGAGCTGTTTCCGGCGCATATCCGCGCGCTCGGCGTCGCCTTCCCCTATGCGATCGGCAATGCCGCGTTCGGCGGGACGGCGGAATATGTCGCGCTCTGGTTCAAGCAGGCGGGGATGGAGGCGGGGTTTTACTGGTACATCACCGGCTTCCTCGGCGTCGCGACGATCGCCTTCCTGCTGCTGCCCGAAACCAAGCGGACCAGCCTTATCACGGAAGATTAGGAACCTCGCGCCCGTCTGGCTGTTACGATGCCGAACCGAAAGGATTTTGAATGTCCAGCACCGCAGAACCGACCCAGCTCCTGATCCAGTCGAACAAGACGGACACCATGCCCGTCCGCAGCCGCGACGGCGACAAGCTCGGTTCGGTATATGCGTTCATGGTCAACAAGCGCACCGGCCAGGCGATGTATGCGGTGCTGACGATCGGCGGGTTTCTGGGCATGGGCAAGGCGTATTACCCCCTGCCCTTCGCGCTGCTGTCGTTCGATCCGGTGGCGGACGTGTTCATCGTGACGATCGACCGCCGCGTGCTGGAAGGCGGCCCGAGCTGGGCGGCGAACCCGCCGGTGTTCGACCAGGCCTATGCCGACCGCGTGGCGAGCTATTACGGTGTAGGCAAGGAAGACCTTTCGCTTGAAACGCTCGCCTCGGACGTGCCGCCGCCTTCGGGATATTGAACGGCGGCGAGGGCTTCAGACCCGCCGGTTGCTTTTGAACTTCTGGCTCTTGCCGTAGCGGGTTTTGCGGGTGCCGGGCTTGCCTTCGTTGCTGCGGCCCATGATCGGCAGCTTTTGCTGATCGACCGGCAGGCCCAATTCCTCCTGTTCCAGCGCGCGGATCTCGTCGCGGAGACGGCCGGCGGTTTCGAACTCGAGGTCGGAAGCGGCCTTGCGCATCTGCTTTTCGAGATCCTCGATATAGGCGCGCAGATTGTGGCCGACCATGTGCGGGCGGTCCTCGTCGATCTCGATCGTCACCTGATCGCGCGATGCCACATCCTTGATGATATCGCCGATGTCGCGCTTGATCGTGGTCGGGGTGATGCCGTGCGCTTCGTTATAGACGCGCTGCTTCTCGCGGCGGCGATCCGTCTCGTTCATCGCGCGTTCCATCGATCCGGTGATGCGATCGGCATAAAGGATCACCCGTCCGTCGACGTTGCGCGCGGCACGCCCAATCGTCTGGATCAGCGAGGTCTCGCTGCGCAGGAAGCCTTCCTTGTCGGCATCGAGAATCGCGACCAGCCCGCACTCCGGAATGTCGAGCCCCTCGCGCAACAGGTTGATGCCGATCAGCACGTCATACACGCCCAGACGCAGATCGCGGATCAGCTCGATGCGCTCGAGCGTCTCGACGTCCGAGTGCATGTAGCGGACCTTCAGCCCCGCCTCGTGCATGAACTCGGTCAGATCCTCGGCCATCCGTTTCGTCAGGGTCGTGACGAGCGTGCGATAGCCGGCCTCGGCGGTCTTACGCGCCTCGACGATCAGATCCTGAACCTGCTCCTCGACCGGCTTGATCTCGATCGGCGGATCGATCAGTCCGGTCGGCCGGATCACCTGTTCGGCGAACACGCCGCCGGTCTGCTCCATCTCCCATGCGCCCGGCGTGGCCGAGACATAGGTGGTCTGCGGGCGCATCGCGTCCCATTCGTTGAACCTGAGCGGGCGGTTGTCGATCGCGCTCGGCAGGCGGAACCCGTATTCGGCGAGCGTCAGTTTGCGGCGGTGATCGCCGCGCGACATGCCGTTGATCTGGCCGATCGTCTGGTGGCTCTCGTCGACGAACAGCAAGGCGTTTTCGGGCAGATATTCGAACAGCGTTGGTGGCGGCTCGCCGGGCATGCGGCCGGTGAGGAAGCGCGAATAATTCTCGATCCCAGCACACGATCCGGTCGCGGCGATCATCTCCAGGTCGAAATTCGTGCGCTGCTCCAGCCGCTGCGCCTCGAGCAACTTGCCCTCCGGCACCAATTCCTTGAGCCGTTCGGTAAGTTCGAACTTGATCGCCTCCATCGCCTGTTTCAGCGTCGGCCCCGGCGTGACGTAGTGCGAATTGGCGAACACGCGGACGTAATCCAGCGACGCCACCTTCTTGCCGGTCAGCGGATCGAATTCCACGATCTCCTCGATATCGTCGCCGAAGAACGACACGCGCCACGCGGTGTCCTCGTAATGCGAAGGGAAGATCTCGAGATTGTCGCCCTTCACGCGGAAATTGCCGCGCTGGAACGCCGCGTCGTTGCGCTTGTACTGAAGTGCGACCAGCTTGCGCACGACCTCACGCTGATCGACGACCTGGCCCTTCTTGAGGTCGAAGATCATCGCCGAATAGGTTTCGACCGAGCCGATACCATACAGACAGGAAACCGAGGCGACGATGATTACATCGTCGCGTTCGAGCAACGAACGTGTCGCCGAATGCCGCATCCGGTCGATCGATTCGTTGGTCGAGCTTTCCTTCTCGATATAGGTGTCGGAGCGCGCGACATACGCCTCAGGCTGATAGTAATCGTAATAGCTGACGAAATATTCGACCGCGTTTTCGGGGAAGAACGATTTCATCTCGCCGTACAATTGCGCCGCGAGGATCTTGTTCGGCGCGAGGATCAGCGCCGGACGCTGCACCGCCTCGATCACCTTGGCCATCGTGAAGGTCTTGCCCGAACCGGTGACGCCGAGCAGCACCTGATCGCGCTCGCCCGCTTGCGTCTGCGCGACCAGTTCGGCGATCGCGGTCGGCTGGTCGCCGGCGGCGGTATATTCGCTAACGATCTTGAACGGCTTGCCACCCTCAAGCTTGTCGGGGCGATTAGGGCGATGGGGAACGAACGCCTGACCGGTTTCTGGTTCGTCGAGCGTGGTGCGTATCTGAATTGCCATGGAACGGAATATGGGGTGCGGGCGCGGGCGAGGCAACGCTTGGCGGTGACCATCTCCCCGATGTTCAAAGGCTTGTCCCATCGAGCATCCACGCGCAGCCTTGCGCAAGTCATGCGCTTCCGCGGCGCAGGCCGGGGCCGGGTCGGAACAGACGTGATTACGCTCACGTGTCTGAAGGTCGACGATCGGTGCTGTCCCCGGCTTCGCCGAAGAGGTGCAAGGCTGCGTGCAGCCCTTGACCCTCCCAAAACCTCGCGCTAATTGCGAATGCATCGCAATATCTCCAAGAGGCTGACGATGTATCGCTATCTCGAGCGTGATGTCGCCGAACTCGACCCGCCGGCCGCGTTTCTGATCGCGGCGATGCGGGTCTGGGTCGGCGCGGCGACGCGGGCACGGTGCCCGCGCGCTGCGCTCCGTCCCCTGTTCGACCGGCACGGCGTCGCGGACGTGCTCCCCGATTTCGGTATCGTCATGGCCGCGCTCGCCACGGACGGGCTGGCCAACCTGCATTTCGCGCCCGACGGCTGGAAAATCGTCCGCGACGACGAGGCGATCTTGCTCGGCCTGTTCGACGCTGCGGTGTCGCCCGATCCCGCCGCAGTATACCGGATCGCCGCCGCGCTCGTGGCCGACGACGCGGTAAACTATCTCGCACGTGCAGCAAAACTTGTCGCCGCGAGTCTTGCGTGCGGCACGACACTTCGTGCAGGGGAGCGGCCATGAATATGCACGTCCGTCCGCCTGCCTTGATTCCGGACCACAGCGCCTTTTCCACCGCGGAAGTGCTGTGGGTGAAGCATTGGAACGAACATCTGTTCAGCTTCGCCATCACGCGCCCGGCCAGCTTCCGCTTCCGCTCGGGCGAATTCGTGATGATCGGCCTGCCGACCGACAGCGGCAAACCGTTGATGCGCGCCTATTCGATCGCGAGCCCCGATTATGCCGAGGAACTCGAATTCCTCTCGATCAAGGTGCCGGACGGCCCGCTGACCGCACGGCTGCAGACGGTCCACGCCGGTGACCAATTATATCTCGGCAAGAAACCGGTCGGCACCTTGGTGTGCGACGCGCTGCTGCCGGGCCGCCGCCTGTTCCTGTTCTCCACCGGCACCGGCCTCGCGCCGTTTCTCAGCTTGGCGCGCGACCCTTCTATCTACGACATGTTCACGCAGATCGTGCTGGTCCACTGCGTGCGCCGCGTCAGCGACCTGGCCTATCATGACGAGCTGACGGCGCAGCTCGCCGCCGATCCCCTGGTGTCGGACCAGGCGCTGCTGCAATTCCATTACGTGCCGACGGTGACGCGCGAACCATTCCGCACCGCCGGGCGGATCGGCGCGCTGATCGAGGATGGGCGGCTGTTCGCCCCGCCGGTCGGCGGCGAACGTGCGCTGAACTCGGAGACCGACCGCATCATGATGTGCGGTAGCATGGCGATGATCCGCGATCTCGGCGCGATGCTGGAATCGCAGGGCTTCACCGAAGGATCGAACGCCAACCCCGGCCATTACGTGATCGAGCGCGCCTTCGTCGATTGAACGCGCTTCAAGGCGCGGCGCGCGACTTTACGATTGCACTCGCGCGCCTGAACCTCGAAAGATCGCCCCGTAATCAGGGGAGAATGTCCATGCGTAACCTTATCGCCCTCACCGGCGTCGCCTTGCTCGTCGCCGGCTGCGGCAAAGGCGATTCGGGTCCGGTGAAGCGCCAGCCGGGCAGCTGGAGCCAAAAGATCGAGATCGTCGAGTTCGCCGGGCCGGGCATCAAGCCCGAGCAGAAGGCGCAGATGCAGCAGATGATGAACATGATGGCCGGCGTATCCGCCTGCATCACGCCCGAATTCGCCGCGCAGGAAGACGCGGAGAAGAACCTGACCGCGATGGGCGGCGCGCAGAACAACTGCAAGGTGACCGACAAGACCATCTCGGGCGGCAAGATCGCCTTTACCGCCAATTGCTCGAAGGATGGTCGGGCCGTGAAACTCACCGCCGACGGCACGAGCAGCGCGACCGAGCAGAACATCAAGATGTCGGTCGAATCGGCCGGCACCAACAACGATGGCGGCAAGCTGGTGATGAACGTCAGCGCCAAGCGCGAAGGCGAATGCAAGCCGGGCGAGTTCACCCCGCCGGTGCCGAAGGCAGTCGCGACCCCCGCCGCGAAGTCCTGATCCACGTTCCCCGGCCGTCGCCGGGGAACGCTTATGCCAGCACAAGACCAGGCGGGCGAACCGCCGGCGGATAGGGAGAGAGACGATGATCGGCTATACGACGCTGGGCACCAACGATATCGACAAAGCGCTGGCCTTCTATGACGGCCTGCTGGCGACGATGGGCGGCAGGCGGCTGATCACGATGCCGGATGCGCGCGGCTTCACTCTGTACGGCGCGGGTCGCGACAAGCCGATGCTGGCGATCACCAAGCCGTATGACGGCGGCACGGCCAACCCGGGCAATGGCACGATGGTCGCGTTGCTGGCGGACAGCCGGGCGCAGGTCGATGCGGTGCATGCCAAAGCGATCGCGCTCGGCGGGCAGGACGAGGGCGCGCCGGGCCTGCGGGGCGGGGTCGGGCCGCAGGCGTTCTATGGTGCCTATTTCCGCGATCTGGATGGCAACAAGTTCTGCGCCTATCGCACCGGCGAGGAATAAGGCCGGGCGCACGGCATCTTCCCTCGGGCGGCCGGGGCGCGCATAGCGCGCGCCCATGAGCCTTGCCGAACCGCCCGTTTCAGATCCGTTCACGCGCGCGGCACCGCCGCTGGCGCTGTACGTCCACTGGCCGTTCTGCGTCTCGAAATGCCCGTACTGCGATTTCAACAGCCATGTCCGCGATTCCGTGGACCAGGCCGCATGGCGCGCCGGGCTGCTCGCCGATCTGGCGCACGAGGCGGCGCTTACCCCGGGACGCAGGCTCGGCTCGATCTTCTTCGGTGGCGGCACGCCCTCGCTGATGCCGCCCGAGACCACCGCGGCGATCATTCGCGCCGCGGAGGAGGCCTGGGGCTTTACCGAGGATATCGAGATCACTTTGGAGGCCAACCCCTCCTCGGTCGAGGCTGCTCGCTTCGCCGATATCGCGCGCGCCGGCGTCAACCGCGTGTCGCTCGGGCTGCAAGCGCTCGACAACGAGGCGCTTGAATTCCTCGGCCGCGCGCATGACGTGCGCGAGGGGCTGGCGGCGCTGGAGACGGCGCAGGCGGCGTTCGCGCGCGTCAGTTTCGACCTCATCTACGCCCGGCCCGGCCAGACGCTCGGCGACTGGGACCGTGAGCTCGCCCGCGCGCTGGCGTTCGGGACCGAACACCTCTCGCTCTATCAATTGACGATCGAGCCCGGCACGCGCTTCGCGACCGAGGCGGCGGCGGGCCGGATCGTCATCCCCGACGGCGACAGCGCCGCCGATCTGTTCGAAGCGACCCGCGCCGTGACGGCCGCCGCCGGCCTGCCCGCCTACGAAATCTCCAATCACGCGCGGCCCGGATCGGAGAGCCGCCACAATCTCGTCTACTGGCGCTATCAGGATTATCTCGGCATCGGCCCGGGCGCGCACGGGCGACGCGGTGGCCTCGCCACGGTGCGGCGCAGGAAGCCCGAAAACTGGATGGCGGCGATCGAGCGCAATCAGCACGGGATCGAGATCGAGGAACCGCTCGCGCCCCGCACCCGCGCGACCGAAGCGTTGCTGATGGGCTTGCGCCTGCGCGAGGGCGTCGATCTCGCCCGCATCGCGCGGCTGGGGGAGACAACGATCCCCGGGCTGGTCGATCTGCCGGCGCTGGCTAAATTGGAGGATCAGGGTCTGGCGCGACGCGACGGCGATCGCCTGGCGATCACCGAGGCGGGGATGATCTTGCTCGACGCGATCTTGCCGATCGTGGTGCGGTCATAAGCCACGTAATCGTAGCTGACCGTCCAACCAACTCGACCGTCATCCTGAACTTGCTTCAGGATCCACCGTGCCACACTCCCGCCGCTCCGAGGGGAAAGGTGGATTCTGAAACGAGTTCAGGATGACGGATACTTGGGCCTACTTCAAGAATCCGGTCGGCGCCGGGGACACGATCACGGTCGTCCCGCCGCGGATCTCCTGCACTTCCAGCGCCCGCTCCGCGATATTGTCGCGGCCGAAGCGGAACGCGCCGTCGATCCCGCCGAAACCGCCGCGATCCTTCAACTTGTCCTCGGGAAAGGCCGATCCGATCGGCCAGTCGCGCGCGATGCGTACCGTCAGCAGTACCGCGTCGTAACCGAGGCTCGACAGGCGGAACGGCGCGGTGCCGAAGCGGGCGCGGTATTTCGCGGCATATTGGCGGTACAGTGCATCCGGCACGCTGGCGAACCACGCACCGTTCAGCGCGGGCTTGCCGTTGACCGAGGCATCCGAGTTCCACAGTTCGGTGCCGAGCACGCGGGCGCTGGCGGCGCCGCTCTTGCGCAGGATCGGCACCGCCGCCGCCGCGCTGTTCGCCGCATCCGCGATCAGCACCGCCTCGTACGGCGAATTGTGCCCCATGCGTGTGATCGCCGCGCTGATCGATCCGGGCGCGCGATCATAGGTCTGCAGCGTCACGACCTGCCCGCCCGCGCCTTCGACGGCGCGCAGGAACGAAGTCGAGGCGCGTTCGCCATATAGGCCGTTCGGCACCAGCCCGGCGAAGCTCGACATGCCTTGTCCGCGCGCATAATCGACCACGCGGGTGATCGACTGGCCGGGCATGTAGCCCATCAGATACGATCCGTTGCCCGCCGCGCTGGCGTCGTTGGAGAAGCTGACCACCGGCACGCCGGCGCGCTTCGCCACCGGTGCCACCGCCTTGACGTCATCGGCGAGCAACGGTCCGAGGATCAGGCGATTGCCGTCGTCGATCGCGCGCTGTGCCGCGTTCGCCGAGCCCAGTGCCGCCGTGTCGTAGGTCGTGATGCGGATGCGTTCGTTGTTCGTATCTAGCAAGGCGAGTTGGGTGGCGTTGGAGATGCTCTGCCCTACGCCGGCGTTCGATCCGGTCAGCGGCACGAGCAGGGCGACGCGGTGGCGCGCGGTATCGGTCGGGATGCCGGGATCGACCTGAGTCGGGCCGGTCGTCTGCGGACGGGTCGGCTGCGGTCGGATCGTCGGCGCGGGGCCGCGCGGCACGACCGTCTGGCACGCGCTCAGCACGAGCGCGGCGGCGACCGTCATCCATCTGGCAAGCGACATGCCCCGTTGCGGTATCGATAAGCCCTCTGCCATGACGTTTCCCATGATGAATGCCGAACCCGCGTCCGGTCTTGTACCCGGTCTCTATATCGTCGCCACCCCGATCGGCAATCTCGGCGATCTCTCGCCGCGTGCCGCCGAGGTGCTGGCGGGCTGCGCGGTGATCGCGGTGGAGGACAGCCGCGTCACCGCGAAACTGCTTCACCATATCGGCATCAAACGGCCGATGACGCCGTATCACGATCATAATGCCGAAGGGGTGCGCCCCGGCCTGATCGCGCGGATGGGGCATGAGGCGGTCGCGCTGGTGTCGGACGCGGGCACGCCGCTGATTTCCGATCCGGGTTACAAACTGGTCCGCGATGCGCGCGCGGCGGGGCATCTGGTGGTGACGGTCCCCGGCCCCTGCGCGGCCATCGCGGCGCTCACGCTGGCGGGATTGCCGACCGACCGGTTCCTATACCTGGGATTCCTCCCGCCCAAAGCCGCCGCCCGCGCGACGGCGATCCGCGAGGTCGCGGCGGTGCGCGCGACTTTGGTACTGTATGAATCCGGTCCGCGCCTGGGCGCGACGCTGGCGACGCTGGCGGAGGAACTGGGCGACCGCGATGCGGCGGTGACGCGCGAGATCACCAAAAGGTTCGAGGAAGCGGTGACGGGAACGTTGGGCCAGTTGGCTGAGCGCTATGCCGATGCGCCGCCCAGGGGCGAGATCGTGATCGTCATCGCGCCGCCGGGCGAGCCGGAGGCGGCGAGCGAAGCGGATGCGGACGCCGCGCTGGCGGAGGCGCTGACGCGACTGTCCACCGGGCAGGCGGCGAGCGAGGTGGCCAAGAAGCTCGGCGTGGATCGCAAGGCGCTTTATGCGCGGGCGCTGGAGATGAAGGGGTGAACGGGGGTTTTCTTCCTGAAGCCCCTCCCCTTCAGGGGAGGGGCTAAGAAATGCGTGACCGCCGCACCGCCGAAGCTTCCGGCCGCCGAGGTGAACGCCTTGCCGGCTGGTGGCTGCGGCTGAAAGGCTGGCGTATCCTGGATCGTCGCGTGCGCACTCCCGCCGGGGAGGTCGACTTGGTCGCGCGGAAGGGCAATCTGGTCGCGTTCGTCGAGGTGAAACTCCGCAAGACGGCCGCCGAGCTCGATCACGCGATCGACGAACGCCGGCTCGCGCGCGTCGCGGCGGCCGCCGAGGTGCTGATGCCGACCTATGCCGGCCCGGGCGACGACATCCGTGTCGACGTGATCCTGATCGCGCCCGGCGAGCGGCCCCGCCATATCGAGAATGCCTGGATCGGTTGAGCGGGATCGGGTGACGCGGTCGGGTGACATTCCCGCGGCCCGCCCCTATCTGCCCGATCAGTCCATCCCGTCACCCCAGCGCAGGCTGGGGTCTCGTGGTGCGGGCGTAACGCTCGCCTCCCTCGTCACCCCAGCCTGCGCTGGGGTGACGAGGGAGGCGTGGGAAAAGGATCCTTCGATGCCGCTCACCGTCGCCGTCCAGATGGACCCCATCCAGTCGATCAACATCGCGGGCGACTCGACCTTCGCGCTGATGCTGTCGGCGCAGGCGCGCGGGCACCGGCTGTTTCATTATGACGCCGAGGATCTGAACTATGCCGATGGTCGCGTCTGGGCGAAGGCTCAGCCGGTGACGGTGCAGCGCGTGGTTGGCGATCACTTCGCGTTCGGGGCGTCGGTCAGTCTCGATCTCGGCGAGGATGCGGACGTCGTGCTGATGCGGCAGGATCCTCCGTTCGACCTGGGCTACATCACCGCGACGCATCTGCTCGAGCGGATCGCGCACAAGACTTTGGTCGTCAACGACCCCGCCAGCGTGCGCAACGCGCCGGAAAAGGTTTTCGTGCTGGATTACCCGCAATTCATGCCGCCGACGCTTGTCACGCGCAGCCTGGAAGAAGCCCGAGGCTTCCTCGCGAAGCACAAGGAGATCGTCATCAAGCCGCTGCACGGCAATGGCGGCAAGGCGATCTTCAAGGTCGGATCGGACGGCGCGAACCTGTCCGCGCTGATCGAGGTGTTCAACATGACGTGGCGCGAGCCGCACATGATCCAGGCGTTCCTGCCCGACGTGGCCAAGGGCGACAAGCGCATCGTGCTGGTCGATGGCGAGGTGGTCGGCGCGATCAACCGCCTGCCGGGCGAGGGCGAAATCCGCTCTAACCTCGCGGTCGGCGGTTCGGCGGTGAAGACCGACCTGACGGACAAGGAGCGCGAGATCTGCGCCGTGCTCGGCCCGGAACTGAAGAAGCGCGGGCTGCTGTTCGTCGGCATCGACGTGATCGGCGGCCAGTGGCTGACCGAGATCAACGTCACCTCCCCCACCGGGCTGGTGGCGATCGACCGGTTCGACGGCGTGGATACGGCGGCGATGATCTGGGCGGCGATCGAGGCGAAGGTGGCGGCGAAGAGCTAGCTCGCCCGTTCATTCCAAATTGTCCGTTCGTTTCGAACGCCGTCTGTGCTGAGCTTGTCGAAGCACCGCCCTTCTGTTCGGCGGAAGTGAAGAAGGGCAATGCTTCGACAAGCTCAGCACGGACGGATTAGGGGTGACGGCACCTTTCCGACCGCGAATGGTTAGACCACACCATGACCGACCTCATCGTCAACCTGATCGCCTGGGGCGGGTATTTCGGCATCTTCCTGCTGATGGCGCTCGAGAATATCATTCCGCCCATCCCGTCCGAAGTGATCATGGGTCTTGGCGGCATCGCGGTGGCGCGAGGGCAGATGGCGATCGTTCCGCTGATCGCGTTCGGCACGATGGGCACGGTGGCCGGCAATGTCTTCTGGTACGAACTTGGACGTCGCGTCGGCTATCAAAGGTTCCGGCCGCTGGTCGATCGATATGGGCGCTGGTTGGCGATCGAGTGGCAGGACGTGGAGTCGCTGCACCGTTTCTTCCGCAGCCATGGTCAGTGGATCGTGTTCGTGTTTCGCTTCATGCCCGCCTTCCGCACGATCGTGTCGCTCCCCGCTGGCATGGCGCACATGAACCGCTGGAAGTTCTTGGTCTGGACGGGGGGTGGCGCGGCGATCTGGAACTGCGTGCTTGCGGGCGCCGGCTTCTATCTCGGCACCAATTTCAAGCAGCTCGAACATTATGTCGGCCCGGCCGCGATGGCGACGATGGTGCTGGTCGTCCTGCTCTACGCTTGGCGGGTCCTCACCTGGAAGCCGCGAGATCAGCGCTGAGAGCGTCGAGTTCCCCTGCGATCGTCCGCGCAAATCTCTCGATCTCGCTACGCACCTCGTTCAGGCTGCTGCGCCGCGCCGCCGGATCGATCGCACACAAGGTGCCGAAGAAGCTGCCATCGTCGCGAACGATCGGCATCGAGATATAGCTCTTGAAGCCGTACATGATCGGCGTGTGATGCGTGCGCCATCTCGGCTCACTGGCGACGTTGTCGATCACCACCGCCGTACCACTGCCCCGGATCTCGGAACAGATCGTCGTGCGGACCTCGAGCTCCTCGCCTGCATCGAGACCGAAATCGATATCGTCCTGCACTTGGCAGGCGATCCAGCGATCCTCGGTTACCCGCGCCACCGCCGCGAAACCCATGCCGGTGATGCGGCAGACCTCCGACAGGATCGATTTCACGGCGGCGATGTGCTGGACGGCAGCAATATCGGCCTGCAATTCTGGGCTGAGCGGGGTCGTCGGTTTCACGGAGCGTTATTCCGCCATCAAAACGATGGATCGTCAACCGATATATCGAGTCCGGTCACGCCCGCGGGTGCGCGTTGCGGTACACGTCGAGCAGGTGTGCGGCATCCACCGCCGTATAGATTTGCGTCGAGCTCAAGGACGCATGGCCGAGCAACTCCTGGAGCGAGCGCAGATCCGCCCCGCGACCGAGCAGATGAGTCGCGAAGCTGTGGCGCAATGCGTGCGGCGTGGTGCGGTCGGCCAGCCCCAGCCGCGCCCGCGCCGCCTGCACCGATCGCCGGATGATCGCCGGATCGAGCACCCCACCCTTCGCACCACGAAACAGCGGATCGGTGCGCGAGACCGGCCAGGGGCACAGTCGCACATAGGCCTCAAGCCCGTCGCGCACCTGCGGCAGCAGCGGTACGATCCGCGTCTTGGCGCGCTTGCCCGTCACGCTCAGCGTCGCGCCGAGCGGCAGGATCGCGCCGGTCAGCGACAGCGCCTCGCCGATGCGCAGGCCCGCGCCGTAGAGCAGCATCAGCACCGCCCAGTCGCGCGCCGCGATCCACGGGGCCCTCGCCACCTCGGCGACATCTTCCACCAACGCCACCGCTTCGTCCGGGGATACCGGACGCGGCACACCCTTCTTCACCCGCGGCCCCTTCAAGCGAGGCGTCGACCCCTCGCCACAGGCAAAGGCGAGAAACCCGCGTACCGCCGACAATTCGCGCGCCGCCGATGCATTGCCCAGCCCCTCGGCCCGGCGGAAGGCGAGATAGGCGCGCAGGTCCGCCGCATCCGCCTGCCCCAGCCGCGCCGGCGACAGCGCCTCGCCCCAATGGCCCGAGAGGAAACCGACCAGCCGATGCGCCGTCGCGACATAGGCCCGCACGGTATGCGCCGAGCGGCGGCGATTGTGCGCGAGGTGATCGGCCCAGGCGAGGATGGCGGTCTGCATCGTCGCTCATCTTAATCCGCGCGTTTCCACGAAGCGAGCGTTGACGCGCCGCGCGGACGCGCGCTTATTCGTTTTATGATGTGTGGAGCCGGAACGATGCGCTGGATGCTGCTCGCCATACCCTTTGCGCTCGCCGCCGCGCCCACCCCGCCGCCGCTCGCGGGGGATTGGATCGTCGATCTGACCCCGAAGCCGACCGATCCGCCCTACACCAAGCCCATGCACCTGGATATCGCAGCCGACGGAACCGTCTCCGGCCTGTTCTATCAGAGCGAGATCGAGGCCGGACGCTGGAAGACGGATCGCGGCCGCACCTGCGTCAGTTTCCGCACGTCCGACGGCAAGGGCCCCTATCACACCGCCGCGTGCCTGGTCGGCGATCGTGTCGAAGGGCAGACCTGGGCCGAGCACCGCAATTTTCTTTTCAACTGGAACGCGACACGCGCGAAAACTGCCGGCTGATCGCCGGAACCCGATCCGGATATGGCAAGGTTGTTAATGCCTTGCACCTATTGCGCGGTGATGACCGCGCCGACCGACACGCTGTTCCCCGCCCCGACCGAGGAGGATCGCCGCCTCTCCGCCCTGCATGCATTGGGTTTGCTGGATTCCGAGCCCGAGGGCGCGTTTGACGCGCTCGTGGCCCTCACCGCGACGCGATTCGATTGCCCGGTCTCGATGCTCACCCTGATCGATCGCAATCGCCAGTGGATCAAGGCGAAGTTCGGTACCGATCTCGAGGAAACCAGCCGCGACGTCGCCTTTTGCGACCACACGATCCGCGGCGACGCGCCGCTCGTCGTCACCGATGCGGCGCTCGATCCGCGCTTTGCCGACAATCCGCTGGTCGTCGGCGATCCGCAGATCCGGTTCTATGCCGGTGCGCCGATTCACGTCGCGGATGGCGGTGAACGTCATGCGATCGGTGCGATCTGTCTGATCGACGACAAGCCGCGCGAGATGACCGCCGAACAGGCCGAGACGCTGACGCATATCGCCACGGTGATCGAGGCGCTGATCGCCGCACGCCGCGCGGCGCTCGAGGCGGTGTCGATCGCCGAGAGCGCGCAGGCGCAATCACGCGTGCTGCGCCGGCAGGAGCGTGTGTTCCGTCAGGTCGAGCGCATGTCGATGATCGGCAGCTGGCGGCTGGATCTCGGTGACGAATCGGTGACCTGGTCGGACGGTGTCTACCGGATCCATGAACTCGAGCCCGGCACGTCGCCCGATCTGCTGTCCGCGCTGGATTTCTATCCCCCGCACGATCGCGCGACGATCAGCGACGCACTGACCGGCACGATCGAAAGCGGCGCGCCCTACGAGGTGGAGGTCGACTTCATCACCGCCAAGGGCAAGCGCCGCCGGGTGCGCAGCCGGGGCGAGCTGGAGGTCGAGAATGGCCGCGCCGTCGCGGTGATCGGCGTGTTCCAGGACGTGACCGATCGCTACCGCGTCGAGCGCAAGTTACGCGAATCCGCCAGCACCGACGAGGTGACGCGGATCGCCAACCGCGCCGAATTCAACCGCGTGCTGGAAGCGGAATTGCAGGCCGCGCGGCGCGGAAAGCCCGTCGTGCTTGTGCTGATCGACCTCGACCATTTCAAGACGACCAACGATACCTATGGCCATATGGCGGGCGACGACGTGCTGCGCGCGATCGGCCAAAGGCTGCGCGCGCCGTTCCTGAACGGCAGTTTCGCCGCGCGGCTGGGCGGGGACGAATTCGCACTGCTGCTGACCGATCCGGAGTTGGTCGCCGACGCACCCGCCACGATCGCGCGGCTGCTCGAACTGCTCAGGACGCCGGTGCAGTCGAAGGACGATCTGCTGGCGGTATCCGGCACGATCGGATCGGCCCGCCCCGGCCCCGGCGTGGACACGGTCGGCGAGCTGATGCACGCCGCCGACATCGCGCTCTACACCGCCAAGCGCGCGCGGCGCGGGACGGCGCATGCCTTCGTCGCGCCGGGCGTGGCGGCAGTGAACCGATGAAGTCGACCCGGTTGTCCTGACCCTGTCGACGGGCTGCCGCTCTTCGCGCCGCAGATATCTCGCGTGATCAGGACGGACCGTGCTTCGCTAGACTCGGCACGGACGGCGTTCGGAGGACCGAACCCCCTTACTTAGGAACGATCATCACCTTGATCGTCGGCGTCTTGATGCCCGACAATTGCAACGTGTAACGCCCCGAGGCGAGCTTGAAATCGACGATCTTGCGCAGGCCGGTGCAGTTCGGGCCGTGCCCGTGCCCGGCCGACGCGAGCGCCGTGCCGCCGCTCACCACATCGACCCACGCGCCGCTGGCCAGCCCGACCTGATAGACGCCGGCCTTCGCCACGGTGAAGGACAGGGCCGTCGCGGTGCCGCCGCGCTTCACGACGTCACCCACCGCACCGGTCAGCTTCGACGGCTCCGTTCCGGTCGCCAGATACGGCGCGCCGATCGTCAGCCCGGTCGAGGCCGGCGCGTTCCATTTCGCGAAGGCCGGCGGCAGGTCGCCCGCGCGGACGCAGACCGGCTCGGGCTTCTCCATCTTCATATCGGGCGCCATCGGCGCGGCGGCGGCCTGGGCGAGCAACAACAGGGGCAGGAACGGCATCGGGGACTCCTCACGAAAACGTCTCCCTTCCTTCTAGTCGCCACCGCCGCCATATGCACGTCCATGTCGTCCCGCGCCCGTGTCATCGTGATGAATTCCGCGCTCGGCCCGCTCGATTACCGCGTGCCGCACGGCATGAGCGTCGCGCCGGGATCGATCGTCGTCGCACCGCTGGGGCCACGCCAGTTGCTCGGCGTGGTTTGGGAGGCGGACCGGATGCCGTCCGAGGCCGAGGTCGGCGACAATCGCCTGCGCAACCTGATGGGTGTGATCGACGTGCCGCCGATCGCCGCACCGTTGCGCCGGCTGGTCGAGTGGACCGCGGATTATTACCTCAGCCCCCCCGCCGCCGTGGTGCGCATGGCGATGCCGTCCAGTTCCGCGCTGGAGGGGGCGAAGACGATCACCGAATATCGCGCCACCGGCGAGGTGCCCGCGCGCCTGACGCCGCAGCGCGAGCAGGCGCTGGAGCGGATCGGCGTGCGACAGGGCCTGATCCGCGAACTGGCGACCGTGGCCGACGTGTCAGACGCTGTGATCCGGGGCCTGGTGAAAGCCGGCGCGCTGGAGGCGGTAGCGGTGGATATCGACAGCCCCTATCCCCTCCCCGATCCGGCGCACGGCAAGCCCGCTTTGTCGCCCGACCAGCGCGCGGCGGCGGAGACTTTGGTCGCCAACGTCGCGGCGCACGAATTCCAGCCGACCCTGCTCGACGGCGTCACCGGATCCGGCAAGACCGAGGTGTATTTCGAGGCGGTGGCGGAGGCGATCCGCGAAGGCCGCCAGACGCTCGTGCTGCTGCCCGAGATCGCGTTGACCGAGCCGTTCCTGCAACGCTTCACCGCACGCTTCGGCTGCGAACCGGTGGCGTGGCATTCTGGCCTGCGTCAATCCGAACGGCGGCGCGCGTGGCGGGCGATCGCCACCGGGCAGGCGCTGGTCACCGTCGGCGCGCGATCGGCGCTGTTCCTGCCCTACGCCGATCTCGGCCTGATCGTCGTCGACGAGGCGCACGAGACGAGCTTCAAGCAGGAAGACGGCGTCCATTATCACGCCCGCGACGTCGCGGTGATGCGGGGCAAGTTCGAAGGCGTGCCGGTGATCCTCGCCTCCGCCACCCCGGCGATCGAGACGCGCCAGCAGGTGGCGAGCGGGCGCTATGCCGAGCTGAAGCTGCCCGGCCGCTGGGGGGCGGCCGAGATGCCGGCGATCGAGGCGATCGACCTGATCCAGGATCCGCCCGATCGCGGCCGCTGGATCGCGCCGACCCTGGTCAAGGCGATGGCGGAGACGCTGGAACGGCGCGAACAGGTGCTGCTGTTCCTCAACCGGCGCGGCTATGCCCCGCTCACGCTCTGCCGGACGTGCGGTCACCGCTTCCAATGCCCCAATTGCACCGCCTGGATGGTCGAGCACCGGCTGGTCGCACGCATCACCTGCCACCATTGCGGCCATGCCGAACCGACGCCCCGCGCCTGCCCGGAATGCGGCAACGAGGATACGCTGGTCGCGGTTGGCCCGGGGGTGGAGCGGATTGCCGACGAAGTGAAATTGCTCTTCCCCGAGGCCAAGACGGCGGTCGTCACCTCCGACACGATCTGGTCGCCGGCCAAGGCGGCGGAGTTCGTCGCGCGAATGGAATCGCACGACATCGACATCGTCGTCGGCACGCAGCTGATCACCAAGGGCTATCACTTTCCCAACCTCACGCTGGTCGGGGTGATCGACGCCGATCTCGGCCTGAATGGCGGCGATCTCCGCGCGAGCGAGCGGACTTTCCAGCAGATCATGCAGGTATCGGGTCGCGCCGGCCGCGGCGAGAAGCCCGGCCATGTCTACATCCAGACGCACAGCCCCGACGCGCCGGTGATGCGCGCGCTGATCACCGGCGATGCCGAGGCCTTCTATGCCGCCGAGACCGAAAGCCGCCGCGAGGCCAACGCGCCGCCGTTCGGCCGCTTCGCCGGGATCGTCGTGTCGAGCGAGGACAAGGCGGCGGCGCACGAAATCGCCGTATTGATCGGCCGTTCCGCCCCGCAAGTAGAGGGCATGGAAGTCTACGGCCCCGCTCCTGCCCCCCTTGCCATGCTGCGCGGACGGCACCGGTTCCGGCTATTGGTACATGCACGGCGCGCGCTCGACGTGCAGGACGTGATCCGCGCGTGGCTAGGGAAACTGGATTGGCCGAGCAAGGTGCGCGTCGCGGTGGATGTCGATCCGTATAGTTTCGTTTGAGCAAGGCATCGTTGTCGTCCCGCGCCTAAGCCTTTATGTGTATGATTGGGCGAAAGGATACACATTATGCGCACGAACATCGTGATTGACGACGACTTGATCGCACAGGCCATGCAGACCAGCGGCGCGACGACCAAGCGCGAAGTGGTGGATCTCGGCCTTCGCGCGCTGATTCGTGCACAAGCTTATGCCGAATTGCGATCCTTACGCGGGAAGTTGCAGTGGGAGGGTGATCTGGACGCTATGCGGACGGATTGATGATCGTCGCGGATTCCAACGTGTGGATCGATTTCCTGGGCGGCACGATCCGTCCAAGCACCAATCGGCTCGACACCGCGTTGGCCGACCAATCGCTAGTCTTACTGGACGTGGTCGCAGCGGAAGTGCTGCAAGGACTGCGATCGGATCGTGATGTTAGTCGAACGATGAGATTGTTCGAAAGCTTGCAGTCACTTGAAATCGGCGGTCTGCCTCTAGCGATGGAGGCAGCGCGCAATTACCGCAGGTTGCGCGCGCTCGGCGTCACCCCTCGCAAGACCATCGATACCTTGATTGCCACGCGATGCATCGCCGACAATATTCCTTTGCTCTACGATGATCGCGATTTCGATCCGTTCGTGGCGCATCTCGGTTTGATTTCCGCTATGGACCGCTGATGATACCCCGCCTGTTCCTTGCCCTCCTGCTGCTCTTCGGCCTCACCGCCCCAGCGCACGCCGACGATATCTCCGCATCGGCCCGCAGCGTCGTGCGCGTCGTCACGGTGGCGGTGGTGGATGATGAGGTCGTCGGCTTCGGGCATGGCAGCGGGTTTGCGGTCGCGCCCAATCGGATCGTCACCAACGCGCATGTCGTCGATCTCGCGGCGCGCTATCCCGACAATGTCGTGATCGGCGTCGTGCCGTCCGAGGGCAACCGGTCCTATCAGGGCAAGGTGATCGCGATCGACACGCAGCGCGATCTGGCGTTGATCGAGCTGACCGGCGTGAAGCTGCCTACGCTGGCGCTCTACACCGGTCCGGTGGACGAGGGCAGTTCGATGACCGCGCTCGGCTATCCCGGCAATGTCGACATGGCGACGGCGCGGTCGGCGGCGGATTACATCATGCCGTTGTCGCCGATCCGATCCGAGGGCGTGTTCTCGGGCCGCCGCACGCTCTCGGGCGTCGAGGTGTTGCTGCACACCGCCAGCATCGCGCGAGGCAATTCGGGCGGCCCGTTGCTCGATCCGTGCGGCCGCGTGGTCGGCGTCAACTCGGCGCTGACGCATGGCGAGGATGGCGATGCCAGTTTCGGTTTCGCGATCGCCGACACCGAACTCGCGACCTTCCTGCGCAATGCGAAGCAGGATTTCGCGGGCGTCGGCAACCCCTGCACCAGCATCGCCGAGCGCCTCAAACAGGATAGCGACGCCGACGCGCTGGCCGCGTCCGATGCGCAGAAGGCGCGGCTCGATGCGAACAGCCAAGCCGCTGCCGCACGCGACAAGGCGATGGTCGGCGCGCGCGACGCGGCGCAGCGGCTGCGCGAGAATTTCATCGCCATCGCCGCCGGGCTGCTCGTCGCCGGTCTGCTCGCGGCGGGCGGTGCGGCGATGCTCGAACTGCGCGGGCTGCGGCCCTGGGCGATCGGCGTCGCGAGCGTCGGCGCGATTGTGTTCGTCGCCGCGCTGGTCGTTTTCGTGATGCGCCCGAGCGGGGAACCCGTGATGCCGCCGGTCGTGCCCGATGCCACGCCGACCGTCAGCAGCGATGCCGCGATCGGCCCGATGGTCTGCACCGTGCTGCCCAACCGCAGCCGCATCACCGTGTCTTCGCAGGACGATGTGAAGCTCGATTGGGGTGCCGGCGGCTGCGTCAACCAGCGCACGCAATATGCCGAGAACGGCAGCCGCTGGGATCGGATCCTCGTGCCGTCCGAGGAGCAGACCGTCTCCGTGCTGCAATTCGATCCGGCGACGAAGATCTATTCGAACGCGCGCTATTTGCTGTCCGCCGCGCAGATGGATGCCGTGCGCAAGGTGCGCAGCCAGGTGTCGCTAAAGGCCTGTTCCAGCGACATCGCGGCGCGTGCCAATCTCTCGACGCAACAGGCGGCGATCCGCGCCACGCTGCCGCCGCTGCCGAACGAGAAGATCGTTTATGCCTGCAAGGTGGCACCCTGACGCGCCGCGTTCACCGTCTCGTCCGGGCCAGCCGCTCGTCGCCCTGAAAGCCGCCGCGCCGCACCCAGCGCGGGGGCACGACCAGATCCTGCTGCCAGGCGATCCACATCAGGCCGATCCCGACGGCGAGGTTGACCAGCAACGCTGTCAGCGATGCCTCCGCCCCGAACGACCCGCCGGTCAGCAGGTCCGATCCGGTGATGCTCGGACGGATCAGCCCCCCGGCATCGAAGCCCGACACCGGGACGCCGTAGATCCCGCCCTGCGTGAAGTTCCACGCGGCGTGCAGCCCAATCACGGCCCATAACCGCCGCGTCACCATATACAGCGCGGCGAGCATCACCCCCGCCTCGAGCGCGATCGCCAGGCCGGCGAACAGGGTGGCGTTGGGATTGCCGAGATGCATCGCCCCGAACAGGATCGCGGACAGCGCCAGCGCGATCCAGCTGCCGGTGAGGCGCTCGACCAAGCGGAAGATCACGCCGCGCAGCACGATCTCCTCGCTCACGCCGGAGAAGATCGCCACGGCCAGCGCGGGTAACGCCGCGCGCAGCGGGTTGATGCCGGCAATGCCGTACCCGTCCTGCGTGGCGATGATCCCGATCACGATCGAGAACAAGACGAACCCGGCCGCCGCGGCGATGGCAAGCTCGCCGAACCAATCCTCGCGCTCGAATTCCTCGAACGGGCGCCGCTCGACGAAATGCACGAACAGCCAATAGGCACCGACGAAAATGGCGGACGCGATCAGCGAGAACAGCACACCGCGCAGCCCCCCATGGCCGATCGGCAGCACCTCGCGCAGCCCGCCGACCAGCAGCCCGGCGAGCGCCATCATCGCTAGCCCGATCGCCAGCAGGGTGAGCGGATAATGAATGACACGCCACAGGCTGCTGCCCGGCGGCGTTTTCGGTCGTGTCGGCCTCATCGCTTTCCCCCTTCCCCTCGGCAAAGGTAGCGCGCGGACACGATATTGAAAAGCAGCGGCCGCCTTGACGTCAGTCGGCCCCCTCGCGCCGGAGCAAGGCGGCCTTGCGATCCGAGCCGTAAGCATAGCCGCCCGGCGATCCGTCCCCGCGCAGCACCCGGTGGCAGGGCACGGCGACCGCCACCGGATTGGCCCCGCAGGCCGTGCCCGCCGCGCGCACCGCGCCGGGCTTGCCGATCGCGGCGGCGAGTTCGCCGTAGGATCGCGTCTCGCCGATCGGAATGCGGCGCAACGCCTGCCAGATCGCCTCCTGAAACGCGGTGCCCTGCACGTCGAGCGGCAGATCCTGATCGCGCTCGGGCGATTCCACGCTCGCCACCACCCGGGCCGCCAGATCGGCCAAAGCCGCGCCACCGGGCGCGATCTCCGCCTTGGGGAAGCGCAGTAGCAAGGCGGTGTCGTCCTCGTCGAAGGCGATCCGGCACAGCCCCTTGTCGGTCGCGGCGATCAGCATCCTGCCCAGGCTGGTATCGGCGATCGTCCAGCGGATCGTCACCCCAGCGCCGCCGTTCTTCCATGCGCTCGGGCTCATCCCCAGCCGCTTCGCGCCATCCTCGTAAAAGCGGCTAGGCGCGGAATAGCCGGCCTCGTAGATCGCCGCCGTCACGCTCGCCTCTTCGCTCAGCGCCCGCGCGGCGCGCTGCGCCTTCAGCCCGCGCGCATAAGCGGCGGGCGTCACTCCGGTCGCGCGCTTGAACAGGCGATGGAAATGGTGCGGCGCGTAACCGACCTGCTCGGCCAGTTCCTCCAGCCCGATCATGTCCTCGGCCGCTTCCAGCAGAGCCACCGCCCGCGCCACCGCGATCCGGTCCCGCCCCACTTCATCGGGTTTGCAGCGCATACAGGCGCGAAAGCCCGCCGCCCGCGCCGAAGCGGCATCGGCATGGAATTCGATATTCTCGCGCCGGGGATGCCGCGCCGGACAGCTCGGCTTGCAATAGATGCCGGTGGTGCGAACGGCGATGAAAACCCGCCCGTCATAGGCCCGGTCCCGCGCCTCGAACGCGGCCCATGCGGTGTCTGGATCGATTGCGGCGTGCTGCGTCATGCCTCGGATATAAGCTCTGTCCGGCGGTCGCACATCCCATGGCTTGCGCTCAAATCCGAACCACACGGTCGATTGAAAAGACCAGTTAAAGGTGCTATTAAAAGCGCCATGATCGATCAGCTATTGGCCGGCTCCGGCGTCAGTATCACCGACCTCAAGAAAAACCCCTCGGCCGTGATCGAGGCGGCGGGGGGATTTCCGGTTGCGGTGCTCAACCGAAACACCCCTGCCGCCTATCTGGTGCCCGCCAAGGCCTGGGAGGAACTGATGGACCGGCTGGAAGACATGGAACTCGCCGAACTGGTCCGTGCCCGTGCCGGCGAACCGCGTATCAAGGTGCGGCTTGAAGAATTATGAGCTGGAATTCCTGGCCAGCGCGCTGAAGGAATGGAAGAAACTAGCCCCTAACATCCGCGACCAGTTCGCCGCCCGATTGAAGGAGAGGCTCAATGACCCGCATGTGCAGTCGGCTCGACTGTCCGGCATGCCCGATTGCTACAAGATCAAGTTGCGCGCGGCAGGATATCGACTGGTCTACCGCGTCGAGGATGACGTGTTGATCGTGGTCGTCGTGGCGGTCGGCAAGCGCGATCGCAACGCGGTGTACAAGATCGCAGCCGGGCGACTCTAGGTCAGAACGAGTTCAGCTTGAGTCGAGACTCGCTACATTGTTATTCCCGCGCAGGCGGGAACGACGAAAAATGCGATCAAAACGCCCTGGATGCCGCAATCATCCCCCATTCGCCCTGAACAGTTCCAACGTCCGCTCCTTCGCCAGATCGCAGCTCGGCTCGTGAAAATCCTTGCGGCGGTCGGAATTGAAGCCGTGGCCCGCTTCGTAGACATAGACCGTGGCGTTGGGGTGATCGGCGGCGATGACCTTCTCGACGCCCTCCATCGGGATGCCGTGGTCGTGCCGGCCGAAATGCAGGATCACCGGCACCTTGGGCACCTCGTCGGCCGCGCCGGGGACGAGGCTGCCGTAATAAGACGAAGCGGCGGCGACATCGTGCAACCGGGTCGCGGCGAACCACGCGACCGATCCGCCATAGCAATAGCCGACCACGAACACCGGGCCGCCATTCTTGTCGGCGCCCTTGAGCGCATCGACACAGGTCTGCACGTCGGCAAGGCTCAGGTCGAACGGATGCAGCTGCCGCGCCAGTTCGACGCCCCGCGCCAGGCCCTCGCCGCCATATTCCGCCTCGAAGCCGGGATGCTCGCGGTCGAACAGGGCCGGCGCGAGTACCTCGTAACCGTCCGAGGCGTATTCCTCGCACAGGTCGCGGATATGATCCGTGACGCCGAAGATCTCCTGCACCAGCACCAGCCCGCCGCGCCGCTCGCCCTCGGGCTGCGCACGATAGACGGAGATTGCCGCTCCGTCCGACATCGTCATCTTTTCAAATGCGCCGGCCATGTTTCGTCTCCCAGAATGAAGTCGCCGACGCGCTACCCGGCGGATGGACGCGCGGCAAGCTTGGCCAGCGCCGCCCCGAGCCCGGCCCGTTCGCGCGCGGAGAGACCGGCGAAGAGCGCCGCCTCGCTGGCCTCGGCGGCACGTGCGAGGTCGGGCACGAGCAGCGCGCCCGTCCCGGTCAGGCCGATGATCTGCACGCGCCGGTCCCCGCCCCCACCGCGCCCGCGCACCAGCAGCCGCTTCGCGACCAGACGATCGACCAGCTTCGAGACGGCACCCGCCGTCATGCCGAGCCGCTCCGCGATCTGGCCCTGCGGCACCGCCCCGGCAGCATGCAGATCGCGCAGGAGCGCCCATTCGGCGGCGGTGACGCCATATGGCAGCAGGGCACGGGACAGCGCCCGATGCATCGCGGCGGCGGCGGTGCGGATCAGGGTGGCGAGGTTGGGGTCGGCGGGGGTGGTGGTTGCAATCGGCAAAGACGTTACCTCAATCACGTCGTCATCCTGAACTCGTTTCAGGATCCAGGCGCGGTCAACTGCCAAACATGACACGGTCGTCGGGCGAGCGGTCGCGCCTGGATGCTGAAACAAGTTCAGCATGACGGAAAAGTCCTAGACCTTGCGTCAACCTAGTTTCCTAGTCAACCATATCGCCATCCCCACTTGCATCCCCGGCGACCCGATGCTAACCGCCCGGCCGACCCATCCGGAGGCGCTGAAGCAGCGCCCCCTTCTTCATGGGGCCATCTGTTCGATGTTTAGAGGAATCCCAAGCGCGTGGAGACATCCAGCGGCATTCAAGCGAGCTTAAGCGGCAGGTACGCCACCGCTTTGTTCAAACTCGCGACCGACGCGAAGGCGATCGACATGGTCGAAGCGAGCCTGTTGCGCGTCCGCGCCGCGATCGAGCAGTCGGCCGATTTCGCCGCCCTGATCGCGAGCCCGATCGTGTCGCGCACCGATGCCGCCAAGGGTGTCGCGGCCGCCGCCGACATGATCGACGTGGACGATACCACCGCGAAGTTCCTCGGCGTGCTGGCGCAGAACCGCCGCCTGTCGCAATTGCCCGCGATCATCCGCGCATTCCGCGCATTGGCCGCGAACTATCGTGGCGAGACGACGGCCGAAGTCGCCTCCGCCCATCCCCTTACCGACGCCCAGGTCGATGCGCTGAAGGCGAGCCTTCGCACGCGCGTCGGGCGGGACGTCGCGGTCGATCTCTCGGTCGATCCTTCCTTGCTCGGCGGACTGGTCGTGAAGATCGGTTCGCAGATGATCGACAGCTCGATCAAAACCCGTCTCAACACTCTCGCGCACAAAATGAAATCGGCCGACGGCGTTGCCGTCGGAGGGAAAGGCTGAACCATGGATATCCGCGCCGCTGAAATCTCGAAGGTCATCAAGGACCAGATCGCCTCGTTCGGCACCGAGGCCCAAGTCTCCGAAACCGGCCAGGTGCTGTCGGTCGGCGACGGCATCGCGCGCATCCACGGGCTGGACAACGTCCAGGCCGGCGAGATGGTCGAATTCGCCAATGGCGTGCAGGGCATGGCGCTCAACCTCGAGGCCGACAATGTCGGCGTCGTGATCTTCGGGTCGGACTCGGAGATCAAGGAAGGCGACGTCGTCAAGCGCACCGGCACGATCGTCGACGTTCCCGTCGGCAAGGGCCTGCTCGGCCGCGTCGTGGATGGTCTCGGCAACCCGATCGACGGCAAGGGGCCGATCGTTTCGGACCAGCGCAGCCGAGTCGAGGTGAAGGCACCGGGCATCATCCCGCGCCAGTCGGTCAGCGAGCCGATGCAGTCGGGCCTGAAGGCGATCGACGCGCTCGTGCCGGTCGGCCGTGGCCAGCGCGAACTGATCATCGGCGATCGCCAGACCGGCAAGTCCGCCGTCGCGATCGATACCTTCATCAACCAGCGCACCGCCAACCAGGGCAGCGACGAATCGAAGAAGCTGTACTGCGTGTATGTCGCGGTAGGCCAGAAGCGCTCGACCGTCGCACAGCTCGTCCGCACGCTGGAAGAGAATGGCGCGATGGAATATTCCATCGTCGTCGCCGCGACCGCATCCGAGCCGGCCCCGCTGCAGTTCCTCGCGCCCTATACCGGCACCGCGATGGGCGAATATTTCCGTGACAATGGCATGCACGCGCTGATCGTGTTCGACGATCTGTCGAAGCAGGCCGTCGCGTACCGCCAGATGTCGCTGCTGCTGCGCCGCCCGCCGGGCCGCGAAGCCTATCCCGGCGACGTGTTCTATCTCCACTCGCGCCTGTTGGAGCGTGCGGCGAAGATGTCGGACGCGAACGGCGGCGGCTCGCTCACCGCGCTGCCGATCATCGAGACTCAGGCCGGCGACGTTTCGGCCTATATTCCGACCAACGTGATCTCGATCACCGACGGCCAGATCTTCCTCGAAACCGATCTGTTCTTCGCCGGCATCCGCCCCGCGATCAACGTCGGTCTCTCGGTCAGCCGCGTCGGTTCCGCCGCGCAGACCAAGGCGATGAAGAAGGTGTCCGGCTCGATCAAGCTGGAGCTGGCGCAGTATCGCGAAATGGCCGCGTTCGCGCAGTTCGGTTCGGATCTCGACGCCTCGACGCAGAAGCTGCTCAACCGCGGCGCGCGCCTGACGGAACTGCTCAAGCAGGCGCAGTTCTCGCCGATGCCGTTCGAAGAACAGACCGCCTCGATCTTCGCCGGTACGCAAGGCTATCTCGACAACGTTCCCGTCGATGCGGTGGTTCGCTACGAACAGGCGATGCTCGCCGATCTGCGGTCCAATCATGCCGACGTGTTGACCAAGATCCGCGAAACCCGCGATCTGGGCGACGAAGCCAAGTCCGGCCTGAAGGCCGCGCTGGATGCGTTCGCGAAGACGTTCGCGTAAGCGATTAGAGGACCGACCTAACCCCGTTCGCCCTGAGCTTGTCGAAGGGCTGCACTTCCTCGGAAGAAAGAAGGACAGGGCTTCGACAAGCTCAGCCCGAACGGGAATAGTGGATTAGAAATGGCATCACTTAAAGCCCTCAAGATCCGCATCGGCTCGGTGAAGTCGACGCAGAAGATCACCAAGGCGATGAA
This sequence comes from Sphingomonas sp. Leaf357, assembly GCF_001423845.1. NCBI lineage: Bacteria > Pseudomonadati > Pseudomonadota > Alphaproteobacteria > Sphingomonadales > Sphingomonadaceae > Sphingomonas > Sphingomonas sp. Leaf357. Next base: position 1,802,024 of record NZ_LMPM01000001.1, on the reverse strand, counting down.
GATGGTCGCCGCCGCGAAGCTGCGCCGGGCGCAGGAAGCGGCGGTCGCCGGCCGTCCCTATGCCGAGCGTCTCGAAGCGGTGATGGCGTCGCTGGCGTCGAAGGTCAGCGTTTCCGAATCCTCGCCCAAGCTGCTCGCCGGCACCGGCAAGGACCAGACGCATCTGATCATCGTCGCGACGTCCGAGCGCGGCCTGGCCGGCGCGTTCAACTCGAACATCGTCCGCGCCGCGCGCAAGAAGGCGGTCGAGCTGGAAGCCGCCGGCAAGACGGTGAAGTTCTACATCGCCGGCAAGAAGGGCCGCGTCCTCAAGCGCTTCTACCCGACGCAGATCGCGCACGACCATGAGATGAGCCAGATCAAGAAGCTCGCCTTCAGCGACGCGCGCGAGATCGCCGACGACGTGGCGGCCCGGTTCTTCGCCGGTGAATTCGACATCGCGCACCTGTTCTACGCCCGCTTCCAGTCGGCGCTGGTGCAAGAGCCGACCGGCCGCCAGATCATCCCGGTCGCCATCTCGGCCCATGCGGAAACCTCGCAGAAGACCGGCGCGGAAGCCGCGGTGACGTACGAACCGGACGAGGAATCGATCCTCGCCGATCTGCTGCCGCGCAACATCGCGATCCAGATCTTCCGGGCGTTGCTCGAAAACGCAGCCTCGGAACAGGGCAGCCGCATGACCGCGATGGACAATGCCACGCGCAACGCCGGCGACATGATCAAGCGCCTCAGCATTCAGTACAACCGAGCCCGCCAGGCCGCGATCACGACCGAACTGGTGGAAATCATCTCCGGCGCCGAAGCGCTCTAAGACTTAGAAGGCAAGGAACGAACGATGGCAACCGCAGCCCCGACCGCAGACAAGCCCGCCCGCAAGCCGCGCGCGGCAAAGCCCGCCGGCGACTTTTCGTCCGCGCCCATCCAGACGTCGAACAGCGTCGGCCGTATCTCGCAGGTCATCGGCGCCGTCGTCGACGTGACCTTCCAGCAAGGCCAGCTGCCGTCGATCCTGAACGCGCTGGAAACCAGCAACAACGGCAACAAGCTGGTGCTCGAAGTCGCCCAGCATCTCGGCGAGAACACCGTGCGCACGATCGCGATGGACGCGACCGAGGGTCTGACCCGCGGCCAGACCGTCACCGACACCGGGTCGCAGATCCGCGTGCCGGTCGGCCCGAAGACGCTCGGCCGCATCATGAACGTGATCGGCGAGCCGATCGACGAGCGCGGTCCGGTCGGCCACAGCGACACCGCGCCGATCCACGCTCTGGCACCCGCCTTCGTCGACCAGTCGACCGAGAGCGCGATTCTCGTCACCGGCATCAAGGTCATCGATCTGCTCGCACCCTATGCGCGCGGCGGCAAGATCGGCCTGTTCGGCGGAGCCGGCGTGGGCAAGACCGTGCTGATCCAGGAACTGATCAACAACATCGCCAAGGGCCATGGCGGCGTGTCGGTGTTCGCCGGCGTCGGCGAGCGCACCCGCGAGGGTAACGATCTGTATCACGAATTCCTCGACGCAGGCGTCATCGCCAAGGATGCCGACGGCAACCCGACCCCCGAGGGTTCGAAGGTGGCGCTGGTGTTCGGCCAGATGAACGAGCCGCCGGGCGCACGCGCACGCGTCGCGCTGTCCGGCCTGACGATGGCGGAATACTTCCGCGACGTGGAAGGCCAGGACGTTCTGTTCTTCGTCGACAACATCTTCCGCTTCACCCAGGCGGGCGCGGAAGTGTCGGCACTGCTCGGCCGCATCCCCTCGGCCGTGGGCTATCAGCCGACGCTGTCGACCGACATGGGCGCGTTGCAGGAACGAATCACCTCGACCAACAAGGGCTCGATCACCTCGGTCCAGGCCGTGTACGTGCCGGCCGACGATCTTACCGATCCGGCCCCGGCCACGTCGTTCGCTCACTTGGACGCGACGACCGTGCTGAACCGCGCGATCTCGGAACTGGGCATCTATCCGGCGGTCGATCCGCTCGATTCGACCAGCCGCGTGCTGACCCCGGCCGTCGTCGGCCAGGAGCATTACGACACCGCCCGCCGCGTTCAGGAGACGCTGCAGAAGTACAAGGCGCTGCAGGACATCATCGCGATTCTCGGCATGGACGAATTGTCGGAAGACGATCGTCTGGTCGTCACCCGCGCCCGCAAGATCCAGAAGTTCCTGTCGCAGCCGTTCCACGTCGCCGAGGTCTTCACCGGCATCAGCGGCAAGTTCGTGGCGATCGAGGATACCGTGAAGTCGTTCAAGGCGGTGGTCGACGGTGACTATGATCACCTGCCGGAAAGCGCGTTCTACATGGTCGGCGGCATCGACGAAGCCGTCGCCAAGGCCGAGAAGATGGCGCAGGACGCCTGACTTTCTTAGCCCTCTCCCCCCGGGGGAGAGGGTTGGGAGAGGGGCAGTCGCGAGCGGCACCTCTCCTTACTGCCCCCCTCCCCGACCCTCTCCCCCAAGGGGAGAGGGAGAAGGTATAAAAAATGCTGCACTTCGAACTCGTCACGCCTGAAAAGCTCGTCCGCAGCGAGGACGTGTACATGGTCGTCGTCCCCGGCACCGAAGGTGACTTCGGCGTGCTCGAGGGTCATGCCCCCCTGATGTCCACCGTCCGCGACGGCGCGCTGTCGATCTATCGCCAGGAAAAGGGCGAGCCTGAGACGATCACGATCGTCGGCGGCTTCGCCGAAGTGAGCGAGAACGGCCTGACCGTTCTGGCCGAGAGCATCGGCTGATCTAATTCTAGCCTACCTCCGTTCGCCCTGAGCCTGTCGAAGGGCACGCGCGGCGCTTGGGCTTCGACAGGCTCCGCCCGAACGGCTCAGAGTGTTTATCCTGGCTGAGTGCATCGGCCGAAATCTCCCCCATCCGTTGGCAAGATGGCTGGCCGCCGGAGCAAACCGGACCCGGGCCCACACCAAACAAATCTGGTTAGGCAATTGTAAAACCTTCGTCCCTATCGCTGAACGGCGAATATGAGGGATCGAACGGAATGAGCGCATTTGGGCGTCGCCCCGGCACACCGGGATCGGGCAACAGGCCCGCATTCGGCGTAGCGCGTCCGATGCAAGGAGGCGGCCTCGCCCGCCCCGCCGAGAGCGAACCCGGCGGCGAACAATTTCCGCCGCTGCCGATGCCCGGCGAGACGGCGGACAGCCCACCCGCGCCCGCCAGCCAGAACGGCGCGAATCACGAAGCCCTGCAGCGTCTCGCCGATCGCCAGGCGACGTCGGGCGATGCCGGCAATTCCAAGGTCGAGGGCTTCGAAAGCTCGATCCACAAGATCAAGGAACAGGTGCTTCCCCGCCTGCTCGAACGCGTCGATCCCGAGGCCGCCGCCACGCTCGACAAGGACGAACTGGCCGAGGAATTCCGCCCGATCATCGGCGAGGTGCTCGCCGAACTGAAGCTGACGCTCAACCGGCGCGAACAGTTCGCGCTGGAGAAGGTTCTGGTCGACGAACTGCTCGGGCTCGGGCCGCTCGAAGAACTGCTCGCCGATCCGACGATCACCGACATCATGGTCAACGGGCCGGATCAGACCTATGTCGAGCGCAAGGGCCAGCTGGTTCTCGCGCCGATCCAGTTCCGCGACGAGGAACATCTGTTCCAGATCGCGCAGCGCATCTGCAACTCGGTCGGCCGCCGCGTCGACCAGACCACGCCGCTGGCCGATGCCCGTTTGAAAGACGGCAGCCGCGTCAACGTGATCGTGCCGCCGCTCTCGCTGCGCGGCACCGCGATCTCGATACGTAAATTCTCCGACAAGCCGATCACGCTCGACATGATGGCCGGCTTCGGATCGATGAGCCCGAAAATGGCCACCGCCCTGAAGATCGCGGGCGCCAGCCGCTTCAACGTGGTAATCTCGGGCGGTACGGGTTCGGGCAAGACCACGATGCTCAACGCGCTGTCGAAGATGATCGACCCGGGCGAACGCGTGCTGACGATCGAGGATGCGGCCGAACTCCGACTGCAACAGCCGCACTGGCTGCCGCTCGAGACGCGCCCCGCCAACCTCGAGGGCCAGGGCGAGATCAGCATTCGCGATCTCGTGAAGAACGCCCTGCGTATGCGCCCGGACCGCATCATCCTCGGCGAAATTCGTGGGTCCGAGTGTTTCGATATGCTTGCGGCGATGAACACCGGTCACGATGGTTCGATGTGCACGCTCCACGCCAACTCCCCGCGCGAAGCACTCGCGCGTATGGAGAACATGGTGATGATGTCCGACATCAAGGTGCCGAAGGAAGCCATTTCGCGCCAGATCGCCGACTCCGTCGAACTGATCATTCAGGTGAAGCGTCTGCGCGACGGCTCACGTCGCGTGACCAACGTCACCGAGGTGATCGGCATGGAGGGCCCGGTGATCGTCACGCAGGAATTGTTCAAGTTCGAATATCTGGACGAAAGTGCCGACGGGAAGATCATCGGCGAATATCGCTCGATGGGGCTGCGACCGTATACGCTGGAGAAGGCGCGACAATTCGGCTTCGATCAGGCGTTTCTCGAGGCTTGTCTCTGATACCGTCATCCCCGCTATCGCGGGAATGACGGGTGCCCTCGACTTTACGGCCGCAACGCCGCGTCGTCGCGGTCCTTGATCTCGTCATCGTCGACGCCGCCGTCCTCGAAATCTTCCTGCAGATCGTCCTCGTCGTCGTCGTCCTCGTCGGCGACGTCTTCATCGTCATCCTCGCCGACCTCGTCGCTGGACATTTCCAGGTCGTCCTCGTCGCCGTCCTCGTCATCGCCCACGTCTGGGACCAGATCGGTCAGGATCGTTCCGTCGGTTGGGCCGTCGCGGGTGACCTCCAGAATCTCGGCGCGCTGGCTCTCGTCATAGCCGTCTTCGTCGAAACCGTCGTCGCCGGTGCCCTCACCGGGAATCTGATAGCCGCCCATCGTCATGTCGCATCTCCAGGCCCCGCCTGAGCGCGGGGGCTATAGCGACACGAACACCGGGCACGGCGCGGCGGTTCCGCCAACGCGCGAAGAACGCCGTCTAGACCGGGCGAAAGAGCCGGCCCCGCTCGACGATGGCGATGACCACAAGTGCGATCATGCCACCGGCCAGAAAGCCGATATGGAGCGGAACGGTGGTACCGTCGAACGCGCGGCCGATCAGTGCACCCGCCAGTGCCCCGCCCGTCGTCGTCACCAGACCCTGCACACTGGAAGCGGTACCGGCGATATGACCGACCTTGTCCATCGCCATCGCCGAGAAGTTGGACGCGGCCAGACCGAAACTGGCCATAGTGACCGCCTGCAGCGCGACGAACAGCCACAGCGTTTCGCTGCCCGACAGCGTCAGTGTCAAGCTGGCCGAGGACGCGAGGATCATCATCACCAGCGCGCTCTGCGAAATCCGTCGCATGCCGACGCGCATGACGATCTGCGAATTGAGCAGGTTGGCCACCGCCATCAGGCCCGCCGATGCCGCGAAGGCGATGCCGAGCAGAGCCGGGCGATGGAACACCTTGTCCATGATCGGCTGGATCGACCCGAGATACCCGAACAACGCGCCCTGCAGGGCGGTCGTCGCCAGCGAGTAGCCGAGCGAATGTCGATCCGTGACGGTAATGCGCCAGTTGCGCGCCAAGGCACGCCACGACAACGCTTCGCGGTCCGCATCGGCCAGCGTTTCGGGCATGCGCAACGTGAACCAGGCCACGACGAGCGTGGCGATGGCGGCGACCGCCCAGAAGATCAACCGCCAGCTGCCGAGCAGCAGCACGATCTGACCGAAGCTGGGTGCCAGCACCGGCACGATCATGAAGGTCATGAACGCCAGGCTGCTGACCCGCGCCATCGCTCGGCCCGAATAGCAGTCGCGCACCAAGGCAACTGCCACCACCCGAGTGGAGGCGATCATCGCCCCACCCGCGAGGCGCGCGAGCAGCAGAAGCGTGAAGCTGTGCGAGAGTGCGGCCAATGCGTTGAACAGGACGTAACCGCACAAGGCGACGATCAGCACCGGGCGGCGGCCATAGCGATCGGCGAGCGGCCCATGGACGATCTGCGCCAGGCCGAAGCCGATCATGAAGAAGGTGATGACCAGCGGAAAATCGCCGGGATCGCGCACGCCCAGGGTCAGACCGATCGCCGGCAGCGCCGGCAGCATCGAATCGATCCCGAGCGCGCCCAGCGCCATCAACGCGGCGACCAGAGCGACGAACTCCACGAAATGCAGCGACGCGCCTTGCGGCGCGTCGGACGCAAGCGCCGGATCTGGCGCGAATTCAGATGACGGAGCGGACATGCCAGTGCTCTTCGCAGATGCAGCATCGAAGGTCATCCCCGAAGTCCACCGGTTGGACGCTGGGATGGAACGGACTTGGCGCGCAGGTATTGTTGCGGAGACATAACCAAGGGAGAAGTAAGATGAGCGTATTCGGTGCGATCAAGGACGCGATCTTCGGCAAGGACGAAACGCCGGCAGCCCCTGCTTCTCCACCGCCTGCCGCGGCACCGGCCGCCGCCGCGCCGCCGCCCCCTCCCCCGCCGGCCCCCGCCGCCAAACCTGCCCCCACTGCGGAAGCGATCTACGCCGTGCTGGACGATCGCGCGAAGGCCCGTGGCGAGGATCTCAACTACAAGACGTCGATCGTCGATCTGATGAAGGCGCTGGGCCAGGATTCGAGTCTGGAAAACCGCAAGAAGCTGGCCGGCGAACTCGGCTATACCGGTGACACCAATGACAGCGCGACGATGAACATCTGGCTGCACGAGAAGACGATGGAGCGCCTGCTGCGCTGATCGTTGACGGCGATCATGGCTGGGTCTAGTGTGTTGGATATATACAACACCTTGGAGGCCGCCATGATCCGCAAACTCGCCTTGGTCCTGATCCTCGTCGCACCGCTCGCTGCGTGCGATAGCGGGAAGGAGGGCACGTCGATCTCGATCAACACCACAGACGCCGACGGCAACATGATCGCGGGCGTCGACGGCAAGACCGGACAGGTATCTCTCAACGTCCCCGGCTTCTCGGGCAAGATCAAGATGCCCAAGATCAAGTTGGATGCTGACAATTTCGACATGAACGGTGTCCATCTCTACCCCGGATCGACGATCAGCGGGATGAACATCGATGCCAAGGATGGAGCCGGCGGCGACGAGGATAGCGGCACCGTGAAGGTCAGCTTTTCCAGCCCCGCAACGCCCGATACGGTGCGCGGCTGGTTTCTCGAAAAGCTCAACAGCGGTGCAAAGTTCAACGTGAAGGCCAGTGGCAGCGGGCTGACCGGCACGACCGACGAAGGCAAGCCGTTCACGTTGAATCTCTCGCCGGATGGGGCGGCGAAGTCGAAGGGCACGATCGTTCTGGGAAGTTGATGCGGACCGTAGCCGATGAGATTTCGTCTGTTCCCCGGCGAAGGCCGGGGCCTCGTCGGGAAAGGGAAATAATCAGGCGCTGCGCGTAATAATCTCGACCTTCGCGACCGACCCCGGCCTTCGCCGGGGAACACGGCGGATAGTATTTGCACAACGGCACCTCGCCCTGTTCGGATCGCCGATGACGCGATATGCTGCGCGCCATCATACCGAAACGGAACATGTAAACGATGCTCGATACCCCCGCCGCTCAAGTTCCCGCTTTGTCGCTGAAGGACGAGGCCGCCGATCCGGTCGGCTTCGCCGCTGCGCTCGGCGGGTCGTTCGAACGCTTCGGCTTCGCGGTCGTCTCCGATCATGGCATTCCCGACGATCTGATCGAGCGCGCCTGGGCCGAGACCAAGAAATTGTTCGAACTGCCGGATGACGAGAAGCGTGGCTATCATACGCCGGGCGGCGGCGGCGCGCGCGGCTACACCCCGTTCAAGACCGAGATCGCCAAGGGCGCGAGCGCGGTCGACCTCAAGGAATTCTGGCATGTCGGGCGCGAACTGCCCGAGGGGCATCGCTTCGCCGCTCAGATGGCGCCGAACGTCTGGCCGTCGCGGCCGGAGGGCTTCAAGCCTGTGTTCTTGGAATTGTTCGCGGCGTTCGATCGCGCGGGCGACCGCTTGCTCTCCGCGATCGCGCGCCATTTGAAGCTCGACCCGCACTGGTTCGATCCCGCGGTCGGCGACGGCAACAGCGTGCTGCGCCTGCTGCATTATCCCCCGATCCCCGCCGATGCCGAAGGCGTTCGCGCCGGGGCGCATGAGGATATCAATCTGATCACATTGCTGCTCGGTGCCGAGGAAGCGGGCCTCGAACTGCTCGGCAGCGACGGCAAGTGGCTGGCGATCAAGCCGCCCGAAGGCGCGATGGTCGTCAATGTCGGCGACATGCTGCAGCGGCTGACCAACAACGTCCTGCCCTCGACGACGCACCGCGTCGTCAATCCGCCCCCTGAACGCCGCGGCCATTCGCGCTATTCGATGCCGTTCTTCCTGCACCCCGCGCCGGATTTCCTGATCGAAACGCTGCCGGGCTGCATCACGCCGGACAACCCGAACCGCTATCCGGAGCCGATCACCGCGCACGATTACCTGTTCGAGCGGCTGGTGGAGATCGGGCTGGTGAAGAAATAACGCTCGATTCACCTCACCCCGGACTTGTTCCGGGGTCCACTCCTCCGCTAGCGCAGCCGCGACGTCGGCGCGCGATCCTCGAACATCGCGCCTGCGGCACAGCGGTTCCCGGAGCAAGTCCGGGGTGACGGGGGAATGATGACCAAACCTTTACGCATCGCGCTCGCCGGGCTCGGCACCGTCGGTGGCGGCGTCATCCGTCTGCTCGACGCCAACGCCGCGCTGATCGCGCGCCGCGCCGGACGCGGCATAGAGATCGTCGCGGTGTCGGCGCGGGACCGGACGAAGGATCGCGGCGTCGATCTGTCGCGTTTCGAATGGGTCGATGACACCACGGCGCTGGCCGCGCATCCGGACGCCGACGTGGTGGTCGAACTGGTCGGCGGTTCGGACGGCCCGGCGCTCACGCTCGCCCGCGCGGCGCTGAAATCGGGCAAGGGCTTCGTCACCGCCAACAAGGCGATGATCGCGCATCACGGCCTGGAATTGGCGCGCGCCGCCGAACAGGCGCAGGCCGCGCTGAAGTTCGAGGCGGCGGTGGCGGGCGGCATCCCGGTGATCAAGGGCCTTCGCGAAGGTGCGGCGGCGAACGAGATCGCGCGCGTCTATGGCATCCTCAACGGCACGTGCAATTTCATCCTGTCGAAGATGGAGGCGCCAAGAGAACAAGGGGGGGGTCGCGACTTCGCCGAGGTGCTGAGCGAGGCGCAGGCGCTGGGCTATGCCGAGGCCGACCCGACCTTCGATATCGACGGCGTCGATGCCGCGCACAAGCTGTCGATCCTCTCCAGCATCGCCTTCGGCACGCAGCCGGCGTTCGGCGGCGTGGTCGCGAACGGCATCCGCCACGTCATCGCCGCCGACATCGCGGAGGCGGCGGCCTTGGGTTATCGCATCCGCCTGATCGGCATCGCCGAGGATGGCCCGAACGGCCTGTTCCAGCGCGTGCATCCGCACCTTGTGCCGATCGATCATCCGCTCGCGCATATCACCGGCGCTACCAATGCGGTGGTGGCGGAGGGCAATTTCGTCGGCCGGTTGCTGTTCCAGGGCGCGGGTGCGGGCGACGGCCCGACCGCGAGCGCGGTGGTGGCGGACCTGATCGACATCGCGCGCGGCGAATACGGCCCGGCCTTCGCGATGCCCGCCAATTCGCTGGCTGAGCACACGCCCGCCGACACCGGCGAACGCCGTGCGCGCGCTTATGTGCGCTTCACCGTGGCGGACAAGGTCGGCGTGCTCGCCGAGATCGCGGCGGCGATGCGCGATGCCGGCGTGTCGATCGAAAGCCTGATCCAGCGCGGCTCCGGCGGCGAGGACGGCAGCGTGCTGGTCGCGATCGTGACGCATGAGGGGCCGGAGCGGAGCGTGGCACAGGCGTTGGAAAAGCTTCGCGGCTCGCAAAGCCTGCTCGGCCAGCCGATGTGGATGCATATCCTAGGGTAGGATGACGCTCGGCGGGGGCGGCGCGTCGAGCAGGATCGCGACCCGCCCCCTCTTGTCCGGTTTCTTCGCAAACGCGCGCTTGGCGAGATCGACCGCGCCCGCGATGATCGGCATGACCGGGGGGCCGAACCCGACCTGGCATCCACCCAGCCGGGTCGCGCAGGGCGACGCCTCGGCATTCAGCGCCCCGCTCGCCCGCATTTCCGGATTGGAAGGCGTCGGTCCCTTGGGGATCACCTCGTTCGGGTAGGGCAGCTTCTGCGACGGCAGCGGCTGCGCGCAGACGACGATGTTCTGGTCGTTCTTGTCCGCCGCGGCATCGGCCCGGCTACAGGGCTCGTTGGCAATCGGCTCCAGGATCGACCACGAATTGGTCGCAGGCTTGCTCGATACGGTCGCCGGATCGGCCTGGGCGAGGAGGAGCGCGAGAAGCATGCCCGGAATGATGCTGGCCAAAGGTGGCGAGATTCAGGCCGAGGCCGAGGCTTCGATCTTCGCCACGCCCAGACGCGGGATATCGATCGCCGGACAGCGATCCATCACGACCTGCAACCCCGCCGCCTCGGCGCGCGCCGCTGCCTCGTGATTGATGACGCCCAATTGCATCCACACCGCCTTCGCGCCGATCGCGATCGCCTGATCGACCGCTTCGCCGGCGGCAGCGGAATTGCGGAAAATATCCACGATATCGATCGGGTCGCCGAGCTGCGCCAGTTCGCGAAACACGAATTCGCCGTGGATATGCTCGCCGGTGATCTGCGGGTTGATCGGGATCACGCGATAGCCATGGTCCTGCAGCGTCTTCATCACGCCGTTGGAGGGGCGGTCCGGCCGGTCGGAGGCACCGACCAGGGCAATGGTCCGCGCGGATTCCAGCAGGGCTTTGATCTCAGCGTCTGTGGTGAGGGGCATTCGATCGTCCTTCCTATCCGTCCGTGCTGAGCCTGTCGAAGCGCTGCCCTTCTATTCGACGGTAGACAAGAAAGGCAGTCCTTCGACAGGCTTAGGACAGACGGTATTATTTGTGGGCGGTCAGCCATTCGTCGACACGCGCCGCCACATCCCTGAACGCGGCCGCCTCCACCCCGTTCCCCGCGACCGGCGGCGTGCCCGCATCCGACGCGGTCCGAATCGCGATATCGAGCGGAATGCGCCCGAGAAACGCGATGCCCAGGGCCGCCGCCGCCGCCTCCGCTCCGCCGCGCCCGAACGGATCGGACACTTCACCGCAATGCGGACAGGCATAGCCCGCCATGTTCTCGACCAGACCGATGATCGGTACGCCCGCCTTGACGAAGAAATCGATCGCCCGCTTGGCATCGATCAGCGACAGATCCTGCGGCGTTGAAACGATCACCGCCCCGGCGGGCTTGTGCTTCTGTACCATCGTCAATTGCACGTCGCCGGTGCCGGGCGGCAGATCGACGACCAGCAGATCCTGATTGCTCCAGTTCGCCTCCAGCATCTGGCCCAGCGCGCCCGCCGCCATCGGCCCGCGCCATGCCACCGCCTGATCCGCCGCGACCAGCATGCCCATCGACAGCATCGGCACGCCGTACGGTGTCGAGACGGGCTGCAACTGCTTGTCGTGCGCGGTCGGCTTGCTCCCCTCCACGCCCATCAATTTGGGCTGCGACGGCCCATAGATGTCGGCATCCACCAGCCCGACGCGGCGCCCGAGCGCATGCAGCGCCAATGCGAGGTTGGTCGAGACGGTGGACTTGCCCACCCCGCCTTTCCCGCTCGCCACCGCCACGATCCGCCGCGTGGTCCGCTGGCTCGTCTGTGCCACCCGCACCGTCGCGATGCCCGGAACCGAGAGCGCGGCGGCACGCACGTCCGCCTCCAGCGCGTCGCGCGTAGACTCTTCCAGACCCGTCACGTCGAGGATGATGCTCGCGCGTCCGTCCTCCAGCCGGGCTGTCGCACGCGCGCCCGCAACCCGCTCCAGCGCGCCGTCCAATGTAATATTATGTGCCATAGCCGCGCAGATAGGGCCGTTAAGGGTGCTTGCCACTGTTTTTCGTAATGTCCCGCCCCTATAAAGACGGAATGACGATCCTCACCGGCTGGCTCCAGCGCTTCAATATCCATTTCTCCGATGCGCCGAAAAGCCCCTGGGGTGCCGGTAGTGGTGGGGGCAACGGCAACAACAGCGGCAACGACGGCGGTGGGCCGCGCAATCCCTGGGCTGTGCCGCCGGGTGGGCCCCGCGGTGCCAAGCCGACCGCGCTCGACGAATTCCTGCGCCGTGCGCGCGGCACCGGCGGCGGTGGCGGCGGCGGGAGCTTCCCCGGCCTGCCGGGATCGCCCGGTGCGCGGAACCTGTGGCTGATCGGCGTCGGGCTGATCTTCGTCGCATGGATCCTGCTTACCAGCATCTGGCAGATCGGCCCGCAGCAGCTCGGTGTCGTCACCACGCTCGGGCGCTATTCGAACACGCTGAAGCCGGGCATCCGCGTCACGCTGCCCGCGCCTTTCTCCAACGTCTTCAAGGTCGATGTGCAGAACATCCAGACGGATGATTTCCCGAGCGGCTCGGGTGGCGAGAACCTCGTCCTCACCGCGGACCAGAATATCATCGATCTCGCTTATTCGGTGCGCTGGGACATCTCCAACCCGCAGGATTACGTGTTCCAGATCGCCAACCCGAAGGAAACCGTGCGCGCCACCGCCGAGAGCGCGATGCGCGCGGTGATCGCCACCACCCCGCTCGATGATGCGATCGGTTCGGGCCGCGGCGTGGTCGAGGCACGGGTGCAGCAACTGATGCAGGAAGTGCTCGACAGTTATAATTCCGGCGTGCGGATCCGCGGCATCGCGATCCGCCAGTCGCAGGCACCGAATGCGGTGATCGACGACTTCAAGGCGGTGTCCGCCGCGCAACAGGCCGCGCAGAGCAACATCAACCTGGCGCGCGGTTATGCCCAGCAGACCTTGGCCTTCGCGCAGGGCGAGGCGACTTCGTTCGACAAGGTTTACGAACAATATCGCCTGGCCCCCGAAGTGACCCGCCGCCGCATGTATTACGAGACGATGGAGGCCGTTCTGGCCAAGAGCGACAAGACGATCATCGAGGCCCCCGGCGTCGTGCCGTATCTGCCGCTGCCCGGTGCCGGGCGCGCTTTGCCCGAGGCGGCCCCGGCCAAGCCTACCCCCGCCCCCGCGACGGGAGGCGGCCAGTGAACCTCATCCTGCGCAACCCGGTCGTGTCCGGCATCGTCGCCCTGCTGCTGCTAATCGTCCTGGCCAGCACCGCCAGCATCGTGCCGGAGACCAAGCAGGTCGTCGTGCTGCGGCTCGAGAATCCGTACCGCACGGTCAATCGCTGGAAGCCGAACGAGCAGTTCGGCAACACCGGCGCGGGCCTGATCTTCCGTATGCCGTTCCTCGACCGCCTGGTCTGGGTCGACAAGCGGGTGCTCGACGTCGAGCTGGAGAACACCCAGGTGCTCTCGACCGATCAGCTACGTCTCTCGGTCGATGCGTTTGCCCGCTTCCGCGTAATCGATCCGTTGAAGGCAGTCGTATCGACCGGCAGCACCAGCGATACCGAAGAGCGGATCATCGCCAATCTCAGCCCGCTGCTCGGCTCGGCCTTACGCAACGAACTCGGCAAGCGCCCGTTCGCCGCTTTGCTCAGCCCGGAGCGTGGCCAGGTGATGGACAATATCCAGGCCGGGCTGCAGCGTCAGGCGAGCCAATATGGCGTGCAGATCGTCGACGTGCGGATCAAGCGTGCCGATCTGCCGGACGGCAGCCCGCTGGACAGCGCGTTGCAGCGCATGCGCACCGCCCGTCAGCAGGAATCGGCGACGATCACCGCGCGCGGCCAGCAACAGGCACAGATCATCCGCGCCGAGGCCGATGCCGGCGCGGCAAAGATCTATGCCGAGGCGTTCAACAAGGATGCGGATTTCTACGATTTCTACCGCGCGATGCAGTCCTATCGCTATACGTTCGGAGCAAACAACGACGGCAAGCCACGCGGCAATACGTCTTTTGTCCTGTCGCCGAACAACGCATATTTGCGCGAATTCCAGGGTCGCGGGAAATAAGGGCGGGATACTTTCAGTCCATTCATATTCAATCGCCGTTCAGCAACGAGACCCCAAGAACAGGCACGTTGCTCAACTGGCAATCGAGAGGAAATACCCCACGTGCGTTATGCTTACGCCATCACCGGTGCCCTGCTGCTGAGCGGCACCGCCGCGACCATGATCTACCAGCCCTCGGCTTCCGCGCAGGTTGCGCAGAACGAGCCGGGCGCGATCCAGGCCGCAGCGCCCAAGCCAGGCGCGCCGATGAGCTTCGCCGATATGGTCGCGAAGCTGCAGCCCGCCGTGGTCAACATCTCGACTACCCAGAAGATTACGCAGCAGGCTCAGCCCAACCCCTTCCAGGGCACGCCGCTCGGTGATCTGTTCGGCCAGATGAACGGCGGCCAAGGCGGCCCGGTAACGCGCGAGGCGCAGTCGCTCGGCTCGGGCTTCATTATCTCGCCCGACGGCTATGTTGTGACCAACAACCATGTCATCGCGCCCGGCGCGAAGGGTGCGACGGTCGAATCGATCAAGGTGATCATGATCGACCGTAAGGAATATACCGCCAAGCTGATCGGCCGCGATCCGGCTTCCGATCTGGCGCTGCTCAAGATCGACGCGACCAACCTGCCGTTCGTCAAGTTCGGCGATACGCCGACGGCGCGCGTCGGCGATTGGGTGCTGGCGATCGGCAATCCCTTCGGCCTCGGCTCGACCGTCACCGCCGGCATCGTCTCTGCGCTGCACCGCGCCACCGGCCAGCCGGGTGCCTATGATCGCTTCATCCAGACCGATGCCTCGATCAACCAGGGCAATTCGGGCGGCCCGATGTTCGATCTCAACGGCAACGTGATCGGCATCAACTCTCAGATCATCTCGCCGACCGGCGGCAGCGTCGGCATCGGCTTCGCGATCCCCGCCGAGGATGCCAAGCCGGTGATCGACACGCTGCGCAAAGGCGTGGCGGTGAAGCGCGGTTATCTCGGCATCGGCATTCAGCCGATGAGCGAGGATATCGCCAGCGCACTCGGCCTGCCCAAGGATCGCGGCGAGATCGTCTCGCGCGTCGAGCCGGGCGAAGGCGCGGCCAAGGCCGGCCTGAAGCAGGGCGATGTCGTTGTCCGCGTCGGCGGAAAGGATGTCACGCCGGATCAGACGCTCAGCTATCTCGTCGCCAATACCGCACCGGGCAGCAGCACGAAGCTCGACGTCATCCGCGACGGCAAGCCGCTCTCGCTGAACGCGACGATCGGCACGCGCCCCACCGAAGATCAGCTCGCCGCACTGAACGGTGGCGGAGACGACGATGACGGCCTGCCCGGTACCGACGATCAGCAGAACGGTCAGGTCGCTGGTGCCAACGCGCTCGGCGTGCAGGTCGTGCCGTTGACGCCCGCCATCGCGCGCAATCTGGGCCTCGACGCAACGGTGCAGGGCGTGGTGATCGCGACGGTCGATCCGTCGAGCGATGCCGCGACCAAGGGCCTGAAGCGCGGCGACGTGATCGTCTCGGTCAACCGCGTGCCGACCCGCACCGCCGCCGATGTCGCCACGGCGATCGGCGCGGCCAAGGCGGCTGGTCGCGATCAGGTGCTGATCTTCCTGCAACGTCCACGCGGTGCCAGCGGCTTCCTCGCCATCAAGATCAAGAAGTAACGCTTTAACTCCTCCCCGGCACGGGGAGGGGACCATGAGCATTCAGCGAATGGTGGAGGGGGGCGGGCCGCAGGCGGCGCGCTTGAGGCCCGCCCCCTCCAACACCCGGCTGAAGTAGCCGGGCACCCCCCCCGTACCGGGCAGGATTTTGGTTTCCCCGCTCCGCCAAAAACGCGATAAGCTCCCCCTAACATTACCGGGAGCGATCATGGCGGACGGACCTATCTTCATCGGCAGCGGACCCGGCGGCACCAACCCGCAGAACCTGGAACTGAAGCGCGCCAATCGCCACGGCCTGATCGCGGGCGCGACCGGCACCGGCAAGACCGTTACGTTGCAGGGTATTATCGAGGGCTTTTCCGAACGCGGCGTGCCGTGCTTCGTCGCCGACGTGAAGGGCGACCTTTCCGGCCTCGCCATGGCCGGTTCGCCCACCGCCAAGACTCACGAAATCTTCGCCGCGCGCGCCGCCGAGATCGGCGAGACCGACTGGTCGTACAGCGACAACCCGGTGCAATTCTGGGATCTCTACGGCGAGCAGGGCCACCCGATCCGCACCACCGTCAGCGAGATGGGGCCGCTGCTGCTCTCGCGCCTGCTCGACCTGAACGACGTGCAGGAGGGCGTGCTCAACATCGCTTTCCACGTTGCCGACAAGGACGGGCTGCTGATCCTCGACCTCGACGATCTTCAGTCGATGCTGGTCCATTGCGGCGAACGCGCCGACGAACTCACCACCACCTACGGCAATGTCAGCAAGGCCAGCCTCGGCACGATCCAACGCTCGCTGCTGCAACTGCGCAGTCAGGGCGGCGACCATTTCTTCGGCGAACCCGCGCTCGACATGGACGATTTCATCGGCGTCGACGACAAGGGTCGCGGCATCGTCAACATCCTCGCCGCCGACAAGTTGATGGCCAGCCCGAAGCTTTATTCCACCTTCCTGCTCTGGCTGATGAGTGAATTGTTCGAACATCTCCCCGAGATCGGCGATCCCGAAAAGCCCAAGCTCTGTTTCTTCTTTGACGAGGCGCATCTGCTGTTCGACGAAGCGCCCAAGGCGCTGCTCGACAAGATCGAACAGGTCGTGCGCCTGATCCGTTCCAAGGGCGTCGGCATCTACTTCATCACGCAGAACCCGATCGATATCCCCGATACCGTCGCCGGTCAGCTCGGCAATCGCGTCCAGCACGCCCTCCGCGCCTTCACTCCGCGCGATCAGGCGGCGGTGAAGTCCGCCGCGACCACCTTCCGCGCCAACCCTGGCGTCGATGTCGAGACGGTGATTACCGAACTTAAGGTCGGTGAGGCACTCGTCTCCTTGCTGCTGCCCGACGGCTCGCCCTCGCCGGTGGAGCGCACATTGATCAAGCCGCCCCGTTCGCGCGTCGGTCCGGTCACGCCGGTCGAGCGCGGCGTCCTGATCCAGACCGATCCGATCGGCACCAAATACGATACGCTGGTGAACCGAGAATCCGCCGAGGAGATCCTCGCCGCCAAGGGCAACGAAGCCGCCGCCGCCGCCGCCGAAGCCAAGGCCAAGACCGAAGCCGACAAGGCCGCCGCGCTACAAGCCAAGGCCGACGCGGTCGCCGCCAAGGAGGCCGAACGCCAGCGCATCGCTGCGCAACGCGAGGCGGATCGCCAGGCGAAACTGACCGAGCAGCAGCAGAAGGCGGCCGAACGCGAGGCGGCGAACAGCCCCTGGAACCGCGCGATCACCTCCGCCACCCGCAGCGCTTCGTCGGCAGTGGGCCGAAGCGTGGCGAACGAGGTGTCGAAGGCGGTGTTCGGATCATCGCGCGGCGCAGCGTCCGGCGTGGTCGGCGGGCTGGTGCGCGGCATATTGGGCGGACTGTTCAAGGGCCGGTAACGCGACGAAGCGGTTCCCCTATTTCATATGACCGACGCTCGCCCCCTCACCTCCGGCGAAACCGATCTTGCCCGCTCGATCTTCGGCGGCGCGATCGATTACGCCCCCGTGCGCATCGTCCGGCGCAAATGGGCCTTCTTCCAACCGCGCGAAACTGTGATGGCGCCCACCGGCAACATCCATTTCCATCCCGAGGGCTCGCTCTACCGCGACGATTTCGCCGTCGCCCACCCGGTCGATCAGGGCCTGTTCCTGCACGAGATGACGCACATCTGGCAGCATCAGAAAGGCATCGTCCTGCCGCTGAAACGCCACCCCTTCTGCCGCTACGACTACGCGATCAAACCGGGCCAGCCGCTCCATCGCTATGGCCTGGAGCAACAAGCGGAAATCGTCCGCCACGCCTTCCTGCTGCGCTGCGGCTGCACCGTCCCCGGCGCGCCGCATCTGGCGCAATACGAGACGATCCTGCCGTTCGGTACCGCGCGACTATAACGCCGCCAGATCGATCTCCGCGTGCCGATCGACCTTCGCATCCGCCGCCGGCATCGGGTATTTCAGGCCCGTCGCGCAGTTGAACAGCACCGCGCTTTCGTCCTCGTCGATCCAGCCCAAGCGTAGCGCCTCGCGATACGCCGCCAGCGTCGCACCACCTTCGGGGCAAAGCAGCAGCCCGTCCTTCTTCGCCGCGTCGTCCACCGCCTGCAGGATCGCGGGATCGCCCACCGCCATCGCCTTGCCGCCGCTCTCGCGCACCGCGCGCAGGATCAGGAAGTCGCCCACCGCCTTGGGCACGCGGATGCCCGCCGCGACCGTCGCCGCATCCTCCCAACGCTCGGCATGTTCGACGCCGTCATCGAACGCGCGCACGATCGGCGCGCACCCGCTCGCCTGCACGGCGTACATGCGCGGTCGCTCCGATCCGATCCAGCCGAGCTTCTCGAGTTCGTCGAACGCTTTCCACATCCCGATCAGGCCCGTCCCGCCGCCGGTCGGATAGAAGATCGCCTGTGGCAACTTCCAGCCGAACTGCGCGGCCAGTTCCAGCCCCATCGTCTTCTTGCCCTCGATCCGGTACGGCTCTCTCAGTGTCGAGAAATCGAACCACAGCCCTTCCGCCGCGCCGCGCCCTACGATCGCCCCGCAATCGTCGATCAGCCCGTTCACGCGGTACACCCGTGCGCCCTGCAATGCGATCTCGCGCACGTTGATCTCCGGCGTATCGTCCGGGCAGAATACGATCGTTTCGATCCCGCAGCGCGTCGCATACGCCGCCAGCGCCGCGCCGGCATTGCCATTGGTCGGCATCGCGATCCGGGTGACGCCGAGCGCCTTGGCCATCGCCACCGCCATCACCAGACCGCGCGCCTTGAAGCTGCCGGTCGGCAAGCGCCCCTCGTCCTTCACCAGCACGTTTGGCCCGCCCGACCGGGTCAGCGGGATCAGCGGCGTCTCGATCTCGCCCAGGCTGACGATGTCGGACGTGCGCCGCACCGGCAGCAACTCCCGCCAGCGCCACAAATCGGTCTCCCGCGCCTCCAGCATCGCCTTGGGCAGGAACGCCTTGATCGCCGGCAGATCATAGCGGACGAGCAACGGCCGCCCGGCCTTGGACAGCCCGTGCAACTGGTCCGCCTCATAGCGCTCACCGGTCAGCGAACATTCGAGATGCGTGACGAAGGTCGGGCGATCGGCGGTGAGGTTGGCGTTCACCATGTGCCCCCAGCCTGCTCGATTGCCTTCAACAGTGCGCGCTTACTCTCCGTCCGGCGGTCACCAGAATTGCGCGGCATCTCCGGGTTGCCCGCAGCGATGCGGCGCCGTTCTATTTCCGCAACGAAATCATCCAGCGGTATCGGTTTCGAGGTGTTGAATGCCAAAGTCACCGGCTGTCTCTTCCCTAATTCTTCTTTCCAGATAGGCGGTGTCCATGTCCGTGTGAAGCGCGGCCAGCACTTGTGCCTGCGCCAGCATCTCGGGCGCGGAGCCGGACGCGAATTGCCCCATCCGATCAGCGATCATATCCTCGATCGACAGAATCGATACGGTGCCATCAGCTCCGAGATCGAGCTGAATCACACGCTCCCGATCGGCTAAGCCTTCGAGAAGCGTCGAGGAAACAACCTCGAAACCTAATCGGAAATCGGGATGCATCCATCCCCTTGTCGCCCTGCCTGACCCACTCGGTCGAACGAAGCCGAGTTGCGCCAACGCTTCTTCGAACTCTTCTTGCCGGGACGTGGCGATATCGAAGTCGCCGGTCGCGATCAGATTGTTGGAATACAATTCGACCGCCGCACCGCCGACCAGAACCGGGGCGCTGAAACCCTGCTGCACCAATTGGCGGCTGGCCCGACCAAAAAAGCGAAGCGCTTTCTCGAAGTCGGGCCGAAGTGATTTCAAAAGAGGATTGCCCGGCCGATCATCCCGCCGCCTTCGCCACACCCACAAGCGCCGGCCGCAACAGGCGGTCCTTGATCATATATCCCGCCTGCATCTCCTGCACGACGGTGCCGGGCTTCTCGTCGCTCGGCAGTTCGAACATCGCCTGGTGGCGATTGGGGTCGAGCGTTTCGCCCATCACCGTCATCTTGGTGATGCCGTGCCGCGAAAAGACCGAATCCAGTTCGCGTCCGGTCGCCTCCAGTCCGGCGACCAGGCCCTTCATCTTCTCGTCCTGACGCAACTCCGCAGGGATCGCATCCAGGCCGCGCGCGAGGTTGTCGGCCACCGACAGCAGGTCGCGCGCGAATGCGGTCGCAGCATAGGCGCGAGCGTCCTGCGCTTCCTTCTCGGCGCGGCGGCGGATGTTCTGCGCCTCGGCATGCGCATAGAGCAACGACGCCTTGGCCTCGGCCAGTTGCGCCTCAAGCTCCTTCACCCGGTCCTGTCCGGCCACTTCCGGCGCAGCCTCGGCGGTTTCCTCGCGCAGGTCGGTTGCCTCTGCAGTGTTCTTGATGTCGTCGTCGTTCATGTCGCTCTCTGAAATCCCATTCAACCCATGAGCCGCGCAAGCGTGGCTGCCGTAAAATCCACCATGGGCACGACGCGGGCATAGTTCAACCGCGTCGGCCCGATCACCCCGACCACGCCGATCACGCGGCCGTCCAGCCCGCGGAACGGTTTGGCGATCACCGACGATCCCGACAGCGAGAACAATTTGTTCTCCGCACCGATGAAGATGCGCGTCGAATCCCCCGCGCTCGCGCTGTCGAGCAGCCCGGCAATCTCCTGCTTTCCCTCAAGATCATCGAGCAATTCGGTGATGCGCTGCAACTGCACCGCATCCGCCGCGTCGATCAACCGCCCCTGCCCGCGCACGATCAGTACCGGACGGCGATCGCCATCCTCGCTCCACACCGCCAGCCCGCGCTCGATCAACGTGCGCGCCGCGTCGTCCAGCATCGCGCGTTCGTCGAGGATCTCGCGCTCCAGCCGCCCGCGCGCCTCGGCCAGTGTCAGGCCGGAGAGCATCGCGGTCATGTAATTGCCTGCCTGCACCAACGCGGAAGGATCGACGCCGCCGGGCAGGTCGATCACGCGATTCTCCACCGCGCCCTCCTCGCTGACAAGGACGGCCAAGGCCTTGTCGTGCGACAGCGGCACGAAGCTCATCTGTCGCAACACCAGTTCGCGCTTCGGCACCATCACCAGCCCGGCGCAGGCCGACAGGCCGGATAGTGCCAAAGTTGTCGCCGCCAGCGCCGCCTCGACCGGTCCCGGCTGGCTCACGCGCGACTCGATCGCCGATCGTTCCTCGGCGCTCGGCTCCAGCGCCTGCATCATTCCGTCGACGAACAGCCGCAAGCCGGATTCGGTCGGCAGCCGCCCCGCGCTGGTATGCGGGCTGGCGATCAGGCCAAGTTCCTCCAGATCCTGCATCACGTTGCGGATCGATGCGGGCGACAGGTTCAGACCGGACAATTGCGCGATCGTCCGCGATCCCGTCGGCGATCCGGTGTTGAGATAGCTTTCCACGACGACACGGAAGACGTCGCGCGCGCGGTCGTTCAGGTCGCTGATCGGGGGGGCCATCATGCACCTGATATGGGGGACTTCGCCGTCCGGCTCAACGCCCCTTGTTTCGGCGCGATAGCGCCCGTCGACCAGCGGTGTCGGGCCTTGCAATGTTGGGAAATGCTTGAAACCGTTCGACATCACCCACCGCGCCGGGGAGGACTCCGTCAGGCTGCGCAAGGCCGATATCGCGTGACTTTGTGTGAACTTCGCCCGCCGTCCACCCGGGGGTGACATGATCCGCGCCACCCACTACGGCACCGCCAACCATTCCCGAGGAGATTTCTCATGCGCCCATCCGGCCGCGCCCCCGATCAGATGCGCGTCATCACCATCGAACCGCGCTTCACCAAACATGCCGAGGGTTCCGTGCTGATCGGCTTCGGCGACACCAAGGTGCTGGTCACCGCCTCGGTCGAGGAAAAGGTGCCGCCGTTCATGCGCGGCAAGGGCGAGGGTTGGGTGACGGCGGAATACGGCATGCTGCCGCGCGCCACCAACACGCGCAACAACCGCGAAGCGGCCAAGGGCAAGCAATCCGGTCGCACCCAGGAAATCCAGCGCCTGATCGGCCGCAGCTTGCGCGCCGTCACCGACATGAAGCTGCTCGGCGAACGCCAGATCGTGCTCGATTGCGATGTGATCCAGGCCGATGGCGGCACCCGCACCGCCTCGATCTCCGGCGCATGGGTTGCGCTCCGCCTCGCGATCGACGGCTTGCTCGAAAGCGGCAAGCTCACCGCCGATCCGCTGACGCAGAAGGTCGCGGCAATCAGCTGCGGCATCCACCAGGGCGCGCCGGTGCTCGATCTCGATTATATCGAGGATTCGAATGCCGATGCCGACGCCAATTTCGTGCTGCTCGAAAACGGCAACATCGCCGAGGCACAGGCCACCGCCGAGGGCGCGACCTATGACGAGGAAGCTCTTTTGCGTCTGCTGCGTTTGGCCCGTATCGGCTGCGCGGACATCTTCGCGGCACAAGCGAAGGCAGTGGCGAAATGAGTGCAGAAGGTGACCAGCCCCAGGCGATCCGCAAGCTGAAGCCCGGCAAGCTGGTCATCGCCACGCACAATGCCGGCAAGTTGCGCGAAATCCGCGACTTGCTCGGGCCGTACGGGATCGAACCGATCTCGGCGGCGGACCTCGACCTGCCCGAACCGGAAGAGACCGGCACCACCTTCGTCGCCAATGCGGAGCTGAAAGCGATGCAGGCCGCCGATCTCTCCGGCCTGCCCGCGCTTGCCGACGATAGCGGCCTGTGCGTCGATGCGCTGAACGGCGATCCCGGTGTCTACACCGCCAATTGGGCCGAGACGCCCGAGGGCACGCGCGACTGGACGATGGCGATGGGCAAGGTCGAGGACAAACTCGCCGCACTCGGCCCGGAGGTCAGCCGCCGCGCGCATTTCGTCAGCACGCTCGCGCTCGCCTGGCCGGACGGTCATGTCGAATGGTTCGAAGGGCGGATCGACGGCATGCTCACCTGGCCACCCCGTGGGCGGATGGGCTTCGGCTACGATCCGGTGTTCGTAGCCGACGGCCACGAACAGACCTTCGCCGAGATGGACCCGGCGGCCAAGGCCGCGATCAGCCACCGCACCGACGCCTTCCGGCAATTGGTGGCGGCGGTCCTCTAGGCTGCTGTAGTCGCCCTCACCCTTCGCCGCCTTCGGCGTCTTTTCCCTCTCCCGTTGGGGGAGGGAGGGAGGAGCGCAGCGACGGAAGGGTGAGGGTGACCAAAGGTGATCGAAACACTTTAACGCAGCGCGCGCACCGCCGGCGTATCGAGGCATTTGACCACCGCCGCGCGCGTCACCACCGGCGGCGCGGCGATATCGGCCAGCGCCGGAATCTCCACCGGCCGGCCGATCTGCGCGGGCGCGAACCGGCGGACAGGATCGCCCGCCTGATGGCTGCACGCCATCGCCTTGGCGAGCAATTTGGGCGGCGTCAGATACGCCTCGTAGGTCTGTCGGAAGGTGCCCCAATGGATCGGAATCGCGGTCTGCGCGCCCAGCCGGCGGAACACCTCGACGGCGTCGACCGGCCCGATATGCGCCGCCGATGCCATCTGGCCAGGCACGAAGCGGAACGCGCCGATCGGGATCAGCGCGAGCCGGATGCGGCCCAGCCGCGCCGCCTCGTCGGCCCAGGCGAGATCGCCCGCCCCGGTATCGCCACCGAAGAACAGATTGCCGGCCGGCAGTTCGATCACGAAGCTGGACCACAAGGCCCGATTGCGATCCGCCAGATACCGCGTGCCCCAATGATGGTTGCGCGTGACATGCACCTTCGCGGCATGGCCGGGCACCGGTACCACCCCGCCCCAATCCCGCGCCACCGCCTCGATCCCCTCCGCCCGCAACAGGGCATCGTTGCCCAGGCTGGTGACGATCAGCGGACGATCCCGCGTCCACAATGCCTTCAGCGTCGGCAGGTCGAAATGGTCGTAATGGTTGTGGCTCAGCACCACGACGTCGATCTTGGGCAGGTCGGCCATCCGGATGCCGGGTTCGGTGACTCGCTTCACGCCGATCCCGAACGGCCCGGTCTTCGTGCTCCACACCGGATCGGTCAGGATGTTGAGGCCCGGCACCTGCACCAGCACGCTAGAGTGCCCGATCCACGTCGCCCGCATCCGGCCCGCCGCCGCGCCCGGCGGCAAGAGCTCGGCCGGCGCGGCGGGGCGGACGAACACCCTGGCAGGCCAGGCCGGGCGCCCGTCACTTCCCGTCACCTGCCGCCACAAGAACGCCAGCCGATTGTTGCCCGGCAACCGCAGGTCGTCGTCGCTGCCATCCGCGTTGAAGAAGCGCGCGCCATCATAATGCCCGGTGCGCGGCCCCTGATAATAGATCCGGTCGAGGAATCGCGGCACGATCACCACCGCCAGACAGAAGGCGATAACGAGGAACAGGGCAGCGATCAGGACGATGCGCATCACGCGCCGAGGAGTCGATCTGGCAGACATCATCGTCCCGTCCCACAGCCGCGCCACCGCGGCAAGCTACAGCGCGCCCGCCAATGCCAGCACCACGCCGATCGCGACCAGCACCAGCCCGACGCCCTCGCTCCGCACCATGCGCTCGCCGAGATAGAAATGCGCAAACGCCATGGTGAAGGCGATCTCGATCTGCCCGACGATGCGCACCAGTGCGACCGGGGCGGAGGCGAAGGCGGTGAACCAGCAGGCCGAGCCGAGCGAGGACATCATCCCCACCTGCCCCGCGATCCGCCAGTTGGCGAACACCAAAGGCACCTGATCGCGCTCGCGCCACCACAGATAGCCACCCTGCATCAGCGTCTGCAGCGCCACCGTGGCGACCAGCGTCAGCACTCCGGCGCGAATATGGTCATCGGTGCCGATCTCCATCGTCGCGCGCCGGATGCCGATCGTGGTCACCGCGAAGAAGAAGCCCGACGCCATGCCGTAGAGCGCCGCCTTCTGCCCGAGCGCACGCAACAACTCGCTCGGCCCCATCCTTTTGCCGCCGGTCGACAGGATCATCACCCCTGCCACACCGCTGGCGATACCAAGCCACACGAGCACGGAGAGGCGATCGCCAAGCAGCACTACGGACAGCAAGGCACTCTGCACCGCCTCGGTCTTGGAATAGGCGGTGCCGACGACGAAGTTGCGCTCCTCGAACGCCATCAGCAGCAGGTTGGTGGCGACGATCTGAGCGATCCCGCCCGCTGCGCAGAACAAGAGGAAGTAGGGTCCGAGCGGCGGGAATGGTGCCGGCGCGATGCCCCATTGATACAAGGCGGCAAAGGCGAAGGCGAACGGCAGCCCATAGAGATAGCGAACCAGACCCGCCGCGTTGACCGAAAGCGCCTTGCCTACGCGCCGCTGCACCGCCGTGCGCCATGCCTGCAAGGCCCCGGCAAATAGTGTGGCGGGGATCCAGATCGGCGCGGCGATCACACGCCTTCCAGCAATCTCTCCCGGGCGATCTTTTCCTTCCACACGAGCGGTGCCAGCTGGTGCACGTTATTGCCTTCGCTATCCACCGCCACCGTCACGGGGAAATCCTGCACCTCGAACTCGTAGATCGCCTCCATGCCGAGGTCCGCGAAGCCGACGACCTTCGAGCCCTTGATCGCCCGCGCCACCAGATACGCCGCGCCTCCGACCGCCATCAGATATGCCGACTTGCCCTCGGCGATCGCCTTGGTCGCGTCCGGCCCGCGTTCGGCCTTGCCGACCATCGCGAGCAGGCCCTGGCCGAGCATCATCCGGGTAAAACTGTCCATCCGCGTCGCGGTGGTGGGGCCGGCGGGGCCGACCACTTCGTCGCCGACCGGATCGACCGGGCCGACATAATAGATCACGCGTCCCGCGAAATCGACCGGCAGCGGGTCCCCGGCATCGAGCATGTCCTTGATCCGCTTGTGCGCGGCGTCGCGACCGGTCAGCATCTTGCCGTTCAGCAGCAACCGGTCGCCCTGCTTCCACGTCGCGACGATTTCCGGTGTCAGCGTGTCGAGATCGACCCGGATCGCTGCGGCATCCGGCGTCCAATCGACCTTCGGCCATTCGTCGAGCTTCGGCGCCGCGAGGAAGGCTGGGCCGGAACCGTCGAGCGTGAAGTGCGCATGGCGTGTCGCGGCGCAATTGGGTATCATCGCCACCGGCTTGCCCGCCGCGTGGCACGGCGCATCCATGATCTTGACGTCGAGGATCGTGGAGAGGCCGCCCAGCCCCTGCGCACCGATGCCCAGCGCGTTGACCTTGTCGAATATCTCGATGCGCAGCTTCTCGATATCGGTCTTCGGCCCCCGCGCCTTGAGCGGCCCCATGTCGATCGGCTGCATCAACGCCTGCTTGGCAAGCAGCACGCAATGTTCCGCCGTACCGCCGATGCCGATGCCGAGCATGCCCGGCGGGCACCAGCCGGCACCCATCTGGGGCAGCATCTCCAGCACCCAGTCGACGATCGAGTCGCTCGGGTTCATCATCTTGAACTTCGATTTGTTCTCGCTGCCGCCGCCCTTCGCCGCGACATCGACCGACACCGTGCTCCCCGGCACCATCTCGACGTGCAGCACGCACGGCGTGTTGTCCTTGGTGTTGCGCCGCGTGAAGGCGGGATCGGCGAGTACCGATGCGCGCAGCTTGTTGTCCGGGTTCAGATAGGCCTGCCGCACGCCCTGATCGACGATCTCCTGCAGCGATCGGCTGGTTTCATCGAAACGGCAGTCCATGCCCCATTTGACGAACACGTTGACGATGCCGGTATCCTGGCAGATCGGGCGATGCCCCTCGGCGCACATCCGGCTGTTGGTCAGGATCTGCGCGATCGCATCCTTGGCGGCCGGCGACTGCTCGGCCTCATAGGCCTCGCCCAGCGCGTGGATGTAATCCATCGGGTGGAAATAGCTGATGAATTGCAGGGCGTCGGCGACGCTCTCGATCAGGTCGGCTTCGCGGATGATGGTCGTCATGAAAGGTCCTCGGGCGCACACTCGGCGCTTCCTTATGCGCGCCGTGCGCGGCGGCCAAGTATTTTGCCCGTAACCCCGGCTTAACCAAAGCCGGAAAGCAAATCCAAAACCCGCCTCGTTACGGAGGGTCGCAGATGCGCACCCCCCACCTTTCCATGTCGTCGATCCCGCCAGCCGCGCGTGGCCTGTGGCACAATCTGGTGCTCGGCGCGGACGAGGAGCGCGAGCCCGAGACGCAGTACCGCCAGTTCGAACAGCTCGCCGTCGCGTGGCCTGCCGCGCTGATGGCGCAGTTCCTCGCCGGCGCGCTGCTGGTATGGACCGCATATCGGATCGGGAGCGCCGATCTGATCGAACGCTTCGCCCTGCATTCCGCGCTGGTCCTGGTGTTCGGCGTGATCGCCCTGGGCCTAGTCAAGCTCGACGCGATGCGTGGCTTGGCGCCGCATCATCAGGTGCGCGCCACGGCGCTCTGCAGCGCCGGCCTCGGGGCCGGCCTGTTCTCGATGTTGTGGATCACCGGCGGTATCGGCAGCATCGTGCTGCAACTGGCGAACTTCGTCGCCACCTTCGGGGCGATCATCGTCACCGTCATCGCCCTGCAATCGGTCCGCGCCGGCCTCCTGGCGTTCGCCGTAGCGCTGGTGGCGAGCATCCTGGTGCTCAGCGGGGCCAGCCTGGTGAGCGGCATCGCGCTGATCTTCCTCGCCTGCCTCGCGGTGGCCATCGCAGGTCTCGCGCGGCTCGATCACCTCCAGGCCGCGGCGCGGGTGGCGAACGACAATCACGGCTCGCTGGCGCGCCGGCTGGTCCATGAGTTCGAGGATCACGGCAACGGCTGGTTCTGGCAGACCGATCGACACGGCCGCCTCGTCTACCTGTCGTCCAAGGTCGCCGCCGAGGTCGCGGCGAGCGGCGCGCCCGCCATCGGACAGATGCTGACCGCCGTGTTCAAGGTCGACAGTGCCTCGCCCGATACCGAGCGCACCTTGGGCTTTCACCTGTCGTCGCGCACGTCCTTCTCGGACTATTCCGTCCGCCCGGTCGCGGACGTCGCGGAGCGCTGGTGGTCGATCTCGGGTCGTCCGATCATGGACGGTATGAACCGTTTCCAGGGCTTCGTCGGCAGCGGCAGCGATCTGACGCAGAAGCGCCAGTCCGAAGCCGAGATCACGCGCCTCGCTCTGTTCGACGGGCTGACCGGGCTCGCCAACCGCCAGCGTATGCGCCTGTCGCTCGATCAGACGCTCGCCGCGCCGCAATCCGGGGTTCGCGCCACGTCGCTGTTCCTGCTCGATCTCGATCGCTTCAAGGCGGTCAACGATACGCTCGGCCACCAGACCGGTGACGCCTTGCTCAAGCAGGTCGGCCAGCGGCTGCAACGCAGCGTCGGCGATGCCGGCCTGGTCGGGCGCCTTGGCGGCGACGAATTCAAGGTCGTCCTGCCGCGTGAAGCCAATCGCGATCGGCTGGCCGAGCTGGCCCGCACGATCATCGCAGCGCTGTCCCAACCCTATTTCATCGACGGATCGTCGATCACCATCGGCTGTTCGATCGGCATCGCCATTGCGCCGGAGGATGGCGCGGATTCGGAAACGCTGGTCCGCAACGCCGACCTCGCACTGTACGCCGCCAAGGCCGACGGACGCGGCATCCACCGCTTCTTCCGCAGCGAATTGCTGCTCGGCGCGCAGAACCGCAAGCTGCTGGAGGACGATCTGCGCAAGGCGCTGGCGCAGGACGAGTTCCACGTCGCCTACCAGCCGGTGGTCAGCGCCCGGACGGAGCGCATCGTCGGCTACGAGGCGCTGCTGCGCTGGGATCACCCGACGCGCGGCGCGGTGTCGCCGGCCGAGTTCATCCCGGTGGCGGAGGATTGCGGGCTGATCGAAGCGATCGGCGAATGGGTGTTGCGCACCGCCTGCGACGAGGCGGCGAGCTGGCCTTACGACATTCGCGTCGCGGTCAACGTCTCGCCGATCCAGTTCGCCAACCCGGCGCTGCCGGCGATCGTCACCAGCGCGCTGGCCCGCTCCGGCATCAGCCCCGATCGGCTGGAGCTGGAGATCACCGAAGGTGTGTTCCTGAACGAAAGCGCGTCGTCGGAGAAGATGTTCAAGAGCCTGAAGCGCCTCGGCGTCCGCCTGGCGCTCGACGATTTCGGCACCGGCTATTCCTCGCTCGGCTATCTGAAGAAGGCGCCGTTCGACAAGATCAAGATCGACCAGAGCTTCGTCAAGGGCGCGGCGATCGCCGGCAACCGCAACGCGGCGATCATCAAGGCAATCGTCACGCTCGCCGATACGCTGGGTATGGAGACCACCGCCGAGGGGGTCGAGGTGCAGGACGAGATCCAGCTGATCCGCGATCTCGGCTGCACGCATATCCAGGGTTACGTCTACGGCAAGGCGGCGCGCGCCGCGGAGGTGGTCGAGCAGATGGAAGCCAAGGGCGGCATGGCGACCGCGACCGGCTATCGCGCCAGCCGTTCGCCGCGCACCACGATGCTGCGCAGCGCCCGCATCTCGTCCGAGGGCGTCGAGGGCGAGGTGCGGATCCGCAACATGTCCGCGACCGGTGCGCTGATCGACGGAATCGATATCGAGGGCGATGCGGCCGGGATCGACGTGCTGATCGAACTGCTGGAGGACCAGATGTTCCCGGCCAAGCTGCGCTGGGCGGCGGACGGCAAGGCCGGGCTGGAATTCGTGCAGAACTTCAACATGGAGCGGCTGAATCCGGCCAACGCCGCGCTGCCCGCCTCGATCCGCCGCTCCGCCTGATCCGCAGCGGCGGCCGGATCAGCGCTTCGGTCGCGGCTTAATGTCGGCGGTCTTCAGCCGCCAGGTCTGATCGGACTTGTCGTCGCTGACCCCCGGGACGACGCGGTGGAGAGTGACGCTGCCGAGCATGTAGACCGGGGTCCCGCCGGCCTTCAGCCGACCATAGACCTGCACCGGCACGGTCACCCAGCGCTGGCTCATCCCGGCATCGATCCTGCCCGGCGCGCCGACATTGGCGTGGTATTCGCTATACTTGTCGAAGCTGGCGGCGAAGGCATCGGCGGACATGCCGGAATCCTGCCCGCCATGGCCCCACAAGGCCCAGGCCTGACGATACTTTTTCTCGCCGAGCAAAGCGTAATAGGTCTGCACGACATTGGCCGCGCCCTGCGCGCTGTCGGGCGAGAACGGCGCCTCCGAGACGGGCGTGCGATCGTCGGGCAGGCCGCCGGGGGTACCGGGCGCCGGCGGATCGAGCGGGGCCAAGCCGGCAATCGGACTGGCGACCGGGCCAGGCACCGCGCTCGGCCGGGGCGTCGGCGTCGCGGCGGGGGTGGCGGCGGCGTAATTGTCGATGCTGTGCTGCGCCTGTTCGGCGGCGAAGTTGATGTCGACATTGCTGGTGTTGGTCGGCTGCGGCGAGCAGCCGGCCAGCGCGGTCATAACGATGGGAACGAGCGCGGCGGCGATGCGCATGGGGAAACCTCGATTCGGATCAGGACGCCCCCAACGCCGGGCGAACCCCGCCCGTTCCGTGCCTTCCAAGGCTCAGCGCAGATCGCCGAACTTCGCGAAACGATCGTTGCCGACGAAGCCCAGCCGGGTGACGCCGGCCCGCCGGATCGTCGCCAGCGTCCGGTCGAAGCGGTCGTAGCGGGCGTGGGGCTCGGCCGCGATCTGCAGCTGGGCGTTGTCCTCCTTCATGAACGCGGCGAGCCGGGCGGGCAGCGCGGCGTCGGGGATTGGCACGCCGTCATAGGCCAGGGTGCCCGCGGCGGAGAGATCGACGCGGTGGACGATCGTCTTCATCGGATCGCCCTTGCCCGGCTGCGGCAGATCGACCGGCACCTTGTGGTTCAGAATCGGGATCGTCAGGATCATCATCACCAGCAGCACGAGCAATACGTCGATCAGCGGCGTGATGTTCATCTCCGACACGACCCCCGTATCCTCGAAGGTGCGGCGACGGACGGCAAGCGGACGTGCGGTCATGGCAGTCTCTCCCGGATGAAGGCGGCGACTCCGCCCGGGATATGTTGTATCATTCTACGTCACGCCGGCAAGCCCGCTATTTCGCCTGCTGCTCCAGCGGCACGGGGGTGACTTCATAGACCGTGAGCAAGGCGCTGTCGTCCACGGGGGCGAGCGTCAGGCGCCAGCGGAACGGCGCGACGCGCTCGATCGTGCCGAGCGCGTTGCGCGCGCCGGGCGCGCCATAGGAAGGCGGCGTGACGCGGCCCCGGGCATAGGCGCCGAGAAAGACGTAGCGCGTATCGCCATCGGGGTAGAGCCAGCCGACCGGGCGCTCGTCGCCGGTCTGCTTCATGAACGACAGGGCCGCGCCCTCGCCGCGCACATAGCAGAAGAACGGCGGATAGGTGCGATAAGCGGGCAAGCGGCGCGGGCCGCCGAGCTTCACGACGCGGCAGGTGTACGACCCGGGCGGCAGCGCGACATGATCGAGCGCGACCGACGGATCGAGCAGCGCCCCTTCCTTGGCGAGCGCGGCGGCGAAGCGCGGGCGGACGGCGGCGAGCGCCGGGCCCCAGGCTGCGGGCAGCGCGGCGAGCCGGGTGGAGTCAGGCGGCAGGATCACGCCCTGCCAGCTCTTGTCCGGCACGATCTCGCTGGTGACGACGGGTCGCGCGCCGCCGGTGGTGGCGCAGCCGGCGAGCAGCACGAGTGCGGACGACAGCGCCAAGACGTTGCGACAACGCATGGATTTCCCCTAAAAATTTTCCGAATGCGGCATTGGTTGCCAAGTCCTTAACGGGGCTATGCCCGATACGTTAACAAAAGGTAAACGCGGATCCGGCGCTCGGAACGGCGGCGATCAACCGAGGCTGGCGCGCGCCGGATCGGTGGGGGTGGCTGGCGGCGGGGCGGTCCGAAGTTCACACAAGGTCACACGGTATCGGGGTATGCGCGGCGCGAAGTTCACGGAAGTTCACGCGGTATCGGGGTGCGCGCGGGGCGAAGTTCACGGAAGTTCACACGATATCGGGGGTGGCGGGGCGGTGGCGCGATCGCGCGCGGGCGATATGGCATCCGTTGTAGGATATACCTTCGTGGCTGGCGATGGTTGCGGCGTGTTTTCGTAAATCATGATCTGACGTCTCTGGGCGTTGTGACTATTTATCCCATTTGGTTCGTGTAGAACATTGGTTTTTGGGAAGCGGGGATCGGGCGCCTTGTCCAATCCGCTCCTGCCGAGCTGGTCGAAGCGCGTGTCCGGATCGTGCGTTTCAACCGATGGGCTTGGGCTGGGCTTCTCTTGAAGCCGTGGCTTCGTAGCTTCGTGCGAGATTTCTCGCGAAGGCGCGGAGGGATGAAGGCGCGAAGAAGATTGGTTCGCGCGGAGGCGCGGAGACGCGGAGGTGTCGCGCTTGTCGAGCGGGCGTGCGTTCGGATGGGGCGTCGTCCCTCGTGCGGTCTCGGAACTTGTGGATGGATGAGAGCTGCCTCCCTCAAGTTTTTCCGCGCCATCGGTCGAGAACTAGAAAATATCTAGACAGAAGTTTATTAGGATGCTTGTCGGACCTGACAGAAAAAGTTCGTCAAATCGATGCCTGTGAATTCCAATCACGGACAAGAGATCCTAACCGTGCCATATCCCGGTCCGATAACATTCCACTATGCATAATAACATTTCGAGATCTTTCTACTATCTCAAATATATTTCGTACCCAATCTATGTTGTGCAAGTAAGGTTCAAAATGCTCAAAATTTTGGGCAATTATATTCGCTAGATTTGGCATCATCGTAAATCTGATAGGATCGTCTCCTCGCTGCACGTGCCAACGAATTTTTTTCTCTTCCTCCATTCGTAGTTCCGCCGCCCTTCGTATTTTCTCGGAAACAGCGAGATTCCACCAATCTTCGCCGAGCGCCTCTATCAAAATACTTTTTATCAAATCTCTAACCGAATTCTCAAACGCCGCGACAGTCGTGTAGACAAATGACATCTTTTCAGCCCGAGCAACGTGCTCAGCATCTAAAACATCGATACCGAGGATCTCTCGCGCCTTCTGATGATCAAACGAGAGTGAAGCAGATGATATCCGCCCAGCACGATCAAGCGCCTCTTCACTTAATCTCGCTCGATAAATAAATTCGTATAATGACATATCCGTCAAATTAAATGATCTTTCAAGCTTCTAAAAAGAGCATCATATACTTTTGAGTCTCTGGATTCCGGTAAAATTATCTGAATATTGTAGTGAAGTCCTCCTAAAGAGCGCCGGTTCCGCTTAATCTGATCATCGTCACTACCACCACTTCCATCTAGATTGTCATCTTGATCAATCTTGATTTCGTTTTCTATCACTCGCTCCTGCTTTAATTTTCCTGCATTATTTTCGAAATCTCCAAGCTTAACTAATGCAGTAAATGTCATAGCCATTTTGTCTAAAACAGATTCGCTAATTGAACCCTGAGAAAGCGTCTTAAATTTGTTTATTACGTCTTGCTTGCTCAGCTTTTGTGCAGAAGTGTTTACCTGAAATAGATCACTGTATGCTTCGCGAACTGCATCAGCCATTATTCTGTCTGATTGACTTTGATCAAGAAATTGAAAATATCTCTCAGTTGGCTTTCCCTGATCGTCAACTAATTTAAGAGACTTTAGAACTCCTATAATTAAACGGTCACTTGTCGATTTAAATTCTAGATCTTCCAGAAACCGCTGAGTGAACCTATCAGGTGCCTTAGCTTGCTGGATAGCGCTCAAGATTCCCTGCAAGTTTTTCGTGCTTGTCAAATATGACGTTGGAAGCGCCATCGTCGTTCCCCCTTCTGGCTTTACTCCGCCGCCACGCCAGCCCGCGAGAACATGTCCCCCTCGCCGCTCGCCGGATCCTCGTTCGCGGCAGGGCCGGCCTTGGCCTTCTGGCGCTTGTCGAAGCCGTCCCATACTTCGTTCCAATTGCCCTTCGTCGCGGCCTTGGAATATTCGGTCGCGCGCTGTTCGAAGAAGTTGGCGTGTTCGACGCCGTTGAGCATCGGGGCGAGCCAGGGCAGCGGGTGTTCGTCGACCATGTAGATCGGCTTCAAACCCAGCTGGTTCAGGCGCCAGTCCGCGATGTAGCGGATGTACTTCTTGATCTCCTTGGGCGTCATGCCGTTGACCGGGCCCATCTCGAACGCGAGATCGATGAAATTGTCCTCGAGGTGCACGGTGTGCTGGCACATCTCGCGAATGTCCGACTTCACCGATTTGGTGAAGCAATCGCGCTCCTTGCAGAAGGCGTGGAACAGCTTGATGATGCCTTCGCAGTGCAGGCTCTCGTCGCGGATCGACCAGGTGACGATCTGGCCCATGCCCTTCATCTTGTTGAAGCGCGGGAAGTTCATCAGCATCGCGAAGCTGGCGAACAGCTGCAGCCCCTCGGTGAAGCCGCCGAACATGGCGAGCGTCTTGGCGATATCCTCGTCGCTGTCGACGCCGAAGGTCTGCAGGTAATCGTGCTTGTCCTTCATCTCGCTATATTCGAGGAAGGCGCCATATTCGCTTTCGGGCATGCCGATCGTGTCGAGCAGGTGGCTGTAGGCGGCGATGTGCACCGTCTCCATGTTGCTGAATGCCGCCAGCATCATCTTGATCTCGGTCGGCTTGAAGATGCGGCCGTATTTCTCGTGATAGCAATCCTGCACCTCGACGTCCGCCTGGGTGAAGAAGCGGAAGATCTGGGTGAGCAGGTTGCGTTCGTGATCGCTGAGCTTCTGCGCCCAATCACGGCAATCCTCGCCCAGCGGCACTTCCTCCGGCATCCAGTGGATCTGCTGCTGACGCTTCCAGAAATCGAACGCCCAGGGGTATTCGAATGGCTTGTACTGCTTGCGGGCTTCGGTGAGGGACATGGGGTTACTCCGGAACGAATGGGGTGAAGAAGGAATAAGGCGAAGACAGGGTCACGATACCGCGCTCCAGTCCCACATCGCGGCGGCCGACATGGCGAGCACGATGCCGCCGGACACGGCCATGATGCCGACCATGCGGTAGACATAGACCTTGGCCGGCCCGGCGGGGCGGGTGAGCGCGAGCAGCAGGCCCGCGCCGATCAGCGTCAGCACGCCGCCGACCGCGAACATGATGAGGATTTGCCAGCTCATGCGACCAACTCGGTGGTCGCGCGTTCAGCCCCCGTACCCACACTCAAGGAGCAAGTATCATGGCCGATCTGAGCGCAATCAAGGAACATATGGAAGTCATCGGCGCGGACGGCGTGCATGTCGGCACCGTCGACCATGTCGAGGGCGACCGCATCAAGCTGACCAAGAAGGACAGCGGTGCCCAGGTCTCGGAAGGATCGGGCAGCCATGAAGGGCATCACCACTATATCTCGGGCGGCCTGGTCGCCGGCGTCGAGGGCGACAAGGTCCGCCTGAGCGCGAACGCCGACGTCGCGGTGGGCCTGGAAGAAGAGGCCTGAGTTCAAAACCCCTCTCCCTTCGGGAGAGGGTGACCGAGCGTAGCGAGGTCGGGCGAGGGTGAGTTGGCGAAAGCCGGCTCGCCCTTTTCTTTTGTCTGTTGGCGGTCGCCCTCACCTTTCCCACTCCGCAGCGCCTCGCGGGGCCAGTGTTGGGTGAACGATGCCCCGCATCGTTCAGGCCATGCCGGGGGCATGGCCGACCCAACACTCCACTCCCGATGGGAGAGGGAATTGCGGATGGATTCGATCACGCCGTCCGCATTCGCCAGCACGTCGGTGTTCCAGAAGCGCAGCACGGTGTAACCTTCGTTCTCGATGAAACGCGTCCGGCGCGCATCGTACGCCGCAGCTTCGTCATGCTGGCCGCCATCGACCTCGATCACGAGTTTCGCGGCGAAACAGAGGATGTCGGCGTAATAGGGGCCGATCGGAACCTGGCGGCGCCATTTCAGATCCGGAAACGCGCCCTTCACCGCATGCAGCAGGCGCGTCTCCGCATTCGTCGCGGTGCGGCGGAGGGTACGGGCACGGTCCACCGTGCCGGCGGGTTGGTTGTCATATAAACGCATGTCACCCTCACCCTTCCGTCGCTACGCTCCTCCCTCCCTCTCCCGATGGGAGAGGGATTACATCACTGACACGCCAGACATTCGTCATAGTCGGTCGTCTCGAACTCGTATTTCGGGGCGTCGATCGTGTTGTCGTTCTCGACCCCGCCCGCGAAGCCGGCGCGCTGCACCGATTTGGAGCGGAGATAGTACAGCGACTTGATGCCGAGTTCCCAGGCGCGGAAGTGGAGCATCAGCAGATCCCATTTCTCAACGTCCGCCGGGATGAACAGGTTGAGCGACTGCGCCTGATCGATGAACGGCGTGCGATCGCCGGCCAGTTCGAGCAGCCAGCGCTGGTCGATCTCGAAGCTGGTCTTGTAGCAATCCTTCTCCTCCTGGGTGAGGAAATCGAGATGCTGGACGCTGCCGCCCTGCTCCAGGATCGAATTCCACACCGCGTCGCTGTTCTTCGATTTCTCGCTAAGCAGCTTTTCGAGATACGGGTTCTTGACCGAGAAGGAGCCGCTGAGCGTCTTGTGCGTGTAGATGTTGGCCGGGATCGGCTCGATGCACGCGCTGGTGCCGCCGCAGATGATGCTGATCGACGCGGTCGGCGCGATCGCCATCTTGCAGCTGAAACGCTCCATCACGCCCATGTCGGCGGCGTCCGGGCACGGCCCGCGCTCGTTGGCGAGGTGCATCGACGCTTCGTCGGCCTGCCCGCGAATGTGCTTGAACATGCGCATGTTCCACGATTTCGCCATCGCGCCCTCGAACGGCAGGCCGCGCGCCTGGAGGAAGGAGTGGAAGCCCATGACGCCCAAGCCTACCGAGCGTTCACGCGCGGCGGAATAGGCGGCATGCTCCATGCCCGGCTCGGCCCGGTCGATGAAATCCTGCAGCACGTTGTCGAGGAAGCGCATGACGTCCTCGATAAAGCCCTTCTGGTCCTTCCACTGATCCCAGGTTTCGAGGTTCAGCGACGACAGGCAGCAGACCGCGGTGCGATCGTTGCCAAGATGATCGCGGCCGGTGGGCAAGGTGATCTCGCTGCACAGGTTCGAGGTCGAGACCTTGAGGCCGAGATCGCGGTGGTGCTTGGGCATCGCCTTGTTCACGTGATCGGAGAAGACGATGTACGGCTCGCCGGTGGCGAGACGGGTCTCGACCAGCTTCTGGAACAGGCTGCGCGCATCGAGCGTGGCGCGGATCGACTGGTCCTTGGGGCTGCGCAGGTTCCATTCCGCGCCGTCGCGCACCGCTTCCATGAAATCGTCGGTGATCAGCACGCCGTGGTGCAGGTTCAGCGCCTTGCGGTTGAAATCGCCCGAAGGCTTGCGGATCTCGAGGAACTCCTCGATCTCCGGATGGCTGACGTCGAGATAGCAGGCGGCCGAGCCGCGACGCAGCGAACCCTGGCTGATCGCCAGCGTCAGCGAATCCATCACGCGCACGAACGGGATGATGCCGCTGGTCTTGCCGTTCAGGCCGACCGGCTCGCCGATGCCGCGCACGTTGCCCCAATAGGTGCCGATGCCGCCGCCGCGCGAGGCGAGCCAGACATTCTCGTTCCAGGTGTCGACGATGCCGTTCAGGCTGTCCGGCACCGAATTGAGGAAGCACGAGATCGGCAGGCCGCGCCCGGTGCCGCCGTTCGACAGGACCGGCGTGGCGGGCATGAACCAGAGCTGCGAGATCGCATCGTACAGGCGCTGCGCATGCGCGCCGTCATCGGCATAGGCCGAGGCGACGCGGACGAACAGATCCTGAAAGCGCTCGCCCGGCAGGAGGTAGCGATCGGTGAGCGTGTCCTTGCCGAAATCGGTCAGCAGCGCATCGCGCGAATGATCGACCTCGACCGGATACAGCTGGGCCTTCACTTCCTTCGAATCGCCGCGCGTCTCCAGCTTGCGGTCGGCGTTGCCGGACTTCGCCGCGACGCTGGCGACCATCGTTTCCACTGCGTCCATCGTATCGCTTGCCATCGTTCCGCTCGCTTCCTGGCTGTCCCTGAAATCCATCGCTCACGTCCCTCGAATCAAATCTGTCTCAAGATCGGTGTTCCCGATCCGTTCGAATCGGGGGCGAACCCCCATGCTATCATTCGGCGGCGATTCAGGAGAACGAAATATGCCCGTCGCCATCGGTCCCGCGACCGCGCGACAACGCCCCCGCTATATAGTGTCGCGAGGTGTTCTCTACCAGTTCTTGGGTTCGCCCCCGAACTCAACCCCTACAGATTGTGCCCAATCGCGTTGGGACGCAAGCCGGTAAATGACAGATTAGGGACTCGGTTCGTCGCTCGGACAAGCCGGCTGGTGGCGCCAAAGCGATGCCGTGATGCAGCGACGCGTGGTCAAAGCTGGCTTTGCGCAAACGCAAGGGCCGGGTGCCGATTTCGATATTTATTTTGCACCTCAAAACGGCCCTAAGTCAGATCCGGTCGGCCAACTCCGTCAGGCTTTCGACGCTATGATCCCAGGTCTGCGCATAATGCGCATCGGGGGCCGGCGCGCCGCCATATTCCCGTGGACGATCGACATAGGCGGCCATCAGACCAACGGCGCGGGCGGCGGCAAGATCGCTGTGATGCGCCGCGACCAGACACAGTTCCTGCGGTGCGATGCCGAGAATGTCGGCGGTGCCCAGATAGCTGCCGGGCAGCGGCTTGTAGAGGCCGGTCGATTCGGCGCCGAGGATAGCGTCCCAGGGCAGTCCGGCCCGCCTGGCCATCGCCAGCGTCAGCGCGGTGTTGCCATTGGACAGCGTGACGATCGGGAAGCGGGCCTTGAGCCGGACGAGCCCCGCGAGCGCATCGGGCCACGGATCGAGCCGGCGCCAGGCGAAGGCGAAATGGTGCAGACGATCTTCGTCGATCGATCGCGGATCGATGCCCTCCCGATCCAGCAGGATTTCCAGCGTTTCGCGGTTGAGGATGTCGAGCCGGGTATATGGCCGCCGGCCGGAGCGGCAGTCCTCCATCGCCGGCTGATACAAGGCACGCCATCGATCCGCGAAGCCGTGCGGATCGATATCGCCATGGCCGATATCGGCCAGAAAGGCGCGGGCCTCGCGCGCCACGCCGGACCGCCAATCGACGACCGTCCCGAAGACGTCGAAGGCCAATACTTTAGGCTGGATCCTGAACGAGCCGGTCACCACCCGTCCGGATCAATCATGTCCGCCATCGTGTTCATCGAACCTGGGTCGCGGGGTCTGGCGGCGCGCGACCACCGCAGCTTCGGCAATCGCGACGGCCGAGGCGGCAGCGGCGTTCGGCGTCAGCGACACGGCGAGACCGTCAGGCCCGTCCAGCATCACCTCACCATCCTCGGCGCAGGCCTGGGTCGGCGTATCATGGGGCGCTCGTGACATTCGGTTTCCCCGGTGTATTGATGAGTCTCAACGCGCTTCGCCTTCGAAGCGTTCCGGCTTTTTTCCCAAGGGGTTCGACTCGCACCATGGTCACGCGGCTATTCCTGCAAACGCATCGTACGCCGGTGCTTTCGGATGACGATGCGGCGGCCCTGCAAGCGGCGGAATCGCGCGCGATCGATTTTCCGGCGAAACGGGTGATCGTCCGCGAGAACGTACCGTTGACGCAGTGCACCCTGCTGCTCAGCGGGTTCATCGAGCGGTTTCGCGATACGCCGGAAGGGCGGCGCCAGATCCTGGCGATCCATGTTCCCGGCGACTTCGTCGATCTGCATTCCTATCCGCTCAAGCGGCTCGAACATTCGGTCGCCGCGCTGACGCCGGTGACGGTGGCGACCTTCGCGCATAGCGAGATTCGCAAGCTGACCGAGCGATCAGCGACGCTGACCGAATTGCTGTGGCGATCGACGCTGATCGATGCCGCGATCAGCCGCGAGTGGATCGTTTCGGTCGGCGCGCGCGGCGCATCGGTGCGCCTGGCGCATCTGTTGTGCGAGATGTTCGTGCGGCTGGAGCGGATCGGCATGACGCGCGGGCAGGAATACGACTTTCCGGTGACGCAGATCGACCTGGCCGACGCGACCGGGCTGACCGCCGTGCACGCCAACCGCATGCTGCGCAAATTGCGCGAACAGAATCTGGTCGAGTTCCGCCAGGGGCTGGTGCGGATCATCGACTGGCCGGCGCTGAAGGACTTCGCCGAGTTCGATCCGCGTTATCTGTTTCTCGACTGAGCCAGCGCCGTGCGTTTCGCCCTCGCGGCCCTGCTCCTCCTGACCACCGCTGCAACATCGCCGCCGGCGAAGGACGTGCTCGCGCCCGATGCGGAGGCCAGGTGGGTGCCGTTCGATCTCACCCCCGGCAACCAGATCCGCTTCACGCTCGACGTCGATGGGGCACCCGTATCCGCGATCCTCGATACCGGGGTGAGCTTCACCGTATTGTCGCGCGCCTATGTCGATGCGCAGCGGCTGAAGGTGCGCAGCGGCGGCAGCGCGAGCGCGATCGGCGGGGTCGTGCCGATCGGCTGGATCGATACCAGGACGATCCGGCTGGGGGGGCTGACGCGCAGCGGCGGCAGCATCAGCGTCGCCGCCTTGCCCGCCACCGCGACGGGCAGCGCGCGCGCGATCGAGATGCTGGTCGGGCGCGACCTGACCGAGGGCTATGCGCTCGACATCGACTATGAGGCGCGGCGCTTCCGGCTGCTGCCTTCGGGCCGGATGCCGTTCGCCGGGGCGACCGCGCCGCTGACCGTCTCGCGCGACCGATTGGTCTATACCGGCGAGATCAGCCTGAACGGCCGGCGGCTGCGCCCGCTGATCGTCGATACCGGCGACGGCAATGCGGTGACGCTGTCGGCGGAAAGCTGGGCCACGGCGCGGCTGATCCCACCGGCGCGTACCTCGACCATCTCGTTCGGACTGGGCGGTGCGATCGTCACCGATCTTGTCATTCTGGACGAGATGCAGACGGGGACGCTGACCGCCCGAAACGTGGAGTTGCAGGTCGAAAGCTCGGGCGGCTTTTCGCAGCGCATGGGCATGGCCGGGCGGATCGGATCGGGCTTCCTGCAAAAGTATCGCGTGCTGCTCGATCCCAAGGCCGGGCGGATGGTGCTGAAGCCCGGCCCCGAGGCCGATGCCGAACCGCTGAAATCGACCAGCGGCGTGCTGGTCGCAGCGGACAAGGATCGGCTGCGCGTGCTGCACGTCATGCGCGGCAGCCCGGCGGAGCGCGCG
Source organism: Sphingomonas sp. Leaf357 (assembly GCF_001423845.1). NCBI lineage: Bacteria > Pseudomonadati > Pseudomonadota > Alphaproteobacteria > Sphingomonadales > Sphingomonadaceae > Sphingomonas > Sphingomonas sp. Leaf357. Next base: position 1,760,850 of record NZ_LMPM01000001.1, on the reverse strand, counting down.
GGATGGCGCACCGGCGAGACGATCTGCATGATCGACGGCAAGGCTATACCGGGCGACTATCCCGGCAGCCCGCTGTCGACCTGGTCGATCGGCGAGACCGGGCGGGTGGTGGCATTCGACATGTGCGACGGATCGCGCCGCACGCTGACGCTGCGGCCGTTCTACTGAGGGGGCTCGCCCAGTGAGGATTGGCCCACCCCCCCATTCCGTTCGTGCCAAGCTTGTCGAAGCACATGCCCCGAACATCCCACCGCGCTTGGAACATGCCCTTCGACAGGCTCAGGGCGAACGGTGAGGGATGGAGGCTAAAGCCCGATGACATGAGGTTGAACCACGTCCTCCGTCATTCCCGCGCAGGCGGGAATCCATAATCTCGATCGTATCGGGACTCACTCGATTTAGCCGGTATGGATTCCCGCCTGCGCGGGAATGACGAGGTATCGAAGAAATCCCGACTCGGCCTGGAGTCATCATGCTCTAGAACCTGATCTAGGCGTGCCAGGCGATGATCCCGAAGATCGCCACCGCGACGAAGGCGATCATCTGCACGGTCGGCCAGTCGACCAGTCCCACGCGATCGAGATCCATCCGCCGCTTGCGCCGCCGCTCGCCCAGACCGGCCAGCACGGCGACGGCCAGCGCAATGGCGGCGGCCACCAGCCAGGGTGCCGCCACATCGCCAATCGGCCATCCGATTCCGTTACTGATTCAGCTTCTCGATCTTGTCGTTCAGCTTGGTGAGTTCGGCCTTGAGCGCGGCGATCTCGTCGTCCTTGCTCGATGCGTGACCGGACGATGCGTGGCTGGAGGCGGAGGATGCGGCACTGGCGGACGGCGCGACGCCCGGCATCGCGCTCGGCTTGAACGCGGTGGTCGCGGCTTCGAACATCGCCATGTTGCGCTTGGCGATCTCGGCGAAGGGCGAATTGGCGAACGCGCCCTCGACCGCCGACTTGAACTGTTCGTGATTGCGGCGGAAGCTGTCCATTGACGCCTCCAGATAGCCTGGGACCATCGCCTGCATCGAATCGCCGTACATCGCGATCAGCTGGCGCAGGAAATTGACCGGCAGCATCGTCTGGCCACGCGATTCCTCTTCCATGATGATCTGGGTGAGGACATTGTGCGTGATGTCCTCGTCGGTCTTGGCATCGACGACCTTGAAGTCGCGGCCCTCGCGCGTCATCGCCGCGAGGTGTTCGAGCGTGATGTAAGAGGACGTCTCGGTGTTGTAGAGACGGCGATTGGCGTATTTCTTGATGACGACCGGGCCGTCGCCCGCGCTCTGCTTCTTCACCACGAAAGGCTCCCCTGCGCTTGTTTGATCGGCCTGTACCACCGTTTCATGCCGCACCGCAACACGGCCCACGCCCCCTGCCGCTGTTTCTGGACATGCTGCGCAGCGAAACCGCAGCATCGCCCGAGCGGCGGGCGGCGGCGCTGGCGGGCTTGCGCGCCTATCAGGAGGCGCCGCGCGGGCGGGCGCGCAAGCCCGCGCCGGCACGCCATCGCAAGGGCCGGGCGCGGCTGCGCGATTACGGCGTGAAGGGAGACGGCAAGCGCCCGGTGGTATTCGTGCCGTCGCTGATCAACCCGCCCTTCATCCTCGATCTCGCGCCCGACGTGTCCCTGCTGCGTTGGATCGCGGCGCAGGGCTTTCATCCGTATCTGCTCGACTGGGGTACGCCGGGCCCGAAGGATCGCGCCATGGACGTGACGGGGCATGTCGAGACACTGTTGCTGCCGCTGATCGCCAAGCTGGACGAGCCGCCGGTGCTGGCGGGATACTGTCTTGGCGGCACGATGACACTGGCGGCGGCCTGTTCGGTGCCGCTGGCCGGGCTGGCGCTGATCGCGGCACCGTGGACGTTCGACGGGTTCGGCGAGCGGGCGCGCGCCGATATGGCGGAGCTGTGGGCGGCGGCGAAACCGGCCTGCGCGGCGATGGGGCTGGTGCCGATGGAGGTGCTGCAATCCGGTTTCTGGCGGCTCGACCCCGCGCGCACGATCGCCAAATACGAGGCGTTCGCCGGGATGGACGCGGGCAGCCGAGAGGCGGCCCTGTTCGTGGCGATGGAGGATTGGGCCAATGCCGGCGTGCCGCTGACCTATGCCGCCGGCGCGCAATTGTTCGAGGATTTCATCGCCGGCAACCTGACCGGCCGCGGCGGGTGGCGTGTCGGCGATGCGACGGTCGACCCCGCGGCGCTGCCGTGCCCGGCGATCGACTTCGTCTCGATGAGCGACCGCATCGTGCCCGCCGCCAGCGCGGCCGACCTGCCCGACCGGCGCGATCTCGGCGCGGGGCATGTCGGTATGATCGTCGGGCGTGGCGGCAGGAGCCAGCTTTGGGAACCCCTGGCGCACTGGATTAGCGCGCTGCCCCGGACTAGATAGCGCGCAACCCATCTACAGGAGCGTCTCCATGGACATCGTCATCACCGCCGCCAAGCGCACGCCCGTCGGCAGCTTCCTGGGTGCGTTCGCCGCCACGCCTGCGCACGAACTCGGCCGGATCGCGATCGAGGCGGCGCTGGCGCAGGCCGGTGTCGCGGGCGAGGACGTGTCCGAGGTGATCATGGGCCAGGTGCTGGCCGCCGCGCAGGGCCAGAATCCCGCGCGCCAGGCATCGATGGCGGCCGGCGTGCCGAAGGAGGTGCCGGCCTGGGGCGTCAACCAGGTGTGCGGATCGGGCCTGCGCGCGGTGGCGCTGGCGGCGCAGGCGATCCAGTCCGGCGACGCGACGATCGTGGTGGCGGGCGGACAGGAGAGCATGTCGCTCTCGGCGCATGCGCAGCACCTGCGCGGCGGCACCAAGATGGGCAATGTCGCGATGGTCGACACGATGATCAGCGACGGGCTGACCGACGTGTTCAACCATTATCACATGGGCATCACCGCCGAGAACCTGGCCGAGCAATATCAGATCACGCGCGGGCAGCAGGACGAATTCTCGGTCCGCTCGCAGAACCTCGCCTCCGCCGCGCGCGCGTCCGGGCGCTTCGTGGACGAGATCGCCGAAGTGACGATCAAGGGCCGCAAGGGCGATACGATCGTGGCGCAGGACGAATATATCCGCGACGGCGCGACGCTCGACAGCGTGTCCGGCCTGAAGCCCGCCTTCAAGAAGGACGGCAGCGTGACCGCCGCCAATTCGAGCGGCCTGAACGACGGCGCCGCGGCGCTGGTGATCATGAGCCGCGAGGAAGCCGAACGGCGCGGATCGCCGATCCTGGCGACGATCAGGAGCTGGGCCTCGGCCGGCGTCGACCCCTCGATCATGGGCATCGGCCCCGTCCCCGCCACCCGCCGCGCGCTCGACAAGGCCGGCTGGACGATAGGCGATCTCGACCTGATCGAAGCGAACGAAGCGTTCGCGGCGCAGGCGCTGTCGGTCGGCAAGGAACTCGGCTGGGATGCGGACAAGGTGAACGTCAACGGCGGCGCGATCGCCATCGGCCACCCGATCGGCGCGAGCGGCGCGCGCGTGCTGACGACCCTGATCTACGAGATGCAGAAGCGCGACGCGAAGAGGGGCCTGGCGACGCTGTGCATCGGCGGCGGGATGGGCATCGCGATGTGTCTGGAACGGTGATGTTTCAGCCTATTACGAGATGTTGCATTTTCGCTACATGCCGAAACAAAAAGCCCCATCGGCGCCCCTGAACGGCCGATTAACGTTGTGAAATTGTCACCCCCCCTTCATTAACTCGTCATCCGCGCACAACGTTGCGCCTGTTTTGGGGGATTTATTTCATGTTGAAGACCCGCCTTTTGGCGGCCACCGCACTCGCGGCTGGCGTTGCCATGTTTCCTGCCGGCGCTTTCGCGCAGTCAACTTCGCCTACGCCGGACACTTCCGTAACCGGTCAGCCCGTCAGCGCTGACGGCGAGGAAGCCGAAGAGGGCACGATCACCGTTACCGGATCGCGCATCCGTCGTCCCAACCTCGATTCGGCAATTCCGGTTACATCGATCGCAGGCGACGCCGTTTTCCAGCGCGGCAACACCAACATCGGCGAGGTATTGAACGATCTCCCGCAGCTTCGTAGCACCTTCTCACAGCAGAATCCGGGCTTGGGCATCGGGATCGCGGGTTTGAACCTGCTCGATCTTCGTGGTCTAGGCACGGCGCGTACGCTGGTACTCGTAAACGGGCGCCGTCACGTTCCTGCCGACATTCTCAACAATGCGGTGTCGCCTGACGTCAATACGATCCCGAACGATCTGATCGAGCGGGTCGACATCGTGACCGGCGCGCAGTCCTCGGTTTACGGTTCCGATGCTATCGCAGGCGTCGTCAACTTCATCTTACGTCGTGACTACGATGGCCTGCAGGTTCGCGGCCAAGCGGGCGTTACGGGTAAGGGCTTTGGTGGCAACCAATATGTGTCGGCCATGGCCGGCAAGAATTTCGCCGACGGCCGGGGCAATATCACGCTGCACGGCGAATATTCTCACCAGGAACGCGTATTTGGCTCGGACATCGATTCTTTTCGCCAAAATGACGCTTTGGGCGTAGTCGATGTCGATACCGCCGGTTTGCCAAACGGCAGCGACGGTTTCCCCGACCGCATTTTCATCCGTGACATTCGCAGTGCCAGCATCAACCGCTATGGCCTCGTGCCGATCACGCAATCGGGTTCCTCAGCCCTGTGCGGTACCGGCATCGGTTCGACCAACGGCGCACCGGGCATCGGTTCCGGGTCTTCGGTCGGTACGCCTTACAACTGCACTTATGTATTCGGTCAGGATGGTCGCCTGTCGCCGCAAACCGGCACGCGCTACGGCCAGGGCATCATCGGCGGTATCACGGGCGGTAACGGCCAGACCGGTCGCGAAGGCCAGCTTTTGTCGGTTCTGCCGTATCAGCAGCGCCTGAACTTCAACCTTCTCGCGCATTTCAAGGTCAGCGAAGCCTTCGAGCCGTTCATCGAAGCCAAATGGAACCGCGTCGACACGCGCGGTTCGAACGCCGGTCCCTCGTTCATCCAGGGCCAGTTCACCCAATTCGATTTGCGCGAGCGCACCCGTCTCGACAACCCATTCCTGAACCCTGCAGACCGCGCGACGATCGCAAACGCGATCCTGGCATCGGGTTGCAACACCAGCTTGTCGGCGGCATGCAACGTCACCGGCGTTGCCAGCACCTTCAACCGTGTGGCTGCATTCGGAGCCGGCACGCAAGGTACGGCGGGGCCACTCAACGCCGCCGATATCGCGGCGATCAACGCCGGCACTTACCGGTTCGTGACGGCGCGTCAGTTGGCTGACTCGGGCATCCGTGACGAAAAGTTCCGTCGCGATACCTATCGCATCGTCGGCGGTGTCCGCGGTGGGTTCAATGATGACTGGAACTACGAAGTTTCGGTGAACTACGGCAAGTTCAAGGAAGACACGACTACGTTCGGGTATCTCGATCGTCAGCGGTTCATGCTGTCGCTCGACGCCGGACGCAATCCGGTCACCGGTGCGATCCAATGTCGTGCACAGTTCGATCCCGCTTCGGCCGTCGGTTTGGCCGGCACGGGCGGCGCGGCTCGCCTCGCCAACGACATCGCAGCATGCGTGCCTTACAACCCGTTCGGCGGTTCCGATAACAGCGCGGCGTCGAACTATTTCAGCTACAATGCCCGTAACAAGGCAAGCCTTTCCCAGTTCGACGTGCAAGGCTTCGTTGGTGGCGACCTGAGCCAGTTGTTCGAACTGCCGGGCGGTCCAATCGGCTTCTCTCTCGGTGGCGAATATCGCCGTGAAAAGGCGAGCTACACGAACGATCCGTTCGTCGATAGCGGTGCGACCAACGCAGTTGCCATCGGCCAGTTCAACCCGCCGACGTTCGAAGTGAAGGAAGCATTCGGCGAAATCCGTATTCCTCTGCTCAAGAACGTTCCGTTCTTCGAAGAGTTGACTTTGAACGGTGCCGGCCGCGTTTCCGACTATAAGGGTGCGGTTGGAACGGTTTATACGTTCAACTATGGTGGTGAATGGGCGCCGGTGCGCGATATTCGCTTCCGCGCAAATTATGGTAAGTCGGTTCGCGCTCCAAACGTCTCGGAGACGGGCTTCCCGGCGGTTGCGAACTTCGCGCCTGGCTTCCTCGATCCCTGCGCTTCGGGCAACATCGCCGCCAACCCGAACCGTGCTGCAAACTGCCTCGCGGATCTTGGCCCGACGCTGCTGGCCGGCCTGCCGAACAACACGTATTCGCTGAACATCATCAGCGGCAGCAATCCAAACTTGCAGGCTGAGACGTCCAACTCGCTCACCATCGGTGCGGTCGTGCAGCCGCGCTTCATCCCTGGGTTGTCGCTGAGCGTCGATTACTACAACATCAAGGTGAACGGCGTCATCGTCTCGTTGACGGCACAGGCGATTGCCAATGGTTGCTATGACCAGCCAAGCCTGGCCAACCCGCTGTGCGCAGTCTTCACGCGTTACCGCGGCACCGGTGCTGGTCCTCTGGGCGAGGCACCCGGCCAGATTCTCGGCAACTCGCTGGTTTCGGCACCTGTGAACTTCGCCAAGCGCGTTCGTCGCGGTATCGACGTAAACTTTGCCTATCGCACGGAGATCGGCAGCAACGTGCAGTTCAGCACCAACCTGATCTACACGCATGGTTTGCAGTCGAGCAACTTCGAGAATCCATCGGTTCCCACGTTCGAAAACCGACTGCTGAGCGAACTCGGCGATCCTAAGAACGAATTCCGCCTGGACAATGATTTGACTGTCGGAGATGTTACGTTCGGTTACCGCCTGCGGTACATCGGCCCGATGTATGTAAACGCATACGAGGACTTCAACGCACTGCCAGCAGCCTGCACCGCCGCCGGTTGCCCGCCGAATAACGCGGACTATTCCGACATCCGCACCTACTCGCGGGTGTTCTACAACGATCTGCGTTTCACCTGGAACCTGAAGGATCTTGGAAACTTCGGTAAGGAGTTCCAGTTTTACCTGGGCGTCGACAACGTGCTGGACAAGCAACCGCCCTTGGGAAGCACTGGCACCGGTGCAGGCAGTTCGATCTACGACATCCGTGGCCGTAACTTCTACACTGGCATTCGCGCACGGTTCTAAATTGCGGCGAGATGCGGTATTTTTTGGGGGCTGGTGGATTTTCCACCGGCCCCTTTTTTTGGGGTGATTAATGAGCAAAGCTGTTTTGATTGCCGATCGCTTCCTCGCCCAAGGTCGAATTGAAGACGCCGTTGCGACCATAGAACGAGCAAGTGCCTCGGAAGACTCCGATGCCTCATTCCTCCTCGCGTTGTGGAAACTGGCGGGGGAGCCGTTGGCACGCGATCTGACAGGTGCACGCGGCTTACTTCGGAAGGCTACAACAGCCGGCAACGTGGATGCCGCGCTAGTTGAGGTTGCCTTGGTCGCCAATGGCACTGGCGCAGCGCCAGATTGGGCAAAAGCGCGCAACTTACTGGAACAGATGGCCAACCGAAACGATATCGCCGCGGCTCAACTCGCCTTGATTGAGCGCATGGCGATTGACGTTGACGGTATGCCAACACAACTCCCCAACAAAAAGAAAATTGCTGAAAAACCCGATGTATGGCATATCGAAGGTCTTTTCACTCCCGAAGAATGCCTTCACGTCGCCCAAAGCGCAGCCGACTTGCTGCAACCCGCAGTGGTTGTCGATCCACAAACGGGACGGAATATTGCTAATCCGGTGCGGACCTCAGACGGCGCAGTCATCGGCCCGACCAGAGCAACGATGGTTGTCCAAGCATTGACGCGCCGTATTGCTCGAATTACGAATACCGAGTGGCGCCAGAGCGAGGCAATTTCCATATTACGGTATCGTCGAGGACAACAATTTCGTCCTCATCTCGATGCCCTTCCCTCCACTCATAATCAGCGCATTCGCACCGTTCTAGTATATCTCAATGACGGCTTTAAAGGTGGGGCAACCTACTTTGTTGGGCACAAGCTGAGAATTAGCCCAAAGGCCGGTGATGCAATTATTTTCAACAACGTTACGATGGATGGTGATATCGACCACGCCGCCCAACATGCCGGCGAACCTGTCTTGGAAGGCGTAAAGTGGCTTGCGACAAGCTGGATCCGCGAGCGTCCCTTTGACGTTTGGACGGGGCCGGAATTTACGTAAATCCTCAGCCCCATTGCCTTGCAAACCGCCCGCCCAACCCGGTCAACAATTCGTATTGCGACATGCCCGACAGCGCCGCCGCCGCCGGGAGCGCATAGTCCAGCGCGACCCAGTCGCCTTCCGCCAGCGATGTGGCGGTCACGTCCAGCGCGACGAGGTCCATCGAGACCCGGCCGATCACCGGGCAAGTGCCCTGCCCGGCCGATCCCTTGTCCGAGAAGCCGCGGAAATAGCCGTCGGCATAGCCGAGGTTGATGATCGCCACGTCGGTGTCGACAGCGGCGGTCCACGTGGCGTTGTAGCCGACGGTTTCGCCGGCGCGGACCCGGCGGCGCTGGAGGATCTGCGCCTCCGGGGTGACGACCTGGCGGATCGTATCGGACAGTTCCCCGCGCGGGATGCCGCCGTAGAGCGCCAGACCGGGCCGGGTCAGGTCGAAGGCATATTCCGCGCCGAGGGCGATGCCGGCGGAGTTTGCGAGGCTCATCCGACGGGCGGAGGTGCGGCCGGCGAGCGCGGCGAACGCGGCAAGCTGGCGCGCATTCATCGCCACGTCCTCGTCGGCACAGGCGAGGTGGCTCATCAGCGTGTGGATCTCCAGCCCCGCGAGCGCGGCGAGATCGTCGGGCGACAGGCCGAGCCGGTTCATGCCGGTATCGACCATCACGTCGCACGCGCCGCCGCCGGCCGCCTGCCAGCGCGCGACCTGCGCCGGTGTGCTCAGCACCGGGCGGGCGATGCCGGACAGCGCCAGTGGCAGATCCTCGTCGCGCACGCCGTGCAGCACCGACACGGTCAGGCCGAGCGGAGCAAGTGCCTCCGCCTCCGCCCAGTTGGAGACGAAGACGTCACGGCATCCGGCCTCGGCCAGCCGCGTCGCGACGCCCGGCGCGCCGAGCCCGTAGCCGTCGGCCTTCACCGCCGCGCCGCACGCCGCGCGGCCGCTCATCCGGGCGAGCGCGCGCCAATTGCCGGTCAGCGCTTCAGTATCCAGGCGGAGGCGTAGAGGTGCGGTCACGCGGAAGCGGTTAGCCCCGCGCGCGCGCGGGCGCCAGCCTTAGTCGGCCCAGCCCGCCTCACCGTGCGCGCCGCCGCGCTTGCGTTCCGTATAGCCGATCAGCGTCACGACCAGCGCCATCGCCACCACGCACCATGTATACCACAGGCCGGCATAGGGATTGCCAGTGCGCGCGACGATATACTGGCTGATGAAGGGCAGGAAGCCGCCGAAATAGCCGGTGCCGATATGATAGGGGATCGACATCGAACTGTAGCGGATGCGCGGCGGGAACATCTCCGACAGCATCGCCGCGACCGGGCCGAACGTGCTGCCCGACAATGCGCCTAGCACGAGGATGGCGAGCAGGATCACCGCGATGTTGAGCGGCGGAGGCACGACCTTGTCGAGCGTGTAGCCCGCCTTGGTCATGGCCGCATCGAGCCCGGCGGGGCTGATGTCGCTCACCCGTTCCCCGCCGATCGCCACGATCGTCGCCGGCGTGCGGCCCTTGGTGTAGGTGACGCCCTTCTTTGAGAAATAATCGAGCAGCCGGCCGCATTCGTCGGCCTGTTTCGCGGCGAACGGGTCGTAGGCGCAGCGCGGGCCGGAGACGAACACCGGCGCGCGCCGTGCCGCCTGCGCCAGCCCCGGATTGGCCGCGCCGCCCATCGCCCAGAAGACCGGGAACAGCAGCACGAGCGTGGCGGCATAGCCGACCACGATCGGGATCTTGCGCCCGATGCGATCGGACAGGCGGCCGAACAGGACGAACCAGAACAGGCCGGAGGCGGCACCCAACCCGACGATGAGCTGCGCGGCGGTTTCCTGCACGCGCATCGTCTGTTGCAGGAACGACAAGACGGTGAACATCGCGGTGTACCAGATCACGGTCAGCCCGGCGGCGATGCCGAACAACGCGACGAACAGCCTCTTCAGGTTGCCGGGATAGGTGAAGCTTTCGACGAAGGGGTTCTTCGCCGTTTCACCTGCGGCCTTCATCGATCGGAACACCGGGCTTTCGGACAGTTTCAGGCGCATCCACAGCGATACCGCGAGCAGCACGAGCGAGAAGACGAACGGCAGGCGCCAGCCCCAGGCCTCCCATACCGAGGTCGGCAGCACGCCTTTCGTGATCAGGACGACCGCGAGGCTGAGGATGAAGCCGCCGACCACGCTGGCCTGGATGAAGCTGGTGAAATAGCCGGATTTCCCGGGCGGCGAATGCTCCGCGACATAGATCGCCGCGCCGCCATATTCGCCGCCCAGCGCAAGGCCCTGCAGGATGCGCAGCAGGATCAGGATGAAAGGTGCGGCAAGCCCGATCGACGCGGCGGAGGGGACGAAGCCCATGCCGGCGGTCGCCACGCCCATCAGCGTGATCGTGACGAGGAAGGTGTATTTGCGGCCGAGCCTGTCGCCGAGAAACCCGAACAGCACCGCGCCCAGAGGCCGGAAGCCGAAGCCGACCGCGAAGCCGGCCCAGGCGAACAGGGTCTGCAACAGTTCCGACCCGCCGGGAAAGAAGGTGCGGCCGATGATGCCGGAGGCGGCGAGCGTGCCGTAGATGAAGAAATCGTACCATTCGAACGCGGTGCCGAGCGACGACGCGGTGATGACGAGCTGGATTTCCTTGCGCGTCGGTGCCGGCGTGGCGGCGTCGGTTGCCGTGGTCATCATCGTCTCCCCTGAAGCACGAGGTTTAGCGGGATTGACCGGGGCGGCAAGCGGTCTGGTGGGGGCGACGGGGTCTTGCCGACGGATCGGCGATCGACACGGCCCGAAGATCTCGTGGCACCGTCACGGCGTCGTAACAGATCGCCGGTACCTCGGCGTTAATCAAACGGGGGAAGTCTTCATGCGTAATCTGGTATTGGCCGCGGTGTCGGCCACGAGCGTCTTTGCGTCCATGCCCGCGCGGGCGATCGAATTCGTCAATGCGCTGCGTATCCCCAATATCATCACTGGTGCCAACGATGCCAATCGCTTCGGCGGCTTCGGATCGGACCTCGTCTACAATCCCGCCGACGGCCTGTATTACGGGATGACCGATCGCGGCCCCGGCGGCGGCCTGCTCGATTATGCCCCGCGCATCCAATCCTTCTCGCTCGACGTCGCGACCAACGGCACGATCTCGAACTTCGCCGCGCGTGCACCGATCATCTTCACCCGCGACGGCGTTGCATTCAGCGGACAGAACCCGGGCCTGCTCGCCGGCGACAAAGCCGCGCTCGGCCGCTCGTTCGATCCCGAAGGTCTCGCGATCCGCAGCAACGGCAATTTCATCGTGTCCGACGAATATGGTCCGTCGATCTACGAATTCGACAGCCAGGGCCGGTACATCCGCGCCTTCACGATCCCGGCCAACCTGCTGCCCAAGCAGGCCGACGGCACGCCCAATTATGTCGATGGCCGTCCGACGATCACCAGCGGCCGCCAGGACAATCGCGGCTTCGAAGGGCTGACGCTGTCGAACGACGGCACGAAGGCCTATGCGATCCTGCAGGATCCGCTGGTCAACGATGGCCCGGTCAATGGCGGCGAAGCGCAGGGGCGTCGCGGCCAGAACCTGCGCATCGTCGAGTTCGACGTGGCGACTGGCGCGGCGACGGCGCAATTCGCCTACACGCTGGAGAGCATCGCCGACATCAACGGGCGCATTCCCGGCACCGCGAACGACTTCACCGCGACCCAACAGGGTCGCTCGATCGGCGTATCGTCGATCACGCAATTGCCCGACGGCCGCTTCCTGGTGATCGAACGCGACAATCGTGGCTGGGGCGTCGACGATACCGCCAACCGCCTGCCGATCGGATCGAAGCGGGTCTATATCGTCGACAAGACCGGCGCGACCGACATCAGCAATCTGTCGCTCGCCGGCCTGTCGGCGCTGCCGCTGGGCGTCACCGCGGTCAACAAGGGCACCCAGCCGTTCCTCGACATCCAGGCGCTGCTCGCCGCCGCCGGGGTGCCGATCGTCGAGAAGATGGAAGGCCTGGCGTTCAGCCCGATGCTGGCCGATGGCGGCCGCGCGTTGTTCATCATCAGCGACAACGATTTCTCGGTAACGCAGTTCGACGGCAGCAGCACGCAGTTCGAATATTGCAGTTCGGGGCCGGAGGCGAATGCGGTCTCGTTCACCCCGGCGCTCGGCACGCCCTGCCCCGCCGGCACCGCGCTGATCCCGACCTTCCTCTATTCGTTCAAGCTGAGCGCCACCGAAGCCGCCGCGCTCGGCTTCGCGACCTCGGCCGTGCCCGAACCGGCCAGCTGGGCGATGATGATCGGCGGGCTCGGTCTTGTCGGTGGGGCCATGCGCCGCCGCAGGGTCAAGTTCGGTTCGCGTAACGGATCGTTTTACCGCGAACGGAAAGCCGTCAGCTGACCGGCTGGCGGCTTTTCGTGTGGCTATCCCGGCGGAAGCAGAACCCGATATCGCCGATATCATGCCTGCGCCTCGTGCTCGGTAACATAACGGCGCATGACGCGGTTGCTGGGCGATCGGTCCCGACCTCAATCGGGATGACGATGTAGCCCGGCTGTTTCGGGATGGTGTCGCCCCACTCCCCGCTATTTGCCGTCCAGCATCCGGATGATGCCGGAAAAATCGACGCCGCCCTGCCCGTCCGCGTTGAACGTCTCGTAGAGTTCCGCCGCCTTAGCGCCCATCGGCGTCTGCGCGCCGGCGCCCTGCGCCGCTTCCATCGCGAGCCGCAGATCCTTGAGCATCAGTGCGGTGGCGAAGCCGCCCTGATAATCATGGTCGGCGGGCGTATCGGGGCCGACGCCGGGCAGCGGCGCATAGCTCGTCATCGACCAGCTCTGACCCGAGGATACGGAGGAGATATCGAAGAATTTCTGCGGATCGAGGCCAAGTTTCCGCGCGAGCAGGAACGCCTCGCACGTGCCGGCCATCGTGACGCCCAGGAGCATGTTGTTGACGATCTTCGCCGCCTGGCCGCTGCCGTTCGCGCCGGCGTGGATCACCGCCTTGCCCATATCGGCGAGGAACGGTTCGGCGCGATCGAAGCCCTCCGCGCTGCCGCCGACCATGAAGGTGAGCGTGCCGGCATTGGCGGCGCCGATTCCGCCCGAGACGGGGGCATCGACCGCGGTGAAGCCCCTGGCCTGGGCGGCCTCGGCGATGCGCTTGGCGGTGGCGACATCGATCGTCGAGCAATCGATCAGGATCGCGGAGGTCGGCGCGTTGGCGAACACGGCGTCGGTATAGACGCTTTCCACATGCTTGCCGGCGGGCAGCATCGTGACGACCGCCTCGGCACCGTCGAGCGCCTCGGCGGTGCTGGCGGCGGGCAGGCAACCGGCCTTCGCCGCGCGTTCCAGCGCCTCGGACGAGAGATCGAAGGCGCGAACGTCGTGGCCGTTCTTCGCGAGGTTCGCGGCCATGCCGCCGCCCATGTTGCCGAGGCCGATAAATGCTACGCGTGCCATTCTTTCTCTCCTATCTTCTGCTCCCCTCCCGCTTGCGGGAAGTGTCGGGGGAGGGCCTGATCGCAACCGTCGGATGCCGACCAGTACGGCCCCTCCCCTAGCCCCTCCCGCAAGCGGGAGGGGGATTTTAAGTCACTTCCCCGTCCAAACGCCCGGGCGCTTCTCGACGAACGCCGCCATGCCCTCCTTCTGGTCGCTGGTGCCGAACAGGCCGTGGAACAGGCGGCGTTCGAACTGCACGCCCATCGCCAGGCCGGTCTCGAACGCGGCGTCGACCATTTCCTTGTTCGCCTTGACCGCGAGCGGGGCCATGCCGGCGATCGTCGTGGCGGTCTTCACCGCATCTTCGACCAGATCGGCGGCGGGGACGATGCGGCTGACCAGGCCGGCGCGCTCGGCCTCTTCGGCACCCATCATGCGTCCGGTGAGCACCATCTCCATCGCCTTGGCCTTGCCGACCGCGCGGGTCAGGCGTTGCGAGCCGCCCATGCCGGGGGCGACCGCAAGCTTGATCTCGGGCTGGCCGAACCTGGCGGTATCGGCGGCGAGGATGAAATCGCACATCATCGCCAGTTCGCACCCGCCGCCCAAAGCAAAGCCGGCAACGGCGGCGATGATCGGCTTGCGGGTTTTCGTCAGCGTCTCATAGCCGCTGAAATGGTTGGTGCCGTACATTTCGGCGAACCCCTGCGCCTGCATCTCCTTGATGTCGGCGCCGGCGGCAAAGGCTTTCTCGCTGCCGGTGAGGACGGCACAGCCCTGGCTGTCGTCGGCGTCGAACGCGGCGAGCGCGGACAGCAGATCGGCAAGGACCTGCGCGTTGAGCGCGTTCAGCGCCTGCGGGCGATTGAGCGTGATCAGCGTGACGGGTCCGCGCTGTTCGACGAGGATGGTTTCGTAGGTCATTCTATCTCTCTCCGTCGTCCCGGCGAAGGCCGGGACCGCTGTGTTTATGTCTGGCCGGCTGCCCGTTGCGCGGCGGTCCCGGCCTCCGCCGGGACGACGTTTAACCCGGCGTCCACGCCTCTCCGTCCGGCAAGGGCGCGAAGATCTGGTCGATGACGTGATCGGCCACGCCTTCCGGCGTGGCCGGGTTCCAGTTCGGGGCATGGTCCTTGTCCACGATCACAGCGCGGACGCCCTCGAGGAAATCGTGGCGCTGGACCACGTGCGCGCCGACGGCGTATTCCTGGCGCATCTCGTCCTCGAACGTCGGCATCATCGCGCCTTCGTGGAGCAGGCGGAGCGAGACCTTCATCGTCTGGGGCGACTTGGTCTTGAGCGTGGCGAGTTGCTGCCCGGCCCATTCGCTCTCGTCCGCCGCCAGCGCGGCGAAGATGTCTTCCAGATCGTCCGACGCGAACAGCCGGTCGATCTCGGCGCGGTGCGCGAGAATGCGGGCTTCGGGAGCAGGCACGGACAGGTCATCGAGGATCGCGGCGATGGTCTGCGGATCGGCGACGATGCGGGCCTTGGCATCGTCCAGCGCGGAACTCGGGAGATAATGGGTGGCGAGGCCCAGCGCGAGGCACTCGGCTCCGTCGAGCCGGTGGCCGGTAAGCGCGAGATACTGGCCGGTGCGCCCCGGCAGGCGCGAGAGATACCAGCCGCCGCCGACATCCGGGAACAGGCCGATGCCGGTTTCGGGCATCGCAAATCTGGTGTTCTCGGTCGCGATGCGGAAATCGCAGGGCAGCGACAGGCCGACGCCGCCGCCCATCGTGATCCCGTCCATGAACGCGATCGTCGGTTTGGCGTAGGTGAACAGGCGGTGGTTCATGCGATATTCGACATGGAAGAAGGCGCGCGCCTCCGCCCCGTCCTTCGCGCCGCTTTCGGCGAGCATGCGGATGTCGCCGCCGGCGCAGAAACCCCTGCCCTCGACGTGGTCGATAAGGACCGCGGCTATGTCAGCGTCGGTGGACCAGGTGTCGAGCGCGGCGAGGATTGCCTGGCACATCGGTGTGTTGAGCGCGTGTATCGCCTTCGGACGGTTAAGCCGGATGCGCGCGATCGGGCCTTCGGTGAGGGTGAGGACGTCGCTCAAATTCCTTCTCCCATCAGGAGAGGGAGGGAGGAGCGAAGCGACGGAAGGGTAAGGGTGATGGGACGTAGGCTGTCGCCCTCACCCTTCCCACTCGGCTGCGCCTCGCGGGCCCCTTCCCTCTCCCAAAGGGAGAGGGAGATGTGCGGAATATGGGTCATTGGCGGGTCAGCTCCCGACCGATGATCATGCGCATCACCTGGTTGGTGCCCTCCAGGATCGAATGGACGCGCAGGTCGCGCCAGAAGCGCTCGATCGGGTAATCCTGCAGATAGCCGTATCCGCCATGCAGTTGCAGCGCGCGATCGACGATGCTGGAGCCGCTGTCGGTCGCGAGACGCTTGGCCATCGCCGAGAAGCGCGACTTGTCCGGCGCATCGGCACTGACCTTGGCGGCGGCGAGATAGAGCAGCGCGCGCGCCGCTTCGAGGTCGGTCGCCATGTCGGCGAGGGTGAATTGCGTGTTCTGGAAATCGGACACCGGCTGGCCGAATTGCTGGCGATCCTTGGTATAGGCGATCGATTCATCGAGGCAGCGTTGCGCGCCGCCCAGCGAACACGCACCGATGTTGAGCCGGCCGCCGTCCAGCCCGGCCATCGCAAAGCGGAAACCGTCGCCCTCCGCGCCGACGCGATTCTCGACCGGGACGCGGCAATCCTCGAAGATCACCTGCGCGGTCGGCGAGGCGTTCCAGCCGAGCTTGCGCTCGGGTGCGCCGAACGACAGGCCCGGAGTGTCCTTCTCGATCACGAGGCAGGAGATGCCCTTCGACTTCTCCTCGCTGGTGCGCACCATGCAGACATAGATGTCGTTATAGCCGGCGCCCGAGATGAACTGCTTGGTGCCGTTGAGGACGTAGTGATCGCCGTCGCGGCGTGCGCTGGCCTTCAAGGCAGCGGCATCGGAGCCGGAGCCGGGTTCGGTGAGGCAATAGCTGGCGATCTTGTCCATGCTGACGAGATCGGGGAGGAAGCGCGCCTTGATCTCCGCGCCGCCGAACCGGTCGATCATCCATGTCGCCATGTTGTGGATCGAGATGTAGGCGCTGGTCGCCGGGCAACCATAGGCCATCGCCTCCATGATCAGTGCCGCCTCCAGCCGGCCGAGGCCGATGCCGCCGCTCTCCTCGCCGACATAGATCGCGCCGAAGCCGAGTTCGCCCGCCGCCTTCCACACATCGACCGGGTAGTGGCGTTTCTCGTCCCATTCGCCGGCGAACGGGGTGATGCGATCGGCGGTGAATTTGCGCGCCAGATCCTGGATCTCGCGCTGCTCGTCGGTAAGGTCGAACTGGTTGGTCATGGTCTCTCTTTACGGATCAGGAACAGCGAATGAAGGCACGGTCGCCGGCACCACCGCCGGTCATACGCAATTGGCCGGGCAATGTGCCGAGCGCATCGGGGCCGAGGCTCAGGGTGCGCGCCAGCGTGCGGCGGCCGGTGGGCGTGGGCAACAGGAAATCGCCGTCGATGCGACGCGGCGCGACGCGCGACACGGACGCCGCCATGGCATAACGCTTGGGCGAACCGGCGATCTCGATCGTGGCGTAGCCGAGCGTGAGGCGGGCACGGGCATCGGGCGACTGCCAGCAGCCGCGCAGGGGCACCGGGATGTGCGGCAGCGCCGCCGCCTTCGCGAGGGCCGCGCCATCGGGCAGCGCCTCCGTCCCCGCGCCGTGCAGCACACGATCGGTGAACAGCGCCGTCGCGACCTTACGGTCATTGCGATCGAACCAGCGTTGGCCGGGCAGCTTGTGCGCCCAGGCGAGCTGCTCGGCGAGCGTGCCGTTGGCCCAGGGAATGTCGGGCTGGACGCGGTAGGCAGGATCGGCGAAGGCGCGGTCGGCGGTGACGATCGTCCACCCGTCGCGCCTCAGCGCCGCGACCAGATCGGCGACGAACAGCGCGGCGATATCGGTTTCGTGCAGGAGCAGCATCTGCGGCACCGCGCGGCCCAGCGTGCGGCGCATGAGATCGTCGGAGAAGTTCGCCGATTGCACCATCGTCTCGACATACAGATCGCGCAAGGCGGCCATGTCGATCGGCTTGCCCGCCTTCTTCGCGGCGATCGTCTGGCCTTCCATGAACCAGTCCGAGCCGTCGACCGAGGCATAGCCGTTGCGCAGGCCCCGCGCCTTCAGCCCGGCGCGCACCGCATCGCGCTTGGCCTTGTTCGGCCCGCCCTCGTCGAGCGCGGGGAAACGGAACCACGGGCGGAAACCGGGGCGGCCCTTAAGCCAATCGTCAGCCTTGTCGATCTGATCGACGAACGCCGCCGCGGAGATGGCCGAAAGGTGCGCGTGCAGGAAGGTGTGGTTGGCGATGACGTGCCCCGCCGCGACATAGCGGCCGATGCGCTGCTCGTCGCCGTCGCCCGGGGTGATGCGGCCGGGATTGAGGAAGAACGCGGCCTGCTCGACGCCCGCATCGCGTAACGCGGCGATCAGCTTCGTATTGCGCCGATCGACGGAGAGGAACGCGCCCGGCCCGCGCGGTGCGTCGTCGAAGCTGAGCGCGATCGTCTTGACGGGCGGCACCGGCATCACCGTGGCGACCGCGACCGGATCGGGCCGGGCCGCGACGAGGACGGCGGCGAGCAGAAGGAACGCGCGCATCCTAGCCCCGCCGCACGTGACGGGCTGCCCGATCGGAAGAGTCGATCCGCGCGTTCATCCATCCTGTTTAGCAGCGCTCATAGCGGTACGTCTTGACCGGAGATTGGCCGGTCCGCTGCAAAACTGTGCCGGCAGCGGTCAATTCCAGCGTCTCGCGCGTGCGCCATTCCCGGCCCTCGCCCTTATAGGCGAGATCGGCGACGACTTTGTAGCGCGACGGGCCACCGACCACGGTCGCGGTCGCGGTGGCCTCGTAGAAGGTCAGGGTATTGCCCTTGACGATCAGCAGCCCCTTCGTATCGGCGCGCGAAATGTCGCAATCGGCCGGGCGCATGCCCCAATGCCCTTCGAACGCGGGCGGCAGCGCGGCCGCCGCCGGAGCCTTGCCCGGTTTGGCGGCGACGACCGGCAGGCCCTTGGCGACCCTGGTGTCGGGCGAGGCCTCGACCTTGGCCATCGCGGCCTCGGCCTGCGCATCCTTGTCGGTGGTGGAGGTCTTGCCCGAACAGGCGGTGAGCGTGGCGGCGGCGAGCAGGCCGGTCAGAAGATGGCGGATCATGAAGGCGTCCTTCGCGAATGAAGCGAAAGGGAAACGCAGCGAGAGCCACGCACGATCCATCGCCCCGCACTGCCGCGCTCGATCCGCCGCGCGTGCGCCGGGCGGGGGGCCGTGCCGGATACCGATTCCATCATGCGTTTTCCCAGCTCTTCCGCCCCGAGGCACTTCGCGGCAGGTTCAGCCCATCGTCGGAATCACGAACGCGTTGCTGCCGTCCGGCGCTCCGTCCGGCCAGCGCTGGGTGATGGTCTTCACCTTGGTCCAGAACTTCACGCCTTCCATGCCGTGCTGGTTGGTGTCGCCGAACGCGCTGCGCTTCCACCCGCCGAACGTGTGATAGGCGACCGGCACCGGGATCGGCACGTTGATGCCGACCATGCCGACATTGACGCGCGCGGCGAATTCGCGCGCGGCGTGGCCGTTGCGCGTGAAGATGGCGACGCCGTTGCCGTATTGATGCTCGCCCGGCAGGCGCAGGGCATGTTCGAAATCGTCGGCGCGGACGATCTGCAGGACGGGGCCGAAGATCTCCTCCTTGTAGGATTCCATCTGCGGCGTGACGTGATCGAACAGGGAAGGCCCGATGAAGAAGCCCTTCTCGTGCCCCTGAAGCTCGAAGCCGCGGCCGTCGACGACCAGTTCGGCGCCCTCGTCGACGCCGGTCTGGATCCAGTTCTCGACGCGCTGCTTGTGCGCGGCGTTCACTACCGGGCCGTAATGCGCGTCGCTATCGGTGCTGACGCCGACGCGCAGCGCGGCGATGGCGGGGATCAGCTTCTCGCGCAGGGCGACGGCGGTTTTCTCGCCGACCGGCACGACCACCGGCAGCGCCATGCAGCGCTCGCCAGCCGAACCGAACGCCGCACCGGACAGATCGGCGACGACCTGATCGAGATCGGCATCCGGCATGACGATGCCGTGATTCTTCGCCCCGCCCATCGCCTGTACGCGCTTGCCCGCCGCGACACCGCGCTTGTAGACGTAATGCGCGATGTCGGACGATCCGACGAAGCTGACCGCGCTGATCGCCGGGTGATCGAGAATCGCGTCGACCATCTCCTTGTCGCCGTGCACGACCTGCAGAATGCCCTCCGGCAGGCCAGCTTCGAGGAACAGCTCGCCGAGGCGCACCGGCACCGACGGATCGCGCTCGCTGGGCTTCAGGATGAAGGCGTTGCCGGTGGCGATCGCGACGCCCGACATCCAGAGCGGGATCATGCCGGGGAAGTTGAACGGCGTGATGCCGGCACCGATGCCGAGCGGCTGGCGCATCGAATAGACGTCGATGCCCGGGCCGGCCCCCTGCGTGTATTCGCCCTTCAGCACATGCGGGATGCCGCAGCAGAATTCGATCACTTCGAGGCCGCGCTGAATGTCGCCCTTCGAATCCGCGATGACCTTGCCGTGTTCGGACGACAGCAGGTGCGCCAGCTCGTCCATGTTCTTCTCGACCAATGCCTTGAAGTTGAACATCACGCGGGCGCGGCGCTGCGGGTTGGTCGCGGCCCAGCCGGGCTGGGCCTTCAGCGCGGCGGCGACGGCCTGGTCGAGCAGCGCCTGATCGCCGAGATTGACGCTCGCCTGCACCTGACCGGTATTGGGATCGAACACGTCGCCGGTGCGCGTGGCTCCGCCGCCGGAATGGCCCGCGATCAGATGATCGATGACGCGCATACATGCTCTCCTGAAGAATTCTATTGGCGGCCCCTATCCCACCGGGCATTTATGCATGCAAGCCATCATCTTTGCCGGTGGCATGTGCGTTTTTGCGGGGGCGTGGTGGGAAATTGGGACGATCTGCGCATATTCCTCGCCGTCGCGCGCGCCGGGCGACTGGCGGCGGCGGCGCGGCTGTTGGGGATCGACGTGACGACAGTATCGCGCCGCCTCGCCCGGCTGGAGGCGGCGCTGGGCGCGGCCGTGTTCGAGACGGTCGGCGGCGAGCGGCAGCTGAGCGAGACGGGCCAGGCATTGCTGTTGCAGGCGGAGACGATCGAGACCGCGGTGCTGTCCGCCACCGAGGGCGATCGGGGCGCGTCGCTCGCCGGGCACGTGCGACTGAGCCTGGCCGAAGGGCTCGCCACGCATCTCGTCGCGCCCGCCGTGGCGGCGTTCCGCGCGGCGCATCCCAACGTGCGGCTCGACCTGATCACCGCGTCCGGCTTCCTCAATCCGTCCAAGCGCGAGGCGGATGTCGCGGTGATGCTGGCGCGACCGCGCAACCGGCAGTTGCGCGCGGCGAAGCTCGCCGATTACGTGCTGCGGCTGTACGCGACCGACGAGTATCTGGCGGCGCACGGTGTGCCCGAAAGCGCCGCCGCGCTGAACGGGCACACGCTCATCTCCTACGTGCCCGAGCATATCCATGCGGTGGAGCTGGATTATCTGTCGGAGATCCATGACGGGCTGGTCGCGCGGGCGCGCAGCACGAGCATCAACGTGCAGCATGCGATGATCCGCAGCGGCGCCGGGATCGGCATCCTGCCCGATTTCATCGCGCGGCGCGATCGGACGCTGACCGGCGTGCTGCCCGCCGTCGCGCTCGGCCGCAGCTTCTGGCTGGTCACGCACGAGGACACGCACGGCACGCCGCGCATTCAGGCGGTGACGGAATGGCTGCGCGAGGTCGCCACGGGAGTCGCGTGAGGTGCGTTCGGGCCCAGACCTTCAACTTGCGAGCAGGGTCGCGTTCCCGCCAGCCGCCGTCGTATCCACGCACACCGTCCGCTCGGTCGCGAACCGCGCCAGATAATGCGGTCCCCCGGCCTTCGGGCCGGTGCCGGACAAGCCCTCGCCGCCGAACGGCTGGCTGCCGACGACCGCGCCGATCTGGTTGCGGTTGACGTAGATGTTGCCGACGCGCGCGCGCGCCGTGACGCGTTCGATCGTCGTGTCGATGCGGCTGTGCACGCCTAATGTGAGACCGAAACCGGTGGCGTTGATCGCATCGATCACCGCGTCCAGGCCGTCCGCCGGGAAGCGGACGACGTGCAGCAGCGGCCCGAAATTCTCCTGGGCGAGCGCCGAGATCGCCGGGATCTCGAACACGGCCGGCGCGACGAAATCGCCCCGCCCGGCCGGGATCGGCAGCTTGCACAAGGCGGCGCACGCCAGATCGGCGCTGTGATCCTCCAGCGACTTGCGCGCGGCGGCATCGATCACCGGGCCGATATCGGTCGACAAGAGGCGCGGATCGCCGACCGTCAGCGCGCGCATCGCGCCCGCGATCATCTCCAGCATGGCGTCGGCGATATCCTCCTGCAGATACAGCACGCGCAGCGCCGAGCAGCGCTGCCCGGCGCTCTGGAAGGCGGATTGCACGACGTCGCGCGTGACCTGTTCGGGCAATGCCGAACTGTCGACGATCATCGCGTTCTGCCCGCCGGTCTCGGCGATCAGCGGCACGATCGGGCCATTGCGCTGCGCGAGCGTGAGGTTGATCGAACGCGCGGTGGCGGTCGACCCGGTGAAGACCACACCGGAAATCCCCTCATGCGCGACCAGGGCGGCGCCGACCTCGCCGCCGCCGGGCAGCAGGTGCAGGATATCGGCGGGAATGCCGGCCTCGCGCAGCAATTCCACCGCGCGCGCGGCAATCAGCGGGGTCTGGCCGGCGGGCTTGGCGATCACCGCGTTGCCGGCGGCAAGCGCGGCGGCAACCTGTCCGGTGAAGATCGCCAGCGGGAAGTTCCACGGGCTGATCGCCGCGATCACGCCGCGACCGTGCAGCGTGAGCGTGTTCGATTCCCCGGTCGGGCCGGGCAGCGGCTCGCCGGGAATGAACTGGCGGCGTGCCTCTGCCGCATAATAGCGCAGGAAATCGACCGCTTCGCGCAGTTCGAGGATCGCGTCGCCCAAGGTCTTGCCGGCCTCGCGCACGCAGAGCGACAGCAACTCGTCGCCATGCGCCTCGTAGAGATCGGCGGCGGCATCCAGCGCGTCGGCGCGGCGCTCGACCCCGGCGGCATCCCAATCGGGCTGCAGCTTCTCGGCGAGCGCGATGGCGCTGGCGACATCGTCGGGCGTGGCTTCGACGACCGTGCCGACGGCGATGCTCCGATCGAATGGCGCGGTCACCGACCTGACGGTGCCCTTCCCCGTCTTCCTGCCGATCATCGGCACGGCCTTTGGCCTGGCGCTCTCCAGCCTGGCCAAGCGCGCCATCAGCGGTTCGCGCACCAGCGGATCGGACAGGTCGATGCCCGCGCTGTTACGGCGGCTCGGCGCGAACATGTCCTTGGGCAGAGGAATGCGCGGGTTGCGCTTCGGCTCCAGCGCGCGCGTGGTTTCGACCGGATGATCGATCAGCGCATCCACCGGCAGATCGGCATCGGCCAAACGATTGACGAACGACGCGTTGGCGCCGTTTTCGAGCAGGCGACGGACGAGATAGGCGAGCAGTTCCTTGTGCCCGCCGACCGGCGCGTAGATGCGCACCGGGGTCGGCGCATTGCCCTCGCCGACGCGTAGCACGTCGTACAGATCCTCGCCCATGCCGTGCAGGCGCTGGAACTCGAACGGGGTTTCGCCCGCCATCGCCTTGATCGCGGCGACGGTGGCGGCATTGTGCGTGGCGAAGCCGGAATAGATCGTGTCGCTCGCCTCCAGCAGGCGGCGCGCGCCGGCGAGGTACGACACATCGGTGGAGGATTTGCGCGTGAACACCGGGTAATCGACGAATCCGCCGACCTGACTGGCCTTGATCTCGCTATCCCAATAGGCACCCTTGACGAGCCGGACCATGATGCGGCGATCATGCTTGCGGGCCAGCGCCACCGTCCAGTCGATCAGCGGCAGCGCGCGCTTCTGATAGGCCTGGATGACGATGCCGAAGCCGCGCCAACTCCCCCCGCCCTTCTGCTCGAACAAAGCGTCGTCGGCGACGAGCGCCTCGATCAGGTCCATCGACAGATCGAGCCGGTCGGCCTCTTCCGCATCGATCGCGAGGCAGATGTCGGCGGCGGAGGCCTGGGCGACCAGTTCGCGCAGGCGCGGCAGCATCTCGGCCATGATCCGTTCCGATTGCGACCATTCGTAGCGCGGATGCAGCGCGGAGAGCTTGACCGAGACGCCGTCCACGCTCTCGACCTCGCCGTGGCCGCGCGCCTTGCCGACGGCGGCGATCGCGCCCTTGTACGCGTCGAAATAGAAGTCGGCGTCCGCTTGCGTCCGCGCCGCCTCGCCCAGCATGTCGAACGAATGCGTCTCGCGCCCGGTGCCGCCGCGCTTCAGCGCCTCGCCGATCGTGCGGCCGAAGACGAAATGATGGCCGAGGATGCGCATCCCCTCGAACAAGGCGCGGCGGATCACCGGCTTGCCGAGGCGGGTCACGGCCTTGCGCGCGATCGTCGCCCAATCGTCCACATCGCCGAGCGTCACCACGCTGCCGGTAAGCATCAGCCCGAAGGTGGAGGCGTTGACGAACAGGGATTGCGAGCGGCCGAGATTGGCGCTCCATTCCTTGCCGCCGATCTTGTCGGCGATCAGCCGGTCGCGCGTCGCCGCATCGGGGATGCGCAGCAACGCCTCGGCCAGGCACATCAGGGCGATGCCCTCCTCGGTGGACAAGGCATAGCTCTGCAACAGGCTGTCGACCGCATTGCCCTCGCCGCGCGATCGGACGCCTTCGACCAGCGTGCGCGCAAGCGCCTGGGTCGCGGCGATTTCGTCCGCCGGTGCGATTGCCTGGGTGAGGCGTTCGGCGATGCACGCCTCCTCGTCCATGCGATAGGCGGCATGGACGGCGGCGCGGCTGACGGGTGAAAGGCTGGGGGTCGTGGTGCTGGGCATGACGCCCTCTATCGTACCAGATGATACGAAATCAAACCTCGCCTTGTCCAAAACAGGCGGCATCTGGGGTGCCTTATGCCGTTCCGACACTATCCGTCATTCCCGCGCGGGCGGGAATCCATACCGGCTTACCTATCGCTTCCCAAAACACGTCAGGACTTAGGATCCCCGCCTGCGCGGGGATGACGGTTGCCATATGTGTTCCAACAAGGCCGGGGCCGCCCATCAGGCGGCGATGTCGTCCGGCCAGCTTTCAGTATCGATCGCCGCCTGCATCGGCGGCGAATAGCGATGCCCAGCCACCGCGCCGGGCGTGAAGATCGCATCGATTTCGGCCAGCGTCGCGGCATCGAAATCGAGCCCAGCGGCGGCGAGATTTTCCTCGAGATGCGCGATGTTGCCGGTGCCGGGAATCGGGATGACGTCCTCGCCCCGCGCCAGCACCCAGCCGAGCGACAATTGCGCCGGTGTGCATCCGACGCGCGCGGCGATCGCGTCGAACCGGTCGGCGAGTGCGAGATTGCGCGTCAAATTCGGCTCCACGAAGCGCGGCATCGCGGCGCGGATGTCGCCCGCCACAAAGTCCGCATCGCGCACCGCACCGGCCAGGAAACCGCGCGCGACGGGCGAAAAGGCCACGAAGGCGATGCCGAGGTCCCGGCATGCCTCCAGCACGGCGATTTCGGGATTGCGCACCCAGGGGGAATATTCGGTCTGGAGCGCGGTGATCGGGTGCACCGCATGCGCGCGGCGCACCGTGGCGGCGGACATCTCGCTCAGCCCCAAGCTGCCGATCTTGCCCGCCTCCTTCGCGCGGACCAATGCACCGACCGAATCCTCGATCGGCACCTTCCGGTCGAGCCGGTGGAGATAATAGAGATCGATATGATCGGTACCGAGCCGTTGCAGCGCGGCATCCAGCGTGCGGGCGATGGCCGCCGGGCTGGCGTCGAGCACGCGCTCGCCATCGACCATATCGAGCACGCATTTGCTGGCCAGCGTGAACTCCTTGCGCCGGTGCATCACCGCCTTGCAGATCAGCCGCTCGCTCGCGCCGGCGCCGTAGATCGCGGCGGTATCGAGGAAGGTGCAGCCGAGATCGAGCGCGCGGTTGAGCAATCGCGCGCCCTCCGCTTCGCCCGGAGGGGTGCCGTAGGCATGGTTGAGGTTCATGCAGCCGAGGCCGATCGCGGAAACGGTGAACGGGCCGATCTGGCGGGTGGGCAGGGTCAAGGTGGTTCTCGCAGCGACGGTGGAATGTCGGGTGTCACGCTATCGTGTACGGAGCAATCGGGGAAGTCGCATGACCGGTCGGTCCGTTAATGCGCAGAATTCTTCATGCGCCAATGCCACCGGGCAATCTTCCGTTCGATTTCAGCAACGCGTATCCTATAACAGCGCTGTCGCGAGTAAGACCATAATCAGACACTCGAGAATTGCCGCGAACCAAAGCAAAGAACGAATTTTACAATTTTTCGTGTAATAAACTGTACGTCGTACATCATATCCATTATAGTACCACTTGTCGGGGGTCGACACTGCACGCTTTGCAAATGATAATGGAGTCAGAATGTCCGACGAAGCACCCTGGAACGCCGTGGAATTGGCGACCGAACTGACCATCGCTTGGCTCGGCAACGCGAACAATCGCGTTTCGGCAGACGAGGTTCCCGCTTTTCTGCGTGCGATGCATGCCACGGTGAGCGAATTGTCGGGCACCCCCGCGTCCGACCAGTCCGCGACTGCAGCAACGAGCGAAGAGCATGTACCGGCCGTTTCGGTGCGTCGTTCGCTTGCTTCGAAGGATCATATCCTGTCGATGATCGACGGCAAGCCGTACAAGGCCTTGCGTCGCCATCTGACCACCAACGGCCTGACGCCGGAACAATATCGCGAACGCTATGGCCTGCGGGCGGACTATCCGATGGTTTCGGAGAATTACTCGGCCGCGCGGCGCGACATGGCAATCCGCATCGGACTGGGATCGAAGGGTCGGAAGGCCAAGGCCGATGGGGCGTCGACCGCCGGCGCGCCGGCCAAACGCCCGGGTCGCAAGCCCAAGACCGCGGAATAAAGTCTCTTTTCTACCCAGGCAAAGCCGCTGGTCGAGAGACCGGCGGCTTTTGTCGTCGGGCTTCCGATCAGAAAACGATCAGCGGCACGATTACGATACCGGCCCACATCACGGCCGAGATCAGCGCGGCGGCAGCCAGCCCGCGCGCCATGCGCACACCCGATTTGCCGGGGATCAGTTCCAGCACGACCCGTCTCCTATCTTATCGTTATTTTTATCGTTAAGCTAAATACGCTCGAGACGCAATTTAGTTGCTTGCTGTGCCCGATGCTCCGGCTGGAGACTTGGCCGTTTCCACGCGATCGTGCATAGCGGATGCCGATGCAGGATCGGTCGGCGCAACGAACCCACGGAGCCGGGATGCTCGGCAGGTTGCTCGGATTCCTGGTGCTGGCAGGCACGGCCTCGGCCGGCGCCGGCCAGACGGTCGAGTGGCGTCGGACGATGGCGCCCGCGCCGCGCGGCGACGCGCTGCTCCGCTTCACGATGCTGAGCGAGCATAACGACGCGCGCTCCGCCGTCGGCCTGGAGCCGCTGTCGTGGGACGATCGCCTCGCCGCTTCCGCCGCCGCCTATGCCGGGAGCCTTGCCCGCGACAACCGCTTCGAACACGCACGCCAGGCCGACGGCCCGGATCGCCAGGGCGAAAATCTCTGGATGGGCACGAGGGACGCCTACACCTTTCGCGAGATGATCGACGGCTGGACCGACGAACATCGCTTCTATCGCCCGGTGCCGGTGCCCTATTCCAGCAGCACCGGCCGCTGGAGCGACGTCGCGCATTATACCCAGATCGTCTGGCACGACACGACCGCGCTGGGGTGCGCGATCGCCAGCAACCGCGCGAACGACTTCCTCGTCTGCCGGTATGCCGCACCCGGCAACGTCATGGGCGAAGTGCCGTTCGAGTGATGCTCAGACGGCAGCGGCAGACTCATTGCCGTAATACGCGTCGATGAACGGTTGCAGGAATTCGCGGTACGGTTCCGCCACGCCCAAACCGTCGCGGTTGATCGGCCGGCGCACCTGCAGCGAACTGGCGGTGGCGACCCGGCGTTCGGTCAGGTGCGGGGTATAGGCCGCCGCCTCTTCGTCCAGGCCGCAATGCGCGAGCAACCGCGCCGTCCACAGCGCCGGATCCTCGACCAACGCGCCGTACGGTACGACCAGCAGGCGGTCGCCGAGCTGCTCCTTCCAGAACGCCATCAACCGATCCTCCAGCTGGAAATGGTGGGCGATGTCTTCGAGATCGAAGCTCCACGCGACACCGTGGATGAAGAAGGTGCGGAAGCACGACCAGGCGCTGTCGAGCGGATCGCGGCGCATCCAGATCAGCGGCGCATCGGGCAAGGCGGCGGCGATCAGCCCCATGCAGCGGCTGACGTCGATCGTCTTGTCCACGATCCGGCCGGTCGGCCCGAAGCGCTCTTCCAGCAGATGCAGATAAAGGCCGCCCAAGTCATCGAGACTGCCGCCGCGCGCGACATATTGCGCGACCGCATCGCCGGAGACGCCGCCGACCGACACCGCCATATGCTGGACGAAATTGAGTTCGCCGCCGTCCAGCACCGCGCTGTGGCTGGCGAGGATCTGTTCGACCAGGGTGGTGCCCGATCGCGGCAGGCCGGTGACGAAGATCGGGCGACTGGTGTCGATCGTCTGCTTCTCGCGCATGCGATCGAAGAAATCGTGCGAATATCCGGTCATCGTCGATTCGGCGTTCGCGGCATTGGCCTCGCGGCCGTATGGCGTCAGCGACTTCAACAGCGCGGCGCCACGCGCGAACGCGGCGAAGGCCGCCGCGTGATCGCCGCGATCGACGTGCAACTTGCCGAGCGCGTAATGATAGCGCGCCAGGTCGGCCGGACCCTGTCTTTCGGCCACCGACCGTTCGGCGAGCAACTGCTCGCCGATCGGATCGGTCTTCAGATTGCCGACCATGACCAGGGAGAGCCAGGCGGGGCCCCAGCCGGGCCGATGCTTCAGCGCGGTCAGCAGATGCGCACGCGCCTCGTCGATCCGCCCGAGCGTCATCGCCGTATTGCCAAGCACATAGGCACGGCCGGCCCGGTCCGGCACGTCTTCCGGCAATTGCGTCAGCAGGTCCTGCGCCTCCTGCAACCGCTGCGCCTGGGTCAGCAACACGACCTTCGAATAGCGTGCGCGCGGCTTGTCGGCGGCGGACGCGATGAAGGCATCGATCGCACGGAGCGCCAGGTTGAACTCGCCGCTCACCTGCATCAGCTGCGAGATGGCCTGCCATTGCTCACCGAGCGGCGCGGCACCATCGAGCAATGCCGCGACGACGCGATTCGTCTCGGTGCGGTCCTTGCGCGCCAGCGCGGCCTTCATCCGGGCGACAAGCGGAAGAATTTCAGTGGCATTCAGTGCGGGCATGGTGCTCGGTTCAGTCCGTCAAGAGGGATGTTTTCGCGCGTAAATCTCATTTTGGGGCGACCATAGTGACCGCGGCGCAACATATAGTAAAAAAGGGTTCATAGCGTTTGACAGCCTCGATCCCGCTCAACAATAAGTCTGGTTAATGAGCCGTAACCGGCCATTGGGCAACAAGGGGTCTAACATGCGAATCAAGAGCTTACTTTGCTGCGGCGCAGCAATGCTTTCGTTGGGTGGCGCGGCGAACGCGACGACCATCAATCTGATCGACCAGGGCTTTGCCGGCACGGCAGCACAGCAGGCGCAGTTCCGCGCCGGCTTCCAGATCGCAGCCGCCTATTGGGGTTCGATCCTGACGAACAACGTCACGATCAACCTGGGCGTCGGCACCTCGTCGCTCGGCACCGGCATCATCGGTTCGACCGGCAGCAGCCGCAACGACATCTCCACCTCCACCTGGCTGAACGCGGTCAACTCCACCAAGAGCGGCTCCGCGATCGATTCGAGCATCGTGCTGCCGACGCTGAACGCGGCCGGCGGTGCCAGCTTCATCACCAACGGCGTGAACGCCGCCGGTAACGACGACACGACGACGCTGCGCTACGACAACGGCACGACCACGAGCGCCAAGACGCTGTATCTGAACACCTCGCTCACCAAGGCCTTGGGCCTCAACGCGAGCTACAGCACGGCCAACGCGCCGCAGCAGATCGACGGTACGGTCCGCTTCAGCACCAACTTCAACTTCGACTTCGACCCGACCGACGGCATCACCGCCAACACGTTCGACTTCATCGGCGTCGCCATCCACGAGATCGGGCACGCGCTCGGCTTCGTTTCGGGCGTCGATTTCCTCGACATCTACGGCGTTGGCACCAATCCCAGCGGCGCAACGGCGCTGGGCTACAGCCTGAACGACACCTCGATCTACAGCGCGCTGGACATGTTCCGCTACAGCGCCGATCCGACGAACATCGCACCGGGCGCAGGCGCGGCACGCGATTTGTCGGCCGGCACCGTCAGCGGCGCGAAGTTCTTCTCGATCGACGGCGGCCAGACCGCCTTGTTCGGCAACACCTTCTCGCAGGGTCGCTATCAGGGCGACGGCCAGCAGGCGTCGCACTGGAAGGACACGGCGGGCTGCCAGACCGGCAACGGCCTGCTGGATCCGACCTTCTGCTTCGGCCAGACGGGCGAAGTCACCGGTCTCGATCTCGCGGCATATGACGCGATGGGCTGGAACCTCAGCGTCAACGCGCTGACCTATGCCAACACCTCGACGGCATCCATCTACCGTCAGTTCGCCAACGCAGGCGCGGTGCCTGAGCCGGCGACGTGGGCGATGATGATCATGGGCTTCGGCCTGGTCGGTGGCGCGATGCGCCGTCGTGCCGCTCCCAAGGTATCCTTCGCGGTCTGATCCTCGACGACTCGAAACAGGAAGGCACCGCCGGTCGCGAGACCGGCGGTGTTTTTCGTTTCGGGTCAGCGATCAGTGCTTCGCGAGGCACCCGCGGGAACAGGCGGGACCGATCACGCTTTCGCCGCGACCAAATCCACGCATCTCGGCCACATCGTTACCGGATTGTTTACCTTGTTCGTGGAGAACAGGGCCGACCATCATCCGCGACGGATCGAGCCATGAAGATTCCCGACGATATCGAAAAGAAGCTGACCGACGCGTTCGGTGGCATGGGCGGCGGCCCGGGCGGCGGCACGGGGACCGACGCCGGGACCGCCGCGCCACCACCGCAGGACGATAGCGGCGTCCAGGCGCTGGCGTTGTTGCTGTCGATCCACCAGACCTCGGCCGATCCCGTCCAGTT
The DNA here is from genome assembly GCF_001423845.1 of Sphingomonas sp. Leaf357. Taxonomy (NCBI): domain Bacteria; kingdom Pseudomonadati; phylum Pseudomonadota; class Alphaproteobacteria; order Sphingomonadales; family Sphingomonadaceae; genus Sphingomonas; species Sphingomonas sp. Leaf357. The sequence continues at coordinate 1,729,968 of NZ_LMPM01000001.1, read as the reverse complement.
GCGCCATGAACTCGGCCATTCCGATCCGCTCGGCGCCGGCGACATCGTGCGCCTCGCGCGCCGCCAGTCCGGCGTGCGCGCCAAGGCGGTCGATGTCGCGCCCGGGCGCCTGTCCGGCCAGCCGCTCCCGGCGCTGGCCAGCGGACCCGCGGGCTGGTTCATCATCGGCCGCCTGCTCGAGGACGGCGTACTGATCCAGAAGCCCGGCCGCCCGGTCGAGAAGGTCGATCGCGCCGGATTGGACGCGCTCTGGGACGGCGGGATCGTCCTGATCACCACCCGCGAGTCGCGCGGCGCGAGCGGCAAGCGTTTCGATCTCACCTGGTTCATCCCGCAGATGGTCCGCTATCGCCGCCTCATCGGCGAGGTGCTGCTGATCACCTTCACGCTCAACCTGCTCGGCCTCGCCGCGCCGTTGCTGTTCCAGAACGTGATCGACAAGGTGCTGGCGCACAATGCGCTGTCCACGCTCAACGTGCTGGCGTTCGGCTTCGTTGCGGTATCCCTCTGGGAAACAATGTTCGGCTGGATCCGCAGCCGGGTCTATTCCGAGACGAGCCAGAAGATCGACGTCGAACTCGGCGCGCGCCTCTTCCGTCACCTGCTCGCTCTGCCCCTGAGCTATTTCGAGAAGCGACGCGTCGGCGACACCGTCACGCGTGTGCGCCAGCTCGAGACGATTCGCGAATTCCTCACCACCGCGTCGCTCACCGTACTGGTCGATCCGCTGTTCACGGTGGTCTTCATGGTCGCGATGCTGATCTATTCGCCGTCGCTGTTCGCGATCGTCGCAGTCAGCCTGGTTGGGTATGTCGCCGTCTCGCTGTTCGTCACGCGCCCGCTGCGCGCCCGCATCGAGGAGAAGTTCGAACGCGGTGCCGCCAGCAATGCGTTGCTGGTCGAAAGCGTCACCGGCATCCAGACCGTCAAGGCCTCCGCCGTCGAACCGCAATGGCAGGATCGCTGGGAGCGTCAGCTCGCCGCGTACAGCGCCTCGGCGCTGCGCGTGACCAATCTCGGCAGCACCGGCAGCCAGGCGGTCGAACTCATTTCCAAACTGTCCTTCGCCGCGATCCTGTTCTTCGGTGCCAAGGCAGTGATCGCCGGCACGCTGACCGTCGGCGGGCTCGTCGCGTTCAACATGTTCGCGCAGCGCGTGTCCGGCCCGGTGATCCGCATGGCGCAGCTGTGGCAGGATTTCCAGCAGGTGCGCATCTCGGTGGAACGGCTGGGCGACATCCTCAATCATCCGGTCGAGCAGCAGAGCGCGTCGCGGCTGGACATGCCGGCGATGAAAGGCGCGGTGCGCTTCGAGAAAGTCCGTTTCCGCTATGCCGTGGATGGACCGCCGGCGGTCGACGAGGTGTCGCTGAACATCGCGCCGGGCCAGTCGATCGGCATCGTCGGATCGTCCGGATCGGGCAAATCGACGCTGACCAAGCTGTTGCAGCGCCTGTACATCGCCGAAAGCGGTCGCGTGCTGATCGACGGGATCGACGTTTCGCAACTCGATCCAACCTGGCTGCGCCGTCAGATTGGCGTCGTGCTGCAGGAGAATATCCTGTTCAACCGATCGATCCGCGAGAATATCGCGCTCGTCAGCCCGGCGATGCCATTCGAACGCGTGATGAAGGCCGCGCGCCTCGCCGGGGCGCACGACTTCATCCTGCAACAGCCGCAAGGGTATGACACGCCGATCGTCGAACGCGGCGTCAATCTGTCGGGCGGCCAGCGCCAGCGCATCGCCATCGCCCGTGCGCTCGTCACCGACCCGCGCATCCTGATCCTCGACGAGGCGACCTCAGCGCTGGACGCCGAAAGCGAGGAGATCATCCGCCGCAACCTGAAGGCGATCTCGAAGGGCCGCACGCTGATGGTCATCGCCCATCGCCTCTCCGCCGTGCGCGACTGCGACCGCATCGTAGCGATCGAAAAGGGCCGGATCGTCGAATCCGGCACGCATGACGAACTGCTCGCCCTTGGCGGGCGCTACGCCGAACTCCATCGTCGCCAATCCGGCGTGCAGGGAATTGCCGCATGAACGCGCTGACCACCAACTTGGCCGTGATCCGCGCGTCCCTGGCCGAAGAGAAGAAGCGCGATATCGGGCGTTTGCGGGTCGACGAGACCGGCTTCCTGCCCGCCGCGCTGGAGGTGATCGAACGCCCGGTGTCGCCGACCGCACGGCTGACCGCGAAGGTGCTGCTGGGTGGCGTTGCCGCGCTGGGATTGTGGCTGACGTTCGGTCGTACCGACATCGTCGCCTCGGCCCCAGGCAAGATCGTGCCGACCGGTGCCGTCCAGCTCGTCCAGCCCGCAGAGGCCGGCGTCGTGCGCCGCATCCTGGTGCATGACGGCGATCACGTGACCAAGGGGCAGGTGCTCGTCCTGCTCGATCCCACCGTGTCCACCGCCGAGGCGGCGCAGGCACGCAAGGCGTACGAAACCGCCGCCTTCTCCGTCGCGCGCACCCGCGCGGTGATCGATGGGCTGGACGGCAAGGGCTTCGTGTTCACGCCGCCCGCCGGGGCCGACGCCACGACGGTCGAGGCGCAGAAACTGCTGGCGCAGGCCAAGCTGGCCGATGTGCAGGCGTCGATCACGGCGCAGGTCGCCAATGGCCGCGTGGCGCAATCCGACATCGCCACGGCGCGCGTGCAGGTCGCCAAGCTGACCGAGACGCTGCCGCTGCTCGACGAACAGATCGCCGCGAACGAACAATTGCTCGCCAAGGGCTTCGTCTCGAAGCTGAAGGTGATCGAGATGCGCCGCCAGCGGCTCGGCCAGGCGCGCGACCGCGATGCCGCGATCGAATCGATCCAGCGCGCCAACGCCCAGTCGGCCGGCGCGGCGAGCACGATGGCCAAGGCCCGCACCGAAGTGCGCGCGGCGCTGTTCGACGAACTGGTCAAGGCCAATGCCGAGATGCAGTTGCGGCAGGAGGAACTCGCCAAGACGCAGCAGCGCAGCACCTTCCAGGAACTGCGCGCACCCGTCACCGGCACGATCGGCCAGCTCTCGGTCCATACCGAAGGCGGCGTGGTGGAGGCGGCGAAACCGATCATGACGGTGGTGCCCGCGGATGGCCGGATGGTCGCCGAGGTCAAATTGCTCAACCGCGACGCCGGCTTCGTGTCGGTTGGCCAGAAGGTCGATGTGAAGCTCGAGGCGTTCCCGTTCGCACGTTACGGATCGATCCCCGGCAAGGTGCTGGCGATCAGCCCGGATGCGATCGACGACGAGAAACTGGGGCCGGTCTATGTCGTGCGCGTCGCGCTGGACCGCACGCGCATCGACCGCGGCGACCGCAACGTCGCGATAACGCCGGGCATGAGCGCAGTGGCCGATATCGTGACGGGCGACCGCAGCTTCCTCAGCTACCTCACCAGCCCGGTCGACGAAGCCAAGGGCAGCGCGCTGCGAGAGCGATAGGCCAAAGGGCGGCCATTGCGGTCGATCATTCCGTATGCAACGAGCGTAGTCAGATGCCCCCCGCCCCGCCTACGTCCCTGATGCTGGTGCTGCCGCTGCCGATCTATTCGATCGGCGACGTGCTGTGGCTCGATACGCAGGCCTGCAATGGCCTGCGGCTGTGGCTAAAGAATTTCGATACGGTTGCGGTCTGTTGTCCGGTGATCGCGGCATCGGAGCCGCCAGCGATGACCAGTCCGGTCTCCGAATTGCTGCCGACCGACAAGCTTTCGATCCATTGCCTGCCCGCAGCATGGACCCCGCCCGCCTTCCTACGCCACCTACTGCGTACCGCACGCGAGCTCAAAAATCTGATCGATAAATCTACGCATCTTCAATTCGCGATCGGTGGGTTTTGGGGCGATTGGGGCGCGATCGCCGCGCTGCTGGCGGCGAAGCGCGGGCGAAAGGCTGCGATCTGGACCGACCGGGTCGAATCGCAAGTCATGGCGTTCCAAGCACAGCAATCTCGCGGCCTTCGCCGGCTGTACCGCCGGATCAATGCCGTTCTGGCCAAGCGACTGGAACGGCATGTCATCCGCCGCTCGGCAATGGGGCTGTTCCATGGCATGGACACTTACAACGCCTATGTACGCTACAGCCGCGACGGGCATTTGGTCCACGATATCCATCTTGGCGCAGAGTCTCGCATCGCTCCTCACAATTTGACCGCGAAGATCGCGCGTCCGTCCGGCCGCAAGATCGAGATCATCTATGGCGGCCGCGTTCATCCCGATAAAGGCCCGACGGACTGGATCGAAACCCTGGCTGCCCTCAAAAGGTCCGGGGCTGATTTCCACGCGACATGGTTCGGCGACGGGCCGGACCTCGCTGCATCGCGAGAGATGATCGCGCGGCTTGGCGTCGGAGACCGTATATTCTTCCCTGGACCGACCCAGGATCGCGAAGCGTTGATGCAGGCGTTTCGAGACGCGGATATATTTCTATTCTGTCACAAGACACTGGAGTCCCCGCGGTGCCTGGTCGAGGCTCTGCTCTCGGGAACGCCGATCGTGGGGTATGACAGTCCCTATCCCCGGGACCTTATCGGACACCATGGCGGTGGCGTGATGACCGCCGCCAATCCCACGGCACTGGCCGAGGCGATCGCGGCGCTGATCGCCGAACCGGATGCGTTAGCCAGACTGACCGAAGCGGCTGCAAAGGATGGCCATCCGATGATCGACGAGGAAGTGTTCCGCCATCGTTCGGATCTGATCAAATCCCTGTAGCCGGCTCCGATCATCACGGCGTTAGCGGGCGACCGATGTCAGCGTCGTAAGCTGTACATCATAATATCCAAAACGTCTGGTCGTCGCGGCCTCATGCCAGCCGCCATTGGCCAGCATCGCGTCGAGCAGCGGCGAGCGCTCGAACGGGGGGCAACGGCCTTTCAGACACTGGCCAAGATCGCTGTACCGCCGAACCCGGATATCCACGACGAGCGCCTCCTTGTAGCGGGACAGCGCCGACCAGGGCATGATCGGGCCGTCCGGCAGGCGGCGGACCCCGCTCTCCTCCGCCAGCCATTGTTCGGCGCTCCGCTGGGTCAGATAGACCGTCGGGAAGTAGCCGTAAGCATATGTGTCGGTGCCGACATAGACGATCGGCATGTCGCCGCGTCGCTCGGCCGCGATCGCCCGCGCCGGGCCGTGCACGTACCAGTCGGAATGCACGAGAAAGACGATGCCCGATACCGTCGCCCCCGCCGCCATCGCCACGATCGCCGCCTGAATGGCGCGCGCGATCCAGCGATCGCGCTGCATCGCCTGCCGCGCCCCGGACCCGATGATCAGCGCCAGCACTGGCAGCAGCCAGATGCTGTAGCTCGGCTTCAGCGTGTCGAACGAATGGATCCAGAAATGCGGCGCGACCGTCGCGACCACGCCCAATCCCGCGACGACGATCATGTGATCGACCGGTTCGGTCCGCCGTGCCATCACGCGGCCGAGCGCGGTCCAGAGGCCGATCCCGAACAAAGCGAAGCTGCCGGCGAGAAAGAGCGCACCGGCCAGCGGCACGACGAGATAGACCGAACCGGCGAACAATTGCAGGATATAGTCGACCGGGCCGGTGCCGACGACCGGGACGGCGGAAAGCGCGCTCGCCCCCATGATAAAGGGCTGGAGCGCCAGTGCCGGGACCAACGCGACCAGCCCAGCCACGATCACGCGGAACGGGCTCGCGCGCAGGAAACGCAGCAACAGCGCGCCGAAATAGGCGCAGGTCGCGACCACGCCGAAGAAATGCACGAAGTATGTCACCACGCATACCAGGGCGAAACCGGCCAGCGCGGGCCTGGTCGGCCGCGGCATCGCGACCAGCCGGAGGAAGAGCGCCGCCTGTACGCAGGCCAGTGCGAACAGCATCGGATAAGCGCGCAGTTCGACCGCGAGTTGAACCGTCTCCGGCGATACCGCGAGGAAGATCAGCCCTACGAATGCCCAGCGCCCACCGACATATCTGCGCTCCGTCCGAGCGAATAAAGCCAGCGCGGCGACGACCAAAGCGGCATGGAACAAGCGGAACGCCAGCACCGACTGCGACACGCCGTGCCACCAGGCCCAATCGAGCAGATAGCCGAGCGGCGGCATCCGGTCGCCCGGCACACCGAAGCGCTGGGCATCGGTGCCGGCGAGCCAGTGGATCAGCGCGAGCGGCGAAAGGGTAATGCCGGACAATTGGGTCGATTCGTCGATCCAGATGTCCTGACGGGTGGCGAACCAGATGCAGGACAAGGCGAAGGCCAGGATCAGAGCAGCCGCGATCCAGAGGCCGCCTGCGCCACGCGAACGATTGTCGATCACACGAAATTCCATCGAAAGCCCCGTCCGCTTCTTGGCGTCGGCGAACGATGCTGGCAAGCGCGGCCATGCGCTGTACAGTCCCGCCGGGACGCGGCGATGGTCGGCGTTCGATGCCGATCTCTTTTCCAGGACGCAAGACGATGGTTTCCGCCGACACGCCGGACTGGAGCAGGGAACAGCGCAGCGGGTGGGATCCCGGCCGCGCGTTGCTGGCCAGCATCCGCGCCTACCAACGCACCCCCACATCGCGCGCGCGCAGAAGTCTGGCGGTCATCCGCCATCGCTTCTGGTCCGCGGTGTCCGGAGCGGACATTCCGCTGACCACGCAGATCGGCGGCGGGCTGCTGCTGCCCCATCCCAACGGCATCGTCATCCATCCGGACGCAGTGATCGGTCCGAACTGCCTGATCTTCCAGCAGGTGACGCTCGGCACCAACGGCAAGGGCGTGCCGCGGATCGACGGCCATGTCGATATCGGCGCCGGGGCGAAATTGCTCGGGCCGATCCATGTCGCCGCGCATGCGAAGATCGGTGCCAATGCGGTCGTGACGTGCGACGTACCGGCCGGCGCGACGGCAGTCGGCATTCCGGCCAGGATCATCCTGTCGTCAGACTGAATATTTCTTGGCGTCGAAACACCGCTGTGCGACGAGGACGAATGACCGGGGGGAAAACACATCGCTTCGTGGCGCTCGACAGCCTGCGCGGCGTCTGCGCCTGCATGATCGTGCTGTATCACTTCGATACGCTAGGCCATATAAACCGTTCCTCCTTTGTCCAAAACGCCTTTCTTTTCGTTGATTTTTTCTTCGCCTTGAGCGGATTCGTGATTGCCGCCAGCTACAGCGATCGGATCCGGAGCGGTTATTCCATACGCAAATTCATGTTGCTGAGGTTCGGGCGAGTCTACCCTTTGCATGTCGTTGTACTGGCACTGTTCGTGGCGTTCGAATTTGCAACGATGCAAGTGGACCGTCCATCCGGACATCAGCCATTTTCCGGAGACTATAGTGTCTCAATGATAGCTGCCAATCTGGCCCTCATACAGCCCTTTGTCGGGCCTGACGCGCCGACATGGAACGGTCCCGCCTGGAGCATCGCGGTTGAAGTTTGGACTTACCTCGTCTTTGCGTTCGGTTTCCGATATCTCGGCCGTTTTCTAGTGCCCGCAGCGGTGATTTTGGCGTTTGGATGTGGGGGCTATCTAATTTTTGCCACCGACCGTTACCTGAATGTATTCCACGACGGTGCCTTTGCACGTTGCCTTTTCGGATTTTCCCTTGGCGTGGTCGCGTTTCACGTGCACCGCCGCCTGCGGCTCGCGTTGAGCACTATAGCGGCAACACTACTTGAGATCGTAGCCGTGACGGGGACGATCATTATCGTAGTCAATTCCGGTGCCACGATACTATCCCTGACAGTTCCACTAATCTTCGCACTCGTGATACTGATCTTTGCGCAGCAAGCGGGCGCTGTCAGCCGGATTCTGGCCCTCCCAGCGTTCGAATTTCTGGGCACGGTATCTTATTCGATTTACATGGTTCATCTATTCATCGTTTACCGCTTCAACAACGCGCTGGAGATCCTAGGCCGGATCACGCACTATGACGGTTGGATGACAACAATCGACGGCCGGAAGTTTGCCGGCGCGACGCCGTTGATGGGCGATATCATGTCGATCGTGGTACTCGGCATCGCCATCCTTGCCGCCACCGTCACCTACAAGCTGATCGAATTTCCGGCGAACCAATGGGTCCGCCGGAAAGTCTCTGCGATCCAGTAAGCGACGCGCTCAGAGCACGAAGTCGCGCGCGATCAACGGGGTGCTGCCCGCACTGACGGTGATCGAGAAGTCGGCGATTCCGTCGCCGTTGGTGTCGCCCAGCACATCCCAATATCCGCCGCTATATTGGATGCGCAATTCACCGGCGGTGTTGGTGAATGCCGCCTGCCCGATAAAGCTGAATGCATCGTCCACCGACGTCGCGGTCCGCGCGTCCATCCTCGACAGATCGATCAAATCGCCATCGCTGTGCGAGAAATATATCATGTCGGCGGTCGCCCGCGTCTTGCCCGTATCGCCGGTGTAGAAGATGAAGCGGTCCGCTCCGGCGCCCCCATCCATGACATCGCGTCCGATGCCGCCCCAGATCACATCGTTCCCCGCGCCACCGGTAATCAAGTCGTCGCCCATGCGGCCGTTGAGAATATCGTCGCCGTCGCCACCATCCAGCGAATCGTTTCCGTCTCCGCCGACCAAAGTGTCGTTGCCGGCACCGCCGATCAACGTATCGTCGCCGGCGCCACCCGACAGGATGTTGTCACCGCTATTGCCGAACATGATGTTGTTCAGCTCGTTGCCGGTTCCGTTGATATTGCCCGTTCCGGAAAGCATCAGATTCTCTACGTTGGCGGTCAGCGTATAATTTACCGTTGTGTAAACCGCATCGTTACCCTGACCGGGCAGTTCAACGACGATGTCACCAATGTTATCGACATCGTATCGATCATCACCCAGGCCACCGATCATCGTGTCGGCACCGACGCCGCCGATCAACACATCGTTGCCGGCACCACCGTTCAGCGTATCGTTGCCGACGTCACCCCACAGCGTGTCGTCGCCGGCACCACCCGTCATCACATTGTCCAGGGAATTGCCGAAAGCGTTGAAATTCCCCGTTCCGATGAAGGTAAGATTCTCGACTTCGCTGGCAAGCCCATAGAGATTGAGCGTGGTCCGCACCGTGTCGATGCCGCCCCCGGCCAGCTCGATGACGTTATCGCCGGCATTATCGACGATATAGACGTCATTGCCCCGGCCCCCGCGCATGATGTCGGCACCGGTCCCACCATCAAGCAGGTCCGCGCCGGTCGATCCGGTCAGGGTGTCGTTGCCGGCACCACCGTACAAGGATGCCGAGGCCCCAGCGACAGCAGCGATGATATTGTCGGAATCGTTGCCGGTCCCGGTGATGACGCCCGTCCCGATAAAGGTGAGGTTTTCGACGCTGGCGGTCAACGCATAGGTGTTCAAGGTGGTGCGGACCTCGTCCGTTCCGCCACCCGCCTGCTCGACGACCACGTCACCGATATTGTCGACCACATAGGTATCATCGCCATCGCCGCCGATCATCCGATCAGCGCCGGTGCCGCCGTCGATGATGTCGTTACGACTGCCGCCGACGATCGTGTCGTCACCGCCGCCGCCATAGAGCATGTTGAAGGAGTTGCCGCCGACGATGGTATTCGACAGGTCGTTGCCCGTACCGTTGAAGCCGCCCGAGCCGACATAGGTCAGCGTCAACTGGTTTCCGCCGAGTACATAGCTGGCCGCCGAAGTGAGGACGTTGACCTGAGTCGCATCGCCGCCGGTAAGCTGGGCCGCCTTGGCAGCCTGGGACGCCGCAACCAGCGCATCGTACCGCTCGCTGCCCTCGTCGTAGATGCTGTCGAGCGTACCCCAGGTGCCCCATTTGCTGGGTGAGCCTGCGTCGGTGAACGCGTTAAGACCGGATCCACCGCTGGCCGCGAAATCCGCAACCATCTTGGCATACATATCGCCCATGCGAGGATCGTTATCCAGCGCCTCGAAAAACGCCAGCATCGCCGACTGATCGGCGTCGGCAAAGGTGTACGCCGCCAAGCCGACGCCGCCTTCATAGGCGACGAGCGAGAGGCCGTTCCGCGCCGCGACCGCCTGCTGATAGACATAGACCCTGAGACTGTCGTTCAAGCTGGCGTTCAGACCGGCAAACGCCGCATCTATGCCGGCCTGCCCAGCATGTGCCCATGACACGAGGGTCGCCTGATCGACGCTGTCGAGTCCGAAATACGTCGTGATCGCATAATTGTCGAACAGGCTGGCGACGCTGCCCAGCGCGGCGCTTTGAACACCGTCGAAGATATAGGTTTCCAGTCCGAGATAGCCGGTCTGGGTGGAGAGCACGTTCTGAAGGCGCGCAGGGTCGCTGGAAGCGAAGACGCTATTGGCGACGGCTGCGACCTGAGCCGCGCGATAGCCGTAATATTGCAGATAGGCGGTGCCCGGTTCCTCGCTCGTGCCGCGATCTATCTGGCCATTGCCATTGAGGTCCGTGCCGAACATCTGCGCGCCCATGGTCTGGGCGTAGCTCGCCTGCTGGAATCCCCAATTCCAAACCTCGTTGGAATATTCGACCTTTACGCTCAGACCGGCGGCAAGGTTGTCCCGTACATAGGACAGGGTCTTGCGAATATAATCGTCATCCGCGGCGGCCGGAATGTTGATCCACATATCGGTGTTGGTCTTATTGGCCAACGCAACCATGATCTCGATCGGGACGCTGTGCGTCGAGGAAATGTTGCTCCACGATGCGCTGGTCAGCGTGGTGCGCTGGTCCCACGACGTGAGCGTGTTGTTGTTGGTGTTGCCCCAATCCATGTATCGCAGTTCGGACCATTGCGATGCCTTGTCGAGAAAGGCCGGATTGAAGATTTCGCCGCTTTCGTACAGCGCTACCTGATCCTGCCGCACGACGTGCATGTCCGAGAGCGGATTTGCGGGATCGATCGCGCTGACGTTGATCGCCGTAGAACTGCCTTCGCCTGTAAAACGGAAGGTGATCTTACCCGGTTCGGACGACAGGATCGTGCCGCCCAGAATATTGATGCTCGCATTACCTTTGTAGGTAATGACATAGATATCGGATGTTTCCAGCGCGACCGGATCGAGACCGACCATCGTGAAAATGTTGGTCGCGCCTGTCGGCATGGCGGTGGGATAACCGTTGGCGTCCAGCGAGAGCGCGCCGATCGGCTGTCCATTCACACCCTGAACCATCCATTCCGATGACGTCTTGAACCGATCCAGGAAGGGATATTGCGTGCCGTAATAGCTGACACCGGCCAAATTCATGCCGATGTCCATCGTGTTCGTGCTGGTATTCGCCGATGGACTGCTGTCCACCGTTGGGCTCGTGACGACCACAGGAGTGTTGGACACCGTTGGCGTTTCAACGGGTACGGCGGGGGCGATCGCTCCGGCGACCTTGCTGACCTCGCTGGTGTCCAGCGCTGGGGATGAGACGCCTATGGTAGCCCCGACCATGGCCGACGAAGTATCGATCGCGGCTACGACCTTGCCGACCTCACTGGTGCCCAGCATCGCGGAAACCGTGCTGGCGGACGTTCGAACCGTCGTGGCCGGAGCATCAATCGCGGCTGCGACTTTGCTGGCCTCGCTGGTGTCCAGCATCGCGGATACCGTCCGCGCCGTGGTGAGCACTGTAGTAGACGAAGTATCGATCGTTTCGGCGACCTCGCTGATCACGGCGATGTCCGCTTTTCCGCTTTCGACGTCGTTACCCGAATATAATCTCAAATCTTCGAAAATTTTCATGTTCGTCCCGCCTCGATAGTTGAGACGAAATTAGGGAACGAACCGCTTATCCTATCATAAGGAGAGTGGTTAGCGAGCCATAAACCAAACTCTCCGATCGGCCCGCCCTACGCGTCCTCGCCTCACACAAAACACCGCGATCGGTGAGGCTGCGTCACGGCACCCGCGCCAATTGTCGCTGCGAATAATTCTCCAAAATATCCGGCCCCTTGCCCTCGAACCCAAATTCATCACAGATGATTGGATGACGATCAAAAATCAGCAAAGTCAGAAAATACCCAACCCGGTTGCGACTACTCCGGCGGGTGGCCGGTTTGAAGCGCTTGACGCCCTACGCGGGTTATGCGCGATCGCCGTGCTTTTTTATCATGCCAGTTTTATCAGCGCTCTTAAGCTTGCACCGTCCGCGTATCTTGCCGTTGACATGTTTTTTTTGATGAGTGGATTTGTGATCGCTCACGCTTATGAAGGACGCCTTCTTGCTGGAAAATATTTTCAGACGTTCTTGATCAAACGATATGGCCGGTTCGCGCCAATGTGGCTGATCGGGGTCGGATTAGGCTTTATTGCAACGATCCCGGGTAATTTACATTCGCATGATTGGTTGGGAGGGTTCATCGCGGTCATAACCGCACTAGCCCTTATGCCAAGCCCGACATCACCGACGTTGTTTCCTTTGTCGACCCAAGGCTGGTCTCTGTTCGGTGAAATTATGATCAACTTGGCTTATGGCGCCGCCCTCGTCAGACTATCGACTCTATGGCTCGCTTTTCTAACGGCGCTTACTTTCGCAATTCTCGTTGTAGATACAGTAGCGCGCGGGAAGGGGCTTGATTTCGGCTATCGCTGGGACGAAATTGACATGACCTTCCTACGTGCAACTTTTGGATTTCTTGCCGGAGTAGTACTCTGCCGCATGGTCAGCACATTCGTTGTGCCACCACTACCGGATTCACTAGCTTGGGTCATCTTCGGCGCAGTGATTGTGATAATGCTATCACCGGTGCCGAATACCTATCGGGCAGGGTTTGATCTGACTACAATCCTAACGCTATTTCCTTTGATTGTTTTGTTGCTATCGCAGGCGAAATCATCGCATAAGTCATTCGAGGTTTTAGGCGCGATCTCGTATCCGCTTTACACAATACATCTCGGCGTATTTATGATCATTCAGACCGCTACAGGCCTCGTTACAAACTGGCGCTTAACATCGATCGACAACACATCAGCGCTATTTATCTGCATCATATTGATTAACATTGCATATATATTTGGCAAATGGATCGATCCATGGTGTCAAGGAGCAATAGCTAAAAGGCTAAGGATAACAAGGCCACATCTACCTGGTGACGGAAAATTTTAGATCAACAAAACGACGCGATCGAAATCTCTTACTCAAATATTTCTCATAATGACGTGCTCGAACGAAAAGAAAACTATTTTTTACTAATCATTCCAACATTAACTGACCTGCGACTCCAGATTGATGGTCGCGTTGGAACACTTCACCACCTTCGCTTTGTGATCGGGATTGTAAAAATTTACAGCGATACTGCTGCGTTGACTGACCGACCGCCATTATAAATTAGCGGACGAGCTTTACGATCTAGTGATTTTTGCCGCTGCCTTGCCAAGGATAGCAAGGGAGCGGTAAGGGCAAGAGCGACAACCGGCCAAAGCAATCCGCGATTTGCGGTCGAAGTAAACAAAAGCGCGACCATGCTAACCACCAGCATCGTCTCCGGCACAACCTGAAGACCGCTTGCTGGCGATTTACCGATCCGGGCACCGTGACGCCAAGTTGCAGCGAATGGTATTCCCCATATCACTAGCCAAATCACGAATCCTAGCAGCCCCCCGCTTAGTGCGACAAACAGATGAGTATTGACGAAATCGATGAGACCTTGGCCCTGAACAAGTTCGACCATCGAAACATTCAGTTCGGAAGCCGATTGTCCCAGCAATGGGTGCGCGCGAACTTGCGCTAGGCCACTTTCGAGCAATGCCCTACGATAATCCATGGTATCTACAGCGGCACCGGAACGGCCAAGACTCTCGGCAAGTCGGCCGTTTTCAGGCAATAAGAGACTAGCAACCGTATAAAGCACTGCGGCTCCGAAAAGCGCGCCCACCGCCCTGCCCCTGAGCCCACGATAGGCCCACAAGGCACAATATCCAGCAGCGCAGGCAATCCACGCGCCGCGCGACTGCGTGGCCAGCAGACCTGCCAGCAAGAGCATCATCACCGCGCGATATCCAAGCGCGTGGAAATAGGACCGAACCCCCCACAGGCCGGCTGGAAGGATCGCTAGGAAGAACGCGAATGCCGTGGGATTCAGGAACGGACCACCCGAGCGCATGAACCCTGCTCGCACGTTGAGCATCGATATACCGCGAAGGGAAACGTTCAAATGCGATGGGATGTACTCATAGAGAGCCCAGTGCCGGCTCGCCTCGAAGATAGCGATCAGTGCGGCGAGGGCACCCGCCAGGAAGAAACGCGACAGGATGACGCGCGCATCGCTCTCGCTGCCGATGCTTCGGGACACGATGATGTACGGCACGCCGACCGTCAGGAAGATATCGGCGAAGCCGCGCAGATAAGCGTTCGCCTCCCCTCCCCGCGCGTTCATGAGCGTGAACAGGAGAACGAGGACCGCCGCCGCGAAATCATACTTGCCGCTATGCAATCTGGTCGTGCGCGGCGTCCACAACAGCGCCAGCAGCGCCCCGACTGCCAGAGCCGACGTGGCCGACAAGCGCATGATGTACAGGCCCCCCAGGCTGTACTCCAGGCTCAGTTCCGGCACCATCGGCAACATCAGCAGATAGCCTGCGCACAATTCCGGTCGGTTGCGCGCCAGCATCGCGGCGACCAGCAGAACGGCATAGGCCATTTCCACCTTCGGAACGAAAATCAGCAATGCCGGCACGAGCAGGACCAGCGCGAACACGCGCGCATCGATCAGGCCCTTCATCCGATCGACCAGCGCCCAACGGAAGAACAGCAGGCCGAGCAGGAGGAGCCCATCCAGATAGAACAAGCTTTTGACGCTTAGGATCACGGGCAGCACGCTTTTGTTCGCGAATGCGCCGGCGGCGATCGCAGGGTCGGATGGGTACCAGCATGCTGGTCTAATCCCCGGCCATGATGTATGGCCGCACCTCCAAAAGCAAGACGAAAGCGGCGATCGCCGATGTGTGTAGAGCAATGATGCGAGCTGTCGGTTTCATCCTCGTGCCCGCTGCTCTGGCCGGTGCCGGCGCCGCCATGCTGCACCGGAATGGCACATCCGCGCCGATCGCCGCCACCTCGCCCGCCGGTGCGCGCGCTGCCGACACGCCGCTGACGGTGGAGCCCACCGTCGTGGGCATGAACCTCGGCGGTCTGGAATATTATGCCGGAGAATGGGCGTTCAACGATATCGTCCAGACGTCCGCCACGATCAATTTCATCGAGCCCAATGGCAGTTGGAAAGACCCGATCGGTCGCATCCAGTTCGACCCGACCGGGCACCCCATCCATATTCCCAAGACGACCCTGCTTTCGGTGATGCTGCAGAGTGGCACGGTGCGCATCCAGACCGGCAGCTTTGCCTGCACGATCGCGGACGGCTGGGACGTTTATGCCTTTGGCGACTGGAAGACGAAGGGGTCGGGCAAGCACTTCACGATGATCGTCGACAAGCCGATCCCCACTGCCGGCATCACGATGAAACTGACCGCGACCAAGGACGATGCAACGCTCAGCCCGCTGTCCTGCGTACAGCAGGGCGTCGATACCTCCACGCCGTTCAATCCCGTCTTCCTCGCCGAGAAGCGCCCCTACAAGGTGCTGCGCTTCATGGACTGGATGCAGACCAACAACGCGCCGAAGCGCATCTGGGCGGAGCGGCCGACGCCCGCGTCGTTCACGCAGGGCGGCCCCAACGGCGTGTCGATGGAATATATGGTCGCATTGGCCAACACGACCCAGTCGGACCCTTGGTTCAACATGCCGTTCGATGTCGATCCGGGGTATTACGAGAAGTTCGCGACCTATGTACGCGACCATCTCGATCCCAAGCTGAAAGCCTATGTCGAATTTTCGAACGAGGTTTGGAACGACGCTTTCCAGCAAGGCAAGACGGCGACGGAACGCGGGCGTGAACTCTATCCCAATGTCGATCCCGCCATGGCGAACGATTTCTATTATGCCGATCGCGTCCGCGACGTGATGAGCGTCTGGACACGGGTCTTTTCAGGCCAGCCGAAGCGACTGGTGCGAGTTCTGGCCAATCAGACATGGCCGGAGCGAGCCGATCGTGCGCTGGCGCACAAGGATACCTGGAGGTCGGTCGATGCTCTGGCGGTCGCGCCGTATTTCAGCACCGATCCCTACACGCTGCCCGGAACGGGTGCCGTCCGCGTCAATGCGCTGTTCGCCCGCGCTCCCGAAATCGTCGGCAATGCGATCAACCAGGCGGTCGCCGCCAAGAAGGTTGCGCACAAATACAACCTGCCGATGGTCGCGTACGAAGCGGGGCCGGGGTTCGTCGGCTACCAGAAGGAAATCGGCGAGGACATGCTGGCCGCCAATCGCGACCCGCGGATCTACGATATGTACATGACGTATCTGAAGCGCTGGCAGAAGGAGGTCGGCGGGCTGATCGTCTTGTTCACCTCGGTGGGAACGCCTGGCCCGGGCGGCCAATATGGTCATCGCGAATATACGGGCCAGCCTTTGTCCGACGCGCCCAAGGCGCGCGCGGTCAACGATTTCATGGCACAGCTAAAGCAATAGGCCGATCGGCCCCTACGCTGCGTCGCTCCGATTTGCCCAACCCGAGCCACGGCTCCAATCGGTAGATCGCGGCGACCCGTACGACGATGAGCGGTACGATCAATCCGCCGATCACGCACGCCAGCAACAGTAAGAGCGGGTGGTGCGGGCCCGTCATGCCCAAGATCGTTCGGATCGCCGCCGCGACGATGGTGTGCATGACGAAGATCGCCATCGACGCCTGCCCAAGCGTGGACAGCCAGGAGCACCGTGGCCCAATGATCCGCGCGACGACGATAATGAACGCGATCCCCGCCCAGGCCTGAACGAGCGCGGCAGCCGAAAGGGAAGCGCTATTGTCGCGCCGCACGCATACGAGGACCATGAACACGCCGAGCGCCGCCACCGCCGCCAGTATCTTCCCGCGCGTGGAACGCCGATCGGTTGGTGCCAGCAAAAAGCCGGAGGTCATCATGCCGATAACGAAGAAGGGAAACGATGCCACGAACTCGTTGATGGTCGGATTGATGAAGGGAAGCGGTGCCACCAAAAAAATCGCGGCGATGACGATGTTCGCCGGGAATGCGCGCCTGAAGATCAGCGCGACCAGCTGGCAGAAGAACAGGACGTAGAGGAACCAGTATTGCAGGATCGGCTGGTACACGATCGATATCAGGCTCCGAAAATCCATCGGTTTGTTGACATAGTGTACGGCCAGTGCGGACAGGCACCACGAGAGGATCGACCAGAGAAAATACGGGTAGGCGATACTCTTCAGCTTATCGAGAAAGGATTCCGCGAAAGGCTTGCTCCGCATGGATTTCAACGAAACCACGCCCGATATGAAGAAGAAAAGCGGCATGTGGAACGAATAGATCAGTGCATCCTGAAATGGCCCGTTCCACGCCGCCGGGAATTGACCGATCGCCGTCTGCGCCCGCATCTGGTGCGCATAGACGACCAGGATGATGCCGATACCGCGTGCGTGATCCAGCCACGCATGGCGGTTCATCCCGCCGCGCTGGGCGTCGCCCGATCGCATCAGGCCCGCAGTCCGCCGAACATCTCCGTCGATCTGCCGCAGACGACGCCGATGGCCGGCATGCGCGGGAATGGCACGCGACGCGCGGCGTGCGGCAAGGTTGATTCGCGATCCATCCGTTCGACCTGTTTTGGTTCTATCCGCCCTTTGTATCAGGCATTTGGTTTCGACCAGCGAAACGCGAGCAGAAATATTTTCGGCCCGTCCCACAAATAGCGCCGCGCGAGACGCCTGGGGTTGCCGGCAAGGCGCCAGGCCCATTCCATGCCGGCCCGTTGAACGGCACGGGGCGCGCGAACCTGCGCGCCGACGATGAAGTCGATCGCCGCGCCGATGCACAAAGCCGTGCCAGCAACCTGGCCATCTCGCGCCATCTCATGGGCGAGAATCTCCTGCTGCGGCGCGCCGACCGCGAGCAAAGTGAACCGCGCCCCGGCCTCCGCCGCGGCGCGGACGGCGGCGGCACGGGCCTGTGCGTCGGTCCGCAATCCCATCGGTGGTTGATGATGCACGAGATCGAGCGCCGGAAATTTCCGCCGCAATTTGTCGGCCAGCTCACCGCTGCCACCGACGAGACAGTAACGATCGCCCGCCACGAGCACACGATCGAACAGGGCCACGATCAAATCGCTGCCCGGCACCACCGACAGGGTCACCCCCCGCATCCTGGCCAATCGCGCCAGGATCCGGCTGTCGCACAGCCGGATCGTCGCGGCGTCGTAGATCGGGCGGAGCCGCTCGGGATCGGCGGCAATCTGCACCATATGGTCGACATTCGGCGTCACGACATATGCGAAACCGTCCGCGGCTTGGCGATGCTGCAGCCAGGCGACCATGGCCTCGAAATCGTATCGATCGAAGGCCATGTCGACAAAGACCGTCTTTCCCGGAGATGCTACGCTCATAAATCCGCCGCCCCGCCGCACGCCGATCCCCGCATCAAGAAAATGCCGCGGCGCAACCAATTGACAACCGCCTATGTGTCACACCTATGAGTGACGTCCAGCGAAAGTGATACGAATTGGCGCAGCACGAACAGGGTGGGTCCGACGGGGGCAAGCTGGGCATCGTCGTGATCGGCCGCAACGAAGGCGCGCGGCTGGTCCGTTGCCTGGAATCGCTGCCCGACGGCGTCGCGCGCGTGTATGTCGATTCCGCCTCGTCGGACGATAGCGTCGCGATGACGCGGGCGCGCGGCATCGACGCGATCGAACTGAACACCCCGCCCCGCCTTTCCGCCGCCCGCGCCCGCAATGCGGGCTTGGCGCATCTGGCGGCGCGAAATCCGGCGCTGGAATTCGTCCAGATGATCGATGGCGATTGCGAAGTCCAACCTGGCTGGCTGGACGCCGGCATAGCGGCACTGGAGGCCGATCCCGGCCTGGCCCTGGTCTTCGGACGGCGGCGTGAGCGCTATCCGGATCGATCGACCTACAACGCCTTGTGTGACGACGAGTGGGACGTGGCGGTCGGCCCGGCGACGGCGTGCGGTGGCGATGTGCTGTGCCGCGTGGCACCGTTGCAGGCGATCGGAGGCTATGATCCCGACATGATCGCGGGCGAAGACCCGGATATGGCGGTGCGGTTGCGCGGCACCGGCTGGCGGCTAGCGCGGATCGATAACGAAATGACCCTGCACGACGCCGCAATCCTGAAATTCGGGCAATGGTGGATGCGGTGCAAGCGTGCCGGCCACGCCTTCGCCGAACTGGCGAGCCGCCACCCCGATCTCCGCGCGCCGGATTATCGCCGCAGTTGCCGCAGCATCGTGATCTGGGCGGGCGTGATTCCGGCGCTGTTCGTCGCGGCGCTGCTGGCGACGGTGTTCGCCAGCCCGATCTTCGCGCTGCCGGCCGCCGCCCTGGTGCTGATCTGGCCGGCCAAGATGGCGCAGATCGCCCTGGCCAAATCCCGCACCCTGCCCCCGCGCCTGGCGATCGCCAGCGGCGTGTTCCTGATGCTGGGCAAGTTCCCCGAACTGCTCGGCCTGCTGCGCTTCCGTCGAAGTCGCGCCGGCGGGCAGCGATCCGGACTGATCGAATACAAGCAGGCGGCCGGGCGATGAGCGAAACCTCGGCGCTATGGGCAACGATCCGCGAGGACTGGCAGGCGCACGGCCGTGACTGGACGAAGCCGGGCTTCCGCGCGGTGGCGGTGCACCGCTTCGGCGTGTGGCGGATGACCGTACGCCCCAAGCTGCTGCGCGCACCGCTCAGCCTGATCTACCGCACGCTCCATCGCCGCTGTCGCAACGTCTACGGCATCGAACTGCCCTATTCGGTCAGCCTGGGGCGCCGCGTGATCGTCGAGCATCAGGGCGGCATCGTCGTCCATGGCGATACCGTGATCGGCGACGATTGCATCATCCGCCAGAATTGCACGCTCGGCATCCGCCGGCTCGACGCGCTGCACGACGCGCCCGTGCTGGGTCGTGGCGTGCAGCTCGGCGCGGGCGCGGTGGTGCTCGGCCGCGTCACGCTCGGCGACGGCGCGATCGTCGGCGCGAACGCTGTGGTGCTGGTCGACGTGCCCTCCGGCGCGCTGGCGACCGGCGTTCCGGCGACTATCCGCTTGCGCAAGGGCCAGCCGTCTTGAACATTCCCAGGACCCGCAACGTCGCCGCCGTCATGGTCAATTTCCGCACCGCCGCACTGGCGCTGGCCGCCGCGAAGGCGCTGGGCAGCGCGCGGGCGGAATTTCCCGATCTCCGGCTGGTGATCGCCGACGGCTTTTCCGACGACGGATCGGTCGAGGCGCTCACCGAGGGAGTCACCAAGGATAAGCTCGGCGACTGGGTGACGGTGCTGCCGCTGGCGGTCAACGGCGGGTTCGGCTGGGCGAACAACCAGGCGATGCTGCATCTGCTGCAATCCGATACGCCGCCAGAATACATCTACCTGCTCAACCCCGATACCGAGGTGACGCCCGGTGCGGTTTCCGCCTTGGTCGACACGCTGGACCGCGTCCCGAATTGCGCGGCGGTGGGCAGCCTGTTGCTCAACGACGACGGCAGTCCGTCGGGCTCCGCCTTCCGCTTTCCCTCGATCGGGCGCGAGTTCCTCGGCGGGTCGCATGCCGACGGCCTCGGCCGGCTGTTCGGCATCATCCCGATGGTGATCGACGATCGCCAGGAATGCGAGGCCGACTGGGTGACCGGGGCCAGCCTGATGTTCCGGGCCGCCGCGCTCAAGCAGACCGGCCTGTTCGACACCAGCTTCTTCCTTTATTTCGAAGAGGTCGAATTGATGCACCGCCTGGGCCGCGCCGGCTGGACGGTGCGTCATCAACCGGCAAGCCGGGTGCATCACATCGGCGGTGCCTCGACCGGCCTGGCCTACAACCGCAAGGATCTGGCGGTGGGCCCACCCCTGCCGCGTTACTGGTTCGCCTCCCGCCGCCGCCTCTTCGCGCTGATCGGCGGCAAGGGCACCGCCATCAGGGCTGGTCTCGCGTGGCTGGCCGGACACGCCTTATTCATGCTGCGGCGGCTGTTGGGCCGGGGCGGCGGCCATATCCCCAAGCGGCGCGAGGCGCGCGATCTGCTGCGCTACGGCCTGATTCCGAACCGGGCCGATTTCCAGCGCGACCTGACCGCCTGGGACGAACCGCCGGGCCGGACACCCGCCTGGATGCTGCAGACCAAGTGAAATCGAGCGCGAGAGACTCCATTGGCATTTCATATCGTTCTGGACAAAATCACCGACCTCGACGGGATCGCGGCGGCGGCGGCCACGGGCGATCGGCCGGGCCATGCCATGGGGCAGCTTCGCGATCGGCTCGGCGCCGAGGTTCATGCGCCCGATGGCGACGGTTCGGCCCGTTGGGACGACCGGATCCGTTCCAAGCTGATCGGATCGCCGCAGGTCTGGGCGTTGGCGCGGAAACTGGCGTCGATCACGGGCGCGGGCGACACGATCTTCTGCACCGGCGAGCATAGCGGCTTTCCCGTCGCTGCGCTGGCCGGAGGGCGGCGGGACGGCCCGCGCGTCGCCATGATGGTGCACAATATCGATCGGACGCGCGCGCGCGCCGCGCTCGGGATCTTCGGGCTGAAGAAAAGGGTCGATCTGTTCGTCAGCCCATCCCGCCCGCAGATCGAATACCTGGCCGCGGCCGGGTATCCGCCGGAGCAGCGGCAGTTCATCTTCGACCAGACCGATCTCGGATTCTTCTCACCGGGACCGGCGGGGCCGAAACGGCGCTCGCTGGTGGTCAGCGTCGGGCTGGAGCAGCGCGATTATCGCACGCTGGCGGCGGCGACGGGCGAGCTCGACCTCGACGTGAGGATCAGCGGCTTCTCGAACGATGCGGCCCTGCTCGCGGATACGTTCCCCGAGACGATGCCGGCCAATTTCGAGCGCAAATTCTACGAATGGCGCGATCTGGCGCAGCTCTATCGCGACGCCGATGTCGTCGTCGTCGCGGTGAAGCCGAACCGCTATGCCGCCGGGGTGCAGGCGCTGCTGGAAGCGATGGCCAGCGGGCGTCCGGTAATCGTGACCGCGAGCGAAGGGCTTGCCGGGTATCTGGACGACACGGATGCGCTGACGATCGTTCCGCAGCAGGATCCGGCGGCGATGCGCCGGGCGATCATGGCTATCGTGACCCAGCCCGAGACCGCCGCGGCGCGCAGGCGACGCGCGCGGGAGATTGCGGTCGAACGCTATGGATCGGACGCGTATGTCGGCGCGCTCGACAAGGCGCTGCGCCACTTGAGGTAAGCCCTGGGATCGCATGATCCCGTCAGCGTCACCCCTCAGGGGCGGTCGATCCGTTCGGTGCGCACCCAGGCGACCTTGCGCTTGCCGCCGAGGATCCTGGCGTAGAGCGCGAGTTTCCAGGCGATATAGACTGGCAGGCGCAGCAGGGTCGCGCCACTGATATGCCGCCGCCCCTCGACCATCCAGGCCGCCGCGACCGCCGCGATCAGGCAGGCGAGCAAGCCGCCGCCGATGATCGCGGGCAAGGCGATTCCGGTCGTCAGCGCGAGAATTACCGCCACTAAAGTCGCGACGACGTTCGCCAGCAGCAGCAGCGTGAGCGGCGGGACGAGCAGGTGCGCGCCCATCCAGATCTTCGCCCAGCGGCGTTGCGCCAGCCCCGCGCCGAGCAGGCGCGGCGCGACACTGCGCGCGGTGGCGAGGAAGCCGCCTTCCCAGCGGGCGCGCTGCGTTTCGGTGCCGGAATCGCCGCTGCTGTCGGACCATACCGTCGCCCCGCCTTCGAACACGGGCGGCACGCCGCGATCGATCAGTTCGATACCCATCACCAGATCCTCGACCACGTTGCCGGTGGCGAGGTCTAAGTTGGCAAAGGTGGCGTAAGGGAAGGCCATGCCCGAGCCGGTGAGGATCGCCGGGCCACCCAGGCGGGCGATGCCACGCTGACGTACTATGTTCTTGGTTGCAAAGGCGAAATTCGAGATTTGCACCGCCGCCGAGGCCTGCAATGCGGGCCGAAAAACATAGGCGGCCTGCACCACGCGACCGGTGGAAAGTGCGCGCGTGGCGATTCGGGCCAGCGCGGTGCGATCGATCGCGCAATCGGCGTCCAGAACGACGACGATCTCGGGCGGATCGAGCGCGAGGCGATCGCGTCCGAAGGCAAGCGCATAGCCCTTGCCGCGCCGTGCCGGATCGTTGCGCTCGACGACGTCGAATCCGGCCTCGCGCGCGATCGCTGCGGTACGATCGCCGCAATTGTCGGCCACCAGCAGCACGCGCGCACCGGCGGCTTTCAGATCGGCCAGCCCAGCGAGCATCGCCGGCAGGCTCGCTTCCTCGTTATGCGCCGGAATCAGCAGCGCGACCGACGGCGGCAGTTCGAGCGTGGCGCCGGTCGGGGTCGCAGCGAGGCCGAACGCGATTTCGCACAGGAACACGGCATCGACGATCGCGATCGGCAGCAGGACGATCAGGGCGAGGATTTCCAGCACGCCGATCATGCCGCGCCCTGAAACAGTGTGCCAAGCGACGCGCCGATCCTGGCCGAATCGTGGCGCGCCAGCACGCGTTCGCGACCGACCCGGCCCTTCGCCGCCAGCGTCCCCGCATCGCAATCGAGCACCGCGTCGATCGCCTCGACCAGCGCGGACACCGACCCCGCCGGGATCACCCAGCCGCAATCCCGATCGACCAATTCCGGCACGCCGGCGATGGCCGTGACGAGCACCGGTGTTTCCAGCGCGAGCGCCTCCATGATCACCACCGGCAGCCCTTCGGCGAAGCTCGGCAGCACCATCGCGCGCGACGACAGCAGAATGTCGCGCACCTCGGCCGCGCCGACGAAGCCAGTGATCGACACGATCCCGCTGAGCCCGCGTGCCGCGATCATCGCCTCCAGTTCGCCGCGCATCTCGCCATCGCCGACCAGCACCAGCCGGAAATCGGCGCGACGCCCCGCGAGTTCGGAAACGGCATCGATCAGCAGCGGGATGCCCTTCTGCGCGCTCAGGCGCGCGACGCAGCACAGCGTCTTGCCGTCATCGGCGCGCGGCGCGATGGCTTGCGTGAACACGCGGTCCACGCCGCATGGCACGATCCGGATCTTGTGCCAGTGCGCGGGATCGCTCCAGCGCATCAGCTGGCTGCGGCCATAGGAACTGATCGCCATGACGTAGCGCGCATCGGCGATCTTGCCGCGCAGATCGAGCGCGCCGGGCGCGTCGAATTCGTCCGGGCCGTGGACGGTGAAGCTGTAGGGGATGCCGGTCAGGCACGACACGAGCCGCGCGACCGCCGCCGGATTGGTCCCGAAATGCGCGTGCAGATGATCGACCCCGCCGAACTGTCGTGCGAGCCAACACGCCTCGACCAAATAGAAGATCTGCCGCCAGCCGCGACGGGGTTCATCAAGGAGCGCCTTCAGCACGATACCGAGCGCCTTGAAGAACGACGCCGGGTGCCCGAAGAGCAGCTTCAGCGTCGCGAGCAGCAGCGGTCGGGCGCCCTGGCCGAGCACGACACGGGTGCGCTCCGCCTCCGAACGGTCGGCGGGATCGGGCAGGTTCGCATCATAGGGGCGGATCGAAAAGCGCGCGACGTCGACGCCCGACGCTTCCAGCGCGAGGATCTCGCGGCGGATGAAGCTGTGGCTGACCGCTGGATAGCGATTGACGAGATACGCTATCTTCATGCCGGCATGTTCCCGCGCGCAAACCCACCGGGCGAACGACCCGGACCAGCCCGATCGACCGGGTCAGCCAAGGCTCGCCCTACGCCCGAATGGTTACGTCAGGAATAATAAGCGTCGTAATAACGCTGCGTGCCGTAGCCGAAGCCGTAATCGTCGCCGCCGATCCCGCCGCGATACATGTTGAGGATCGTCCCCAGGCAGGGTGCCGGCTTGAGCAGTTCGATCGCATCGCGCACCTGATGCGCGGTGGTCTTGCCCTCCTCGACGACGAACATATAGGCGTCGATCTCACGCAGGACGATCGCGGTATCGTCGTTGGCGAATGCCGGCGGCAGATCGCAGATGCAGATCACGTTGTCGGACAGGCCGCGCATCGCCTTGATCAGCGTCTTCAGGCGCGTGCCCGACAACAATTCGGCGGACGAATCCTCGGTCGGGAAGGACGGGAAGATCGTCAGGCCTGTCCCAAGAATGTCATAGGCGGCGGCATCGAGCGAATCGATCTCGCCCGAGAGGAACGAGTTGATCCCCGGCCCTTCGGGAATATCGAACGTCTTGGCGATCGACCCGCGCCGCAGATCGAGATCGAACAGCAAGGTCCGCGTGCCCGGAATGCGCGACAGCGACGCGGCGAGGTTGCTCGCCATGAACGACTTGCCGACGCGCGGCGTGGCCGAAGTGATGCCGATGATCTTGAAATTGTTGGAGCGCATCAGCTTGACCACCTGCGCGCGCAACAGGTTGAACGGACGCGAACGCCGATCGCGGCTGTTGAAGCCGAATACGCCACGACTCGGCGAATCGAACCGCTCCAGCGCCTCGATCGTCGAACTGCGACGCAGGATCGAGGACGGCGAAAGTGTCGGCTCGGTGATGCCCGAATCCCAATCGTTGGAAAGACTCACGCGTATTCGCCTTCATCGGTTAGCGGAGGGGTCGGCTCGGCTTTCTTCTTCCGGCGCCAGCTCCAGCGGCGGCCCGCGCGGGCACGCTTCTTGGACAGGACCGGGACCACCGCGAGCGGCGGCACGCCGGTGATGTTGGTGAGCGTCGCGACGTTGCGGATCGGCCGGTGGACCAATTCGATTAGGAAGGCGAGCGCGATGCCGACGGCCAGGCCGCCGACGATGCCGCCGATCACGAAGAGCGGACGATTGGGCTTGGTCGGCTTGTCCGGCGTGACCGGCGGATCGATCAGCGTCAGGCGTTCGCCACGCTGCTCCTCGGTCAGCTTCGCCATCGAGCGTGCGTTGAGCAGGTTCGAGGTCACCTTGCCCAGATCGGTGCGGATCTGGTCGGCACGGGCCTGGAGCTGCGACACCTGCTGCGCGACGACCGGGCCACGCGCCTGGGCGGCGGCCATCGTCGCGGCGCGACCCTGGGCCTGGCCACGGGCGCTGGTCAGTTCGGCGATCGCCTGGTTGTTCTGCGCGATCTGCTTCTGCACCGAGCTGGCGACGTTGTTGGTCTGGAACTGCGACGCGGCGGTCTTGGCGGCGGCGAGCCGGGTCTCCGCCAGCTTCACGTCGGGGTGATCGTCCGAATATTGCGCCTTGGCCGCGGCGAGCTGTGCCTCGGCCGCCACCACGCCGGCATCGCGACCGACGCCGGCTGTCCCGCTCTGCTGCTGCAATTGGAGATTCTCACGGCGCAGCGCGGCGATCTGGCTATCGAAATCGCCGCCACCGATCGTGATCATGCCCATGCCCGAGCCGCTCGAAAGAGCGGCACCGTTCTGGCCTGTCACGCGATTGACCTGGGCCTCGATCGCATCGACCTGGGCCTGCAGGCTGGTCTGCTGATCCTCGAGGAAGCGCACGTTGGTCTGCGCCTGGGATTGCGATTCGGACTGGTCAAGCTTGAGCAGGCGATCGACGAAGGTCTGCGCGACGATCTGCGCTTCGGGTGCGCGCGGATAATCGAACTTCAGCGAAAACGCGATCGATCCGGACCCGCCGGCACCCGCCGCGCCGCGCGTGATGCTGGCATCGACGGCGCTGATCTCGGTCGCGTTGCGCATCCGGTCGACCAGTTCGGACAACGGCTCCGACCGGCTCGACACGTTGTAGAGATTGTTGTTCTGGATCAGTTCGACCAGATCGGGACGCGCGAGGATCTGCTGGCGGATCTTGGCGATGCGCCGATCGATCACGTCATCGGCCGGCCCGGCAGTCGTGCCGCCGGGCAGATTCTGCGATTCGACGAGCAGCAGCGCGCTCGATTCGTAGGAGCGCGGGAGCAGGAACGCCGCCGCGGTCGCCACGAAGGCGATAATCACCGCCGGCACGATGACGAACCATTTCCGCTGCCACAGGATCAGTGGCAGGCTGCCGAGGATGCTGGAAGACTGTTCTTCCTGTCCGGCGGTGTAGCCGGAGCCGTCCGTCATTTCTTGTCCCCGAATTTGATGGCGACGCCGATCTGGCCGCCATAATCTGCCGCGCGATTGCCGTTCGCGCCGTACACGTCGCGATACCGGCCGGTCGTGATGATGCGCACCCGTTCACGAACGTACCGTTCATATCCGATCGAGGCGTTAAGATATTGATTGCGACCGGTGAGGCCGGGCAGCAAAAGTTGATTGCTGCCGTTCCGCACATAATCGGCATTGGCGAACAGCGTGCCGCGTTCCGACAGCTTGTAGGAATAATTGGCGCCGATCGCGGTTTCGGTCTGCGTGCCGGACACGCCGGTCGGCACCACCGAGCGGCTGGCCTTGATGCACAGGTTCGCGCGTTCGGCCACCCGGCACAGGTTCAGGTTGCCGGACAGCGTGCTGTTCGTCCCGCCGCGGCTGGCATCCTTGACGAACGAGACGCCGAGCGCGCCATCCGCCTTCCAGCGCGGGCCGAAATCGGTCGAGAACGAGCCGCGCACGGAATAGATCGTCGAATCGCCCTGCGGACCCTTGTAGTCGTATTTCGCGATCGACCCCTGCCCGCCGAGTTGCAGGTGATCGGAAATCTGCCGCGAATACGCGGCGGTGCCGCCGTAGCCGTCATAATCGCCGAACAGGCCGAAATTCTTGAACCGCGTGCTGACGTAATAGGCGCTGGTGGTCAGCGTATCGCGCGGCGACAGGATGAACGTCGCATCCCCGTCCGTCCGGAACGTGCGACGGCGATCGCGCGTGCCGAACAGCGACAGATCGCTGCCGGTGACCGGCGGGGGCGTCGGATCGGTCGGGTCGAACGCTCCGTTCAGGCCGTTGTTCGACCCCACGATGGAATTGTCGAAGCTGGCACCGAGGTGCGTGGTGATATGTTCGGTCGGCGTGCCGTTATAGTTGAGCGCCGCGGAATAGTTCTGCGCATTGTCGTAGCGGCGGAAATATTGCTGATATTGCGCATAGCCCGACAGCGTGAACACGCTGCGTTCGTTGACCAGCGAGACCACCGGCGTGATCTGGATATCGGCCACGCCGCTGCTGGTATCGTTGCCCGTTTCGGAAAACGGGTTGTTCGAATAGCCGATATTGGCGGATGCATCCGCACTGACGCGAATGTCGCTTTGCGCGAGAGCGACGCCCGGAACCGCCGACAGCGATGCCGCGATCAGACCATAAAGCCGCGCGCGTCCGCGCGGCATCATGGGACGATCACCGTATCGCCGCTTTCAAGCTGCGGAATGCCGGACAGATCGCGCGGGCTGGGATTGCCCTTCAGCACGTCGGTCAACCGCACCTTGATCGCGGTCAGCCGGCCACCGACCTTGCGCAGGATCGTGACTTCGGAAAGGTTGGCGAAATCGGCCGGACCGCCGGCCATGGTCAGCGCCTCGAGCACGTTGATGTAGCGACCGGGCGTGAACGCACCGGGCGTCCGCACCTTGCCGGCGACGCTGAACTGCAGGCCGGTGGGCTGACGCACCGATACGGTGACCTTGGGCACGGTATCGCGATATTGCGACTTCAGCCCGACCGCGACCGCCGCCTCGACTTCCTGCGGAAGCTTGTTCATGGCATCGACCTGACCGACC
This sequence comes from Sphingomonas sp. Leaf357, assembly GCF_001423845.1. NCBI lineage: Bacteria > Pseudomonadati > Pseudomonadota > Alphaproteobacteria > Sphingomonadales > Sphingomonadaceae > Sphingomonas > Sphingomonas sp. Leaf357. The sequence goes on along the minus strand of NZ_LMPM01000001.1, from coordinate 1,701,397 downwards.
AGCGGGAACGCGAACGTCCCGTCCGGCAGCACCTTCACGGTGCGCTGCAGGCGCTCCTCACCCCAGACATAGACCTCGATCTCGTCGCCGGGGTTGATGCGATAGGCCTTGATCGGCGTGGATGGGGCCGTCACGGTGACCGAACTGGACTGGGCCGAAGCCGCCCCCCCGCTCGCGATCATTCCGAAAACGATGCCGCACGCCGCCAGCTTAGCGGATAAGCGCATTTGTAGCCCCCCAATTATTCGTCGCCGCGGTCTTAACCCAACACACGGTCGCTGTGCTAGGCGAAAAGAGAGTAAATGCGGGGAGATGCGCATTTATGTCGCCACCCCGTCCATGACCGGTGCGCGCGAATTCGGATTGCCTGATGCCCCGAAACTCGCAAAGCTATTATTTACATCGCTTCGAGTACGTATCGCATGATGAAGTACAAACGCCTCCTTATTCCAGTCTTCGCCATGGCTTTTGCTGTGACGAGTTGTTCATCGGCCGACACGACTGCCGCCAAGGCCGCCGCCGAGGCGGACATGGCGCTGCAGCAAGGCCGCATCCCCGACGCGCTGCGCGCGGCGCACGAAGCGGTGGCGGCACGCGACGATGTCAGCGACTATTGGCTGCTGCTCGGGCGGGTCAGCCTGGCCGCGAGCGATTATGGCGGCGCGTTCACGGCCTATGAGAACGTCATCCAGCTCGATCGCACCAACGTGGAGGCGATGCGGCTGATCTGCCAGCTGGGCCTTTCCGTGCGACAGCCCGACAAGGTCGACAAATATGCCGACCAGCTGCTGCTGCTGACGCCGGGCGACAATCTGCCGCTGGTGATGAAGGGCGGCGCGGCGCTGCAACGCGGCGACAAGGACGCGGCGCTGCGCTTTGCCGAACAGGTGCTGGCGAAGAATCCCGAGGACCTCGGCGCGCAGATCCTGAAGGCACGCGTCCTGGCGGCACGGGCCAATTTCAACGAGGCCGCCGCGCTGATCGAGGGATCGCTGACGGCCAGCGGTGACAATACCCCCCGGCTGACGTTCCTGAAGGATCTGTACAGTCAGGCGCTCGACCGGACGCGCTACGGCTTCACGATAAAGCGCCTCGCCGCGGCCAACCCCAAGGATCCCAACGTCCAGCTCGAATATGCCGACATCCTGTACCAGAGCGGGCAGCCGGCCGAGGCGAACACCGTCGTCCGTCAGCTCATGCTCGACCGGCCGGGCGATATCGCGCTGGCCGGGAACATCCTGGAACTGTGGCTCGCCGAGGGCCCCGACGCGGTACCGCAGAACCAGATCGCGGCGCAGGCGGCGATGATGTCGCTGGAAATGAAATCGACCTACGCCCAGTTCGCCAACGAGATCGGGCATCCGGAGATCGCGATCGCGATCATCGGCCGGGACGCGGACGGGCCGCCGACGGCGGAGAATTCCGATGCCAAGGCGGCACTCGCCTATGCGATGGGCCTGCAGGGCCGGCGGGGCGACGCGATCGGCCGGCTGAACGAGATCCTGGATTTCGATTCGGCCCAGCCCCGCGCCTTGCTCGCCCGGGCGCGGTTGTACGGCAAGAGCGGCCAATCGGCCGCCGCGATCACCGATGCGCGCCAGGCGGTGTCGGGCGACGGGCAGAACGCCACGGCGCGTCTGGCGCTGGTCGATGCGCTGATCGCGCACGGCGACGTCGATCTCGCCGCCGTCGCGCTGCGCGAAGGCGTGCGCGCGATGCCGGGCGATGCCCGACTGACCGCGCGGCTGGCCAAGACGCTGATTGCGAGCGGCCGGCGCGACGCCGCCAACGATGCCCTGCGCGACATGACCCGCGCCGCGCCGACCAGCCTGCGCGCGCAGCGGCTGCGGACGTCGATCGATCCGACCGCGGTTCCGGACAAGCCACGGCCGATGGACCCGGTTTCCCCGGCGACGGCGGGCGCCACCGCGACGCGCTGATCGACGCTTCCGAAACACGAACGCCCGGCGATGCGGAGTGCATCGCCGGGCGTCGGTCACCCGTTTATCGGGTCGTCAGATCTTCGGCGCGGCAGCCGGTGCGCCGGCCGGAGCGCCAGCGGCACCGGGCGTGCCGCCCGGCGGGGGCGCGAAGCCGGCCTGATATTCGATCTTGGCGGCCGCGCGGGCCTTGGCGACCTGCTTGCGCATCGCTTCGGCCAGCGCCTGCTGACGCAGCACGTTGAGCGCGGCGGGCTTGGCCTGATCCTCGGGCGTGGTGATCGCTTCGGCGGACTTGATCACGCTGGCCACGAGACGACCATTGTCCGGGATCAGGAACGGTTCGCCCGACGGCAACGCGGCGATCTTGGAAGCCACTTCCGGCGGCAGCATGCCCGAATCGACCTGGCCATTGCCGCGCTGGAACTGGATGCCCTTGGAGGTGAGGATCGCGGCGATCGCGTCGAGCGAGTGCGCCGGCTGAAGCTCGCGCACCAGCGTCATGTCGGAAGGCTGCGGGAAGACGATCTGGTCGAGCACGTAGCGCTTGCGCCCGGCGAACATCGTCGGGTTGCTGGCGATGAACGCCGACACCGCCGCGCTGTCCGGCACCGGCACGTTCTTGGACAATTTGCCGGCCAGCATGTTGACGATCAGCGAATCCTGCTGGCGGCGCGCCTGTTCGAGATAGGCGGGCGACTGATCGAGGCCGTCGGCCTTCGCCGCCTGGACGAGCAGCGTGCGATCGACGACGCGCTGCAACAGCTGCGCCATCACCGCCTTCTTGTCCGCGCCGGCCTGCAGCGTCGCGCCGTTCAGTTCGGCGTTGAGCTGCTGCTGCGTGATTTCCTCGCCGTTGACGACCGCGACGACCTGACCGCCGACCTTCTTCTGGCAACCGGACAGCAACACCAGGACGGCGGCGGTTCCGGCGATAAACTTCGTTTTTCTATTCACCCTTGTTTCTCCTAACCCTGTGACGCCGGCGACCTTGCCGGCGCATGACTTGTCGATGATGATCCTCAGCGAAGCCCGACGAGCACGTGTCGCATGGTGGGTCCCACCGAAGCGTAAAGATCGCGCGCAAATCCGTCGAGTTCGGCGATCCCGACGTCCGGCGAGACGCTGGATATGCGCACGAGCAGTCCGTCCGGGATCTTGCCCTCGAGATTCTGCCGGAATACCGCCCAGCGCTGTTCCGACCAACGGCGCGGGAAAGCCTGGCCCAGCCGCGTCCAGTAGATGATCTGTTCGCGGCGCAGCCCCGTCTCGGCGATGATGAAGCGCGACGGCACGTCCAGACCCGATGCCAGCGGCAGCGTATGTTCGTCGATCGTCGTCAACTTGAACCCGCCGGCCGGATAGCAGACCTCCGGCCGGTGGATCTGCACCACGCCGTCCTGCGCGCCGTTATAGGCGATCAGCAGCATCATCTGCACGCCGCGCGCATTGGTGTAGGTGCGCGTCAGCAACTGGCTGTAGAGTTGCTTTTCGAGCTGATCCTCGGGCGGCAGCACCAGTCCGCTCGCCGCGACGAAGTTCCAGCCGGCGAACCGGTTGGGCACCAGCGACTCGATCTTGTTCTTGCCGAGCATGTTGAGCGGATCGCGCGGCTTCAGCGCGAACGCCGTCGCCGCCGCCGCGAGGAAACCGCCGCCGATCAGCAGTTCGCGCCGCGACCCGACCAGCGCCGGGCGCGCCGCACCCGATGCAGTGCCCGACCGTTTCGTGGAGGTCTCGCTCATTGTACGCGCCCCTTGGCCGCCAGCCTGCGACGGAGCGGCGTGCCCAGCCAATCGAGGACGAAGATCGACAGCAAAGCCGAAGCGAACATGCTGAGGCCGGCGAGTTCATGGAAGAACCCCTGCCCCGCCGCTTCGCCGAAATGGTAGGTGATCAGCAGCAGCAGCAGCACGCGGACCAGATTGGCGACGATCGCGATCGGCAGGATGAAGCAGATCAGCACGAGCATGTAGGCGAAGTTCGAACTGTGCCGGATATAGGTATAGAACATGCCGAGCGCCGTGAGGCTGAGCAGCGAGTTCAGGCCGGCACAGGCCGCGGCGACCAGCATCTGATATTGTCCGATCTGGATCATCACGCCGGAACCGGCGATCGGATAGCCCAGGCCGTGCAGCATCGTCACCGCCGTCTGCGAGATCAGGATCTTCAGCGGCTGGGTCAGCATCGCGAACAACGTGTCCGGCGGCGGAAACACGAACAGCATGTAGACGAGTGGGAACCACACGGCGCGCAACACCGTGCCGCCCCAGATGCCGTACGCCGCGACGATCAGCGCCGCATACATCGTGAAGCCCTCGATCTCGATGATGCCGGAGATGCGGGCCAGGGTGTAGACGATCAGCAGCGGCAGCAGCAGGAGCGCCGTCAACACGGCGTTGCCGGGCCGGGGACGCGGTTTCGCGGCGCGCAGTTCGCGCACCAGCAGCCAGATGCCGGTCAGCAGGACGATCGGGCCGTGTGCACCCTGCTCGCTCGACCAGCTGTCGCGCGCGACATCGAACATCGTCGGGCCGGCCAGACACGCCGCCGCGAGCGCGATGACCAGCCCCGGCCTGGAGAATGCTGGCGAACCGACGGGTCGGTCCATGACCAGTGGACTTTGAACGTTAATCTTCCGCCTCCCACTCGCGACGGCCCACGCGCAAAAACATGGCCACCGTCCCGGCATTGTCGTGCGATGTGATCCACATCGATTGCCCTGCCACGCCCCCCATTAGCGCATCGCGACCGCGGGGAACAGCGGGCAGGTGCCGCCCCGCACCCTGCCCCTATGTGCTATTTCTTCCAATGTTCCAGCGGCTTCAGCACGTACCAGACATAGACCCCGATGGCGGCGATCGCCAACCAGGCCAGGGCCTCCTGCCCGTGATTGCCGAGATAATTGGCCACCGCGCAGCCGATCGCCGCCGGGGCATATTGCCACATCTTGTCCTTCGGCTCGTCCGCGCTGGAACGCTGAAGGAACAAGGTGATCAGCCCGCCGAAAATGGCGACGGTCAGCCAATCGTATACAGTTTCCAAAACCCCATCCCCTGACAAAACACACCGCGCGAGACAAACGCCCAAGCAGTCTTAAACGACTTTTAGTTAAGATATCCCCGACGAACAGCCGGCCCGTAATCAAAAAGCATTCGGATGTACAAGTACCCGAATCGTGGCGGCAAGGATCGCGAAGTCCCGCCATAGAGTCCATTGATTGAGATATTCGAGATCGGCCTGCAGACGGCGGACGAGATCCTCGCGTTCATGCGTCGCGCCGCGCAAACCACGCACCTGCGCCAGACCGGTGATGCCGGGCTTGAGCGAATGGCGATGCCAGTAGCGCTGATCGACCTCCCAGAAATGCTCGGCCCCGGCCAGCGAACCGAGCGCGTGCGGGCGCGGGCCGACCAGGCTCATGTCGCCGTGCAGCACGTTGAGCAGTTGCGGCAGTTCGTCGATGCTGGTCGCGCGGATCAGGCGCCCGACGCGCGTGATGCGCTTGTCGTCGCGTTGCGCGGACTGCTTGCCGTCGGCATCGGTATCCTCGACGCGCATCGAGCGGAACTTGTAGACCGAGAACAGCCGGTTGCCGCGGCCCATGCGCTGCTGCCGGAAGAAGATCGGGCCGCGACTCTCGAGCTTGATGAGCAGCGCCACGAGCACAAGCAGCGGCGAGAGGAAGACGATCGCCGGAATCGTCATCGACAGATCCATCGCGCGCTTGAGCATGCGGCTGCGCAGGTCGAGCGGCCCCGACGCGACCTGCATGACGCACTGGCCGTGATAGCGGCTGAGATGGTTCGCCCCGACCTCGTCGAATTCGGGGGCCAGCACATGACCCTGCACGTCGGTGCCCTTGAGCAGCAGCGACCAGGCCGGGCGATTCTCGACCGGGCAGCACACCAGCACGTAATCCGCCCCGCGCACGGCATTGCCCAGCCGATCGAGCATCTTGGGATCGCGCAGGTTGGGGCGCAGGCCGTAAGCCGCGGCATCGATCACGCGGGCATCGCCGACATCGGGCACGACGCAATTGTCGCAGATGACCAGTTCCGCGCGCAGATGCTGGTCACTCGTCTTGTTGACCACGCGCTTGAACAGGTAGCGACCGGCAACGAGGAAGACCGCACCGGCCATCGACCCCACGCCATAGACGACGCGCGAGAATTCGAGCGAGGAGCGGGCGTAGAACGCCACGAACAAGACGACGACGACCGCCAGAACGAAAGCCATCAGCGCCTTGCTCAGCCCCTGTTTCCAGTTGACCAGCACCTGATAGCCATAAGCCTGGCTGTTGAAGGCGAAGATGAGGAAGATCGGGGTGATCAGCGCGGCGAGATAAAAGCCGTTGGCACCGAATACCTCGCGATTACGCAGCAGGCCGGCAAGCACATAGGCGACGACTATGCTGATCGAATCCGTGATGGCCAGCAAAGCGTATAATTGAAAGCGTCGGGCTTGCTTGGACGTTGCGTAGCCGAGCGTGGAAAACCGCTGGTACGTGTCGCCTTCGCCTTCGCCGTCCACCACGTCCATACTTCAATCCCCGATGGACAAAACAGGCATCCCGACTCGCCCCCGAGGCTAGGATTACGCGACCGTAACCAAACGACGACGACTCGCGTCGTAGCTTGTTCCATGCTGCGCTGGTTAAAGATACGTTGATCGTCTTTCAATCAGACGACGCGGCCCCTACCACGCTTTGCGGCAGGCAGGCGGCGTTATTCCTTACAAAAGCAGGAATATTCCCGTGCCGGCGGCGACGAACCCGGCGAGCAGGCCGATATATCCGCAAGCGACCGAAATGGTGTGAAAGACGTCCGAAGGCGATTCGGGCGCGAAAGCGGGGGCCTGCTGCGCCGCCATCCGCGAATCGATCTCGCCGATCATCTGACCGACCAGGCCGCCATAGGACAGCGACCGCGGCTCGAATTCGATCGGTGCCGGGCCGATCGCATTGGGCTTCTTCGCTGCTGCAGTCCCGCTGGCCATGCCGAATTCCTCTGAATACCCGACGGGCTTAGAGCGGCATTGGTTTATTATTCGTCAACGCGGGCGACCCGCCGCCACCGTCAGTACAGCCAGTTGCTCCACTGCGCCCGGACCGCCCAGCCGGCCCCTTGCCGAGCCAGCGCATAGGTCGTGCCCCAATGATCCGCCGTCACCGTGACATAGGCGACGTTGCGCACCACGACGGGATTGGAGATGCGGAAGTTCGGCGTGCAGTGGAACGACACGCGATTGCGCAGCCACCACCGCGCGCGCAGGCCAGGGACCGGCCAATCGGGCGAGATCATGACCTTCCGGTTCGCCGCCAGCGACGACAGGATCCAGGCATTGCGATCGAGCTGCGCCTGCAATTCGGGCACGAGTTGCGGCGTCGCATTGTTCGGCTGATCGATATGGACCGCCGCCTGGGTCTGCGTCGTGCGGTACAATTGCCCGACGGACAACGCCGAGGTCGGCTTCAAGCCCGCCGGCACATACCAGACCGGCAGCTTCAGCCCGCGCGGCGGATTGCTCACCATCGTGCGATAGACGTCGAGCGGACGACCGGCGGTGGCGGCATCGACGCACACCGCCTGGCCCGGCACGGCGAGCAGCTTCAACGTCTCGAACACGACCTTTTCCCGATCGGTCAGCGGCTGGGCACCGCTGCCCGTACAGGCCGCGACGCCAAGGCAGGCCAGGGCGGCGATCGACAGCCGCGCATGCATGCCCGGTCGCCGATCGCGGGCCGAGGGTCGCCCATCCCGTTCCGGCGCGCCGCCCGTTTCCTGCCCGATCCGATTCATAAACAACCCCACCCTATGTGCCGTTATCGCACAGGTCGTCGGGTAACCACAACGATCTATCGCTTTTCCCCTCGAAGTGATCTATCCGAAGATCGTGGAAAACCCAGCCAGATCCAATTCGCGTGCCGAACGCTACAGCTTCACCTCCGCCGCAGTGTCGGTGGGTGCGGTCGTCCTGCTGATCGGCATAGCACCGCGCAACGAGCGCGCGCTGTTCCTGCGCGACGCGCAAGGCGATGCGCGCGCATTCGCCGCGGTCGTTCCCCCGCTCGATGCGGCGCGCGCGCAACTGGAGCGCGGCGCGCTGGACGATATCGCGCTGCGCAGCGCGCGATCGGAAGCGGCACAGCGCGAGCGCGCCGCTCGCGGCTTCGCCTCCTCGGGCACGCAATTGATGCCCGGGACGGTCCCGGCCCTGCTCTCCAACGCGCCGCGCGGGTCAGCGACCGACGGCATCGCCGATCCGGCCGCGCCCGGTGTCGCAAACGCCGCGGATCCCGGCGTTGTCGCCCCTGCACCGACCGGTGGCGAGGCTCCCGGCGGCGGGGGCGGCGGGGTCGCACCGCCGGGCGTCACGACGCCGCCGCCCGGCGGCACGGGCGCGAACGTCCTGCCCGAACCCGGCACCTGGGCGATGATGCTGCTCGGCTTCCTAGCGATCGGCGGCGTGCTGCGCCGACCGTTCGGACGGCGCGCCGGAGCGATCGCCTGACGCGACCTGTTAGGGAGTTGCGTCGGACCGGGAACGCCGCGAACCCGAAAGCGGATCGGCGCGACGCCGGTCGCTAGCGATCCTTCTGTAGCGACATCTCGTCCGCCGACAGCATGATCGGCCCGAGCTTGGCCAGCAGGTTCTGGCCCATCAGCGATACTTTCAGGCCATTGTGCATCACCGCCGCATCGACATCGGCGAGGTCGCGCCCGGCGACGGTGACACGATCGAGCGTCACGCGGCCCATGCGCGATGTTCCGCCGGCGGTCTCGATATCGCCGAGCAGATGCGCCGCCCCGGCCGCAGCGCCGACGCGCCGCGCATCCGCCGCGGTCAGCACGACGAGGTTGGCACCGGTATCGACCAAGAACCGCACTGGCGTGCCGTTGACCTTCGCCCGGACGTAGAACAGCCCGTCCGACGCCTTGGCGATGCGGATCCTGTCATCCGGTCGCGCGAGCGCCGGAAGGTCCGTCACCGCTTGGTCGGCGATCGCGGCATTGGCCTGCAAGCGCGTGCCCTCGCCATGCGGCGAATCCTCGCCGCCGAGGTTGACGCTCGCGAACAGCAGGACCGCCGTGCCCAGCGAACACAGGGAAGGAAGGGTCGAAACCATGAGACCGTGATGGCGCCGGCCGCGCTACTGCGCGGTTACGCGGCCCGGTTACCGGACCGTTAAACACGATGCGGTTCAGACGACCTCAGGCTCCACCGCTTCCGGCTCCTCCTGCAGCCGCCGCAAGCGCCGCCGGCGATAGGCGTACAGCGCCCCGACCAGGGCGATGAACAGCGCCAGCACGACGAGTTCCGCCGCCGTCACCAGATAGGAGCGCCGCATCGACGATCCCGACGCATACAAAACATAGTAACGCGGCGCGATGCGGAATCCGGCGTAGCGATAGAGGTTGATCAACTCGCCCGGCAGCCCGCCTTCGCGCAGCACCCCGCGATGGACCGAGATCAGATCCTGCCGATCGGGCAAGCCATATGCCGGCAATTCGACGAAGTAGCGGATCGCCGTGCGATCGCCCGTATCCCCGACCATCGGCGCGAAGCGCGTGTCGCTATGCCCGATGCGGAAATCCTCGTTGAACACCGCCGTGCTGTCGTAGAGGACGCGACCGCGGATTTCCGCCGGGCCGAGCGCGGGCACCGTGAGATCGTCGTTGGCGGAAATGTGATGCGGCGGTCCGTTGTCGCGCGGCAGGAACAGCGTGAAGGCGGCGATGAAGATCGCGGCCAGCACCGCCGCGACGGCAGCCCCGATCAGCGTGGCGAGCAGGCGCGAGGTCACGCGGATCGCGCGTTGCAGCGGCGACACCGGCTCGACCGGTTCGCGCCGCCGACGGCGCCGCGCCACCAGACGCAGCAACAGCAACGGCGAGCACAGGATCAGCACCAGCACCAGGAAGGTGAGCGCGGGGTGATAGAAGCCGAATTCGTTGAACTGCCATTCGGCGGCCAAGGACGACAGACCGCGATAGGTCATCGTCTGCCACAGGACGAACACAGCAGCGATGGCGATCCAGAGCCGGGGCACCCACACCAGCCACCGGGGCCGGCGGCGTGTTCTTGCGCCTTCCACCCCTTTTTTCCCTTCTCGTTATGGTTAACGTCGTGTGGACAAGTTCCGGAAGCTTGTCAAAGCGCCCGTCGCATCGGCGCGACCGGCCTGCGCGACGAACGCGATCTTAACGCGATCGATGGCAATGCGCCGCGCGATGGATCGATCGGGGCACATGGACAACAGACTGTTGGGGATCGGCGCGGCGCTCTGCGCGATCGTGGCCTGCGCCGCGATCCTTCCGGTCGAACGCGACGCGCCCAAACCGCACACGCAATCCGCGACACGAACACCCCGCACCCTCCCCGCCCCGCCGCCGGTCGTGCCGCCCGCGGCCCCGCCGGGCGCACCGGACATCACCGCCGTGACGTATCAGCCGATCGCCCCGCAGACGGCGGAGGAGATCAACCGCAACGTGCCGCTGCACAATGCCGGCCCGGCGGCGCGGCCTTTCGTGATCGCCGAGGACGCCCCCGCCCGGCAGCGCGCCACGCACTGCATCGCACAGGCGGTCTATTACGAAGCCGGATCGGAAAGCGACGCTGGGCAACGTGCCGTCGCGCAGGTGGTGCTGAACCGCGTGCGCAGCGCCGCCTTCCCCAATTCGATCTGCGGAGTCGTCTATCAGGGTTCGGAGCGGACCACCGGTTGCCAGTTCACGTTCGCGTGCGACGGATCGCTGCGACGAGAACCGAACCCCGGCGGCTGGGCGCACGCGATGGCGATCGCCACCGCGGCGCTGCGCGGCCGGGTGTATGCGCCGGTCGGCCACGCCACGCATTATCACGCCGATTACGTCGTGCCCTATTGGGCGGCGAGCATGGCCAAGATCCGCACGATCGGAATGCACGATTTCTATCGCTGGGCCGGCACCTGGCGCCCGGCGACGTACTTCTCGCAGGGTTATGCCAATGCCGAGCCGGACGTGCCCGGGATGCCGGCCACCGAGAGCGCAACCGCTGCCGCCACGACCACCGCGCAAAAGCCCGATCAACCGCTCCTGCGACCGGGCGGCACGACCAGGGCCCTGGCGATCGACCAGAAGCCGCTGGTCCTCATCACCACCGAGAAACCGCGGCTCGATCCGGCGCTGGACCGCATCGTCGTCCTGCGCGCCGATCTGGAAACGACCGCGCTGCCGCAGCCGAACCGAGCGAAGCCGCCGCGCTGATCCCTATTCGTATCCCGCCTGGCGGGCCGCCTCGACCGAATCCGCCAGCAACGTCGTCGTCCTGGCCGGTCGCGCCTTGGCACCGCGATTGGCGCGCCAGAAATCGAGCGGATTGCGCGACAGCGTGGACACCGAAGTGAAGATCGGCAGTTGGTCGCGCCATTTGCGGCGCGAGTAGCGGTACGCCTCGCCATATCCGCCATCCAGCCGGTTGACCGGCTGGTTGTTGTGGATGACCGGCAGATCGATCGCATAGGCGCTGCGACCGCTGGTCAAGGCGCTCTGCGCGATATCGGTACCGTAGAGATGGAAATGCGGCAGGCCTTCGTCGAAGCGGTAGTTCGGCTCGCGCCGGAGGATCAGCAGCAGCTCGTCGAACGATCGCACCGCCACCGGATGGCCGGACGGATGCCCCAATTCGCGGGCGAGCGACACGTCCCAGACCCGGCCGAAAGCTTCGCCGCGCGCATCGAGACCGAACGGGCCGGCGACCTGCCACTTGGGATCGAATTCGCTGAGCGCGTTCAGCGCCGCGACGGCACGCGCCTGCCAGCCCTTCGGCAGATAGACGTCCTGATGCGCGAAGAGACAGATCGTCCGATCGGTGCGCGACAGGCCCTCGTTATACGCCTTGGTCATCGACGCCGCGCCCTCCACCGTGACGACCGGCAGGGTGCCGCCCGCCACATCGGGCGACCGCATCAGGCACCGGGACAGGAAGTCGCGGTTATCGACGGCGCAGATCACGACCATATCCGCTTGTGTGATGGGGCCTTGCACCGTCAGATCCTTCGCGATTCGCGGATTCGCATGGCAATATATAGGTGAACTATCAACACTTGGTCGCTAAACCGAGGCCGAACACCATCGCCGACGGTGTTGGAGGTACGTCGCCGGACATGGAAAAAGCATGAGTACCCGCCGCTTGCTGGGCTGGGCGCTGGGTGGACAGGCGAGCAGTTTCGTCGTCACCCTGCTCGGCTCGATCATCCTGGCGCGCCTCCTGTCGCCGCGCGAGATGGGCGTGTATGCGATCGCCGTCGCGACGGTGGGCATCTTGTCGATCCTGTCCACCGCCGGCCCCGCCTCCTACGTGATCCGCGAAAAGGAGATGCCGGAGCTTCGTCTGCGCACCGCGATGACCATCACGTTCGCGCTGAACGCGCTGATCGCGATCGCGATCTACGCCGTCAGTTTTCGGGCCGGGCCGTGGCTCGGCGATCCGGGGGTCGGCCCGGTGCTGCGCTGCCTGGCGCTCATCCCGCTGATCCAGATCCTCGAATTCCGCCCCGCCGCCATGATGCAGCGGGAAATGCAGTTCCGGGCCTCCACCACGATCGCCACCTCGACCGCCTTGCTCACCTCCGCCGGCCAGGTCACGCTCGCTTGGCTCGGCTACAGCTATATGAGCATGGCCTATGCGTCGCTGGCGGCGGCGCTCTTCAGCGCGATCGCCAACAACATCGTCGGCCGGCAGCATATGGGGTTCCGGCTCAGCGTCGATAACTGGCGGCCGATCGCGATGTTTGGCGCGCGGATGCTGACGATCAGCGGCGTCGCCGCGCTGTCGTGGCGCATCTGCGAACTGGTACTGGGCAAGATGCTCGGCCTGACCGCGCTCGGCCTCTATTCGCGCGCGTCGAACATCTCGAACATGATCTTCTTCAACATCTACGGCACGGCCTCGCGCTTCGCCTTCACGAAGCTGTCGAAGGATTATCGCGAGCACGGCTCGGTCACGACGAGCTTCGTGATTTCGCTGGAAATGATCGTGTCCGTGATGTGGCCGCTGCTGGCTGGAAGCGCGATCCTGGCCGGGCCGATCATCGTCAATCTCTACGGCATCAAATGGGTCGACGCCGCGCCGGTGCTGTCGCTCCTGCTCGCGTCCCAGATCGTGGTGCTCGCCTTCGGCATGAACTGGGAATTGTTCGTCATCCATGACGAGATCAAGAAGCAGACCCGGTTCGAAGCGATCCGTGCCGCGTTCGGCACGGCGGCCTTCGCGATCGGGTGCACGTTCAGCATCTCGGCGGCGGCGACCGGACGGATCGTCGAGGCGCTGTTCGGGCTGATCCTATATCTGCCGTCGATGAGCCGGCTGTCGGGTGCCGCGCCGGCGCGGATCTTCCGCCTCTACGGCCGATCCGCCGTGCTGACCGGCGCGGCCTGCCTGCCCGCCGCGCTGCTCATGTCGTTCGAGGGTTGGAACCCGCGCACGCCGCTGCCGCTGTGCCTGGCTAGCGTCGCGCTCGGCGTCGGTCTGTGGATCGTCTCGCTTAAGCTCACGCGGCATCCGCTGCTGGACGAACTGACGCGCTTCCTCCGGCATCGCCGCAACGGATCGGTCCAGCCGGCCTGATCCCGGCGCTGGGATCAGCCCTTGGAGATGCCGTAGCTGTTCATCAGATCGTAGAGCATCGGGCGCGAGATATCGAGGTCGCGCGCGACGGCCGAAAGATTGCCGTTATTGGCGGCGATCGCCTCGGCGATGGCCAGCCGGTCGGCCCGCTCCCGCGCCACGCGCAGTTCGGCGCGCTTCACCGGCGAAGCGGCGGCGCCGAGATCGAGATCGCGCGCGGTGATCATCGCGCCATCGGCCATGATCGTCGCGCGCTTCACCCGGTTTTCGAGTTCGCGCACGTTGCCGGTCCACGGCCATTCCGCGATCGCGGCCAGCGCGTCCGGCGTGAAGCCCTTCGCCTTGGTCCGCTTGGCATCGCGCGCCAGTTGCAGGAAATGCCGCGCGAGCAACACCGCGTCGCCGTCCCGCTCGGCCAGCGTGGGCACCTTCACCACGATCTCGGCCAGGCGGAAATACAGATCCTCGCGGAACTGCCCTTCGCGCATCATCGTCGCCAGATCCTGATGCGTCGCGGTGACGACGCGCGTGTCGACCGGAATCGCCTTGCGCCCGCCGATCCGCTCGATCACGCGTTCCTGCAGGAAGCGCAGCAGCTTGACCTGGGTCTGCGCCGGGACATCGCCGATCTCGTCCAGGAACAGCGTGCCGCCCTGCGCCATCTCGATCTTGCCGACCGTCATCTTCACCGCGCCGGTAAAGGCGCCGCGTTCGTGGCCGAACAGTTCGGCTTCGAGCAAGGTATCGGGGATCGCCGCGCAGTTGATCGCGACGAAATTGCCGCGCGAGCGCGAACTCTTCGTATGGATCGCCTTGGCGAGCAATTCCTTGCCCGTGCCGGACGCGCCGAGCAGCATCACCGTGGCTTCCGCGTCGGCGACCTTGTCGATCGTCCGGAGCACTTCCATCATCTCGGCCGAGCCGGTGATGATGCCGTTGGCGGAACTGGCGGCGCGCGGCGTCTTCTGGTTCTCCGCTTCCAGCGCATGGATATGAAACGCGCGCGCGACGATCAGGCCCAGGTCGGCGATGTTGATCGGCTTGGCGTAGAAATCGTGCGCACCCAGGGCGATCGCGGTCTGTGCGCTCTCGCGCGCCTCATGGCCCGACGCGACGATGACCTTCGTCTCGGGGCTGATCGCGACGATCTCGCGCAATGTCGCCAGCCCCTCGGTCGCGCCATCCGCGTCCGGCGGCAGGCCGAGATCGAGCGTCACCACCGCCGGCTTGTGATTGCGCACCGCCGAAAGCGCCGCCTTGCGATCGGACGCGACAATCACGTCATACGCCTCGAACGCCCATTCGAGCTGGCTCTGGAGGCCGATATCGTCCTCCACGATCAATAATTTCTGCTTGGCCACCCGCGTCATTCCGATTGCAGTCTCTCTTCTTCAGGCGAACGCAGCACGGGGAACTTTAGCGCAAAACGGCTTCCCGAACCCTTAACGCTGATCACTTCCATATCGCCGCCCATGGCCAGGACCAGGGAGCGCGCCTCGGCCGCACCGATGCCGAAGCCGTTCTTCTTGGTCGAGGCGAACGGCTTGAACAATTCCTTGCGGATGAAATCGGGCGTCATCCCCTCGCCCTTATCCTCCACCGCGATGACGACCATGCCATCCCAGATCGTGAGCGACAGGGTCACCGGCGCACCCGCCGGGCTGGCCTCGATCGCATTGGTCACCAGATGTTCGATCGCGATCGACAATTGCTCTTGATCGGCGAGGATCTTGCAATGCTGCTCGATCGACAGCGTGACGACCCCGTCGGCATAGCTTTCCCGCGAGATGCGCGACAGCAGATCGGCCGGATCGACCTCGGCAAGGTTCGGTTCGGCGATCTGGCGATCGGTTGATAGGCGCGAAAGCATCGTCGTCATCTTGCCGGTGGCATTCTCCAGCGTCTTGGCCATCGCCGCCTGGAATTTCGGGTTGGCACCGTGCTGGGCGGCGTTGCTGGACACGAGCGACAATTGGGACACAACGTTCTTGAGATCGTGGATGATGAAGGCGAAGCGCCGGTTGAATTCCTCGAACCGGCGCGCCTCGTCCAGCTCGGCCTGATTCTGCGCATCGGTCAGATGCACCGTCACCTGCTGGCCGATCACACGCAACAGATCGAAATCCTCCCAGTCGAGATCGCGATCGAGCCGGGGACGGCCGAGCACGATGATGCCGACCAAGCGACCCGAGCGTGCCAACGGCACCACCACCCAGGCCTTGTGCTCGCGCAGCAGCCAGTCCGGCACGGCGGTATCTTCCGGCATCGATCCTCCGGTCGTGCGGATCTCGTCGAGCGTGAGGATGCGGGCGCTCTGCGCGAGGTCGTCGAGCCATTGCGGATCGACCGGCAGAGCGTGCGAGAAGGGATCGGGCGTGGTCCATTGCCAGCTGCCGGCCAGCGCCAGCCGATCGCCGCGCTCGGCCAGCAGGAGCGCCCCGCCGAGCGATTCCGTGACGTCGGCGACCGAGCGGATCGCGCGTTCCTCGGCCGAGAGGTTGGGCATCGTCCGGTCGGCGATCGTCGCGCTGAAGCGGAGCCATTCGCTGCGATAATCATAGCGATGTTCGAACAGATGCTTGACGAACAGCGCCTTCACGCGGGCGCGCAGTTTGGGCAGCAGGCCGATCGCCAGCACCGTCAGCGCGAGCAGTACCGCGACGATCAGCTTTGCCAGATCCGCGGCATGGCCCCCGGCCCAGATCAGCGCGCGGGTGGCGGTGGAGAGGATGACGAAATAGGTGCCGATCGCGACGAACAGCAACGAGCGGGTGGTGGCCTGTCGCGACAGGGTCACCTTCCAGCGTTCCTTGCGCCGCGCCGCCAGGGCCAGCGCCGGTACGAGCGCGAGGACGAGCAGGCCAGTCCCCTGCAGCAGCAGCACCGCGAGCGGATAGCCGAGCAGCATCAAGGTGAAGAGGTTGAGATTGTAGGCCCAGATCACCCCCAGCGCGACGACGATCAGGCGGAAGCCGGAGGCGGCCGACGATCCGGTGGCGCGGTACAGGAAATGCGCGAAGGCCAAGCCACCGAGCGCGAACAGCCAGTGCGCGGACAGCATCACGATCGTCAACGTATACGCGGCCGTGTCGCTCAGATCCCCTTGCGCGATGGCGAGCGAGAGCCCGGCCCGCACCACGACCAGCACACCAAGCGAGGCGCAATAGATCCGAATGGTCCGACGGGCATCGTCATCCTGTTCGAAGGTGCGCGTCGTCCACAGGATGTAAGTGAGCCAGCCGAGATCGCGCAGCGGTTCGCTGATCGCGAGCAGCCACGGCCATCCGATCAGCAGCGACGCGGTCCACACCGCCATGCCGGCAAAGGCAAGGCCGAGATGCAGGGCGCGCGGATGGCGGCGGGCGATCGACAACCGCCACACGGCGAGCGCCGCATAGCAGATCGTGGAAAGGACGAGGCTCCAATATACTATGAAATGCATGAGGTTGCCCGTTCGAGCGCAGGTTCACGCACAGGCCGGCGTTCAGGCGGTCGCCCACACCCTGCATCGTCCCGCCCGTTCATGATCTGCCGCCCCTCAACGCCTGCAACGCCCTATAACATAACGGGCGACGTAAAAACCCCAATCGACACTCCGCGCGAAGTTGCGCCCGAACACGGCGGGTTGCACCGGAGAGCGGGCAAGGCCCCGCGACATCCGCGGCACGATCGTGTTGCATGTGTCGGCCCATCGATCGGAACATCGGACGTTTATCGGACGGGAACGGAATCAACACTTGCCGGATCATCGAGAGAATTACGCCAAGCCGAATCATTTCGTAAAAATGCCACTTGATTTCTTGAATGTCATTCCCCATACCGAATTTCGGAGGGGTTGCACCTGGATATGCGGATATCGCGACTTTCGTTTCGCGCGAAAGCTCGTTGAGACCTTGGTATTCATTTGACGTCTTCGTGTTTCGATCTGTTGTAATACTCAAATAATTAGAAACACGCCTGGAACATGCACGATGACGATCCTGGATCGTGAAACTTCTGGTTTAAGATTGGCCGCGCAGGTCTATCTGGATAACCGAACCGCTCCGCGCATGCCCGCCGAGCGCCAGGTAACCTTGCGCACAGAGCGCGAGGAACCGATCGATGCGATGATCGAAGATCTCTCGTTGTCGGGTTTCGGCATGTCGACCCTGGCGGACCTGCCGATCGGATCGGTGGTGGGATTGAGCATCGGGGGCGCGCTGCGCCGTCGGGTGAAAATCGTGCGACGCGTCGGGCTGGCCTATGGCTGCGAATTCCTGACTCCGCTCAGCGATCTGGAAGTGAATTCCGCCTTGCGCGCCGGCGACGTGGTCGAGGCGAACTTCCTGCCCGGCCCTCAGGGCGAGAATGCTACGCGATCCTCGAACCGAAAATTGTCTTATCTGGCAAAGCTTTACATCCTGATCGGGCTGCTCGCGGCGTTGTGGGCGATCGTGATCTACACTGCCGTGCATCTCCGCTGATCGGCGGACGTTCGGTCGGTTCAGCAATATTCCGCCCGGGATTTTAGGGCGAGCGCCCGCAGGATCGCGGGTTCGGCTTTCACCCCAAACGCATCACGTGGGGATGAAATACCCGCCGGTGCGAAACTTGGACGTACCGCCACCGGCAGCGGCATAAAGCGACGATGCCTCGGCCGATAGAACTCCGACACGCAGCGCGCGGCGCACCGAAACAAAGAACATACCGATCAACTTGAAAGCATGAGTCCCGTTCAGATAAGTATTCTCAGACCTCCGTGAGAAAACAGATACGATAGTGCCAGTATTTCCGGTGACCGATGTAGTAAAAGCAGTATTGGGATGTCCTGACCGCAGAGCAGGCCGGCCCGACGCGCGGGATGCCTGGATGCCGACCGGCAGATCATGCCGATCTCGCGGTCGGTTCGCGAAAGCATTCTGGAAAAGGCGATCACATTCGAAGACGTCAGCGGCCCGATCGGGTTCAGCTACGAATTTACGGAAGCCAGCAATTGCCAACGCCAGAAAATCGCGAACGATGCGGATCACAGCCGCAAGGACTGCTCCGACGCCGATCGCGGTGGCATTCCGCCAATTCCCGGATGAATTTCCATTTCCCATATTGCACTTGCGTGACGCATGATGCGTGCCAGTTAACCAAACCGTTGAGATAGTTCGGTATTCCGCTTGACCATATACAGGGTGTAATTTTTCCCGACAGGTAAAGCGGTCTGCCATCCTCCGGCTCCAAGCCGTGCCGATCGATCGGCAGGCATCGCCTTCCGTCCCCTGCGCCCCTGAAGGACAGCACCTATCCCAGCGGAGCCGTCGCCACCCCCAGGCGAGAATCCGCCAAGCCGACATACAGCCACCAGCGATCCCGGAACGCGACCAGCCCTTCGGCGAAACAGACGTTGCCGACCTGACCCTGCGCCTCGGCCGGGTCGATGCGCAGGAACGGGTCGGTCAGCCGGGCGATGACGGCGGTGGGATCCTTGGCGTCGAGCAGCAGCTGTCCGGGCTGATAGGCACCGGGCGGAATGCCCTCCGCGCCGGCCTCGAAATGATTGGCACCGTTATAGATCAGCACGATCCCGGCCTTGGTGAGCAAGGCGGGCGGGCCGGGTTCGGTCAACATCGAATCGAAGCGGTGGCGGCGCGGGCCGGCGATATGGAGCAGGCCCTGCGGCACGGCGACGCGATCGAGCTGCCACCAGCCCGCGCCGTCGCGGGCATCCGGATCCCAGGTGAGGTAGCGATCGGGCGCGGCGTCGGTCTCGACCGGCGTCCAGCGGATCAGATCGTCGGAGGTGGCGGCGTAGACGATGCCCTCCCCCCAATACATCCAGTATCGGCCGTCGATCCGCGCCGCGACCAGTGCGCCATCCCTCAGTTCGGTGACGATCGCTCCGGCCTTGGTCGGGCGGCGGACATAGGGAGTCTGCGCAAAGGCCGGGCCGTGCTTGGTCCAGGTGCGCAGATCGTCCGAGGTAGCGACGAACAGGCAGCCGACCTTTCCGTCAAACGCGGTATAGGTGCAGACATAGCCGCCGTCCGGCGCCGCGACGACGCGCGGATCCTCGATGCCGCCGGGCCATTCCCACGCCTGCCAGCGATCGTTGCCGGGGGCGAGGACGGGTTCGGGCTCCAGCTCGAAATGGTGGCCGTCGCGACTCGTCGCCAGACCGATGCGCGAAGTGCCGGCATAGCGCCCGACATGATCCTCGCCGCGCACCAGCAGGCAGATGCGGCCATCGTGCACGATCGCGGCCGGATTGAAAACGTCCTTCGAGGCCCAGGCGACCGGCCGGCCGGAGACGGCACAGGTGAAGGTCACGTCGGCGCGGTCCTCCAGCAGGCGCCTTGGAACCGAGAACGGGCCGAGCGCCCAATCGGGCAACGGATGGGCGGGGTCGGTCACAATGCGTCTCCAGCGGGCATGGGCTCGGGGCGCTCGACGGTCGAGCGGATGCGGATGCGGCCGCCACCGTCGGCCGACGCTTCGAGCGCGAGCAGGGTTTCGAGGACGTGCACGGCAAGACGGCCGCTCGCGCGGGGCTCGCGGCCTTCGTTGATCGCAGCGACGAGATCGCGCAGGCCGAGGCCGCGCAGGTCGCCGAAGCCCAGGGTCGTAGTGGCGGAGATCGGCTCGCCGGTCAGCGGATCGATCCCCTGCCCGATCGCCTGCAGGGCCCGGACGATCGTCGCGGAATCGAGCTTGCGCCGTGGCGGCTCGTCGCCGGTCGCGATCCACTCGCCCTCGCCATCCGCGAGGCGCGGGACGCCGCCGAACTGGTTGGGATCGGGGGCCTGCATCGCACCGGTGGTTCCGTAGAGTTCGATCGGGCGGCGGCCATGCTGGGTCACGTCCCACGACATGGCGAGCGAGACGTTCGCGCCGCTTTCGAACAGGATCGCGCCGTTGACGGTGGTCGGCACCGCGACCGCGATGATCTCGCCTGCCCGGCCGGGGGCGGTGGCGGTACGCGTGGCGCGGGGTCGCGTGCCGATCGCGATCACCTCGGCGACCGGCCCGAGCAGGTTGACGAGCTGGGTCACATAATATGGCCCGATATCGAGCAGCGGTCCGCCGCCGCGCGCGTAGAAGAAGGCGGGATCGGGGTGCCAGCCTTCCATGCCGTGCGTGCCGAATGCGATCGCACCACCGGTGACGGTGCCGATCGCGCCGGCATCGATCAGTCGCCGGGCCGCCTGGTTGCCGCCCCCAAGAAAGGTGTCCGGCGCGCAGCCGATCCGCAGCCCGCGCGCTTCGGCCAAGGCGAGCAGGTCGTGCGCGTCCTCCAGCCGGGTCGCGAAGGGTTTCTCGCTGTAGAGGTGCTTGCCCGCCGCCAGCACCTGCCGCCCGATCGCATGATGCACGCCCGGTGGCGCGAGATTGACGACGACCGCAATCTCCGGATCGGCGAGCAGGTCCGCGACGCGCATCGCGGTGCCGCCGTAGCGCGCCGCCTGCGTTTCCGCCGACGCCATCGTCCGGCTGGCCAAGGCCTTCAGCCGCAATTCGGGCGCGCGCACGATCGTGCCGAGATAGGCATGGCTGACCATGCCGCAGCCGATGATGCCGATCGCGGTCGTCATGCGGCGAGCGGCGCGGCGGCGGCGACCGCGGTGGCCGAGGCGATGGCACGGCGTTGATCGAGTTCGGTCAGGATGCGGGCATGCTTCTTCGCGTCGAGGCGGTAGAACAGACAGGTGGATGCCGCCGCCAGCGCGAGCAGGCTGGCACCCGGGCCGTAGATCGCGCCGATCCAGTCGATCGTGGCGGGCGACAGCTTGGCCGCTGCCGCCGCCGCCTCGCCCCCGCTCTTGAACCCGATCGCCTGCAGCGCGATGCCGGAGACGAGCGAACCGAACCCGGCCGCCGCCTTGCTGGCGAATGCCCAGCCGGCGAAGTACAGCCCCTCACGTCGCGCGCCGAATAGATGTTCGTGCTCGTCCGCGGCGTCCGCCATCATCGAGGCGAAGGCGATGGCGGCGGCGGCCATCAGCGCGCCGCCGACCACCACGGTCGCCGACAGGATCGCGACCATCGTCGTCCCGGTGAACGGGAACAGGCCGAGCAGCCGCAGCGTCGCTGGGATCGAGAAGGCCAGAGCGAGGCCGGCCATGCCGATCAGCAATACGGTGCGCTTTTCCATGAACTTCAGGAACGGCCCGGCCAGCGGTGCGCCGAGCAGCAGACCACCGAACAGCGACAGCGTCACCGCCTGCATCTGCCCCGGCGACATGCGCCAGAAATAGGTGTTGGCGTGCAGCCCGAGCGTCGCGTGGATGCTGAGCGAGGTGAACAGCAGCAATGCGCCGACGAACAACGTGCGGAAGCTCTGGTTGCGAAACACCTCGCCCAATTCGCGCACCAGGCGGACGTGCATCGCACCATCGTTCGTCACCGGCGGATGCTGGCGGTCGCGCATCGTCAGCAACGCGCGGACGGCGATCGCGGCGCCGACCATTCCGACCAACGCGGCGCTGAGCGCGAACGGGGCATAGCTGGCGCGGCGCGACAGGCCGCCCTCCCCGCCGAGGAAGATACCGAAGCCCATGACGATCGCGATCAGCGCGCCGAGCATCGCGAAGCCCCAGCGCCACGCCGCGATCGACGAGCGTTCGGCATAATCGTCGCTCAGCTCCGCGCCGACCGCGTTGAACGGCAGCAGGAACAGCGAGATCGAGACGCGCAGCCCGATCGACAGGAAGGTGAGCCAGGCGAACAACGCCATGCCCGACAAGGCCGCGGGCAGCGAGAAGATCAGCACCATGAACAGCGCGGTGAATGGGGCCCCGACGATCATGAACGGCAGCCGCCGCCCGACGCGCGATTGCCATCCGTCAGACAGCGAACCGATCAGCGGATCGACCACCGCATCGACCACCAGACCCGCCGCCAGCGCGACGCCGGCCAATGCCCCCGGCACGCCGCATACGGCGGTGACGTAGAAGAAGATGAAGATGTTGACCGCCTGATTGGCGATCCCGTCGAGCAGGGCGCCGCTGGAATAGGCGATCTTGGTGCCGAATCGCAGCGGCGGCATGGCTCGGCCCCCGCCTGCCGCAACCGCCGCCGTCCCCGGCATGGGCATATCGCCACCGTCCTGCATGTCGCTCTCCGATTTTATCGTTCTCGTTGCGATCGTCTGTAGCACGCTTGTGCCGCCAAACAACAAAAAGGATGTACGTTCTGTAAAGTTGTGATATCGACTCGGCGATCAGGCGGCACACGACCGTCGATGGGAGGATGGATGATGAAAGTTTCTCATACGCTCGCGACGCTCGCCGCCACGACCGCGCTGACCGCGCTTGCGGCCCCCGCTTTCGCCCAGACCGCACCGGCCCCGGCCGCCGCTGCCTCGGCGGCGGACGACAACGACATCATCGTCACCGCCAACAAGCGCGAGGAACGCCTGCAGGACGTGCCGATCTCGGTCACGGTGATCAGCGGCGATCAGCTGACGAAGCAGAACATCACCCAGGTGATCGACCTGACACGCAACACGCCGTCGCTGAATTCCGCCGGCCCGTTCGGCGCGCTGTCGATCCGCGGTGTCGGGTCGCTGTCGTTCGCGCGCTCGGCGGAAGGGTCGGTCGGCATCGTCGTGGACGGCGTCGCGCTCGCCAACACATCGACCAACCCGCCGCAATTGTTCGATATCGCGCGGGTCGAAGTGCTGGAGGGGCCGCAGGGCACCCTGTTCGGCCGCAATTCCTCGGCTGGCGTGGTCAACATCGTGACGACCGCGCCGAACTTCACCAGCTTCTCGGCCTCGGGCCATGCCGACATCGCGTCGCGCAACAATTATATCGGCCAGGCGGTGATCAACGTGCCGATTGCCGGCAATGCCGGCCTGCGCGTGTCCGGCGCGTTCAGCCAGACGCCGCAAAACCAGTACAATCGCTTCGACGACAGCTATCTGCGCGTCCGGGGCAAGAGCGGTCGCGCGCGCTTCCTGTGGGAGCCGACGCCGGATATCGCGATCAACCTGATCGGCGATTACAGCAAGTTCACCAGCAAGGGTGGCGTGCCGTGGACGGTCTACAAGTCCACCGCCGGCAGCCTGCTTTCCAGCCGTCTCGCGGCGTGCGGCGTGGTGGTCGGGCCGGAGAACCAGCAGGGCTGTACCGATGGCGGCAACAGCACCGCGACGGAGGTGTACGGTTTCTCCGGCCAGTTCGACGCGACGATCGGTGGCGCGACGCTGACCTCGATCAGCGGCTATCGTTCGTACCAGTCGTTCGCTTACGGCACCGATGTCGACAGCGTTCCGGTCAACCGCCTGAACGTCAATTCCTCACCGACCAAGGTGCGCAACTTCAGCCAGGAATTCCGCCTGACCTCGCCCAAGGGCGGCTTCATCGATTATGTCGCTGGTCTCTATTATTTCGACAGCAAGCTGGACGGCACGAACACGCAGAACGGCCTGATCTTCGCCGATCTGCCGCTGGTCGGCGCCTGCCCCTACGGATCGTCGGCCACCGCCAACTTCCTGTGCACCACGCGCCCGGTCGGCCAGATCCAGACGACCAGCTCGATCACCAACAGCTATGCCGCGTTCGGCAACGCGACCGTCAACATCACGCCGGCAATCCGCATCCTGCTGGGTGCGCGGTACGGCCATGAAGATGTCAGCGCGCATACCAGCGCGGTGCTCGTCCCCGGCGCGCTGACCGGCATCCTGAGCATCGCGCCGATCAACGGCGCGATCAAAGACAGCTATTTCTCCTACCGCGTCGGTGCGCAGTTCGACGTGACGCGCGACGTGATGCTCTACGGCACCTACACGAAGGGCTATAAGGGGCCGTCGGTCAACGACCAGACCGGCAGCGGCGCGATCCCCCTGCTGGTGCAGCCGGAAATCCCGCATGCGAGCGAGATCGGGCTGAAGGCCGATCTGTTCGACCGCCGCCTGACCGCCAGCATCGCGGGCTATTACAACCGGATCGACAATTTCCAGGCGCAGTTCTTCAACCCGGCGGTCAGCGCGTTCATCTTCGGCAATGCGCCGAAGCTGACCACCAAGGGCGTGTCGCTCAGCCTGCTCGGCCGGCCGGTCACGGGTCTGACGCTGAACGGCGGGCTGCTCTACAACGATGCGAAATACGGCAACGGCTATCTCGTCGCCTGTTCGCAGGGGCAGACGACTGCGCAGGGCTGCACGACGGTGGGTACCGGACGCGTGGACGATGCCGGCGGCAATCGCCTGGTCGGCGCGCCGCGTTGGAAGGTGACCGGGTTCGGCGAATACGCACACCCCGTGTCGGGCACGATCGACGGCTTCGTGCAGGCGGAAGTGGTCTACACCTCGAAGATCAATTTCGAAGCATCGTACAGCCCGCTGGCGACCAATGCGGCCGCGGCGATCTTCGGCGGGCGGATCGGGCTGCGCACGCACGACAACCGCTATGGCCTGTCGGTGTTCGGACGGAACCTGTTCGACACGTATCGCCCGGTGGTACGCTTCGCTACGCCGACCGCGCAGCAGCAGTTGGACACGCAATCCTTCTCGCAGATTTCGGGGCCGGAATCGCGCCGCGTGATCGGCGTTTCGCTCGACGCCAAATTCTGACGCAGGGCGATCAGCATGAACATCGACGCCGCCCGCTTCCCCATCGCCGCCTCGGTCTCGCCCGAAGCGCGGATCAAGCTGGAGGGCATTCGCGCCTTCCTGTCGAACATCCCCCAGCCGCCCGTGCCCGAGACGGTGGAGGATTTCGACGCGGCGGCGGCGCGGGCGGAGGTGTTTTCGGAGCAACTCGGCAAGGCGGCGATCGACGCGCTGGGCATCGTCGCGACGGAACGCATGCTGGGTGGCGTAGCGACGCTCGATATCCTGCCGAAGGATTACGCCGATGACGGGAGCATCATTGTCTACGTGCATGGCGGCGGGTTCGTCACCGGGTCGGCGCGCGCCAATCTGTTGAGCGGCGCGCTCGCGGCGGCGACCAGCGGACGGCGCGTCGTCTCGGTCGATTACACGCTCGCCCCGCGCGGCACCTGGGACGTGATCCTCGATCAGGTCGTCGCGGTGTGGACCGCGCTGCTCGACGCCGGCGCGGACCATTCGAAAATGGGCCTGTTCGGCGATTCGGCGGGCGGCTGCATCGTCGCGGCGACCGCCTTGCTCCTGCGCGATCGGAACATCGCACCGCCGGCGGGCGTGATCATGCTGTCGCCGGTGGTCGATCTGTCGGGCGAGGGCGACACGACCGTCACGCTGGCACCGGTCGATTATCTCGATTCCACCGTGCGCCTGCTGGCGCGCAATGCCTATGCGCCGAATGCCGATCTGACCGACCCGCTCGTCTCGCCGCTGTTCGGCGATTTCGCCAAGGGCTATCCGCCGGTGCTGATTCAGGTCGGCACGCGCGAAATGCTGCTCAGCGACAGCGTGCGCCTGCATCGTGCCTTGCGTGCCGCCGGCCGATCCTCGCGGCTCGAAGTTTATGAAGGCATGCCGCACGTCTTCCAGTCGCTGCTCGCCGACGCGCCCGAAGGCCGCGAGGCGTGGGCCGAAATGGCGGCATTCTGGACGGACCACCTGACATGACCGCAGGAATGCTGGTGCCGCCGCCGCGCGTGGCTAGAGTGCGGGGCATGACCAGCCCCACACCCCGCCCGCCCCGCCGCCCTCAGGCCGAGCGCAGCGCCGACACGCGATCCAAGCTGATCGAGGCGGCGATCGCCTGCCTCCATCGCACCGGATACAGCACGACGACCGTTTCGACCGTCGCGGCCGAGGCGGGCGTCAGCCGCGGCGCGATGACTCACCAATTCCCGGCCAAGACCGACCTGATGATCGCGGTGGTCGAGCATGTGTTCGAACAGGATTCGACCTTCTACGCCCGCACGATCGAGGCGATGGACCCGGGCGCGTTCCTGCTCGGCCTGCCCGAGATGATGTGGGGCGTGATCAGCCGGCCGGCGGGCATCGCGGTGATCGAGATCATGCTCGCCTCGCGCTCCGATCCCGGCCTCGCCGAACGGTTGCGCGAATTGCAGAGCGCGATCGACGTGCGCGCGCACAAATGGAGTGGCGAGCGCGTGCGTGCTGCGGGCATCAAGCCGCATCCGGACGGCGAGGCGATCCACGAACTGTATGTCGCCGCCGTACGCGGGCTCGCGATCGAGGCGACGTTCATGAACAATAGCGACGGTGTGCACCGCGCGCTCCGCGTCCTCTCCGACATGATGCGGCGCTTCTACCCGGACCTGACCGATCCGCCCGCCATTCCCGAAACCAAATCCAAGACCTGACTGGAGAATCCCGTGCCCGTTTCCGTACCTGAAGGTTTCCTGTGGGGCACCGCGATCTCCGCGCACCAGAGCGAAGGCAACAACATCAATTCCGATGCGTGGCTGTGCGAGACGGTGACGCCTTCCCTCTATGCCGAACCGTCCGGCGACGCATGCGACAGCTACAACCGGTACGAGGAAGACATCGCGATCGCGGCGGACCTGGGCTTCAACTGCCACCGCATCGGGATCGAATGGGCACGGATCGAGCCGGAAGAGGGCGTGTTCTCGACCGCCGAACTGGACCATTATCGCCGCGTGCTGGAAGCCTGCCACAAGCGCGGGCTGAAGCCGATGGTGACGTACAACCATTTCACCGTGCCGCGCTGGTTCGCCGCGCGGGGCGGGTTCGAGGTGGCGGACGGCGCCGACCTGTTCGCGCGCTTCGCCGACAAGTCGACCGCGCGGTTGGGCGACCTGATTTCCTATGCCTCGACCTTCAACGAAGCGAACATCCAGCGCCTCGTCGGGCTGCTCAGGCGTAGTGGGCCGCAGGTCGGCGTGGCGATCGATGCGATGCTGGCGGCGTGCGCCAAGGCGTGCGGGTCGGATCGCTTCTCCTCGCTCCTGTTCGCGCCGGTCGAGACGAGCGAGCCGGTGATGCTGGATGCGCACGCCAAGGCGATGGCGGCGATGAAGGCCGGGCCGGGCGACTTCCCGGTCGGCCTGACGCTGACGATGCAGGACGTGCAGGGCGTGGGCGAAGGCAACCAGGCCGAGGCGATGATCGAGATGCTGTACGGCCCCTGGATCGAGGCGGCGCGCCATGCCGATTTCATCGGCGTGCAGACCTATACCCGCGTGCTCGTCGGCCCCGAAGGCCGCCTGCCCCCGCCCGAGGGCGCGGAGATGACCGGCGCGCATTACGAATTCTGTCCGCAGGCGCTGGGCGGCACGATCCGCTTCGCGCACGAACGGATCGGGCGGCCGATCTACGTCACCGAAAACGGCCTGTGCACCGACGACGACACGCGCCGCATCGCCTATCTCGACGCGGCCTTGGGCGAAGTACGCAAGTGCCTGGACGACGGGATCGACGTGCATTCATACATCTGCTGGTCGTTGCTCGACAATTTCGAATGGACGCGCGGATATGGCGAGCGCTTCGGGCTGGTGCATGTCGACTACGAGACGTTCGCGCGCACGCCGAAGCCGAGCGCCTATCACCTGGGCGCGATCGCCAGATCGGGGATGATCTGATGCGGCATGCAGCACCGGAGGATGTGGGCCTGTCCAGCGCCGGGCTCGATGCGGTCGAAGCCGCCGTGCAGGCGCAGATCGACGCCGGGATGATCGCCGGCGCGGTGACGCTCACCGCGCGACATGGCCGGGTCGCGCGCCTGACGACGATGGGGCTGAAGGACATCGCCGGCGGCGAGCCGATGGCGGAGGACACGATCTTCCGCATCTTCTCGATGACCAAGCCGATCACCGGCACGGCGATGATGATCCTGCACGATGCGGGGCTGTGGCATCCCGACGATCCGATCGCGAAACACCTGCCCGAACTGGCCGACGTGCAAGTGTTCGCCGGCGAGGACGAGGCAGGCCGGCCGATCCTCGTCGCGCCGGATCGCGCGCCGACCATGGCCGATCTGATGACGCATCGCGCAGGCTTTGCGTACGGCATCAATATCGGCGAACCGAGCGATCGGGTCGAGGCGATGTACCGCGCGGCCGGCGTGCAGCAATCAAGCGATCTAAATGATCTGGTCGCTCGGCTGGCGACGCTCCCCCTCGCCTATCAGCCCGGCACGCGCTGGCGCTACAGCCTGGCGATGGACGTACAGGGCGCGATCGTCGAACGGCTGAGCGGGCAGACCCTGCCCGAGTTCATGCGCACGCGGATCTTCGCGCCGCTCGGCATGATCGACACCGCCTTCTTCGTCGCGCCGGACAAGAAGCACCGGCTGGCGACCCTGTATCTCAAGGCACCCGATGCGGCGCTGACGCCGCTCCCGGGCAATCCGCTGCGGCCCGATCCGGAAGCCGAGCCGCGGTTCGCGATGGGCGGCGGCGGCCTGTTCTCGACCGCGCCGGATTATGCCCGCTACGCGCAGATGCTGCTGAACGGCGGCGAACTGGACGGCAGACGCATCGTCAGCGCGGCCGGGGTGCGCGAACAGATGACCAACCGCCTGCCCGACGATTTGCTGGAAACGCGCTTCGTCGCCGGGCACCAGAAATTCCGCCCCGGTTTCGGCTACGGATATAACGGCGTGGTCTTCACCGATCCCGATCTGGCCGGCGTGCCCGTCGGCAAAGGCACCTATCACTGGGACGGCGCGGCCGGCACCTGGTTCTGGGTCGATCCCGAAAACGACCTGCTGTTTGTAGGCATGATCCAGTTGCTGTCCTATGTCGCGCCGCCGCTTCAGGCGACGACGCAGACGCTGATGGCCGACGCGATCAAGGATTGAGGCGCCACCTCCCGCACGACCAGCCGACAGCTCATTTGAGGATGCCGGCCCGGTCCATCGCCCGCCGATAGGGCGCGAGGCACAGCATCAGCGTGACGGCCGAGAGCGAGGCGGACAGGCCGGCGACCGTCGCGATCGCCCGGCCGACGCCGAGATCGCCGCCGAACAGATGCTGCGTCGCGAGCGCCACGATCGTCGATCCCAGCCCGATGCCGGCAAGGTTGAGCCAGAACAGATAGATCGCCGACACCTGTCCGCGCATCCGATTGGGCGTGATCTCCTGGAACGCCGCCGCCGCGCCGCCGTAAGGCATCGCGCCGCAGAACAGGAAGCAGGCGACGAGCGCCAGCGACGATTCCGCCGTCGGCATCAGCGGCGCGGCAACGATGAACGGCAGCGCGGTGAGCGCCGCGATCACGCCGATGCGGATATTGGCGTCGCGCAGCCCCTTGTCGCGCATCCGCCCCGCGAGCCATCCGCCGAACACCCCGCCGCAGGTGCCGGCGATGGCGATGGCCGGGCCATAGCCCCACGCCACCTGGTTCGGCGTCCAGCCATAGCTGCGCATGAAGTGCGTCGGGATCCAGGCCGCGGCCCCGTTCCACATGACGCTCTGAAAGCACAGGCCGAGGATCAGCAGGCCGTAAGCGCCCTTGTGATCGGCGACCCGGCGCAGCACCGCGCGAAACGGCGGCGCGTCGGCCTGACCGCCGGTGCCGCGCCGGGCCGGCTCGCGCAGGGTCAGCACCAGCAGCGCCACGGCGAGACCCGGCAGGCTGACGAGAATGAAGACGAGCTGCCACGGTTCGAAATGGCCGATCGCGGTATCCAGCGGGGTCAGATGGCCGAGCAGCACGCCGCCGGCCAGCGTGGCGATCGCCGGGCCGAGATAGATCGCGCTCTGGTAGAAACTGAGCGCCCGCACCAGCCGCTTGCCCTCGAACTGGTCGGCGAGCATCGAATAGGCGGCGGGCGACAGTGCCGCCTCCCCCACCCCGACGCCGATCCGCGCCGCGAACATGGTGGCGAAACTGCCGGCGAAGCCGCACGCGGCGGTGGCGAGGCTCCACAGGCCCACGCCCACCGCGACGATGCCGGTGCGGCGGCGCTGGTCGACCAGCCGCCCGATCGGGATGCCCATGATGGTGTAGAAGATCGCGAAGGCGAGGCCGTGGAGCAGGCTCAACTGGACGTCGCTGATGTGTAGGCTCGCGCGGATCGGCGCGACCATCAGCGTCAGGATCGAGCGATCGACATAGGAGAGCGTGTAGGCGAGGATCAGGACCGCGACGACATACCAGGCGTACAGGCTCCGGGGCGGGCGCGCGCTGTCCTCGATCATGATCTCATCCCCGGTCCAGCCTGAGTTCGGTCTTCAGCACCTTACCGTTGGCGTTGCGCGGCAGGACGTCGACCAATGCGACATCCTTCGGGATCTTGTAGCCGGCGATGCGCCCGGCGCAGTGCGCCGCCAGCGTTTCGGCGGTGAAAACGGCGCCCGCTCGCGGCACGACGAAGGCCTTCAGCCGCTCGCCCCAGGTCTCGTCGGGCACGCCGATTACCGCGACATCGGCGATGTCGGGATGCGCGAACAGCACTTCCTCCACCTCGCGCGGGTAGATGTTGACCCCGCCGGAGATGACCATGTCCTTCTTGCGATCGACGATATAGAGGAACCCCTCCGCGTCGCGCCGCGCCATGTCGCCGACCGAGACCCAGCCGTCCTTCACCGCCTTCGCCGTCTCGTCCGGGCGGTTCCAATAGCCGTTGAACAGCACCGGCCCGCGTGCCCACAATTCGCCGACCTCGTCCGCCTCACAGATGCTGCCATCGTCGCGCCGCACCTCGGCCTCGACATGCGGGAAGGTCGTGCCGACGCAACTCTGCTTGCGCAGCTGGTCCTTCGGGCGGAGGTTGCAGACCAGCCCCGTCTCGGTCGCGGCGTACAGTTCGTGCAACACCGTCTTGCCGAAATAGGGGATGATCTTCTCCTTCATCGCCTGCGGCAGCGGGGCGGCGTTGGCGAGGATCGCGCGGATCGGCGGGCGTTCGTATTTCGCCAGCGTTTCGGGCGGCAGCGCGAAGATCATCTGGAAGTGCGTCGGCACCATGAACAGTCCGGTGATGCCGCCGAACTTGAGCCGCTCCAGCACCGTCTCCGGATCGAACCTGTCGAGGATCTCGATCGATCCGCCCGCCGCGAGAATACCGGTCGGGAAGCCCAGCCCGCCACCGTGATTCATCGGCGTCATCGCCAGGAAGCGGTCGTCGGGGCCGAAACAGCCGAACTCGGCGGCGCAGATCAGGCCCACCAGCATGCGGGAGCGATGCGAGAGGACGACACCCTTGGGCTTTCCGGTGGTGCCGGAGGTGTAGGGAATCGTCCAGGCCTCCCATTCCTCGATCCTAGGGCGGGCGGCTGGCGTGGGGGCGTTGGCGAGGAGGGCCTCGTATTCGGGGCCGAAGGTCACCTCCTTGATGTGCTTCCCCGGCGAAGGCCGGGGCCCAGTCGCGGAGGTGGAGGTAATAGCGGACCGCGCTTCGTTACTATGGTCTCCCGAATGGGCCCCAGCCTTCGCCGGGGAAGCGGTTTGGGTTGAGGAAGCGGTTGGAGCTGAGATAGCTTGGTCCACCAGATCGCGTGAATCCGGATCGGTGAACACGAGCCGCGCGCCGCAATCCTCCAGCGCCTGACGCACTTCCGCGGGTGCGAGGCGTGGGTTTATCGTTGCTACCGCCGCACCGGCATCCGGCAAGCCGGCGACAACCTCGATGAATTCGGTACGGTTGCGCGAGACGATCGCGACGATATCGCCCTTGGTTACGCCCAGCCCGATCGCGGCATCTCGCAAACGCCCGATACGCTCCGCCAGCGTGCGGAAGTCGGTGGTGCGCGCGCCATCGAGGATCGCCACCTTGCCCGGATCGCGCCCCGCCGCCGCGCGCAGCGCCCCGCCGAAGGTCATCGAGCGGAAGGGGTTGGGCAGGATCATCGCGGCAGCTTGGTGAAGACCGCCAGCGCATTCTCCCGCATCATCCTGGCGTGACTGGCGGGGCGCAGGCCGAGTTCGGCGACCTCGGCCACCGCGCGTTCGGGATCGATCACCGGCCAGTCGGTGCCGAACAGCACCTTGTGGCTGCCATAGCTGTCGGCATAGCGGACATATTGCTTGGGCCAATGCTTGGGCGCGTAGGCGTCGCCGGCGGTGTAGATGTTCGGATGCTTCCAGCACATCGCGATCATCTCGTCGGTCCACGGCACGCCGATATGGATGCCGATGATCGGCAGGTCGGGGAAATCGATCGCGACCTGATCGAGCAGGATCGGCCGCGCGACGGAGGGCAGGCGGCGCTCCTTGGAGTAGACGAGGTTCTGCCCGACCTGCATCATGATCGGAATATCGAGTTCGCAGCACTTCGCGTAATAAGGGTAGATCTGCGCCGCATCGGGCGCGGTCGCGAACCAGTGGGGATACCAATGCGCGCCGACGAAGCCGTAGTCCTCGACCGCCCGGGTCAGGTCGCGCAGGCCCTGCATGCCGCGCGTCTGATCGATGCCCGCGAGGCCCGAAAAGCGATCCGGATGCTGCGCGACGATGTCCGCGATCACCTTGTACGGAATCTCCCACGATCCGCGCACGTTGAGGTCGCCTGCCCGCACCGCGATCAGCAGCGACCGCTCGATCCCGGCGCGGTCCATTTTCTTCAGATACTCGTCGATCGAGACGCCGCCGAACATGTCGGCTGGCATGCGCACCTGACGCTTGAAATCGTCGTCCAGCCCGGTCCAGCCATTCTGGACCGCCTCGGGCGTGTAGATGTTGCAGACGATGTCGATGTAACCGGTCAAGAGGACGTCCTTCAATCGAGCGCGAGTTCGGCTTGCAGGCGGGCGACGGCCTCGCGCGCCAGTGGCGAGAGCGGGCCGGTGGCGACCCGGGTCAGCGCCGCGCTCTGCATCTTCGCGGTGCTGCCGCTTTTGTAGAACAGCTCCCACACCGCTTTTTCGGTGGCGTTGAGGACGCTCTGGCGCGGGAAGTTCGCCGCCGTCGCCGCGCGTTCGGCCTGCGCGACCGTCTCGGCCAACCGCACGTCGAGCGGGCGTTTATCGGTGACGACGGCGACATCATGGCCGACCGCGACGCTGCCCTTGGGCCAGGCGTAATGATCGCGTTCGAAGCCGTAATATGTGCGATCGAGATTGCGCAGGTCGACGCCGAAATAATCGAGCGGTGCCCCGGCGACCGGGTGGACGCCGCGCAGTTTTTCAGGCGCGAGCGCACCCTCGGTCCAGGCGGTGATCGCGGCCATGTAATCGATCGCGCTCGCGCCCTCGCCGCCCGCGCAATGATCCATGCCGGGGACCATGAACAGGCGCGCGAACTTTCTGGTCGCGGCCGCGCCGTCCATCGTCTTGGTCATCGTCTCGTAATAGTCGATCGTCGGCGGCGGCATGACCGAATGGTCGGACCAGCCCTGGACGAGGATCAGCTTGCCGCCGTGATCGCGGAAGGGTCGCAGATCGGGGTTGTTCGGGTTGACCATGCTTTCGATCGTCGCCGGATCGCCGCGCCCGACCGCGAGATCGAACACCGGCTTCCACGCCTCGCCGGCGAGCGGCGCGTTGCGGATGTAATTGCCGATCCAGTTGAGCTCGGATCCCTTCTCGGCCCCGCGCCAATCGTACATCTTGTGCAGCATCGCGATCTGGCCGGGCGTCAGGCAATCGCGGATGTCGCTGCCCTTGCACGCCAGATCCTCGGGCTTCCAGCCGCAGGTACGCGGATCGCCGATCAGGCCGTCGACTACGCCGTCGTTGCGGTCGCAGGCCCGCACGACCGCCTGATGCACCAGGATCGCCTTGCGATTGGGCAGGATCGGCGAATCGTCGGGCTTGGTGTTGAAGGCGTCGACATCCGAGACGGAGGCCGCCTGTTTCGAGCCATAGGGAGCGAGGCTGGCGGGGGCGATGGCGACGATGCCGTCGAAATCCTCGGGGAAGCGCTGCGCCTCGATCAGCGCCTGGCGGCCGCCGGTCGAGCAGGCGAAGAAATAGGATTTGTCGGGCGTCCTGGCGTAGAACGACTCGGCGATCGCCTTGCCCGCGAGCGTCGTGACATGCGTCGAGCGATAGCCGAAATCGACCAGCCCCTGCAGGTTGTTCTCGGTCCAATTGTTGTCGGCCAACGTCGAGCTGTGGCCCATGTCGGTGATGAGGCACGCATAGCCGTCGCGCGCGTGCAGCCCGCAGGCGAGTTCGGTCACGACCGACCCGCAGCTGCCGCCGCAGCCGCGCACCAGATAGCGGCCGTTCCAGCGGTCGATCGGTAGATACAGGCCGAAATTGTTGGCCGGATTGACGTAGCCCACGATCGAGCAGAGCGCCTGGCGCTTGTCCGTCGCGGCGACGTAGCTGGCGTGGGTGATCCAGGTGGCAGCGCCCTTCAGCTTCTGAAATCGCCCGCCTGCCAGCGCCTCGCAGCGATCCTGATCGAGCACGACTTTCGCGGCGGTGGCCAGCGGGGCGGGGTGCTGGGCAAGAGCAGGAGTAGCGAAAAGGCCGAGCGCCAGCACCAGCAAAACCCACACACTCCGTTCGCCCTGAGCCTGTCGAAGGGCGTGTCGCGAGCGCTGCGTTTGCGGCACGTGCTTAGACAGGCTCAGCACGAACGGGGAAAGGGGCATACGCATCACGCCGCTTTCCAGCTCGGCACGCGCTTCTCGCGAAACGCGGTATAGCCTTCGCGGCCGAACGGCTGCGTGCGGTTGTAATGCGCGAACGCCTCGAGTTCGAGCGCAGCGCCCTCGGCCACCGACAGGCCATGGCCGTCGCGCATGATCCGCTTCAGCGTGGCGAGCGTCGCGCGCGGCTTGTCGGTCATCGTGCGGGCATAGGCGATCGCCTCGTCGCGCAGGGTGGCCAGCGGAACCGACTTGATCGCCAGCCCGATATCGACCGCTTCCTGCCCCTTGTACCAGCGCGCGCCCCACAGGATTTCCTTGGCGCGCTGATCCCCCACGCGGCGCTTCAGCCGCAGCGTGACGGCGGCGGGAACGACCCCGGCATCGGTATGCACGTCGCCGACCTTCGCCTCGTCCGCGACGATCATGAAATCGCAGCCCAGCGAAATCTCGAACCCGCCGGCGCGGGTGAAGCCGTTGTTCGCCACGATCGTCGGGATATCCAGATTCTCCAGCCGCGTGATGATGCCATTCACCCGCGCGACGATGACGTCGAAGAAATCGAGATCGTTGAAGGTGCGGTCGAGCAGATCGAGATCGAGCCCGACGCAGAAGGCGCGCCCCTCGCCCGTCAGGATCAGCGCGCCGAGCGTTTCATCCTTTTCGCAATCGTCGAGCACCGCTTCCAGTTCGTCGAGCCGAGTTTCGGTGATGCCGTTGAGATTGTCCGGCGTCGCGAAAGTGGCGATCGCGATCCGGTCGATCTTTTCGTAGCGCAAGGTGGTGAACGGCATTCGGCTCTCCTGTCGTCACCACGCTAGACGGGCATGCCGTCCGGCCGTGTGGCAAACTTGGCCGATGCCCGGATGCCGGGTGCCCGCATGCCGGGTAGAGGCGCTCCGTGGGTTGCGGCGAAGGCGGCCGAACGTGATGGAACGGCCATGCCCACGCTCTACGACAAATTATGGTCGGCGCATGTCGTCGCTACCGAACCCGGCGGCATCGATCTGATCTACGTCGACCGGATGCTGCTGCACGAGGTGAGCAGCCCGCAGGCATTCGCCGGGCTGCGCGAGGCGGGCCGATCGCCGCGCCGCACCGCGCCGTTTCTCGCGGTGGCCGACCATGCCGTGCCGACGCACGATCGCGGTGCGCCGATCGCCGATCCGCAGGCGCGCGCGCAGGTGTCGCTGCTCGAATCGAACTGCGCAGCCAGCGGCATCGATTATCTGCCGCTGACCGATGCGCGGCAGGGCATCGTCCACGTGATCGGCCCGGAACAGGGCTTCACGCTGCCCGGCACGACGTTGGTGTGCGGCGACAGCCACACCGCGACGCACGGCGCGTTCGGCGCGCTCGCCTTCGGTATCGGCAGCAGCGAGGCGGAATGCGTACTGGCGACGCAGACGCTGCGCCAGAAGAAGGCGCGGACGATGCGCGTGACGATCGACGGGCCATTGGGCCACGGCGTGTCGGCCAAGGATCTGGCACTCGCCTTGATCGGACGGATCGGCGCGGCGGGCGCGATCGGCCATGCGATCGAATATGCCGGATCGACCGTCGCCGCGATGTCGATCGAGGCGCGGATGACCTTGTGCAACATGAGCATCGAGGCGGGATCTCGCACCGGCCTGGTCGCGCCGGACGAGACGACGTTCGCGTGGGTCGAGGGCCGCCCCCGCGCGCCGCACGGTGCCGACTGGGCGCGCGCGCTGGCCTATTGGCGCACCTTGCCCAGCGATCCGGATGCGGTGTTCGACGCCGACGTGACGATCGAAGCCCGGACGGTCGCGCCGCAGGTGAGTTGGGGGACGAGCCCGGATCAGGTCGTCGCGATCGACGGCGCGGTCCCGGCGGACGCCGATGCAAAGGCGCTCGCCTATATGGGGCTGGAGCACGGACAGCGGATCGCCGGCCTTCCGATCGACCATGTCTTCGTCGGATCGTGCACCAATGGCCGGATCGAGGATCTTCGCGCCGCCGCCGGCGTCGTCACCGGACATCGTGTCGCGGACGGGGTGCGGGCGATGATCGTGCCGGGGTCCGGGCTGGTCAAGCGCCAGGCCGAGGCGGAGGGGCTGCGCGACACGTTCGAGGCGGCCGGGTTCGAATGGCGCGATCCGGGCTGTTCGCTATGCGTTGCGATGAACGACGACCGGCTGCGACCGGGGGAACGCTGCGCCTCGACCTCCAATCGCAATTTCGAGGGGCGGCAAGGCGTCGGCGCGCGCACGCACCTGATGAGCCCGGCGATGGCGGCGGCGGCGGCGATCACCGGATGCATCACGGACGTCCGGAGGCTCGGCCAGTGACGCCCTTCACCAGCCTCACCGCGATCGCCGCGCCGTTGCCGGAGGACAATGTCGATACCGACATCATCGTCCCCGCGCGCTTCCTGCTCATCACCGAGAAGAAGGGGCTGGGGCGGTATGCCTTTTACGAACGGCGTTACGAGACCGACGGGCGACCCAAGCCCGATTTCGTGCTCAACCAGCCGCGTTTCGCCAGCGCGGCGATCCTGATCGCCGGGGCGAATTTCGGCTGCGGATCGAGCCGCGAACATGCCCCCTGGGCGCTTGCCGATCTCGGCTTCCGCGCGATCATCGCCCCCAGCTTCGGCGAGATCTTCGCCGGCAACTGCATCAAGAACGGCATGCCGCCGGTCGTCGTCGCCGATGTCGCGCCGCTGATCGCCGATGCCGAGGCGGGCCGCGCCGTCACTATCGATCTCGTCGCACGGTCGGTGGTGCGCGCCGGCGGGACCGTCATTCGCTTCGCGATCGGCGACGGCGCACGCGAGGCGTTGCTCAACGGCTGGGACGATATCGAGACGATTCTCGGCCGGCACGGCGGCGACATCACCAATTTCGAAACCCGCCAGCGCGCCGACCAGCCCTGGCTCTGGAGCAACGGATAATGGCCACCCCCCTGCTGCGCGGTCGGCTGACCGCCGGACAGTTCATCACCGCGCCCGGCGTGCAGGACATGATCGCCGCGGTGGTGGCGGGCAAGGTCGGCTTCGACGTGCTGTACGGCAGCGGCTATTGGCTCACCGCCTCCGCCTATGGCCTGCCCGATGCGGGGATCGCGACCTACACGCAGATGCTCGACCGGATGGCGACGTTGGTCCGCACCACCGACGCCGCCGTGATCGCCGATGCCGACACCGGCTATGGCGGCCTGCTCAACGTGCATCACACGGTGCGCGGATACGAGGATGCGGGGATCGCCGCGATCCAGATCGAGGACCAGGAATTTCCCAAGAAATGCGGCCATACGCCGTTCAAGCGCCTGATCGCCGAGGACGACATGGTCGAGAAGATCCGCGTCGCGGTCGATGCACGGCGCGATCCCGATTTCCTGATCATCGCCCGCACCGATGCGCGTGCCAGCGAGGGGCTGAACGGCGCGATCGGGCGGGCTCGGGCCTATGGCGAGGCGGGGGCCGACATCCTGTTCGTCGAGGCGCTGGAGAGCGAGGACGAGATGCGCCAGGCCTGCGACACGCTCGACCGTCCGATGATGGCGAACATGTCGAACGGCGGGCTGACGCCGATGCGCACCGCGCCCGAACTCGCCGATATCGGCTTCGCGCTGGCGATCTTCCCGGCGATGACCAGCCTGGTCGCGGCGGCGGCGATGGAACAGGCGTTGCGGCGGTTGAAGGCGGACGGCGAAGGCCATCCGGCGGAGATGCCGATCTTCGATTTCAAGGAATTCTGCGGCCTGATCGGGTTTCAGGAGGTGTGGGATTTCGAGAAGAAATGGGCGCGGTGAGGCTATTTGCCAACAAACCAATTCGTCACCCCGGACGTGTTCCGGGGACCACCGTGCCGCAAACCCAGCGATCACATCTCTACGGATATCGAAAGCCGCTTGGTGGACCCCGGAACACGTCCGGGGTGACGGCCGTGGTGATCGATCGTGATGTTCGTGAGTGTTCACATCGGCGCGGTTACCGGATCATAGCCCAAGATCGACGGATCCGCCGCCGGGGCCGCGGCGTGCACGTAATGATCCGGATCGCGCGCCTGGGTCAGCGCGCCCTGCTCGACCGACTTGGCGTGGATCAGCGTCGTGCGCGGCACCCGCGCCGCTTCGTAGCGGGCGAAGGCGGGGGCGACATCGCCCTCCGCCGCGAAGGCCCGCGCGAGGATCATCGCATCCTCGATCGCCATCGCCGCGCCCATGCCGAGGAACGGCAGCATCGCGTGCGCCGCATCGCCGAGCAGGGTCACCCGGCCCCTGCTCCAGCCGGGCAGCGGGGCGTGATCGAATATGCCCCATTTGATCAGGCGATCCGCCTCGCCCATCAATCCGGTGGCGGCGGGATGCCAGCCATGGAACGTCGCCAGCAATTCGTCGCGGGTGGCGGGCGTCGACCAGCCTTCGCCGACCCAGGCGTCAGTCGCGGCGATGCCCACGCAATTGAGCACGTCTCCGCCGCGCAACGTGTAGCGGTTGAAGGTCGCGCCGGGGCCGAGGAACACCGCCCCCCGGCCATGGTCGAGAAACGGCACG
The DNA here is from genome assembly GCF_001423845.1 of Sphingomonas sp. Leaf357. NCBI lineage: Bacteria > Pseudomonadati > Pseudomonadota > Alphaproteobacteria > Sphingomonadales > Sphingomonadaceae > Sphingomonas > Sphingomonas sp. Leaf357. Next base: position 1,661,955 of record NZ_LMPM01000001.1, on the reverse strand, counting down.
GCGCGCGCGCGATCGACCAGGAAGCGATACGCCATCTGGCCGGTGAAGCGCGGCGCGCTTTCGCCCCACAAGATCGCGCGTGCCACCGACCGCACGCCATCGGCGGCGATCAGCGCATCGCCCTCCGCGCTGCCGCCATCGGCGAAGCGGGCGCGGACGCCGTGCGCGGTTTCCTCGATCCCGATCAGGCTGTGGCCGAGATGCAGCGGGCCATCGAACGCCGCCGCGAGGACGCCGTGCAGATCCGCGCGGTGGCATTGGCGCGAGACGTCGGCAATGCCGTCGTCGGGCAGGCCCACGCCGTGATCGATCGCGCCGGCCAGCACCGCGCCGGTGCGATAGTGCAGGAAGGGGAAGCCACTCGACGGCGTCGAGAAGCGCGCCACCGCATCCTGCACGCCGACATGGCGGAACACGCTCTGCGCGCCCCGGCTGAGCGTCAGCCCCGCGCCGACCTCGCCCAGTTGCGGCGCGGCCTCGTGCACCTCGACCGCGAACCCGGCCTTGCGCAGCGCGAGCGCGGCGGTCAGCCCGCCCAGACCCGCGCCGATCACCAGCAGCCGCGCGCTCATGGCTTGGGCCCCAGATTGATGCTGATCGCCTTGGTCTTCAGATAGCCGTCCAGCCCCTCGCGTCCGAACTCCCGGCCCCAGCCCGACTGGCGGTTGCCGCCGAACGGGGTCTCCGCGCTCATCGCGGCATGGATGTTGATCCCGACCTGCCCCGAATCGACCCGCTTCGCGACCCTGAGCGCGCGGGCGATGTCGCGCGTCCATACCGATCCGGACAGGCCGTAGGGCGTGCCGTTGACCGCATCGACCATCGTATCCTCGTCGTCGAAACGGATCGCGGACAATACGGGACCGAACACCTCCTCCTGCTCGATCCGCATGCCGGGCGAAACGCCGGTCAACAGAACCGGGCCGACGAAATGGCCAGGGCCGTCGAAGGTGGCGCTGTCGAGCGCAGCGGTCGCGCCTTCGGCCTTGGCGATGTCGATATAGTCGAGCACCCGCGCCTTCTGCCGGGCGGAGATCATCGGACCCAGCACCGTAGCGGGATCGAGCCCGTCACCGACCTTGAGCGTCCGCGCGAACGTGGCGACGCCCTCCACGACGCGGTCGTGGATATCGGCATGCAGGAACAGGCGCGAACCGGCCATGCATTGCTGCCCGGTCGAGAGATAACAGGCCATCGCCGCCGCCGGGATCACCGCATCGAGATCGGCATCGGGGAACACGATCACCGGGGATTTCCCGCCGAGTTCGAGACTGACCTTCTTCAGATTGCCGGTCGCCGCCTCGACGATCCTGCGGCCGACGGCGGTCGATCCGGTGAAGGCGATCTTGTCGATGCCCGGATGCGCCGCCATCGCCGCGCCCATATCCTCGCCGTGCCCGTGGATCAGGTTGAACGCGCCCGCCGGGCCGCCCGCCTCGATCCACAATTGCGCGAACAGTTCGCCGACCAGCGGCGCCAGTTCGGCGGTCTTCAGCACCAAGGTGCAACCCGCCGCCAGCGCGGGCGCCATCTTCAGCGCCATCATGCCGGGCGGCGCGTTCCACGGCACGATCGCGCCGACCACGCCGATCGGATCGCGCGTGGTGGCGACCATGATGTCGAGCGTGGGCCGCGCGGTGAGGCTCGGCTGGAAACTCTCGCCGGCGATCTTGCTCGCCCAGCCGGCATAATAGCGGAACAACTCGGCGGCGAGGTGCTGCACGACCATCCGGGACGACAGCAACGGCGATCCGTTGTCGAGCGTCATCACCTCGCCGATCAGATCGGCGCGCGCCTCGAGCAGATCGGCGAAGCGATCGAGGATCACGCCGCGATCGCGCCCGCCGAGCCGGCTCCAGTCGCCATGCAAGGCCGATCGCGCCGCGCTCACCGCCTGGTCGAGCTGGTCGAGCGACGCAGCGCGCACCTCGGCGATGATCTCGCCGCGCGCCGGATTTTCCACCGCGATGCCGCGCCCCTCCCCCTCCACCCACTCGCCGCCGATCAGCAGGCGGTGCGGGCCATCGAGAAAGGCGCGGGCGGCGGCGGAGGGAGCGATGGTCATGATCGGGAGATGGGGACGGCGGCGGGTGGTTCGCTATCCGTGCGGTGGATGGCAACCGAAATGCGGAGAGGGCGACGGGTGCGGAAGTTCACACAAGTTCACACGATCTGGCGGGTGGCGAGTGAAGTGCGGAGGGGGTGACAGCGGCGAAGCTCACACAAGTTCACACGATCTGGCGCATGGAAATCGACATGCGGAAAGGGCAGCAGGGTGATCAGGACAAAGGACTGTGACGGAACCGCTCATCCGACAATTTATGCGCGATTTGTGATCGTGTAGGACAGCGAAAATCATGCGCGGCGGGTTTCGACGCTTCCCCTTGAAACAAGTCCATCGACATTAATTGGCTCGGTGGGTTCATCCCAAATTCCCGTCACCCCGGACCGGTTCGGCGCTTATACCTCTCGAGCAAGTATAAGGCCGTCATCCCCGCGAAGGCGGGGATCCGTCAGCTCTGACGCCGCTTACGAAGCGAAAGGTAAGCCAGTGTGGATTCCCGCCTGCGCGGGAATGACGAATACTCGTTCGAAGGGGATAAGCACCGACTAGTTCCGGGGTCCACCGTGCCGCGAACTCGGCGATCATGCCGTTACCTGTATCGAAAGCCGCCTGGTGGCTTCCCGGAACCAGTCCGGGGTGACGGTTTTGATGGGGGAAGCCCCCTCAAATCACCGGCGCGGGATTTTCCTGGAAGGCCAGGCGTTCGATGTCCGCCGCCATCGTCTTCAGGCGTGGCACGAAATCGCGCACGACCTGTTCGTGGGTCAGGCCGCGCGCGATGAAGACCATCAGCAGCACAGCCTTCACCTGTCCGCGTTCGAAGATCGGCACGCTGACGCTGCGTTCGGTGCCGAGATCGAGGCCGAAACTGTAGCCGCCCTCGCGCGCCTGTTGCAGCGCATAGCCGATGCGGTTCGCATCGCGCGCCGCTTCCTGCATCGGATCGTCCGATTCGCGCAGGATCTGCAGCATGATCCGTTGCTGTTCGGGATCGAGGAACGCGAGGTGGACGATCCCGCTGGACGACACGCCCATCGCGATTTCGGAGCCGATATGCCGACGGTGGATGTTGAGCGAGGTCGCCGGATCGGTCGTCAGCCGCGTGCGCATATATTCGCCCGCCGGAGTCGCGATGATCAGCGGCCAGCCGATCTCGCGCGTCGTTTCGAACAGCATCGGGGCGGCAACATGCGCGATCCAGCTTTCGTCCGAATAGCCGCCCGACAGCGCCCGGACCCGATCGGTGAGGAAGAAGCGCTTGGTCTGCGGATCGCGATCGACGAACCCTTCGGCGAGCAGGGTCATCAGCACCCGCTCGGCGGTCGTGCGCGGCAGGCCCAGACCGCGACTCAGTTCGGAAATGGCAAGCGACCCCTGGGCGTTGATGAGCATCATCGCCTTCAGGCCGCGCTTGAGCGATTTGAGTTCCTGGTCGGCTTCCATGCCGCCATGATGTTTCGGTCCGCGATGCTTGGCAAGCTTGCCGGATGCGCAATCCAATATGCGCATTCCGGCGTGGCGTGATGCCGGTGCTGCGATCAGGGTGAAGATGGAGGGCCGATGAAGACCGTTGCCGCGATACTCGACCAGATCGGCCATGCCGGGCCGTTTGCGGACTCCACGCCCTTGCGCTTGGCCGATGTCGATCTCGATCCGCCGCGCGCCGGCGAACTGCTCGTGCGGATCGATGCGGCGGGGCTGTGCCATTCCGACCTGTCGGTGATCAACGGCGATCGCCCGCGCCCGATGCCGATGGCGTTGGGCCACGAAGCGTCGGCGACAGTGGTGGCGCTGGGCGATTCCGACGACCGGATGTTCGCGGTCGGCGATCGGGTCGTTCTCGCGTTCCTGCCGGCGTGCGGCGAATGCGTCGCCTGCGTTTCGGGCGCAGGCTATATGTGCGCCAATGGCGCGGCGGCGAACGGGCGCGGCGAACTGCTCGGCGGCGGCTTCCGTTTGCACGATTGCGGTGCCGACGTGCATCATCACCTCGGCGTCTCGGCGTTCGCCAAACATGCCGTGGTCGATCGCCGATCGGCGGTGAAGATCGATGGCGACATACCGCCCGAGATCGCCGCTTTGTTCGGCTGCGCGGTGTTGACCGGGGTCGGCGCGGTGCTCAACAGCGCGGCGCTGCGGCCGGGCGAGAGCGTCGCGATCTACGGGCTGGGCGGCGTCGGTCTGGCGGCGTTGCTGGGCGCGGTCGCGGGGGGCGGCCATCCGATTTCGGTGATCGATCCGATGCCCGGGAAACGCGCGCTGGCGCTGGAACTCGGCGCGGCGGCGGCGTTCGCGCCCGGCGAGGAAGGCGGCATCGCCCCGCCCGATCTGGTGGTGGAAACGGTGGGCAAGGCGGTGGTGCTGGAACGCGCCTACGCGCTGGCCCGGCGCGGTGGCCGCGTCGTGACGGTCGGCCTGCCCAACCCGGCCGAGCTTTTCTCGATCCCCGCCGTCAGCCTGGTCGGCGACGGCAAGACGATCATCGGCAGCTACATGGGCAGCAGCATCCCGGCGCGCGACATCCCGCGCTATATCGGCCTGTGGCGCGCGGGGCGCTTGCCGGTCGAGCGGCTGCTGACCTCCGTCTCGCCGCTCGGCGACATCAACGCTTTGTTCGACACGCTCGCCTCCGGCCAGGCCGTACGGCAGGTCGTGATTCCATGAGGAAGACAGCATGACACCAGCCACCGACCTGTTCATCCCCGGCCGCGCCGGCAAGCTTTCCGTGCGGACCAAGGGGCTGGAGGGAAAGCCCGATCATGTCGTCATCCTCGTGCAGGGTGCGAACCTTTCGGGGCAATTGGGATATGATTTCAGCTTCGACGGGCGCAGCGATTATTCGTTCATGGAGGCTCTGGTCGCGCGCGGCTTCGGCGTCGTCACCTTCTCGATCCGCGGCTACCGCGACAGCGATCTGACCGACCATCCGCACAGCGTGCAGACCGAACAGGCGATCGAGGATACCGCGACGGTGATCGACTGGGTGATCGCGCAAGGCTTCGCGCGACCGCATCTGCTCGGCTGGTCGTGGGGCGGACGGATCGTCGCGCGCTATGCCGAGACCCGCGCCGATACGATCGGACGGATGGTGATGCTCGATCCCGCGATCGGCGGCGGCAACATCGTGCCGTTCCCGGAGAAGCATGATTGGTGGTCGAACACCGCCGCCTATTTCCGCGATCGGCTGGAACTGGAGTTCATGGAGGCGTCGGCGCACGAAGCGCTCGCCGCGCAGGCCGAGGCGGAAGAGCCGCGCTCGCCCAACGGCATCCGCGTCGAGAACGAGAATGGCAGCGTCGCGGCGGTCGCCGATCGCATCACCTGCCCGACGCTGATGCTCTACGGCTTCGCGGCGGGGATGCAGAATTACATGCAGGGCGGATCGGGCCGCGCGGATTTCTTCGAACGTCTGGCGACGCACGACAAGGCGCTGGTGATCGTGCCCGAGGGCGGCGATTACGGCCACCTGCAGAATGCGCGTTATCGCATGTGGAAGACGATCGCCGACTTCCTCGATGGTTGAGCCGTTCGACGCGTGGGTCGGCCGGTCGATCGAGGCGATCGATACGGTCACCGCCGCGCCGCTCGACCGGCTGGCGGCGACGCTCGATCGCGACCGGGCGCATTGGCCGGCGGGCGAACTGCCGCCGCTCGGGCACTGGCTGTTTCATCTGCCCGACGCCCCCCAATCGAAGCTCGGCGCGGACGGGCATCCCGCGAAGGGTGACGACGGCGGGTTCATGCCGCCGATCCCGCACCCGCGCCGCATGTGGGCCGGCGGGCGGCTGCACTTCCTCGCCCCGGTTCCGATCGGCGCGGTGCTGGTCAAACGCACCACGATCACCTCGATCATCGACAAAGGCGGCATGATCTTCGTAACATTGCTGCACCAGATCATGGCCGACGGCGTGACCGCGATCGAGGAAGAGCAGGACGTGGTCTATCTGCCGATCGCCGCGCCCAGCCCGCCCAAATCGGTCGATCGCCCTGCGCCGGACAGCACGCGCGAACTGCGCATCGACGCACCGTTGCTGTTTCGCTTTTCCGCGCTGACGTTCAACGCGCATCGCATCCACTACGATCTCGCATATGCGCGCGACGTCGAACTCTACCCGGCGCTGGTCGTGCATGGGCCGTTGCAGGCCATGGTGTTGCTGGATCATGCCATGCGCGAGGGCGTGCGGCCGAACCGCTTCGCATTCCGCGCTCGCGCGCCATTGTATGCAGGACGCCACGTCACGATCGCGCGGGCGGGCGAAAGCTTGTGGGTGCGTGACGAAACGGGGACCGTGACCATGACCGCGACGATCACGTGATCCGCCGGCGCTATGGCGATGGCCGATATGGCCAGGTACATGTACGCGAGAATATGGCCGTCGCCGGCACGCCGCTCGTCTGCCTGCACGCGACGGCCTATTCGTCGCGCAGTTTCGGCGCGTTGCTCGACGCGCTCGACGGGAAACGCCATGTCATCGCGCTCGATACCCCGGGATATGGCGAATCCGACGCGTTACCAATCGGAGGCACGATCGCCGATTATGCCGAGGCGATCGCCGACATGCTGCCCGGGCGGTGCGATCTGTTCGGCTATCATACCGGTGTGTCGATCGCCGTTGAACTGGCGCTGGCGCATCCGGCGCGGATCGGCCGGATGACGTTCATAGGCGTGCCCTATTTCCAGGCGCTGGATTTCGCCGCGTGGCGCACGAAGCTGGCGGCACGGCACGAACTTGGCGAGACGCTGGAGCAGTTCGAGGAACGCTGGCGCTTTCTGGTAACGGATCGCCCCGCCGGCCTGTCGCTGGAGCGCGGGTTCGAGAATTTCGTCGATGAACTGAAGGCCTGGCCGGACGGGTGGTGGGCGCATGAGGCGCTGTTCGAGCATGACCTGCCCGAGCGGCTGGCGGAGGTGACGCAAACGGTGACGGTGCTCAATCCGGCGGGGCATCTGGCCGGGCCTTCGCGGCTGGCGGCGGGATTGATGCGCAATGCAACCGTCGTCGAACTGCCGGAATTGCGTGGCGCGGTGCTGGATCTGCATGCCGATGTGATTGCGGGGCATGTGCTGGAGTTGGCCGAGGTGTCCGCCTAACCGAAGACCGATTTCCGTCATCCTCGCGCAGGCGAGTATCCCGCTTCTCCTTCCCAGTGCGGGGCAAGGCAGCGGGATCCCCGCCTTCGCGGGGATGACGGGAGGAGCGTTCTACTTCCAGCGCGGCAGGATCGTGTCGCCGTCGAAATAGTGCGGGAAGAGCTGTTTCAGGTCGGCCCAGCCGCGCGGATTGAGCGGATTTTCGAGCGGGGCCTTGTGCATCAGGCCCTTGACCGAAAACACGCCCGGGCGGCCGTCCATCCCCAGCCAAGGCGGCGCGCCGATCGTGAAGCTGTAGATGCCGGTGGAGGGCACGCTGGGCAAGTCGCCGGCCAGATCGGCCGCGTCGGCAAACCATTGCAGCACGGTGCGCGAGCGGGTGCCCTGCCCCTGGTCAAGATCCGGAATGCCATCGCGACCGGGAAAGGAGCGGACCTTTTCCTCGACCTGGCGAATGCTGATGCGACCGTCCTGCTCGGTGACGGTCAGTTCGGCCTTGTCGAGCCGCGCGAAGGCCTGCACGGCATCAGTCAGCGCGATGCCGTCCCCCTGGCGGCGGATCGTATAGCCCGATGGCCCCTCCTCGAAGGTCCGCCCGGCTTCGTGCGTCGCCCCGGTCAGCGGATTGGTCCAGTCGCGGGCGACCTCACCGGTGATCGCGTCGCGGAACAGGCCGATTTCCCACCACGGCACGCGGAAGGCGTCGTCGTCGACCGGCTCGGCTCGATAGAGCATCACCGTCTCGACATGGTTCACGACGATCTCGGGCACCCCCTCCGCCGCGAAGGTCGTCGTGCCGAGATACCACCAAGCGGTCGGCTCCGGCCCCAGCGACGTGAGCGTACGGCGATAGCAATCGAGTGGATTCATTTTACGGCAGCCAATCGTGGAAGGTCGGGTACGATTTCGGGTGTGTCGGCGTGCCGCGCCACGGCGGCGCGAATGCCCTGCACGACAACGTCGGCCTGCGGCGTGATTAATCCACCGTCGCGGAAGATCAGGCCGATCCGCGTGCGTTCGACCGGCGTTTCGCAATCCAGCGCGACCAGCACGCCCGAATCGATCTCGCGCTGGACCACGGCCTGCGGCAGGATCGTCAACGCATCGGACGCGACGACGACGTGGCGGATCATGGCGATCGAATTGCTCTTGAGCATCTGCGGCGCGACCGCCAGACCGCGTGTCTCGAAAAACAGGCCGAAGCCGCGCTGCACGCTTTCGCTGCTCAGCATCGCCCATTGCGCGCCGGCGAGATCCTTGATCGAGATGTCGCTCTTGCCGGCCAGCGGATGATGGCTGCCGGCGAAGACGCGCGAGCGATTCTCCATCAACGGTTCGATGACGATCCCGTCGCTATGGTGGATGCGCCCGATCAGGCCGAAGGCGAAATCGATCTCCTCCGACTTCACCTTGTCGACCAGTTCGAGAAACCCGTCCGCGACGACGTTGACGTGCAGGCCGGGCCGTTCAGCGTGCAGCGCCGCGAGCAATTCGGGCATTAGATAATTGGCGTAATTCTGGGTGATGCCGAAGGTCGTCTCGCCGATCCGGCCCTGTTCCAACGCGCGGACCTCGGCGATCGATTTGGCCACTTCGTTGAGGATGACCTTGGCCCGCCGGATCACGGTGAGACCGTAGATGGTCGGCTCCACGCCCTTGGGGCCACGGATCAGCAGCGGCACGCCGAGCCGATGTTCGAGACTCTTGAGACTCCGGCTCAGCCCGGATTGCGAGATATACGCCTTGTCCGCAGCCTTGAGCAGGTTGCGATGCTCGACCGCGGCGATGAGGTGACGTAGCTGTTGGATCTCCATGACGACCTCCGATCCATGTCGCGTGACATGCCTTCGAGGCAAGGATGACAGGTTGGCGATGCGTTTCGCGCAAGATTGCATCGGTGACCGCTATCCGGGTGTCACAGGCCGAGCGATCCCGGATTGACCAGCCGGTCCGGATCCACCGCGCGCTTGAAGGTCTGGATCAGCGCCTGCGCCGCGGCACTCCGCGTTTCCAGCCAGGGATAGGACTTGCCGATCTGGACATGGGCGCTTTCGTACCGCGCATAGATCGCCACCAGTTCCTTGCGGATCGCGGCGACGAGGTCGGTCGCGGCCGGCGTTTGCTGTTCGTCGAGCGCGACGAGATCGCTGCGTTCGGCGATGCGATCATGCTGGTAATGCTGGTGATCGTCCCAATAGAATAAGGGTTCGGCGCAGACCGCCTGCATCCCGACCCCGAAATAGATCACCCCGACTTCGATGCCGTTCCGCTCCATCGCCTCGCGGTGGCGATCGAACAGCGCCCGGATCTCCCGGCTGACGGCGGGAAGGCGGGAGTGCGGCAACAGACCGTGGGTCGGCAAGTTGCGCATCGGCCGGCGCCGGTCGGGCGTGTTGAAGTCGATGAACGGCGTGCCGCGCATCGCCATCGGCGCGGATGCGGTCATCTCGCGCCCCCCGGCCTCGCTCGCGATCTGCTTCAGCACGGCGATGCGTGCATCCGCACCGGCGCGCGTCGGATCGTCGGCCGTCAGGTTCAGCATATAGATGTCGCCGTCGAACGAACTCTTGCCCGCCGCCGCCAGCCGCGCGGCGTTGAACAGCCCGCGCACCTTCGACGCGCCGCCACCGCGCGCGACGCCGGCGAGCAGCTTCAGGTCTTCGGCGAGACCGGTCGTCGCGCTCGCCATGATCTTCACGAAATACGGATCCCAGCAATAGCATTCGCCGGCGATGCCGGTGCGAGCGATCGCGGACACGGCGGCGATCGCGGTCGCTTCGTCGTTGAAGGCGAAGCTGGCAAAGCCCTGCGCGGCGGGAAAGGGAATGAGCTTCAGCACAGCCTTGGTCTTGAAGCCGAACGCGCCGGTATCGCCGAGGAACAGACCGGTCAGATCGGGTCCGTAGCTGCGATAGAAGGGAGAGGCCCCTGCCCCGCCGCCCCACGATCCGGTCCGCAACAGCGTGCCGTCGGCCAGCGCGACCTCGATCGCCAGCACGGATTCGGCGACCGGCCCATATTGCGACGAGCCGAGGAAGAACGAGCCCTGGCTGAGCGCCCCGCCGACCGTCGCATGATAGCCCGACATCGGCCCGAAATACGGCGTGCGCAGCCCCTTCGCCTTCAGTGCCTCGTACAGGCGCTGCCAGGTACAGCCGGTTTCGACCACGACGTACATGTCGTCGCGGTTGATCTCGACGATCCGGTCGAGCCCGCGAAGATCGACGATGACGCTTTCGGCCCGATCCGGAACATAGCCCCCGGTGTAGGAAAAGCCGCCGCCGCGCGGGATGACGGGCACGCCGCGCGACGTGCAGAGCTTCACCGCCGCCGCCACCTGATCGGCATCGCCGGGCCGGATCACCGCCGCCGCGGTCGGGCCACGGCGGCTGAGATCGGTCGAGAAGAAGGTCCGTTTTTCAAGATCGGTTTCGACCCGCTCGACGCCGAGCAGCGCGAGCAGATCGGCGGCGATCGCACCAGCGGCCGTGTCGGCGGCAAGTGGTGGCGGCGGTTGTGAGATCGAGGACATGAAATTGGTGTGGGTGGGGCCGGGCCGTTCAACCAGCACGGCGAAATTCGTCCCCGCTATTCGGGCACCTTTTCCGGCCCGGCGTCCGATCGATCGGCGAATTCCGCCCGGATCGCCGCGCTGTCGCCTCCCAGTGCCGGGATCGGCAGGGCAGCCGCGGCAATGCCCGCCCACCGCACCGGCGACGCCGGCAGCGCGACCGGGCCGGTCGGCGAGTCCGCCTCGACGCGGCGAAGTTGCGGATGGACCGAGAGATCGGCGACGTCGTTCAGCGAGGCGTAGGCCGTGCCGGCGGCGGCCATGCGCGCGATCACGGTGGCGGCGTCAAGCGCGCCGAACACCGCATCGATCGTCGCGTCGAGCGCGGGACGATGTTCGCAGCGCAGCGAATTGGTCGCGAAGCGATCGTCGGTCGCGATCCCGATATCGCCCAGCACGTCCGCGCAGAAGCCGCGCCATTCGCGGTCGTTCTGGATCGCCAGGACCACCTGCCGCCCGTCGCCACAGGCATAGGCGCCATAAGGCGCGATCGTCGCATGATGCAGCCCGGCGCGCCGCGGCGCGCGGCCGGCATAATCGTGATGCAGCAACGGCACCGTCATCCAGTCGGCGATCGAATCGAACAGGGATACGGCGATGCCGGCACCTTCGCCGGTCCTCTCGCGCGCCAGCAACGCCTGCAGGACCGCGGCATGCGCGTTCATTCCGCACGCGATGTCGGCGACCGACACGCCGACGCGACCCGCTTCGGTGACGCCCCCGGTGATCGACGCGAGGCCGGTCTCGCACTGGATCAGGAAATCATAGGCCTTCATGGCAGCGGCGGGGCCGTCCTCGCCGTAGCCGGAGATATCGACGGTGACGAGGCGCGGATGGCGCGCGCGGAGCGCGGCCGATCCGATCCCGGCCCGCGCCGTCGCGCCCGGCGCGAGGTTCTGCACGAACACGTCGGCGCTCTCGATCAGGCGATCGAGCAAGGCCGAGTCTCCCGCCTGCTTGATGTCGAGCGTCAGGCTTTGCTTGCCGCGATTGAGCCAGGCGAAATAGGCGCTCTCGCCGTGGACGACATGGTCGTAACCGCGCGCGAAATCGCCTTCGGCGCGTTCGATCTTGATCACGCGGGCACCCGCTTCGGCGAGGCGCATCGTGCAGAGCGGTGCCGCGACCGCCTGTTCGAGCGCGATCACGAGGACGTTGGCGAGGGGACCGTTGGTCACGATGTGACCCTCACCCTTCCCACGACGCTGCGTGTCGCGGGCCCCTCCCTCTCCCGTTGGGAGAGGGAGGGAGGAGCGCAGCGACGGAAGGGTGAGGGTGAGCGTAGGGCATCAGAAACTTTTCGGCAGCTTGAGCGCGTGGGTCGCGACGTGGCTGAGGATCAGGTTCGTGCTGATCGGGGCGACCTGATACAATCGCGTCTCACGGAACTTGCGCTCGATGTCGTATTCCTCCGCAAAGCCGAACCCGCCATGCGTCTGAACGCACATATCGGCGGCGTACCAGCTCGCCTCGGACGCCAGCATCTTGGCCATGTTCGCCTCGGTGCCGCACGGTTTGCCCGCGTCGAACATCGCCGCCGCCTTGTCGACCATCAGCGCAGCCGCCGAGAGTTGCACGTGCGCGCGCGCGATCGGGAATTGCACGCCCTGGTTTTCCCCGATCGCGCGGCCGAACACGCTGCGCTCGCCGGCATAGGCGCTGGCGCGATCGATGAAGAATCGCCCGTCGCCGATGCATTCGCTGGCGATCAGGATGCGCTCGGCATTCATGCCGTCGAGAATGTAGCGGAACCCCTTGCCTTCCACGCCGAGCAGATTGCCGGCGGGCACGCGCAGATTGTCGAAGAACAATTCGGTCGTCGCATGGTTGAGCATCGTGCGGATCGGGCGGATGGTCAGCCCGTTGCCGATCGCGTCGCGCATGTCGACCAGCAGGACGCTCATTCCGTCGGAGGGCTTGGCGCACTCCTCGCGCGGCGTGGTGCGAACGAGCAATACCATCAGATCGCTATGCTCGGCGCGGCTGATCCAGATCTTCTGGCCCGACACGACATAATCGTCGCCATCCCGCCGGGCGAAGGTGCGGATCCGCGTGGTATCGGTACCGCTGGTCGGTTCGGTCACGCCGAACGCCTGAAGCCGCAGCTCGCCGCTCGCGATCCTGGGCAGGTACGTCCGCTTCTGCGCGTCGGAGCCGTGTTTCAGCAGCGTACCCATCACATACATCTGCGCGTGGCATGCGCCGCCGTTGCAGCCCGAGCGATGGATTTCCTCGAGGATCGCGGTCGCCGCCCCCAGGCCGAGGCCGGAGCCGCCAAATTCCTCCGGGATCAGCACCGACAGGAAGCCGGCGTCGGTCAGCGTGCGGACGAATTCGGTGGGGTAGGCGCGTTCGCGATCCTTGGCCTGCCAGTAGCTGCCGGGGAAATCCGCGCACAGACGGCGGACGGATTCGCGGATGTCATCATGGGTCTCGGTCATCGAAGGGCCTTACGCGCTCGGCGGGATCGCGACCATGTATCGCGCACGCATCGCGGAATGCGAGTTCTGCATAATGGGTTGATCGCATGGCGGGTGCCACCGACAGTCGGGCGATGACCGAAACCGCCCACAGCATCGCGGCGAAACGCCAGCGACTCGACCGGATGCTCGATCAGTTTCCCCAGGAAATGGCGAAGGCCGCGCACCTGGCGGCCGAACAGGCGGCGGCGATCGCGGTGCTCGCCGTGCCAACGGAGCCGGCGCCGTGACGCCGCATCACCGCCTGAGCCTTGCCGAGATCGCGAGCGGCTTCTGCAGCGGTGCGTTGACGCCGGAAGTCCTGGTCGAATCCTTGCTCGCCCGCGTCGATGAGATCGACGGCCGGCTCGCCAGCTTCGTATCGGTGGACACGGACGGTGCCCGGCGCGCGGCGCGCGAAGCCGGCGCGCGCTGGGCCGGCGGCGTGGCGTTCGGTCCGCTCGATGGCGTGCCGGTCGGGATCAAGGACGTGATCGACGTCGCGGGCATGCCGACGCGGTGCCATTCGCGCACGACGAGCGACGCACTGGCGACACGCGACGCCGGGATCGTGGCCCGCCTGCGCGCGCAGGGGGCGGTGATCGTCGGGAAGCTGGCGACGCACGAATTCGCGATCGGCGGCCCGACGTTCGACCTGCCGTTTCCGCCGGCACGCAATCCGTGGAACCTCGATCATCACCCCGGCGGCTCGTCGTCCGGCGCGGGCGCGGCGGTGACCGCCGGTCTGGTCCCGCTGGCGATCGGCACCGATACCGCCGGATCGGTGCGCAATCCGGCGAGCGCGTGCGGGATCGTCGGATTGAAGCCCGGACGCGGCGTGCTGCCGGTGGACGGCGTGGTGCCGCTGGCCTGGACGCTCGACCATGTCGGGCTGCTGACCCGGAGCGTGGAGGATATGGCGATCGCCGCGACGGCGCTCGGCGTCGATCTTGCCGCCGATGCCCCGGGCCGGGTCGGCTATGTCCGCCATTTCCACGATCGCGACATGACGGCGAGCGCGGAGGTCGCGGCGGCGCTGGATCGCGTGGCGGAGGCGCTGGGCGCGACCGAGGTGACGCTGCCGCCGCTCGGCGATTTCGCTCTGGTCAACCGGGTGATCCTGCAGAGCGAAGGGTTCGCGGCGCATGCCGAGCGCTTCCGCGAGCGGCCCGAACAGCTGTCGGCACTGACGCGCACGGCGCTGCTGGCGGGCGCGTTCACCTCGGCGGAGACGCTGATCGCGGCGTATCGCCAGCGCGATGTCCTGACGGCGGCGGTCGACAGGGCGTTCGACGCGGTCGATCTGCTGCTGACCGCGAGCAGCCTGGAGGTCGCCTGCCGGATCGACGATCCGGAGGAGATCGCGCGCACATACATGCTGCAGGCGCGCGGCCCGTTCAACGTGACGGGGCACCCGGCGCTGGCGATGATGGCCGGGCTGTCGACGGGCGGGCTGCCGCTGTCCGTGCAGTTCGTGAGCCGGATGGGCGAGGAAGGCCGGCTGCTGGCCGCCGCCGCGACATGGGAAGCGGCGCTGGGCGGGCCGGCCTTCCCGCCTATCGGCTGAAGAACGACAGGATCTTCCCGGTCGCGACCTCCGGCTGCTCGATCACGAGGTAATGACCGCTTTCGGGGATGACGTGCAGTTCCGCCTGGGGCAGCGCCTCGGCGATCCGGCGCATGCCGAAGCCGCTCGGTGCGGTGTCGAAGGCGGTCATGTTGTCCTCCGCCCCGGCCAGCAGCAGGACCGGCATGGTGATCCTCGGGAGCAACGGCGAAAGATCCGTCGCCTCGATCGTCTCGGTGCCCGCGATGAATGCCTCCGGCAGCGTCCTGCTGTTGGCCTCGCGGATCTGCTCCAGCACGGCCTCGGCATCGGGGCGATCGTAGAAGCCGCGCGCGAAGCCCGCGACCGAGGTGATGTCGGCGACCGCGACCATCCCGCTGTCGCGGGCGCAGCGCTTCCACGTCTTGCGCATCAGGCGGGCGGCATTGTCGTAGCGTGCGAGGAAGCAGCTGAGCACCAGCCGATCGACCACGTGCGGGTGCGACGCGGCGAGCGTCAGCGCGACCATCGCGCCGAACGACGTGCCGTGGATGCTGACCTTGTCATAGGGCAACAGTTCGATCAGCTCGAACACCAGATCGGCAATGCCCTGCATCCCGCCCGGACGGGGCGCCCCCCGGCTCTCGCCGTAACCCGGCAGGTCGAAATCGATCACCGCGAAATCGCGCGCGCACAGCGGCGTCATCTTCTCGAAATTGCGATGGCCGAAGGCGGAACCGTGGATCTGGAGCAAGGGCGGGCCATCCCCGGTGATCTTGTACCAAATCGTCTCGCCGCCCGGCAAAGTCACGATGGTCATGCGGCGATCCTCAGCAATCGGGTGAGCGAGCGGATGTCGGGCACCATGTCGAGCGCCCAGACCGTTTCGATGATCGTATCCGCGCGGCCCGCCGGCAGCGCGCCGGCATAGTCGCGGAACAGCTGCGCCAGCGTGTCGTCGGGCACGCGGTTGCCGGGCGTCCCCAGGAAATTGTCGATCGCATGCGCCTCGCGGCTGCCGTCGGTGAACGCGACGTCCAGCGAACAGCCCTCGAACGTCTTGCGTGCCTCGTCGGCGACCAGGTCGATCCGGTCGCGCAGGGCCAGCACCTCCGGGTCGGAATAGCAAGCGGGCGCGGTCTCAGCGGTGGTGAAACGGCCGCGCAACCATGCGGCGGCGGCGCAGTGGCGCAGGTCGAACGTCGCCTCGCTTTCGCTGGACGGCGCGCCGAAGCGTTCGCGGCGTTCGTCGGCGATCGACTGGACCAACGGATTGACGTGGAAAGTCATACGCTCGACCGTGCGGCCAACGGCGCGCGGCAGGATCGCGAGGACGCATTCGACCGGCCCGTGCGTGATCGTCTCGGTCGGCACGACCTTGTAGGTCTGGCCGAACAGCCGCCATTCCTGTCCGAGCGTGGCGAGCGTTGGGGCGATCTTGGCGCGATCCTCATCGCACAGCGCCTGGAACATGCCGCGATCGCCCTCGAACGCAGTGGCCGGTGCGGTCAGGCCGCGTTCAGCCAGTTCGAACGCCGAAAGGCCGCTGCGCGCCGTCGCACCGGTGATGTAGCTGAGCGTCATGCTGCCGACCGAGGCGTACAGCCCGAAGGCGGTGCACATCGCGATGCCGAGCGCATGCGTCGTGCGCGCCTCGTCCAGTTCGGCCAATACGCAGCACGCCGCCGCCGCGCCGACGCCGCCGGTGATCCCCGCCGGCACGCCGCCGCGATAATAGGCCGTCGGCATCAGGATCGTCGCCACCGCCAGCTCCGCCTCGACGCCCAGCGCCAGCGCGCGCAGCAACGCCGCGCCACCTGCGCCGCGCGCCTCCGCCAGCGCCAGAACCGCGGGCAGCACGGCGGACACGGCGTGCATGAAGCACGGGATATAGGTGTCGTGGAAGTCGAGCACCTCGTATAGCGCGCCATTGACCATCGCCGCACCCTGCGGGCTGGTCTCGGTGCCATGCCAATGGACGTGCGCGCCGCCACCGTTTCTCGGCCCGCCATCGTCGGTCGCCCAATCGTGCAGGATGCGGATCGCGGGATGATCCGCCGCGCCGACCGATGCCTTGAACTGGTTGAGCAACAGGCGCTTGGCTTCGTGCAGCACGTCGGCGGGCAGAGCGGGCGCGGTGCAGAGGAACCGGGCGAGGGTCTGCGATACGGTGGCGGTCATCGCGACACCGGCTCGAGCGTCACGCCATCGGCGACCGGGCCGAACATCCATTTCATGATCGCGGGCTGCGCCTGATTGTAACCGCCGATCGTGGTCAGCGCATCCCAGGCGGGATAGCCGCGCAGCCCGACGAACGTGGGCCTGCCGTCGTAATTGGACGTGTAATTGGCGGCGACGGGATAGGCGTGCACCGCGCGGATATGATCGGTCATGCCGTCCGTAGCGAGCGTGGCGGCGACGGCCGGATCGTCGATCGCGAGGTCGATCCACGCCTGATATTGCCGCTCGGGCGGATGGGTCTTGATCGGATAGCCGGCGGCGCGTTCGGCGGCGACATCGGGTGCCTCGAGTAGGCTGTAGCGCACGCGCCGCACTCCCGGCGTCGCGGCCCAGCGCCCAGCCAGCGCGACCACGAAGGCGCGAAAGTCGGGCTCGGCGCTGCGGCTGCGCAGGAACAGTCCGAACGCCGGAACCGGGGGCTGGCCCTGCGGCGGGACCATCGCGCTGTCGTCCACCAAAGTGCGCGCCATATCGTCGACCGCCTTGTAGGTCGTGCTCTGGTCGACGATCAGGTCGATATCGCCGAGCAGTTCGCCGCGCACATTGTCGGCCGGTTCGGCGGCGAAGATCGCCAGCGCGGCATCGTCGGCATAGCGCACGTCGGACAGCCACATGAGCTGTTCGTCCGCCGAGCAGGATTGGTCGATCCCGTCGAGCGGAGCGAATAGCGGCTGCACCGCATCGAACTGATAATGGCGATATTCCCAGATGCCGGGCCGCCGCGCGATCGCCGGGCTGTGCACGTCGCGCCAGTAGCGCCGCACCGCATCGAGCGGCAGGCCGGGCTTCTTCCAGCCGCAGGTGATGCGGCAGATGCCCGCCTTGTTCTCGATCTCGACTGCCGTTCCGGGCATATGGTCCCCCTGGTCTTGCCTGGACCAGGGCATGAAATCCCACGCCCGGGGACGCAACGCCGCGTTGGCGTCTATGACTAAAAGACGCGGCGGTGTGCGGATCGATCCTATCGCGCCGACGCGATATGGATGCCCGATATACGGGTAGCGCCGACGTTGCGAATTGCCGGTATGGCAACCCTCGCCAAGCATGCCGCCCACGATCCCGAGGAGTGCCGAATGTACGACAGTGCCTGTCCAGATCACCGGCAGTGAGCGGGAGCGAGATGCGGATCAGCCGGCGCTTCCTGCAGGTCGGCGAACGGCGCGTGCACTATTTCCGTGCCGGCGATGGCCCGCCGGCGGTGCTGATCCATTCCTCTCCGGCGAATGCGCGGCTGCTGTTCAAGGAGATCGAGCGGCTATCGCCAGACTTGACGATCTTCGCGTTCGACACGCCGGGGTTCGGCCTGTCCGATCCGCTGCCGCTGGCAACGATGACGGTCGCCGATCTCGCCGATGCCATGGCCGATACGCTCGCCGCCATCGCCATGCCGTGCTGCCCGGTGTTCGGCACGCATACCGGCGCGGCGATCGCGCTGGAACTCGGGGTGCGGCATCCCGATCGCGTGACCGGGCTGGTGCTGGACGGCGTGCCCGCCTTCACCGACGCGGAATGCGCGGTGTTTTTCCGCGATTATTTTCGCGCCCTGCCGGTGAGCGATCTCGGCGGACATTATGCCGAGACCTGGACGCGGTTCCGCGATCAATCGATCTGGTTTCCGTGGAGCGAGCGCATCCCCGAGCATCTCAACCCCTACGATCTCAGCCCCCCGCACAGCACGCACCTGTGGGTCGCGATGTATTTCGAGGCGGCCGAACATTATGCCCCGGCCTACAAGGCCGCCAGCTTCTACGGCGCCCGCGCGATCGCGGCGACCCGCGAGCTGAGCGTGCCGGCGATCTTCACCGCGACCGACACGGACATGCTGTATCCGCATCTCGAACGCCTGCCCCCGCTCAAGGACGGGCAGGAGATCGTCGAGATCGGCAATTCGTTCGAACGCAAGCGCACCCTGATCGCCGAAGCGTTCGCCCGATATGGCGCACGCGGCCCGGCACCGGCAGACCCGGACACGATCGCCAGCGAGACGGGCATCGCGCGGCAGTTCGTCGATGGCGCGCACGGGCAGGTGCATGTCCGCCATGCCGGCGATCGCGCGCACCCGCCGCTGTTGCTGGTCCACGACGCGCCCGGATCGTCCGAGCAGGCCGAGCCGCTGATCGCCCGGCTGGCGACGCGCTTCTTCGTGGTCGCGCCCGACCTGCCCG
Source organism: Sphingomonas sp. Leaf357 (assembly GCF_001423845.1). Lineage (NCBI taxonomy): Bacteria > Pseudomonadati > Pseudomonadota > Alphaproteobacteria > Sphingomonadales > Sphingomonadaceae > Sphingomonas > Sphingomonas sp. Leaf357. The sequence continues at coordinate 1,642,816 of NZ_LMPM01000001.1, read as the reverse complement.
GCAGCGGAGATTCCGACGCCCTGCCGGACACTCCGGCGATCGACGATTTCGCGGACGTGCTGGCAGGAGTGCTGAACCTACTAGGGGTGGCAAGTGCCACGCTGTACGGCATCGGCTTCGGATCATCGGTCGCCCTGGCCATGGCCGGGCGCCATCCGGGAAAGGTCGCGATGCTCGCGCTACAGGGCGTGCTGCTCCCCGACGAGGCCGAGCGTCGGGCGATGCGCGCCGGTTACGCCCCACCGATCGAGATCGTGGCGGACGGGTCGCATTGGTATCGCACCTGGCTGATGTTGCGCGATACGCAGATCTATTGGCCGTGGTACGATCGCCGGCTGGCGGCGTTGCGCAGGGTGGCTGCGGACTTTTCGGCGCGTCCGTTGCATCGCTGGACGATGGACGTCATGCGCGGCCGCGAGCGCTATGGCGACGCGATCCACGCCGCGCTCGATCACGATGCCGCCGCCGCCCTGTCGACGATCGACCGCCCGCTGATCCGCGTGATCGATCCGTCGACGCCCTTGTCGGCCCATGACGACCGCCTGGCAGCATTATGTCGCGACAAGCCGGTTTTGCAGGCGTCCTCCGCAGATTTCGCAGCCGAGCTCGCAACGATCGTCGCGATGGTATGATCTTCGGTCATCGAACCGAGACAAACCGGGTCTGTTCTTACACAAAAGTGACGAGCAGATTGCGATTGCGGTCTTAGCTCTGCCCATTCCGGGCGCAGGTCGCGTTATCGGCGGACCGGCATACCGGCCCCGGGAGCGTGCTCTGGCATGGCCATTTAAGGGGAATTTCCATGCGCTCTGTTGTCGACACGCTTTCTCCGTTCCGAACCGCATTGTTGAGCAGTGGCGCGATACTGGCGCTGGTCGTGCCGGCCCTCGCCGCCGCCCAGACCGCACCGGCCCCCGCGCCGGCCCCCGCCCCGACCGAGACGAGCACGAAGGACGATGGCGACATCGTCGTCACCGCGCGCAATCGCGAGGAAAAGCTACAGGACGTGCCGCTGTCGATCACCGCGCTCACCACCAAGGCGCTGGTCGACGGCAACGTCCGCAACCTGCGCGACATCGCCTATCTCACCCCCGGCCTGCAGGTCACCAGCGGCGGTTCAGAATTCGGCGCCAACCCGATCATCCGCGGCCAGACCAACCTGAACGGCGGCTCGGGCGATCCCAACGTCGCGGTGTTCTTCGACGGGATCTACATTTCGAACAACACCGCGATCAACCTGAGCCTGATCGATCTCGAGCGGGTCGAAGTGGTCAAGGGCCCGGTCAGCGCGCTGTACGGCCGCAACGCCTTTGCCGGCGCGATCAACTATGTGTCGAAGAAGCCGTCGCTGACCGAGCCGCACGCGAACATCACCGCCTTCGGCGGGAATGATGGCCAGTACAGCGTCAGCGGCGCGATCAGCTATCCGCTGATCAAGGACGTGCTCGCGCTGCGCGTGGCCGGCGGGTACGAACATTTCGACGGCAGCTACAAGGATTCGGTGACCGGCGCGCGCGCCGGCGGGTTCAAGAAGCGCGACGGCCAGGCCTCGCTCTACTTCACCCCGACCCCGGCTTTCTCGGTCGCCGCCAGCTATTATTACGGCAACGACACGTTCGGTGAATCGGCGATCGCCTACAACGTCAACAATTGCGGCACGCGCGCCGTGCCGGCCTCGGGCTTCGATCCTGGCGGCACCGGCTATTCGACGTTCTGCGGCAAGTTCAACCCCGACATCCACGCCGTGGAAGTGCCGCCGCAGCCGAAGTTCGGCGGAGCCTCGGGCAACGATCGCCGCGTCAACCTCGCCAGCCTGAACGTCAGCTACGATTTCGGCCTGTTCAAGATCAGTTCGCTGACCGGCTATACCAAGATCGATCAGCAGCGCCTGACCGACTTTATCGGCCGCCGTAACGGCATCCCGTTCCTGCTGACCAACGGCACCTATGTGAACCTGCTCGAACAATTCGGTTCGAACACCAACAACAAGGATTTCAGCGAGGAGGTTCGGCTACAGTCCGATGCCAGCAAGCCGATCCGCCTCCAGCTCGGCGGCTTCTATTATAGCGGCAAGACCTTCTCCACGACGATCGTCGGCATCGACGGATCGCGCATCCCCGCCGGCCAGACGCTCGCCGCCGCCAACGGCTTCGGCCAGGCGATCGACTATCTGACCGCGGATGGCAATTTCAGCACGACGCGCATCAGCCAGTCGCTGTCGCACGACCGGCAATATTCCGGCTTCGTCGGCGCCGAATGGGATATCGTCGAGGGCCTGACGGCATCGGGCGAATATCGCTACACTCATCAGAAGAAGGATCAGCTGATCATCCGGTCGACCGGTTGCCCGTCCTATCTCGTGGCGAACACGGCGAGCTGCACCGGCCCGGCGCCGACGCCGTATCTCTACCCGAACGGCCCGGTCGCTCCGTCCGCGACGTTCAACTTCAGCAATTATCGCGGCTCGCTGAAATACGCGATCAGCCCGAGTTCGAACCTCTATGCCAGCGTCGCCAACGGCACCAAGGCCGGCGGCTTCAACCAGCGCGCGGTGGCCGCCGCCGATGGGTCGCAGCCCGATCTGACGTTCGATCCCGAGGTGAACACGACATACGAAATCGGCAGCAAGAACAGCTTCTTCGACAACAAGCTGCAGGTCAATCTGGCAGTCTATCACATCGATACCAAGGGCATCCAGATCTCGGGTCCGTCCTCAGTGCCGACCAATGCCGGCCTGGTGACCAAGAATTTCGGCAGCGTCCATACCACCGGCTTCGAGGCGGACGTGGCGTTGCATCCGATCCGCGAACTGACGCTGCGCGTCGGCGTCGGCTACGCCAATCCGAAGTTCGGCAAGGACGCGTTCGCGGTCGCGTCCAGCTCCGCGACCGCCACCAGCGTTGCCGTCTCCGGCTGCGGCACGATCAACCTGACGACCGGGGTCGTCACGCCGACCCTTCCGCAATGCGCCGGCCGGGTGGTGCTCCTGCCCGCCAATTCGCAATACAATGTCAGTGCCTTCAACAAGGGTGCGCTGTCGCTGAGCGGCCTCAGCGTGCCGCGCGAGAACAACCTGCAGGTGACGACCGGTGCCGATATCGCCATCCCGCTAGGCTCGGGCGACTGGAAGCTCGTCGGCAACTATACCGGCCGTTACGAATCGAAGAATTATTACGATAACACTAACATCAGCTGGTACGGGCCGCGCGTGATCGTAAACCTTCGCGCCGGGTTCGAGAACGATCGCTATTCGATCGTCGGGTACGTCAACAATCTCACCAACGATCACACGCCGGAAATCGTCTCGGTCAATGCGCGCCTGAGCGATTTCGGCGGCGATCTCAACGGCTACCTGCCGATCGGCCGCCAGTACGGCATCACGGTCGGTGCGAAGTTCTGATGTCTCCTCGGGGGCGGATCGTGATCCGCCCTTGTATCCAACTCTAGGGTCGCGCCGCTTGCCGGGGCGGCCCTTTTTATGTCCCCCCCAACGACCATGCCAGGAGCCTGATGCCATGACGACGATCGCCAAGACCGGCCTGACCCTCGCGGCGCTCGGCGCGGTGCTCGTCGCGCCGGCGGCGCTGGCGGCCAAAAGCCGCGCGCCGGCATGCCCGCCGACCACGGCCTTCACCACCGACCTCGATCATCTGGAAGGCTACCGCGTGTTCGTCGGGCCGGATGGGGATTCGGCGGTCGAGCCGTTTCGCATCGACGCGCGGATCGTGCCGCTGTTCAAGACCGGCAAGAAGCTGGGCATCATCGAACTGCCCAAAGAGGCCGATCGTAGCGCGGAGATCGTGGTCGGCGCGGCCGATGTCGATCTGCCGATGCACGCCGCGCCGTACAAGGAGATGTTCGTGCTGCTCGGCGGATCCTTCACCTTCCGCACCGCCAAGTTCAGCGCCGCGATGAAGCCGGGCTCCGTGCTGCTGTTCGACGATGTCGGCGCGAAGATCGGGCATGGCGGGACGATCGGCCCGTGCGGTTATATCTCGCTGTCGATCAAGCCGGCTTCTTAAGGCTTGTCCGGCGGACGGATCGGGTTCGATCATATCACCCTCACCCTTCGCCGCCTTCGGCGTCTTTTCCCTCTCCCGTCGGGAGAGGGAGGGAGTGCGAAGCGCGGCAGGGTGAGGGTGACGCCCTAGATCAGGCCACAGGCGCATCCCGCATCGCCGTCAGTTTGCGCTCGTCGAGATTGTACCCGATCAGCGCCGCTATCCCCGCCAGCGTGATCGCGGTCGGCACGTAGGCCATCGTCACGCGGATCGCCCATAACGCGCTCTCCGGCTGCACCACGGTAGCGCCGCGCGATTGGATGTAGCCGTACGCCCCGAGCAGCGCGCCGACCAGCGCGACGCCGACCGCGCCGGACAGTTTCTCGACCGTGGTGTAGAGCGCGGCGAACAGCCCTTCGCGGCGCAGGCCGGTTTTGCGGAAATCATATTCCATCGTGTCGGGCAGCATTGACTGGCCCATCAGGATGATGCCGCTGCCGCTGATGCCGATGATGATGCCGCGCAGATAGACCAAGGCCAGCGCCTCGCCGTGCACCGCCAACGACCAGCTTAGCCAGGCCGGTACGCTGATCGCGAGCGCGGCGAGGAACGTCGCCTTCTTGCCGACCCGCGCCGACACCCACAGCCAGAGCGAGGGCGCGACGAGGAACATCGCCGACTGGCACAGGAAATAGGTGCCGAGCACGCTGTTCGGCACGCCCAGGATACGTTCGAAGAAGAACGGGAAGATCGATTGCGTGCCGAGCGACATCAGGGTAATGAACTTGACCGCCACGAGGATGACGAACGGCCGGTTGCCCGCCGCCGATCTGATCTGCTGGCCGATCGTATAATGCGTCGCCACCCGCGCGGCGGAGGGCGCACGCGCGGTGCCGAGGAACGCGACGATGCCGGCACCGATCACGATCGGCGCGAACACCAGCGCCATCCTGGCATAGGCGCCCTGCCCGCCCCCGAACCAGTCGAGCAGTTTGGGCCCGAGCGCGGTCGCGATGATGATCGACAGGCCGACGGCATAGACGCGCCAGCGCATCAGTTCGCTGCGTTCGTGATAGGTGCGCGTCATCTCGCCCGGCATCGCCATATAGGGCACGTTGAAGACGGTGTAGGCGGTGGCGTAGAACACGAGGATCGCCGCCATGTAGACGAGCCGCGTCGTCTCGCTGGCAAAGCTGGGCGCGGCGAAGATCGCGACGATCGAGATCGCCAAAAGCACCGCGCCGAGCACGAGATAGGGGCGGCGGCGGCCCATCTTCGATTTCGTGCGATCGCTGACCACGCCCATCGCGACATCGGCGAACGCGTCGTAGAATTTGGACACCGCGATCAGCGTGGCGGCGACCCCGGCGGCCAGCCCGTAGAAATCGGTGAGGAAGCGCAGCAGCAATGCGTTGGTCGCCGTCAACACCGTCACCGGGCCGAGCGTACCGATCCCCCAAGCGATCATCGTCCGTCGATCGAGCGCCGCTACGGGGCCGGCAGCGGTGGCGGGAACGTCGATCGGGCGGGCGGCCATGCAGGTCTCCTTGAGCAGAGGCGCACGATACGCGAAGGCAGGGCTTTGCGAAGGGGGTGGGAAGAGACCTCCGAATGTCGGTTGCATCGGATCAGCGATGCCGCGTGGACGCGGTGGTGATGCAGGTTAGGCGTGCCATTATCGTCATGCCGGACTCGTTCCGGCATCCACTGCGCCGCAGGATCGAGAAGCTTTGGTTTGCGGCCTCGTGGACCCCGGAACACGTCCGGGGTGACGGGTTCTTAAATGTCGGAGGCGTGATGATTCGCTTGTTCACGATCGTTGGCGCGATGCTTTTGCTTATCACAGGTGGCCACGCTTCGGCTCAGGCCGCCGCAGCCCCGGTCGATGCCGCCAAGGCCTGCGCCGCCGTCCGCGCGACCGATTTCGGCACGCTGCAGGATGCGCCGACCAGCATCGTTTCCGCCGCGATCATCACCTACGGCCCCGACAAGCGGGAGGTCTGCCAGATCGACGGCGTCATCAACCCGACGATCGGCTTCAAGATCGTGATGCCGACCACCGGCTGGAACGGAAAATACATTCAGGGCGGCTGCGGCGGCGCGTGCGGAACGACCAAGTTGTTCTGGTGCGACGATCCGCTCCGGCGCGGCTATGCCTGTCTCGGCTCGGACATGGGGCATCAGGGCAATGTCGGCGACTGGCGCTGGGCGTGGAACAACATCCAGCTGCAGGGCGATTTCGGTTTCCGCAGCACGCATGTCGCCGCGCTCGCCGGCAAGGCCGTGGTCGCCGCCTTCTACGGCAAGCCGGCCAGGCTCAGCTATTATTGGGGCTGCTCGACCGGGGGACGGCAGGCCTATCACGAGGCGGAATTCTACCCGGAGGACTTTGCCGGGATCGTCGGCGGATCGCCGCCGCTCAACGAAACCGGTTCGGCGGTGCAGATCGCCTGGACGGTGAAGGCGAACCTGCGCGCGGACGGCAGCGAGATCCTCGGCGTGCCGGAGGCGCAGTTGTTGCACGCAGCGGTGGTCGCGCTTTGCGACAAGAATGACGGCATCAAGGATGGCGTGATCGGCGACGCGCGGCTGTGCCGGTTCCGGCCGGAGACGATCATGTGCAAGGCCGGGCAAGCCGCCGGCACCTGCCTCACACCCGAACAGGCCGAGGCGGCGCGGCGGATGTATGCCGGGCCGCATGACAGCAAGGGCAAGCCGATCGGCTTCTACGGCGGCGTCATGCCGGGATCCGAACTCAACTGGATCGGCGATTATATCGATGGTCCGTCGCGCAAGGCGCAGTACCGCGACTTCATCGCCAACGTGTTCCGCTATATCGGCTTCAATCCCGGTCCGGGGCCGAGCTGGACGCTGAAGGATCTCGATTTCGATCGCGATCCCCAACGCCTGCAGATCAACGAAGCATTGTACCGCGCCGACAATCCCGATTTCCGCCTGTTCAAGGCAGCCGGCGGCAAGTTCATCGGGTATCAGGGATGGAGCGACACCTCGATCGTCCCCATGGGGACGGTCGATTTCTACGAGACCGTTGCGCGGACGATGGGCGGCTATGACCGGACGAAGGAATTCTTCCGCTTCTATGCCGTGCCGGGGATGCGGCATTGCTCGTCCGACGGCGACGGCGCGGACAATATCGATTTCCTGACCGCGCTCGAGAATTGGGTCGAACAGGGCAACGCGCCCGACATGCTGGTCGGGTATAATTTCGACTGGCGCGGCGTGACCTATGTCGCGCCGATCTGGCCGCGGCCGGTCGACCAGATCCGCTTCACGCGACCGCACTTCCCCTATCCCGACCGGGCCGTCTGGTCGGGCAAGGGCGATGCCGACGATCCCAAGACGTGGCGCAGAGTGCGGCCCTCCCCGGATAACGGTTAGCCCGGGAGCGGCGGTTGTCGCCCACGCGGCTTGGCCTAGCGTCGGCTGCGATGAATCAGGAAACTCCTCGCACGCCCCGCCGGCGTTTCGCGCGCGGCCAGTCCCGGCCCGATTACCTTCAGCCGGGCGATGTCGATGCCGTGATGATCATGCTCGTCGCTTTGATGTCCGAGGTCTCGGCGCTGCGCGACCGGCTCGATACGCATGAGGCTGTCGCCGATCTCGGCGGCAGCGTGACCACGGCGGCGATCGAGGCGTACGAACTGACCCCCGAGCGCCACGCCGCGCGCGAGGAGAACCGGCAGGCGATGCTCAAGCGCGTGCTGCGCGTCATAACCGAGGAGCGCGATGCGGCGGCCTTCGATGGTGCCGCGCTGGCCGAGGTGGTCGGCTGATGGTCGCGCTCGCCACCGCCACGCAGATCGCGCAGACCGCATTCACCGAGGGCGAGAAGCACGGCGTCACCGTCATGTCGGTCGTCGTCACCGATGCCGGCGGGCATATCCGCCTGGCGATGCGCAGCGACAGCCAAGGCATCTTCGGCGTCGATACCGCCACCGGAAAGGCGCGCACCGCCTTGGGGTTCAACCGCACGTCGCTGCACCTGAGCAAGATCTTCACCGACCCCTGCGCGGTCGCCGCGATCACCGCCGCGACCGGCGGCGCGTTCGTGCCGCTCGGCGGCGGCGTCGTCGTCCAACAGGACGGCGTCACCGTGGGCGCCGCGGCGGTTTCGGGCGGGCTGCCCGATGTCGACGAAGCCATCATCGTCGCCGCGGTGGAAGCCGCGGGCCTCACCGTCCTGCGCTGAAGGAGACACACCGTGATCCAGGAACGCCACGCCCTCTTGCCATCCGAAACGCATGACGAGGCGGCGCGCTATGCCTTCGTCTCGTCGCTGCGCAAGATGTTCACCGTCGAACTCTTCCCCGGCATGCGCACCGTCTATCAGGAGCGTCAGCGCCCCGTATTCGAAACCAGGCATGGCCGCGCGCCGGGCACCGTGCGCGAGGCCAAAGCGCTCATGGAGGAGAGCTTCTACTATCGCGGCGCCAACGTCATCGGGCGCGCGGCGCAGGAACTGCTCTGGGATACGGTCGGCGAAAGTGTCGAACGGCAACTCGACACGATCGACGAAGCGGCCAAGCCCAGGCCGGGCGATCTCGGCACGCTGCGCACCAATCCCGACCTGCCGATCCCGCGTTATGTCGACGCGGTCGACATCCACGTCATGCCGGGCAATTTCCACACCGAACTGAGCGCGGACGATACGTTCGCCGGCGCGCTCTACGATCGCGGCGTGCATGTGTTCTCGTTCGGCGGACTGGGCCCACGCAACGACGGGCTGGGCGTGGCGCATGCCGCGTTCGTCAAGGAACGCTTTCCCGATCTGAAGCCGAAGCGCATCCTCGACATGGGCTGCGGCCCCGGCTTCACGACCCTTCCGTGGAAGGAAGCCTATCCCGATGCCGAGGTCTATGGCGTCGACGTCGGCGGCCCGCAGGTGCGCTACGCGCATGGCCGCGCGGAATCGATGGGCGTTCCGATCCATTTCAGCCAGCAGGACGCGACCGCGACCGACTTTCCGGACGGCTATTTCGACATCGTCGTGTCGATGCTCGTCACGCACGAATGCCCGCAACCGGTGATCCGCGGCCTGTTCAAGGAGGCAAACCGCCTGCTCGCGCCGGGCGGCGTGACGATCCATGACGGCGGTGCCTCCTACGCCTCCGATCCGTTCGAAAACCTGCTGACCAGCTGGTTCGGTAACAATGCCAACGAGCCGTTCTCGGCCGGGTTCAAGAGCCTCGATTACGACCAGGCGTTCCTCGACGCCGGGTTCACCAAGGACAATTTGGTCCGCGGCACGCGCGACCCGGTCTACCTCAAGGGGCAATTGCCGCCGATCAGCTTCATCGGCGCGATCAAAGACCAAGCAAGCAAGGGCTGAACGACATGGGGTATCGCTTGGGCGTCGATGTCGGCGGCACGTTTACCGATCTGCTGCTGTTCGATGAGGGCAATGGCGATTTCTGGCGGCACAAGACGCCGTCCACGCCGGCCGAAAGTTCCGAAGGCATCCTGACCGGTGTCGAGGCGCTGTGCGCGGCGGCCGGAGTGTCGCCGACCGAGATCGCGTATTTCCTGCACGGGACGACCGTGGCGACCAACGCGGTGCTGGAGGGCAAGGGGGCGCGCGTCGGCCTCGTCACCACCGAAGGCTATCGCCAGATCATGCAGATCGCGCGCAGCTTCGTGCCCGGCGGCCTCGCCGGCTGGATCGTGTGGCCCAAGCCCGAGCCGCTGGCCAAGCTGGAGGATACGGTCGAGATCAAGGGCCGGATCAACGCCGCCGGCCAGGAAGTGCGGCCGACCGACGATGCTGACATCCGCGCCGCGCTGGAAACGCTGAAGGCGCAGGGCATCGAGGCGCTGACCGTCAGCCTGATCAACGCCTATGTGAACGGGACGCACGAGGACCGCGTCGCGGCGCTGGCGGCGGAGATCCTGCCCGGCGTGCCGATCTCGCTCAGCCATCTCGTCCTGCCCGAGATGCAGGAATATGAGCGCACGTTGACCACGGTCGCCAATGCGGCGGTGCGGCCGCTGGTCGGGCGCTATGTCCGCAATCTGCGCGACAAGCTGGCCAAGGTCGAGATGACCGGGCGGCTGTCACTGCTGCGCTCCGATGGCGGGCTGATGTCGAGCCAGAAGGCCGAGGAGCATCCGGTCGGGTTGCTGATGTCCGGGCCGGCGGGGGGCGTCACCGGCGCCCTGTGGGTCGCGAAGAATGCGGGCCTCAAGAACATCCTGACGCTCGACGTCGGCGGCACCTCGACCGATGTCGCCTTGATCGAACATGGCGAGCCGCGCCGCGTGCGGACGACCGAGGTCGGCCATCTCTCGGTGCGGGCCTCGTCGCTCGACGTGAAGACGGTCGGCGCCGGGGGCGGGTCGATCGCCTATGTGCCCGAACTGACCAAGGCCTTGCGCGTCGGCCCGCAGAGCGCGGGCGCGGTGCCGGGGCCGGCGGCATACGGCAAGGGCGGCACGCTGCCGACCGTGACCGATGCCAATGTCGTATTGGGCTATCTGCCGGAAAATCTGCTCGGCGGGGCGTTCAAGCTCGATCGCCCGGCCTCGACCAAAGCGGTGCAGACGATCGCGGATGCGCTCGGCATCGGCCTGATGGAGGCCGCGCGCGGCATCATCGATATCGTAAACGAGAACATGTTCGGCGCGCTGCGCATGATCTCGGTGCAGCAGGGTTATGACCCACGCGACTTCGCGCTGATGGGCTTCGGCGGCGCTGGCCCGTTGCATGTGAATGCGGTCGCGCGCCTGATGGGCAGCTATCCGGCGGTCTCGCCGGTCAGCCCCGGCGTGCTGTGCGCGCTGGGCGATGCCACGACTCGGATGCGCACCGAAACCGCGCGCTCGCTGTCGAAGCGCCTGTCCGAAACCGATCTGGCGGCGGTGCTGACCCTGTTGCGCGAGATGGACGCCCAGGTGCGCGCGCAATTGGTGCAGGATGGCGTGGCCGAGGAGGAGATCGAGACCGGGTTCGAGATCGACGTGCGCTATTCCGGCCAGGCGTTCGAAGTACCGATGACGATCGACCTCGCGACGCTGGAAGCCGAAGGTCTTTCCGCGCTGACGCAACGGTTCGACGAGGAACATGCGCGGCTGTTCACCTTCAACATGGATTCCGAACATGAGCTGGTGAACCTGCGTGCGGTGGCATCCGGCCGCGCACTGGAACTGCCCGCGCTCGAACTGGCCAGGGGCGACGGCGATCCCGCGCAGGCCAAACTGCGCGATCACACGCTTTGGATGGACGGCGCGCAGCAGGCGGCGGTGATCTACGACCGATCGAAGCTGGAGGCGGGCGACGTCATCCCCGGCCCGGCGATCGTCACCGAAATGGATTCGACCACGCTGATCGAGACCCGCCACATCGGCACCGTCGATGCGTTCGGGAACATCCTGATCACGCCGGTGTGACTTGATCCTCCCCGKYMCGGGGAGGAACGCAGGAAGAAACCGATGCCCGCAACGATCGTCCAGACCAACGCCAAGCCGTTCAAGCAGGTGCCGATCGATCCGGTCACGCTCGACATCATCGAGAATGCGCTGCGCAACGCCCGCATCGAGATGGATGCGACGCTCGTGCGCACGGCGATGTCGCCCGGCATCCGCGAACAGGGCGACGCTTTCCCGCTGATCGCCGATCACAAGGGCCGGATGATCGTCGGCCAGTTCGGCAGCTATATCGGCCCGTTCCTCGATGGCTATGACGGCACGGTCGAGGAAGGCGACATGATCTTCCTCAGCGATCCCTATTCGGTGCAGGGCGCGATCAGCCATCTGAACGACTGGCTCGTGCTGCTGCCGGTGTTCAAGGACGGGCGGATCATCGCCTACACGTCGATGTTCGGGCACCAGAGCGACATCGGCGGCAAAGTGGCGGGATCGATGCCGATCGATGCGACGAGCATCTTCCAGGAAGGTGTGCGCATTCCGCCGGTCAAGATCTGGAAGAAGGGCGTCTATAACGAGGATCTGATCAAGCTGGTGATGCACCAGACGCGATCGCCGGAATGGTGCAAGGCCGATCTGAACGCGCTGATCGCCTCGTGCCGCGTCGCTTCGCGCCGGGTGATCGAGATGGCCGAGCGGTTCGGCGACGACGTATTCGTCTCGGCCTGCGAAGACCTGCTGGCGCGCAACCACCGCGCGATGAAGGCGCTGATCGAAAGCGCGATCGGCGAGGCCCCGGTCAGCTTCGAGGATTATATCTGCGACGACGGGCTGGGTTACGGCCCGTACAAGATCAAGTGCACGATGTGGCGCGAGGACGGGCGCGTCGTGCTCGATTTCGACGGCACCGATCCGCAGTCCAACGGCTCGATCAACTTCCTGCTCAACGAGAACATGATGCGGATGTTCTTCGGCATCTACATGATCATGGTGTTCGATCCGCAGATCCTGTTCAACGATGGCTATTACGACCTGATCGACATCCGCATCCCTGAGGGGTCGCTGCTCAAGCCCGCCTTCCCGGCGGCGCTGTCCGGCCGCACCCATGCGCTGGGGCGGTTGTTCGACATCCTCGGCGGGCTGCTGGGACAGAAGACGCCGGAATTCCTCAACGCCGCCGGCTTCTCGTCCTCGCCGCACCTGTTCTATTCGGGGCGCGACGCGAAGGGCGAGTGGTTCCAGCTGTTCCAGATCGGCTTCGGCGGCATCCCCGGCCGGCCGCTGGGCGACGGACCCGACGGGCATTCGCTGTGGCCCAATTTCACCAACGTACCGAACGAGTTTCTCGAACGCTATTTCCCGCTGATGATCGAGCGCTACGAGACGGTGCCGGACAGTGGCGGCGCCGGGCTGCATCGGGGCGGCAACGGCATTTTGATGACGTACAAGTTCCTCGAACCCGGGCTGATCGCGATCCACGACGATCGCTGGCTGACCTATCCCTGGGGCGTGAATGGCGGCGCGCCGGGCGCACGGGCGCGCAAGGTGCTGCGCCGGGCGGACGGGACCGAGGAGATCGTCGGCAACAAGCGCGAGGACATGACCGTCGAGGCGGGCGACGAACTCGACTTCATCACCTGGGGCGGTGGCGGCTGGGGCGATCCGCTGGAGCGTGATCCGGCCTTGGTGGCGAAGGAAGTGCGCCAGGGCTTGGTGACGGTGGACGGGGCACGCGCCTACGGCGTGGTGATCGCCGAGCGCGCGGTGGATGAGCGCGCGACCGAAGCGCTCCGGGCCGAGATGCGCAGCGCACGCGGCGATGCGATCCCGTTGTTCAACTATGGCCCCGGTATCGAAGCATTGCGCGCCAACGCACTGGCCGAAACCGGGCTCGAGGCCCCCAAGCCGCCCGTCCGCCAGCCGAGCTATGCCATCGCCGCCGAGTGAGCGTCCGGTCGGCGGGATGCAGCGGATTTGCGGGGTTGCGCCGCCATTGCCGTTGCGGCAACGGCCTTCCGGCGACCTACAAGGATTGTGGCAATGACGGCATATGACGCGAAGCTCGGCCTCTATATCGACGGCAGCTGGCTGACCGGCGAGGGGCGTGACACGCAGGACGTGCGCAATCCGGCGACCGGTGCGGTGCAGGCGGCGTTGCCGCTGGCGACCGCCGCCGATCTCGACGCGGCGCTGGACGCGGCGCAGCGCGGCTTCCTGCTGTGGCGCGCGACCGCGCCCGAAGCGCGCGCGGCGATCCTGACGAAGACGGCGGCGCTGATCCGCGAGCGCGCCGATCATCTCGCCCGCGTCGCCACTCTGGAACAGGGCAAGATCCAGGCCGAGGCCAAGGGCGAGGCGCTGTTCGCCGCCGCGTTGCTCGATTTCCACGCAGGGGAAGCGGTGCGGATCTACGGCCGCGTCCTGCCGCGCGCGCCGGGCAGCCGCAGCTTGGTGTTGCACCAGCCGGTCGGGCCGGTGGCGGCTTTCTGCGCGTGGAACTTCCCGATCATGAACGTGGTGCGCAAGATCGCCCCCGCGCTGGCGGCAGGCTGTTCGATCATTCTCAAGCCGAGCGAGGAGACCGCCGGTTCCGCGGTCGAGGTGATGCGCTGCTTCCAGGATGCCGGCTTGCCCGGCGAGGTCGCGCAATGCGTGTTCGGCGTGCCCGACATGGTCTCGCGCCAGCTGCTCGCCTCGCCGATCACGCGCAAGCTGAGCTTCACCGGATCGGTGCCGGTCGGCAAGCATTTGATGAAGCTCGCCGCCGACACGATGATGAAGACGACCATGGAACTGGGCGGGCACGGACCGGTACTGGTGTTCGACGATTGCGATCTGGACAAGACGCTGGACCTGCTCGTCGCGCACAAGTTCCGCAATGCCGGGCAGGTCTGCGTCGCGCCGACGCGCTTCCACGTGCAGGAGGGGATCTACGACCGCTTCGCCGCCGGGTTCGCCGAGCGGACCAGGGCGCTGAAGGTCGGCGACGGCATGGCGGCGGATAGCCAGATGGGTCCGATGGCCAATCCCCGCCGGCCCGAGGCGATCGGCGCGCTGGTCGAGGACGCCCGGGCGAGGGGCGCGCGCGTGCTGGCCGGCGGGGATGCCGGCGCAGGCAGCGGCTTCTTCTACAACCCCACAGTGCTGGCCGATGTGTCGCTGGACGCGCGGGCGATGAACGAGGAGCCGTTCGGCCCGGTCGCCCTGCTTCGCCCGTTCGCGACGGTCGACGATGCGATCGAGCAGGCCAACCGACTGCCATTCGGCCTGGCCGCCTATTGCTTCACCGAGAATGGCCGGCGGCAGAACCTGCTCGGCGACGCGATCGAGGCCGGGATGATCGGGATCAATTCGGTGAAGCTCAGCGCGCCCGACAGCCCGTTCGGCGGCATCAAGGATAGTGGCCACGGATCGGAAGATGGCCCCGAAGGCGTCGCCGCGCATCTCGTCACCAAGACCGTCCATATGGTGTGACCGGCGGGATGATGTGACCGGGGGGCATCGTGACGATGCCGGCTCGCCTCGTGACCTTGCCCGGGCGTTCGGGCCGAACCGGTAATTTCTCGCCGGATGTCACGGCTGCGTAACGGATGGGTCACGAGCCCGTAACGGCCCTCGGCCACGGGAGGTTTTCCGGTAAGAGAAAACCAAAGGGCACCACCATGATCGCGAAGTTTCTGATGCTCGCAGGCGCAGCGCCTGCGGCCCTCTCCGTGCAGGTCGCGCAGGCGCAGGATACGCCTGACCCGATCGCGGTTGCCGCCGCCCCGCAGGACGATGGCGGCACGAGCGAGGAGATCGTCGTGCTCGGCTTCGGACAGAGCCGCCAGGTGCAGACCGTCAGCGCGATCGACATGGAGCGTCTCACACCCGGCACCTCGCCGCTAAAGGCCATCGCCAAGCTGCCCGGCGTCAATTTCCAGTCGTCCGACGCGTTCGGCGCGTATGAATGGTCGACGCGGATCAGCCTGCGCGGGTTCAATCAGAACCAGTTGGGCTTTACGCTGGACGGCGTGCCGCTGGGCGACATGAGCTATGGCAACGTCAACGGGCTGCATGTCAGCCGCGCCGTCATCTCGGAAAATCTCGCCTCCACCACGGTCGCGCAGGGTGCGGGCGCGATCGGCACCGCCTCCACCAGCAACCTCGGCGGTACGCTCCAGTTCGTCAGCCGCGCGCCGTCGGACACGTTCGATGTGGTCGGCTCGGGCACCTATGGCAGCGACCGGACCTATCGCGGCTTCGCCCGCCTCGACACCGGCGATCTCGGCGACGGGCTCAAAGGCTATATCAGCTACGGCTTCCTCCAGACCGACAAGTGGAAGGGCTATGGCAACCAGCGCCAGCATCAGGCGAATGCGAAGCTCGTCAAGGAGATCAATGCGCTGGGCAGCATCACCGCCTTCCTGAACTTCTCCGATCGGCGCGAGACCGATTACCAGGATCTCAGCTACGACATCATCCGCCGTCGCGGGCTGACCAATGACAATATCGGCGACAATTACGCGCTCGCGCTGCAGATCGCGAAGGTCTACGCCAACCAGAACGCCACGAGCGCCGCGACCCGGCCGTATCCGACGGCTGGCGTGGTCTTCCCGGCCGGTATCGGCACCGTCGACGATGTCTATTTCGACGCTGGCGGCCTGCGCCGAGACTGGCTCGGCGGGGTCACGTTCGACGCGACGCTGACCCCCGAGCTTTCGCTCACCTCGACCAGCTATTACCACAAGAACAAGGGCCAGGGATCGTGGATCACGCCCTATGTCGGCACCCCGGCGGGCGCACCGGACGGTAATGGCGGTACGATCGCGACGGCATCGCCGCTGTCGTTCCGCACCACCGAATACGGGATCGATCGCGCGGGCAACCTTACCCGGCTCGCGTACGAGACGGGTGTCAACCGCCTCGAACTCGGCGGCTGGGTCGAGAGCAACAGCTTCACCCAAGCGCGCCGCTTCTACGGCATGGCCGACGCGGCGACGCCGAACCGCGACACCCTGGCCTATCAGAAGGATCCGTTCTTCACCCAATGGGCCGGCAAGTACGACACGTTCACGCTGCAATATTACGTCGCCGACACGCTGACGCTGGGCGACCTGACGATCAATGGCGGATGGAAGGGCATGCGGGTCCAGAACAGCGCGAACCTGACGACCGGTACGCTCGTCGCGGGCAAGATCGAGGCGAAGGACTGGTTCCTGCCGCAAATCGGCGCGGTGTACCGCCTGGACGGCGGCGCGGAGGTGTTCGCCAGCTATACCGAGAATATGCGCGCCTTCGTCTCGTCGGCGACCACCGGCCCCTTCTCGATCACCCAGGCCGGCTTCAACGCGATCCGATCGACGCTGAAGCCCGAAACGTCGAAGACCGTCGAGGGTGGCCTCCGCCTGCGCAGCGGCGCGCTGCAAGTGTCGGCGGTCGGCTATTACGTCGATTTCTCCAACCGCCTGCTCACCTTCGCCAACGGTGCCGGGATCATCGGCAACCCGCCCACGCTGAACAATGCGGGCAGCGTGCGAAGCTACGGCGCGGAACTGTCGGCCTATTACCGGATCGCCGGCGCCTTCTCCGTCTTCGCCAGCTATTCCTACAACAAGGCGACCTATCGCGACGACGTGCGCAGTGTCGCCGGCGCGGTGCTGACCGCGACGAAGGGCAAGACCGTCGTCGATACGCCCGAGAGCATGGCGAAGGGCGAGCTGGTCTATGACGACAAACGCTTCTTCGCGCGCGCCGGTGCGGATTATATGTCGAAGCGCTATTTCACTTATCTCAACGACCAGTCGGTCGGCGCGCGCGTGCTGGTCGATGCCAGCATAGGCTATCGCTTCCCGACGCTCGGCGGGCTGGCGATCGAGGGCAGCGTGACGAACCTGACCGACAAGTCATACATCTCGACCATCGGTTCGAACGGCTATGGCGCCAGCGGCGACAACCAGACGCTGCTGGCGGGTGCACCGCGGCAGGTCTTCGTCACGCTGCGCAAGGGGTTCTGAGCATGCTGCGCGCCATCACGATTGCGATCGCCGGACTGGTGGCGGGCGTACCGGCGATCGGCGAGGCCTCCGCCTCGCCGGTGCTGCTGATCTCGCTCGACGGGCTGCGGCCCGACGACGTGCGCGAAGCGAAGGCGCGCGGGCTGAACATGCCGGTGCTGTCCGGGCTCGCCGAACACGGCGCGTCGGCACGGGGCGTGACCGGCGTGCTGCCGACGCTGACCTATCCCAGCCACACGACGCTGATCACCGGGGTCTCGCCGGCAAAGCACGGCATATCGAACAATTTGACCTTCGATCCCGACGCGAAGAACCAGACCGGCTGGTATTGGTACGCCAGCGACGTGTGCGTGCCGACCCTGTGGACGGCGGCGCACGCCAAGGGGCTGACGACCGCCAACGTCCATTGGCCGGTCTCCGTCGGCGCCCGTGACGTGGATGCGAACCTGCCGCAGATCTGGCGGACGGGCACCGCCGACGACGCCAAGCTGCTCGCCGCGCTCGCGACGCCGGGGCTCTTGGCGGATCTGCAGCGGCGTGTCGGCGAACCCTATGCGCAGGGGATCGACGAGAGCGTCGAGGGCGACGCCAACCGCGTCCGCTTCGCCGCCGCGATCCTGGCGACGCGCAAGCCCGCGTTCATGACGGTGTATCTCGCCGGGATCGATCACGAGGAGCATGGCAGCGGTCCCGGCTCGGCCGCCGCCAATGCCGCGATCGAGCGGACCGATTCGCTGGTCGGGCAGCTGGTCTCGGCCGCCCGTGCGGCGATGCCGGACGTGACGATCGTGCTGGTCTCCGATCACGGTTTCCAGTCGGTCGCGACCGATATCAACCTGTTCAAGCCGTTCATCGACGCCGGCCTCATCACGCTCGGGCCGGACGGCAAGCCCACTGCGTGGCAGGCGATGCCCTGGCTGGCCGGCGGCACCGCGGCAATCCGGCTGGCCCGCCCCGACGATGCTACGCTGGTGGAGAAGGTGCGCGGCGTGCTGGGGACGATGGCGACCGACCCGGCCTATCACATCACGCAGGTTCTCGACCGCAGCGCGATCGCTAGGGCCGGCGGCGCGAGCGAGGCGAGCTTCTTCATCGCGCTACAGCCCGGCTTCGAAACCGGACGCGATCCCGCCGCCCCCGTCTCGAAACCATCGACATACAAGGGGATGCACGGTTATCTGCCGAGCGATCCCGCGATGCGATCGACGCTGATCGTCGCCGGCCCAGGTATTGCGCACCGCGACCTCGGAATCGTCGACATGCGCGCGGTGGCACCCTCGATCGCGCGGGTGCTCGGCGTGCAATTGCCCGACGGAGAGGTCGGTCCGGTTTTCTAGGCCCGGCGGGTTCAGACCTTTTTCACATCACACGCAAAGACTTGAACGCCGATCCCAGCGCACCGCGCCACAGTGACGATTGGCGATCATACGAAAAAGCCCGCCATCTCGAAGAGATGGCGGGCTTTTAATGGTGGGCGTGGCAAGGATTGAACTTGCGACCCCTGCGATGTCAACACAGTGCTCTACCACTGAGCTACACGCCCACGAGGAGGGTGCCTCTAGCCGGGGTTTGGCGGGGACGCAAGGCGGTTACGCGCCGCGATGCGCTTTTATCGCCAGCCCCTTCTACAGGCCGCCGGTGGCGCTCTCCGTTTCGAACATGCGGTCCACCTCCAGCACCAGATCACGCAGGTGGAACGGCTTGGAAAGGACGCGCGCCTGCGGCATCTGCTTGCCGGCCTTCAGCGTGACGGCGGCGAATCCGGTGATGAACATCACGCGCAGATCGGGCACCATCTCGCCGGCCTTCTGCGCCAGTTCGATGCCGTCCATTTCGGGCATGACGATATCGGTGAGCAGCAGATCGAAATGCTCGGTCTCGAGCAGCGGAATCGCCGCCGTGCCGCGATCCACCGCGCTGACCGCATAGCCGGAGCGTTCGAGCGCGCGCGTCAGATATTCGCGCATAACGCGGTCATCTTCGGCCAGCAGGATCCTGATCATGTAATGCGACACCCGATTTTTCGTGTGCGTGTCTTATGCGCAAAGCCCTTAAGAATTTCCAGCCGCAACGTAAGCATTTGCAGCCGCACGCCCACGGGCATAGGCTGTAGCGCAGATGCACCCCCCCGCCTCCCATCCCCCAGCCTCTTTCGACATTTACGGCGCAAGCGAACCGGCCAGCCCGGTGATCCTGTCCGTGCCGCACGGCGGGCGCGATTATCCGCTGGCGCTCCGGGCGGCGCTGCGCGTGCCGGTCGAGGCACTCCGGCCGTTGGAGGATCGTCATATCGATACGCTGGCGCTGGCAGCGATCGGCGGCGAGACGATGCTGGTGCAGCGCCGCGCACGCGCCTGGATCGACCTCAACCGGGCCGAGAACGAGCGAGATCCGCATATCGACGGCGGCGCGGACCGGCGCGCGCTGGGGCTGCAATCCGCCAAGGTGCGCGGCGGGCTTGGGCTGATCCCACGACGCATCGCCAGCGCGGGCGAGATCTGGCGGCGCAAGCTCGATGGCGAGGAGGTGATGGCGCGCATTGCCGGGGATCACCGCCCCTATCATGCCGCGCTGGGAGCCGCACTGACGGCGGCGCGGGGCCGGTTCGGCGTGGCGGTGCTGCTCGACGTACATTCGATGCCGTCGCTGGCGAGTGGCGCACAGATCGTGCTGGGCGACCGGTTCGGGCAATCGGCCGGGGGGCGGTTCGTCCACCGGCTCGAAGCGGAGGCGCGCGGCGCCGGGCTGAGCAGCGCGATCAACACGCCCTATGCCGGCGGCCATATCCTCGATCGGCACGGCGCGCCGGGCAAGGGCGTGCACGCGGTGCAGCTGGAATTCGATCGCGCGCTGTATCTGGACGCGGCACGCGACGCACCCGGGCCGGGGCTGGATGCGGTGGCGAAGTTGCTGCGGCGCATGATCGATGCACTGGCCGACGAGGCGCTCGCGCTGCCCGCGACACTGGCGGCGGAATAACCAAAAAAAACCACCTCGCGCTTACGCACGAGGTGGCCAAGGTTCAGGGAGGAGGTACGCTGAAAGCGTACCGCAAGGCCCGCGAAAGGGGGGGACACGAGCCTTGTAAAACCGATATAGGAGAGCGGATTTCGCGGTTCAAGGGAATAAATGTCGCGAAATGTAGCAGCAATACTTTTCCGGCTGCCAGGCCCTCATGGCCGGTCCTGAACCTCCGCAAGAGCCATGCTCGTATCGCCTTTCGCTGTGGCGATCGCCCGAGCCCGTCGAGCGGAAAGCATTGCTTCCGTGTCTTTTCGGCAGCGCGTCACCGCATTCTGCCCCGCCAGATCGAGATCGGATGCCGTGCCGCAGGCGGCGCGGACGGCGATGCCGATGCGGCGATCGAGCCGACGAATATCGCTCGCCCGGCGCAGATCGAGATCGGCATGGCGGACGATCTGGCTCCGTGGTGCCGGCGTGATCTCCTGGCCGAACGCGGGCGTGACGAGGGTTCCGGCAACCACGGCCGCCAGCGTGAAAACGATCTTCATGTCATGTCTCCGAATGGGTGAGATTCGGCACCGGTGCGTGAGCTCAGATAGGCCCGCTCGCCCGGTTCGACGAACAACGATGTTGCGCTGCCGTTATGCAAAAGTGCAGAATGCGCGGATGATCGACTGGAACGACCTGCGCCACTTCCTGGCTGTGGCGGAAAGCGGCAGCACGCTCGCCGCGGGGCGCATGTTGCGGGTCAGCCAGACGACGACGGCGCGGCGGGTGGCAGCGCTGGAGGACGCGCTGGGGCTGACCCTGTTCGAACGCAGCCCGGCAGGATATCGGCTGACCGAAGCCGGTGCCGACCTGTTACCGCATGCCCGGGCGGTCGAGCGCTCCATTCACGCGTTGACCGATACCGCCGCCGCGCAGGGCCGCGAGGTGAGCGGAACGGTGCGCGTGACGTGCCAGGAGATCCATGCGGTGACGATCCTGACGCCGATCCTGCGCGATCTGCACGCCGCCTATCCGTCGATCCGGATCGATCTGGATACCAGCGAGGCGATCCGCGATCTGGCCAGCGGCGCGGCGGACGTCGCGCTGCGCAATGCCGTGCGGCCGTCCGGCGGCGGGCTGGTCGGGCGACGCATCGCCGACGATGCGTGGACGCTCTATTGCAGCCGTGCCTATGCCGCCGAACACGGCCACCCGACGCGCCGCGACGAGCTGGCCGGGCATCCGCTGATCGGCGGCGGCGAACGGCTCTTGTGGGAATTGTATCGCGCCTGGCTGGTGACGAACGGGCTGGAAGGCGGCGTGGCGATGCACAACAGTTCCGCCACCGGCCTGCTCGCCGCGGTGCGCTCCGGGTTCGGGCTCGCGGTGCTGCCGTGCATTGCGGCGGACAACGATCCCGACCTGTTGCGCTGCCTGCCGCCGATGCGCGGCGAAGAGCGGGGATTGTGGCTGCTGACGCACGAGCGACTTCGTCATACGCCGCGCGTGCGGGTCGTGGTGGATTTCCTGGCGGCGCGATTGACGGCGCTGGCCAGAACCTCTGGCTAAATCAATCTCCTCAGCCCCCTTCGCCCTGAGCCTGTCGAAGGGCGTGTTCGGCGCATGTGCTTCGACAAGCTCAGCGCGAACGGAGGTGGGAGTTGCGCTCGATCAGCCATCTACGCCCGCAACGGCATCGCGGGCAAAGGCCGCGCCGTCGGTCGGCGCTGAAGCGCCGCCGGCCGATCTCATCGCGTAAAGTCGAGCGTTGGCTTCGCTCAAGCTCGGCGCGATCAGATATGAATGGCCTTGCCCCGCACCGCCATCGCGGCTTCCTTGATCGCTTCGCTGTGCGTCGGATGCGCATGGCACGTATAGGCGATGTCCTCGCTCGTCGCGCCGAACTCCATCGCTTGCGCGACCTGGGCGATCATCGTGCCGGCAGGCACGGCGATGATCCACGCGCCGAGTACGCGATCGGTCTTAGCGTCCGAGATGACCTTCACGAAACCGTCCGGCTCGTGATTGGTCTTGGCGCGGCTGTTGCCGGCCATCGGGAACTTGCCGACCTTCACCTCGCCCTTCTCGCGCGCGGCTTCCTCGGTCAGGCCGACGCCGGCGATCTCGGGCCAAGTGTATACGACGCTGGGGATGATATCGTGGTTCACGATGCCGGTCAGCCCGGCGATGTTCTCGGCCACCGCGATGCCCTCGTCCTCGGCCTTGTGCGCCAGCATCGGGCCGGGGACGACATCGCCGATCGCCCACACGCCGTCGACCGACGTGCGGAACTCGTGATCGATCTCGATCTGACCGCGCGGGTTGGTGGACAGCCCGGCCTTGTCGAGCGCGAGGCCATCCGTGTTCGGGCGGCGGCCGATCGAGACCAGCACCACATCGGCCTCGAGCGTGGTCGCCTCGCCACCGGCAGCAGGCTCCAGCGTCAGCGTGGCCTTGTCACCGTTCACGGCCACGCCGGTCACCTTGGTCGACAGCTTGAACTCGATCCCCTGCTTCTTGAAGATCTTGTTCGATTCCTTGCGGATCTCGCCATCGAAGCCGGGCAGGATCTGGTCGAGGAATTCGACGCAGGTCACCTTCGCCCCCAGACGGCGCCACACGCTGCCGAGTTCGAGGCCGATCACGCCGCCGCCGATCACGACCATGTGCTCCGGCACCTTCTCCAGCTCCAGCGCGCCGGTGGAATCGACCACGATCTTCTGATCGATCTCGACGCCGGGCAACGGCGTGACCGACGATCCGGTGGCGATGACGATATCCTTGGCGGTGACGGTCTTGTCACCGACCTGCACGGTGTGCGCATCGACGAACGCTCCGCGGCCCTTGATCCATTCGACCTTGTTCTTCTTGAACAGGAACGCGATGCCGCCGGTCAGCTGCTTGACCGCATCGATGCGCTGGCCGTGCATCGTCGGCAGATCGAGCTCCGGCGTGACCTTGATGCCGAGCTTGGCCATCGTGCCGTTCGCGGCATGATCGAACAATTCGGACGCGTGCAGCATCGCCTTGGACGGAATGCATCCGACGTTGAGGCACGTCCCGCCCAGCGTCTCGCGGCTCTCGACGCACGCGGTGCGCAGCCCGAGCTGCGCCGCCCGAATCGCGGCGACATAGCCGCCGGGGCCGGAGCCGATCACCAGAACGTCGAAATCATAGTCAGCCATCACACACTCCGTTCGCCCTGAGCTTGTCGAAGGGCTGCACTTTTCTTCCGTTCGAGAAAGAACGGTGCTTCGACAAGCTCAGCACGAACGGAATATGGGTATTCGGTAAGGAACTTACAGGTCGATCAAAATCCGCGTCGGATCCTCGATCGCGTTCTTCAGCGCGACCAGGAACGTCACGGCCTCGCGACCGTCGATCAGGCGGTGATCGTAGCTGAGCGCGAGGTACATCATCGGGCGGATCACGATCTGGCCGTTCACCACCACGGCGCGGTCCTCGATGCGGTGCAGGCCGAGCACGGCGCTCTGCGGCGGGTTGATGATCGGGGTCGACATCAGCGATCCGAACACGCCGCCGTTGGAGATCGTGAAGGTGCCGCCCTTCATCTCGTCCATCTTCAGCGTGCCGTCCTTGGCGCGCTTGCCGAAATCGCCGATCGTGCGTTCGATCTGCGCGACCGACATCTGGTCGGCATCGCGCACCACCGGGACGACCAGACCGCCCGCGCCGGACACGGCGACCGAGATATCGGCATAATCGTGATAGACGATCTCATCGCCCTCGATCGAGGCGTTGACGCTCGGCACGTCCTTCAGCGCCATGCACGCGGCCTTGGCGAAGAAGCCCATGAAGCCGAGGCGGACGCCATGCTTCTTCTCGAACAGATCCTTGTACTTGGCGCGCGCCTCGATCACCGCGGTCATGTCGACGTCGTTGAACGTCGTCAGCATCGCGGCGGTGTTTTGCGCTTCCTTCAGGCGCTTGGCGATCGTCTGGCGCAGGCGCGTCATGCGCACCCGCTCCTCCTTTCGACCCGAAGCGGCGGCGACCGAAGGCGCTACGGCCGGCTCGGCGGGTGCGGCGGGGGCAGCGGCGGGCTTGGCCGAGGCGGCGGCGGTCACGTCTTCCTTGGTGATGCGGCCATCCTTGCCGGTGCCCTTCACGGTCGCCGGATCGACGCCGAATTCGAGTACCGCGCGGCGCACCGACGGGCTGAGCGCGGCCGGGCCGTCGTCGGACGGCGCGGAAGACGGTGCGGCGGGGGCTTGCTGGCCGGCGGTCGCGGCCGGTGCCGGCTCGGCGGCCTTGGGCGACTCCGTCACGGCGGGCTGAGGCGCTGCGGCCGTCGCGGGCGCGCCGTCTCCGGCATCGATCGTCGCGATCATCGCGCCGACCAGCACCGTATCGCCGACCTGAACGGCATGCGCGCCCATCACGCCGGCGACGGGCGACGGCACCTCGACCGAGACCTTGTCGGTCTCGAGGCTCGCGATCGGCTCATCCATCGCGACCTTGTCGCCCGGCTGCTTGAGCCACTCGCCGAGCGTCGCCTCGGTGATCGATTCGCCCAGAACGGGGACTGTTACTTCGGTTGCCATCTCTTGGGTCTTCCTACTGTGCCCCTGCGACCGCGGGAGCCTAGAGTTGCGTTGCCGGCGCCCTGGGTTCCTGCCTGCGCAGGAACCCAGGGATTCGGCGCTAGTTCTTCTTCGTGCGGCGGAATTCCTCGCGCACATTGTGGCCGAGCGCATCCGCGATCAACGCCGCCTGTTCGAGCTGGTGCCGCTTCATCAGGCCGGTCGCCGGAGAGGCCGACGCCGCACGACCCGCGTAACGCGGACGCTGCGCCTTGCAGCCGGCCTCGACCAGACACTCCTCGATGAACGGCTCGACGAACGTCCAGGCACCGTTGTTGCGCGGTTCCTCCTGCGCCCAGACGACTTCCTCGACATTCGTCATCCGCTTGAGCCGCGCGACCAAAGGTTCGCCCGGGAACGGATAGAGCTGTTCGAGCCGGACGACCGCGGTGCCGGTGTCGCCGGCCGCGTCGCGCGCTTCCATCAGGTCGTAGGCGACCTTGCCGGTGCACAGAACGAGCCGCTTCACGTCGGCATCGGCCGGGGCCGAAGGATCGCTCAGGATGCGCCGGAAGTGACTGTCGCCGAGGAAGTCCGATGCCTTCGACACCGCCAGCTTGTGGCGCAGCAGCGACTTGGGCGTGAACACGATGAGTGGCTTGCGGAACGAGCGATGCATCTGCCGGCGCAGCAGGTGGAAGAAATTGGCCGGCGTGGTGCAGTTGGCGACCTGCATGTTGTCCTGCGCGCAGAGTTGCAGGAAGCGTTCGGGACGGGCGGACGAATGCTCCGGCCCCTGCCCTTCGTATCCGTGCGGCAGCAGCATGACGAGGCCGTTGGCGCGCAGCCACTTGGCTTCACCGCTGGCGATGAACTGATCGATCATGATCTGCGCGCCGTTCATGAAGTCGCCGAACTGCGCCTCCCACAGAACCAGGGTCTTGGGGTCGGCGAGTGCGTAGCCATATTCGAACCCGAGCACGCCATACTCGCTCAACGGGCTGTCCAGCACCTCGAAGCTGCCATGCTCGACGGTCCACAGCGGTACGTATTTATGCTCGTCGGTCTGGTCGACCCACACCGCATGACGCTGGCTGAACGTGCCGCGGCCCGAATCCTGGCCCGACAGACGCACGCCGTACCCTTCCGACAGCAACGAGCCGAAGGCCAGCGCCTCGCCGGTCGCCCAATCGAAGTTGGCGCCCGACTTGAACATCTCGCGCTTGGCATCCAGCACGCGGTTCAGCGTCTTGTGGACGGTCAGGCCTTCCGGAACCGTGGTCAGCGTGCGGCCGAGCGAATCGAACAACTTCTGCTCGATGCCCGTCTCGACATTGCGGCGCGACGAACCGCCGTCGGCCGGCGCGTGCAGGCCGGACCAGCGACCGGCGAACCAATCCGCCTTGTTCGGCTTGTAGTTGGCACCCGCCTCGAACTCGCCTTCGAGCAGGGTCGTGAACTGCTTGACGTTGTCGTCGATCCAGGCGCGATCGATCACCTTCTGCTCGATCAGCTTGGCGGCATACACTTCGCTGACCGGCGGATGCGACCGGATGCGATCGTACATCAGCGGCTGCGTGAAGCTCGGCTCGTCGCCTTCGTTATGGCCGTTGCGGCGATAGCACCACATGTCGATCACGACGTCGCGGTGGAAGGTCTGGCGATATTCGATCGCCATCTTGCACGCAAAGGTCACCGCCTCGGGATCGTCGCCGTTGACGTGGAAGATCGGTGCCTGGACGCCCTTGGCCACGTCGCTGGGATACGGCGAAGACCGCGCGAATTGCGGGCTGGTCGTGAAGCCGATCTGGTTGTTGATCACGAAGTGCAGGCAGCCACCGGTATTGTAGCCGCGGATGCCGGAGAAGCCGAGGCATTCCCACACGATCCCCTGCCCCGCGAACGCCGCGTCGCCGTGGATCAGCACCGGCAGTGAGGCGCTGTGCGTTTCGAGATCGTTCGCGATGGTCTGGATCGCCCGAACCTTGCCGAGCACGACCGGATCTTCGGCCTCGAGATGCGAGGGGTTGGCGACCAGCGACATGTGTACGCTGATGCCGTCGAACTCGCGATCGGTGCTGGTGCCGAGGTGATATTTCACGTCGCCCGAACCGGCCACGTCGTCGGGATTATCCGATCCGCCGCCGAATTCGTGGAAGATGATGCGATACGGCTTGGCCATCACGTTGGTCAGCACGTTCAGGCGGCCGCGATGCGCCATGCCGAACACGATCTCGTTGACGCCCAGCTGGCCGCCATATTTGATCACGCTTTCCAGCGCCGGAATCATGCTCTCGCCGCCGTCGAGGCCGAAGCGCTTGGTGCCGACGAACTTCTTGCCGCAGAAGCGTTCCCACTGCTCGGCCTCGATCACCTTGTTCAGGATCGCCTTCTTGCCGAGCGGGCTGAACTCGATCGCCTTGTCCTTGCCTTCCATGCGATCCTGCAGGAAGCGGCGCTCGTCGACATCGGCGATGTGCATGTATTCGAGGCCGACATTGCCGCAATAATTGGCGCGCAGGATGTCGACCAGCTCGCGCACGGTGGTCCATTGCAGGCCCATCGTGCCGCCGAGATAGACCGGGCGATCGATATCGGCGTCGGAAAAGCCGTGATATTCGGTCTTGAGATCCGACGGCAGTTCGCGCGTCGCGTTCAGACCGAGCGGATCGAGATTGGCGGCGAGATGCCCGCGCACACGGTAGGTGCGGATCAGCAGCATCGCGCGGATCGAATCCGCCGCCGCCTTGACGATCGCGTCCTGCGACGGGGGTGGCGCCGCGGCCGCGGCCGGCTTCGCGCCGCCCTTTGCGGGCTTCGGGGCCGGCTCCATCTGCGTCGGATCGAGCGCCGATGTCAGATCGTCGGTGCTGGTCAGCGGCCAGCTCGCCTGCTCCCAGCTCGGCCCCTGCGCGGAGCCTTCCAGCCCTTCGAACCACGACCGCCAGGCCGGCTCGACGCTCTCGGGCGAATCCTTGAAGCGGGCGTACAACGTCTCGATAAACGCCGGGGAAACACCCCCGGCGATATCCGCGAAATCCTGGCCTTCATAGCCCATTGGCTGTTCCTCGGCGCATCCCTGGGGAGGTCAGACGATGCTCTTGGTCCCGCGCATAAGCGGGATATTGTTAACCGTTCAGTACCGCGAGCAACGTGGTGCCCAATTCGGACGGGCTGGCCGACACCTTGATGCCGGCCGCTTCCATCGCCGCGATCTTGCTTTCCGCGTCGCCCTTGCCGCCCGACACGATCGCGCCGGCATGGCCCATGCGGCGGCCCGGAGGCGCGGTGCGACCGGCGATGAAGCCGGCCATCGGCTTCTTGCGGCCACGCTTCGCTTCGTCGATCAGGAATTGCGCGGCCTGTTCCTCGGCATCGCCGCCGATCTCGCCGATCATGATGATCGACTTGGTCGCCTCGTCGGCCAGGAACAGCTCCAGCACGTCGATGAAGTTCGTGCCGTTGACCGGATCGCCGCCGATGCCGACCGCGGTCGTCTGGCCGAGACCGGCGTTCGACGTCTGGAACACCGCCTCGTAGGTCAGCGTGCCGGAGCGCGAGACGACGCCGACGGACCCTTCCTTGAAGATGCTGCCGGGCATGATGCCGATCTTGCACTGGTTCGGCGTCAGCACGCCGGGGCAGTTCGGCCCGATCAGCCGCGACTTGGAACCGCTGAGCGCGCGCTTCACCTTGACCATGTCGAGCACCGGAACACCCTCCGTGATGCACACGATCAGCGGCACTTCGGCGTCGATCGCCTCGAGGATCGAGTCCGCCGCGAAGGGCGGCGGCACGTAGATCACGCTGGCGGTCGCGCCGGTCGCCTGCACCGCCTCATGCACGGTATCGAAGTTCGGCAGGCCGAGATGCGTCGTCCCGCCCTTGCCCGGCGTCACGCCGCCGACCATCTGCGTGCCGTACGCCAGCGCTGCCTCGGTATGGAAGCTGCCGGTTTTGCCGGTCATCCCCTGGGTGATGACCTTGGTGTTCTTGTCGACGAGGATGGACATTGAAAAACTGCTCCGTCTCTATGGGCGGGTTATGCGTCGAGCGAGTATTCGCGCGACGTTATGGCATCCCAATCGAATGGGTTCTCGGCAGGAAACGAAGTAAGCGGCAGGTTGGTCTCCGCCGCCGCCCGCGCGGTGGCGACATCGAAAGCCCGGGCCACCGCAACGTCGCGACGCGATTTGAAACTTGGGCTGTCCTCAAGCGCCTGCGCAAGACGCCGCCGGTGTTCCACGATCGATCCAACCCAACTCCGGCTGCGCCGTTCGGGCTGACAGTCCCACTTCAGCATATGGACGAGGATGATTTCGATCGCACTGACAAATGCGCTGAATTCCGATTTGCCCAAATCCTCGACCTCGTCGATCAGATGCTCGGCGTCGAGTTCAACCCAGCGCCCGGCCTTCATCAGACCGACCTGATACTGCAGCCATGCGGCATAATCCTCGGCGTAACCCGGGGACCGTCGCCGAAGACCGCCGATATGTTCGCGCTCAGCCATGCGACCTCAGTATCACGTTCCGCAAGGTATCGAAATCAGTTCAGCGAACCGTCGATCGCCTTGCACGCGACCAGCAGTTCCTTGACCGCGTCGACCGAGACGGTGAGGTTGCCCTTGGCCTCCTCGTCCAGCGCGATCTCGACCACCTGTTCGACGCCGCCCGCACCGATCACCACCGGCACGCCGACATAGAGGTTGTCGATGCCGTACTGACCGGTCAGGTGCGCCGCCGCCGGCAGCACGCGCTTCTGGTCGTAGAGATAGGCCTCGGCCATCGCGATGCCGCTCGTCGCCGGAGCATAATAAGCCGAGCCGGTCTTGAGCAGTGCGACGATCTCGCCGCCGCCCGAGCGGGTGCGCGCCACGATCGCGTCGATCTTCTCCTGCGTCGAACGGCCCATCTTGATCAGGTCCGGCACCGGGATGCCCGAGACGGTCGAATAGGAGATGACCGGGACCATCGTGTCGCCATGCCCGCCGAGCACGAAGCTGGTGACGTCCTTGACCGACACGTCGAACTCTTCCGCGAGGAAGTGGCTGAAGCGCGCCGAATCGAGCACGCCCGCCATGCCGACGACCTTGTGATGCGGAAGCCCTGAGAATTCACGCAGCGCCCACACCATCGCATCCAGCGGGTTGGTGATGCAGATGACGAACGCATCGGGCGCGTTGGCGGCGATGCCCTCGCCGACCGCCTTCATCACCTTCAGGTTGATGCCGAGCAGATCGTCGCGGCTCATGCCGGGCTTGCGCGCCACGCCGGCCGTGACGATGATCACGTCGGCGCCGGCGATGTCGGCATAATCGTTCGTGCCGGTGATCTTGCCGGAAAAGCCTTCGACCGGGCCGCACTGGCTGAGATCGAGCGCCTTACCCTGCGGCACGCCTTCCACGACGTCGAACAGCACGACATCGCCGAGATTCTTGAGGGCCGCGAGATGCGCGAGCGTCCCGCCGATGTTACCGGCGCCGATCAGCGCGATCTTCTTGCGGGCCATCCCTTGTCCTTTTTCGGAAGTTTGCGAAGTTGGCGCGCTTTAGGCTCGATTCGGCTCAGGGGCAACCGCTAAAAGGAGACCGCTCGCCCTATTATTGCAACTAATTCGCAATTGCATTAGAGCCATGGCCCGCCGACAGATACTCCTCGGACCGCATCTCTTCCAAGCGGCTGACGGTGCGATCGAACTCGAAACGGCCATCGCCCTTCTCGTAGAGTTGATCGGGTTCGGCATCGGCGGCGACGAGCAACTTGACCTTGTGTTCGTACAATGCGTCGATCAGCGAGATGAAGCGCGCCGCCTCGTTGCGATTCTCCGGCCCGAGCTTGGGGATGCCGACCAAAATCACGGTGTGGAAACGCCGCGCGATCGCGAGATAGTCCGCCGTACCGCGATTGGCCTCGCACAGCCGCTTGAAGCTGAACACCGCGACGCCCTTGAGCGCCTTGGGTACGTGCAGCGCGCGGCCCTGCACGACGATCTCCTCGCTCGGCACATGCGCGCGGTCCTCGACCGGAAAATCGGTCAGGCGGAAGAAGGCGTCGGACAATTGCCGCGTCGCCTCCGGCCCGTTCGGCACCAGCCAGGTCGGCTGGTTGCCGAGCCGGTCGCGGCGATAATCGACCGGGCCGTTCAGCGTCAGCACGTCGAGCTTCTGTTCCAGCAACGCGATGAAGGGGAGGAAATGCTCGCGGTTCAGCCCATTCTTGTAGAGATCGGCCGGCGCGCGGTTGGACGTCGTCACCACCGTCACGCCGCGTGCCATGAGTTCGGTGAACAGCCGCGACAGGATCATCGCGTCGGGGCTGTTGGTCACCATCATCTCGTCGAACGCGAGCAGCCGCGCTTCCTCCGCCAAGGCTATGGCGACCGGCGGGATCGGGTCGCCCAACTCCTTGGCGCGCTCGACCGCGATGCGCTGATGCACTTCCAGCATGAATTCGCCGAAATGGACGCGGCGCTTGCGGGTGATGGCCAGGCAGCCGAAGAACAGGTCCATCAGCATCGATTTGCCGCGCCCCACCCCGCCCCACATATAGACGCCACGCGGCGCCTCGGGCGTCTTGCCCAGCACCTTCCACAAGATGCTGCCGCGCTTCGGCGTGGCTTCGAGTTCGGCGGCGAGCGCGTCGAGCCGAGCGGCGGCGGCGGCCTGTTCGGGATCGGCGCGCAGTTCGTTCGAGGCGACAAGCGCGGTGTAGGCGGCGAGGACTTTAGTCATGGTTCATGCAACCGCCCCAAGTCCCGTCCGTGTCCGAGGCCCGTTCGTGCTGAGCCTGTCGAAGCACTGCCTTTCCTTGCCGTCGAAAAGAAAAAGCCGTCCTTCGACAGGCTCAGGACAGACGGTGTTCTGGAATTCCGTCACGGCCGAACCACATCCGTTCAGGCTGAGCCTGTCGAAGCCCAAGCGCTGCGCTTGCCCTTCGACAAGCTCAGGGCGAACGGAGGGGAGGGTCACGCCGCCCCGCCCGTCGGTGACGCCTTCCGCAACGTGCCCGTAAAGCTCGCGATCGTCGGCAGGCCCTTCTGTACGATCAGCCCGCGCAGGAACAGCATGCGTTTGGTCTCGCGCAGCAGTTCGATATGCGCCTCCAGCGGCTCGTCGATCGTGCCCGCGCCGATGAACTGCGCCGACAGATCGAGCGTCACAGCGCCGCCCGCCGACAGCACCCCGAACGCGCGCGCGGCGGCGAACAGGGCGACGTCCATGAAGCCGAGCAGAGCGCCGCCATGCACCGCATCGCGCATGTTCGAATGCTCGCGCCGCGGCACCATCCGCACGCGCGCCAGATCGCCGTCGATGCGCACCTGAAGCGGCTCGATGAAGGAATTGTACCGCGTCGGATCGCGGAACTGCCAGCGTTTCCAGCCGGGAAGGTCGGGATCGTCGTCGAAGGAGAAGAGGGGGCTGGTCAAGGAACAATGATCCCTTCTTTCCTTCTCCCATCGGGAGAAGGTGGCGCGGCAGCGCCGGATGAGGGTGATCGGGGGGACTAGGTGTCACCCTCACCCTTCCCACCGCAACGCGGCGGGCCCCTTCCCTCTCCCGATGGGAGAGGGAGGAAGGATCAGACGACCCGCTCGACTTCCATCTTCTTGATCTCGGCGATCGCCTTGGCCGGGTTCAGGCCCTTGGGGCAGACGTTGGCGCAGTTCATGATCGTGTGGCAGCGATAGAGGCGGAACGGATCCTCCAGCTCGTCGAGCCGCTCGCCGGTCATCTCGTCGCGGCTGTCGGCGAGCCAGCGATAGGCCTGCAACAGGATCGCGGGGCCAAGGAACTTGTCGCTGTTCCACCAATAGCTCGGGCACGAGGTCGAGCAGCAGGCGCACAGGATGCACTCGTACAGCCCGTCCAATTTCTCGCGGTCGGCCGGCGACTGCAGCCGCTCCTTGCCCGAGGGCGGCGGCGTGACGGTCTGCAGCCACGGCTTGATCGAGCTGTACTGCGCGTAGAAATGCGTGAAATCGGGAACGAGATCCTTGATCACTTCCATGTGCGGCAGCGGCGTGATCGTCACGTCGCCCTTCACGTCCTCGATCGCGGTGGTGCAGGCGAGGCCGTTCTTGCCGTCGATGTTCATCGAGCAGGAGCCGCAAATGCCCTCGCGGCAGGAGCGGCGGAAGGTCAGCGAGCTGTCCTGCTCCGACTTCATCTTGATCAGCGCATCGAGCACCATCGGGCCGCAATTCTCGGTATCGATCTCGAACGTGTCGTAACGCGGGTTCTCGCCGCTATCGGGATCGTAGCGATAGACCTTGAAATTCCGGATCGCTCCAGACCCCGCAGGCGCCTTATGGACCTTGCCGTTCTTCTTGACTTTGCTGTTCTTCGGCAGGGAGAATTCGGCCATTGCCCGTTGATCCTTCATGGCGGCGGCGTGGGATGAAATCCGGCTATGCCTTTCAGGGCCGCCGTGCAACCCCGTTTGCGCAGTGCAGCAAAGCAAGGCTGCGCACCCCACATCGATCACAGGTAAGACCTTGCAGCCGACAAACAAGAACTATCCATGCCTGCAAGCCATTGAAACTTCGCAACTCCTTGCTCCAAGCGGGACGGGCCGTCCGAACCGGCGATTGAAAGCCCCGCCCCCGCCCCCATCTGCCCGGACCAGCGCCGAAGACCCGCAATCGCGGGCCGCGCGACAAGGACACGGAACATGAGCAACAGACTCGAGGGCAAGAAGGCGATCGTCACCGGCGGATCGCGCGGCATCGGCGCGGCGATCGCCAGGCGGCTGGCGGCGGAGGGCGCGGACGTCGTGATCACCTATGCCGGCAACAAGGACGCCGCGCAGCAGATCGTGGCCGCGATCAGCGCGGCGGGGCGTAGCGGCCATGCGATCCAGGCCGACAGCGCCGATGCGACGGCGCAACGCGCGGCGATCGCCGAAGCGGCGAAGACGCTCGGCGGGCTCGACATCCTCGTCCACAATGCCGGCATCGCCGATTTCGCCTCGATCGAAACCGACCCGGCGGATTCCTACGCCAAGCAGTTCGGCGTCAACGTGGACGGCGTGTTCGCCGGCACGGCGGCGGCGGTGCCCTTGATGGCGGATGGCGGGCGGATCATCGTGATCGGCAGCGTCAACGCGCATACGATGCCGATCCCCGGCGGCGCGATCTATGGCGCGACCAAGGCGGCGGTGGCCGGCCTGGTGCGCGGCTGGGCGCGCGATCTCGGCCAGCGCGGCATTCTGGTCAACGTGATCCAGCCGGGGCCGATCGATACCGACCTGAACCCGGCCGATGGCGATTGGGCCAAGACGCTGATCCCGGGGATCGCGCTGGGCCGCTACGGCCGCGCCGAGGAAGTTGCCGCGCTCGCCGCCTTCCTGGCGAGCGAGGAGGCGTCGTTCATCACCGGCGCGGCGATCGACATCGACGGCGGTTTCTCGTTGTAATGCGCGCACTTCCGTCATCCTGAACCCGTTTCAGGATTCAGGCGCGGTCACTCGCCACGGGGACGGTGTCCGTCGGACAGATGACCGCGCATGGATGCTGAGACAAGTTCAGCATGACGGTATCGCAAGGTCGAGGGCGGACATACGACCGCCCCGCCCTCAGATCACGTCCAGCACCAGACCCAGATCGCGCGCCTGCTCCGCCTCGATGTACCAATTGGCGGGCGCGCGTTCGCGCAGATCCTCGAAATCGACGCGACTGCCCTTTACGATGTCGCGGA
The DNA here is from genome assembly GCF_001423845.1 of Sphingomonas sp. Leaf357. Classification (NCBI taxonomy): domain Bacteria; kingdom Pseudomonadati; phylum Pseudomonadota; class Alphaproteobacteria; order Sphingomonadales; family Sphingomonadaceae; genus Sphingomonas; species Sphingomonas sp. Leaf357. The sequence continues at coordinate 1,608,246 of NZ_LMPM01000001.1, read as the reverse complement.
AGCCCTCTTCCTCGATCAGGATCGAATGCTCCACCTCGTGCAGCGCCGCCTTGATCGAGGCGACGACCATGCGCAGCGGGCCGTCGAGATTGATCTGTTTCGAGATCTTGCGTTCGTGGATCATCAGCCGCGTGTGCCGCGTCAGGAAGCGGCGATCGACCGGGAACGCCGCCATGAAGGTCGCGCCGGCGGAATAGACCGCGACCTTGCCGAGGAACAGGATCTCGCGATCGTCATGATCCTCCAACAGGCGGATATCGTCGGCCATCGTACGCGCGACCTCGGGATCGCCGCCCAAGGTGGTGAGCGCGATGACCAGCGTGCCGCTTTCCGGGCAGGCTTCGAGCTGCTGGCGGAAGCTCTGATACATGAACTGATCGACCGGTCCGGACAGGCGGATGTTCGGCTTGGCGAGAAGCGGATATTTGGTGGCTTGGGGCATGCGCGTCGGAACAGATGCGCAGGGGTGAGGTTCCGTGCGCGGGGCGAATAGTTTGCTCGAACTGCTCCCTATACGCTCCCCCGGGGGAGGCCGTGGCCCGGTCGCGAAACGATAGTTGGCGAGCACCCCGCGCAGTTACATTGGCCTCGCCGACTGGGGCCCGGCCTTCGCTGGGGAAGCTGTAACGCCGGGAAGCGTGCAAAGGCGCGTTACTTGGCGTCGAGCAGCGACACCGCCGGCTTGCCCACCGGTGCTGTGACCTCCTTCGGCCGCCGCCGGTCCAGCGCCGCCAGCCACACGCCCGCATTCGCGCCGATCGAGACCTGCGGCTGAGACGGCTTCAACTGCCCCCGCGTTTCCCATTCGCCGATCAGCCGCACCGCCTCCGCGCCCGCCGCCGCGATATCCTGCGGTTTGCGCAATGCGTGGTTGATCAGCGCATCGCCGAAGAACGTCCAGTCGCTGTCCGCCTGGCAGCCGAACGAGGTGCGATCGTCCGACGATGCGGTGATGACCACGCTGTCCACGTTCGACAGTAACGGCACGAACACGCCCGAGAAGCACGCGCTGACCAGCACCATGCGCCGTTCGATCCCGAGCGCGCCGAGCATCGTCCACAGGCGCTGCGGCGAGATCATGCCATAGCCCTGATCGCCGTCGTTATAGACGATGCCCATCGGCGCGCCGTGACTCGTCGTGTAGAGGATCAGCACGTCCTCCTTGGGGTCCATCACCTCGGCCACGCGGGCGAGCGCGGCGGCGATGTTGTCGGGCGATCCGCGCGGCAACGTGCTGTCGCCGCTGCCGTCCGTCCCGGCCAGCACGATCGTGCGTCCGGCGGCATCGTAGCGGCGCGCCAGCACCTTGCCCGCCTCGCGCGCCTCGCGCCCGAACACCGGATCGCTGTCCAGCGCGACCGCGACGACATAGGCGTCGACCACGCCCTTGCGCTGCGGCTGCACCGCGGCGAGCGTGTGATCGAGCCGGCGATGTTCGGCGAGCGTCCATCGCGCCGTCCGGTCGCGCTCCGACGACAGGCCCATATCGGCGAGCATCGCGCCCTGCTCGGGCGTGATATTGCCGTAGAAGGGCGGCCCCTGGGTATGCTGCGGCGGCTGGTATTGCTGCGCCGACGATCCCGCCCCGGCCAGCGCCACGCCGAACGCCGTCAGCCATTTCAAGACACCGGCGACACGACCCATATTCACCCCCGAGGCGCGAAGTGTGACGGCGCGCGCGGGCGTGTCAATCTCCGCTCAGCACACTTCGGCGGTGAATTTCGGCAGCGGCCCCGGCGGCACGCGCGCGGCGGAGAGATAGAAGACGTCGGCGCCGATATGATGATTGCTGCCATACGCCGCGCCGAGCACCTCGTAGAGCGCCGGATCATAGGCCTTCAGATCGTCGTGCGAGAGGACGACGCGGCCGTCGAACGTCGCCACCTTGTTCGAATCGAACCAGAATTGCGTGCCCTCGGCCCAATATTCGTCGATCGTCGTGGCGGTATATTCGCCCTTCCACAGGCCTTTCCGCAGCGCATCGGCATAGGCCTTGCCGACCCGCGCATAGAGCTTCGGATCGGCGGTCTGGATCGCGTTCAGCACGTTGTGGCCGAATTCGTGGACGAAGATGTTCTCGCCGTAATAGCGCGAGCTCTGCCAGCCGAGCAGATTCTCGACCGCCCCCGTGGTGAGCAGGCCGGACATGCCCCGCGCCCGCGCGTTCCAGTATGCGGCATCGCTCAGCCGCCCGATCCGCTCGTCGTAATGCTTCGATTCGCAGAACGTGAGCCGCGGATCGCCCCGGGCGGGCTTCTTCCAGTCGCGCTGCTCGGGAATGTCCACCGTCCCCTCCTCGGCCGCGATCACCGCCACCCGCTGCCCACGTGCGACGAGCGTGCGGGCGAGATCCGGGCGGTAGGAGAGCATCGCGACGACGATGTCCCGCGCCTTGACGAGCGCCTCGTCCGGCACCTTGGCGGAAGACACGATGGGAATGCCGGCGGCGTCGAGATAGCGGGTGTAGAACGGATCGAGGTGGAGGACCGGCGGGGGCGCGGTGATCGACGGCGATTGCGCGAAGCATATAGCGGACAAAACCAGGGCAGCACCCGCCAAGGCTGTAGATATCATTCGCACGCGCAAATCTCGAAGTTATAACATTGTACCAACGTGTTCGTCATGATATAGGCATGCCATGCAAACCGCGCTTCGCAAAATGGGCAATTCCACCGGCATGATTCTGCCGCGCGCGATCCTTGGCGAGATCGGGGCGACCATCGGTGCCACGATGGATCTGAAGGTCGAAGACGGTCGGCTGATCGTGACGCCGATCGTATCCGATATCCGCGCGGGCTGGGCAGAGGATGCCGCCGCAATCGGACGGGACACGTCGACGGAAGAGGAAGCAAACTGGCGGGGTTTCGGCAACGAAGGTGATGCCGATCTGCAATGGTGAAGCGGGGCGAAGTTTGGCTGGTCTCGCTGGACCCGACCGTCGGCAGCGAGATCCAGAAGACCCGCCCCTGCCTGATCGTGTCACCGGACCAGATGAACGATCACCTCCGCGCCGTCATCGTGGCACCCCTCACCTCGGGCAGCAGGCCCGCTCGTTTTCGGGTGCCGGCGCACTTCCAAGGCAAGGACGGCTTGATCCTATGTGATCAAATGCGCACCATCGACAAGATGCGGTTAGTGAAACGATTGGGCAAACTGGATGCTACGACGCTGAAGGCGGCACTAGCCATTCTGGTAGCGATGTTTGGCAATTGATCATCGATCAGTAAATGAATACCTTCGGCGACGTGATCTGACGGCTCGCTTGTAAGTACGCTATTCAATCCAGCTTTTTTGAGTTCGGAAGTTACAGTGAAATGACCAAACCCCGTCACGCTCAATAATCACGAGCGAATTTACTTTGAGTACGTAGCTTTCACCATCGTCCTCTAAATCAATTATATCACCAATCCGTGGGACAACCGGCATCATTCGAACCCGGTCAATGCTGTTAAAAACGAAGTTCAACGTGATGCATTAATATACCCGCTTCTTCGGCTTGATATACTCCACCTCGTCGGTAAGCGTGTATTCGTGCACCGGGCGGAAATCGAGCGTCGTGACGCCGCCCTTGCCGCCCCAGCCTTCGAACGTCGCGGTGGTGTGCTTCATCCAGTTCTTGTCGTCGCGATCCGGGAAGTCCTCGTGCATGTGCGCGCCGCGCGATTCCTTGCGGTTGGCGGCGCCCTTGATCGTCACGACGCCCTGGCCGATCAGATTGTCGAGTTCCATCGTCTCGACCAGATCGGTGTTCCAGATCAGCGAGCGATCCTGGATGCCGACATCCTCCATGCTCTTGTAGATCGCGTCCATCTTGGTGACGCCCTCGGCCAGCAAAGCGGTGTCGCGGAACACGGCGCAATGCTTCTGCATCGTCTTCTGCATCTCCGCGCGGATCCGGGCGGTGGGCGTCGCGCCCTTGGCGTTGCGGAAATGGTCGAGCCGTTCGAGCGCCAGATCGGCCGAATCCTTGGGCAGCGGGTTGTGCGGCGTGTTCGGCTTCAGCGTCTCCTTGAGCCGCAGGCCGGTGGCGCGTCCGAACACGACCAGATCGATCAGCGAGTTCGATCCCAGGCGGTTCGCGCCGTGCACCGAGACGCACGCCGCCTCGCCCACCGCGAACAGGCCCGGCACGACCGTATCGGGATCGCCATCCTTCAGATGGACGACCTCGCCGTGGAAGTTCGTCGGAATGCCGCCCATATTGTAATGCACGGTCGGCGTGACGGGCAACGGCTGGCGCGTCAGATCGACGCCGGCGAAAATCTTGCCGGTTTCGGTGATGCCGGGCAGACGTTCGTGCAGCACCTTGGGATCGATATGGTCGAGGTGCAGATAGATGTAGTCGCCGTCCTTGCCGACGCCGCGGCCTTCGCGCATTTCCGCCGCCATCGACCGGGCGACGACGTCGCGCGAGGCCAGATCCTTGGCGCTCGGCGCATAGCGCTCCATGAACCTCTCGCCTTCGGAGTTGGTCAGGTAGCCGCCCTCGCCGCGTGCACCTTCGGTGATCAGCACGCCGGCACCGTAGATGCCGGTCGGGTGGAACTGCACGAACTCCATGTCCTGCAGCGGCAGGCCGGCGCGCAGCACCATGCCGTTGCCGTCGCCGGTGCAGGTGTGCGCCGACGTCGCCGACTGATAGACCCGCCCGCCGCCGCCGGTCGCCAGCACGACGGAATGGCTGCGGAACCGGTGGATCGACCCGTCTTCCATGCAGAGCGCGATCACGCCCCGGCACTTGCCGTTCTCCATGATGAGATCGAGCGCGAAATATTCGACGTAGAAGTCGGCGTCGTACTTCAGGCTCTGCTGGTAAAGAGCGTGAAGCATCGCGTGGCCGGTACGGTCGGCGGCGGCTGCCGTTCTTTGAACAGGAGGCCCTTCGCCCATGTTCTGCATATGGCCGCCGAACGGGCGCTGATAGATCGTGCCGTTCTCGTTGCGGCTGAACGGCACGCCGGCATGTTCGAGTTCGTAGACGGCGGCGGGTGCCTCGCGCACCATATATTCGATCGCGTCCTGGTCGCCCAGCCAGTCCGATCCCTTGACGGTATCGAACATGTGCCACGTCCAGTGATCGGGCGAATTGTTGCCCAGGCTCGCCGCGATGCCGCCCTGTGCCGCCACGGTGTGGCTGCGCGTCGGGAACACCTTGGTGATGCAGGCGGTCTTCAGGCCGCTTTCGGCGATGCCCATCGTGGCGCGTAGGCCCGAACCGCCGGCACCGACGACCACGGCATCATAGACATGGTCGATGATCTTGTAAGCTTCGGCCATTACTTCGGCATCCCGGTGAAGGCGACCCTGAGGATCGAGAAGATCGCGACGGCGGCGACGCCGGCGGTGAAGAAGTTGAGCAGGACCATCGCGATCACGCGATCCGCGCCATGCTGGTAATCCTCGATCACGACCTGCAGCCCGAGGCGGAAGTGGTAGCAGACGGACGCGACCAGCAGCGTGAGCGGCACCGCGACCCAGGCCGAGGACAGCCACAGCCGCACGGTTTCGAAATCGTACGAATTCAGCCGCGCCACCGCGATCATGAACCACAGCATCAGGAACAGGTTCGCCCCCGCCGTCAGGCGCTGGTGCCACCAATGATGCGCGCCTTCCTTGGCGCTGCCGAGGCCGCGAACGCGACCGAGTCGAGTGCCGGCGCCCATCAGTGCTTCCCCATCGTCAGATATGCCCAGAACAGGATGGTCATCGTCGCCGAGGCCGACACCGTGATCCACGCGCCCAGACGGTTGTTCTTCAATTCGTAATTCGCGCCCGCATCGAGGAAGAAGTGGCGGATGCCCGTCGCCATATGCTGGAACAGCGACCAGGTGAGACCGATCCCGAACAGGTAACCGATCGCGTTCAGGCCACCGGCCGAATACGTGAACACGTCGACAAAGGTCGCATAGGCGTCCTTGCCGGCCGCCAGCGCCGCCAGCCACCACACGAGCAGACCGGCACCGACGGTCGCCATGCCGCTGCCGGTGGCACGGTGGACGATCGAGACGACCATGTTGATCGGCCATTTCACGTGCATCAGATGCGGTGAGATCGGGCGGCTGGGTGCTTTGGTGGCCAAGGGGCAAGTCCTCATGCGGGCAATCGCGCCGTATTAGTCGGCACACCGTGCGATGCAAGCGTTGCGGCGCACGACACCGCGTTCCATTTCAGCGCCCCTAACCGCGTCTTAACCAAATCGCTTTAGCCAGAGGGCAAGCCGTTCCGCGTGGACGGCACGGTCGCGTTCGATTTGGAGTTGTCCCCTTGACCATCACCGACATGCCCGTTCCCGGGTCGATCGCGGCGACCATCGACATCAGGGCGCGATTGCGCGCCTTCGATTTCGACAATTCGCTGGCCGAAGCCGCGCGCGACGTCTGGAAGATCATCGAACCCGATGCGAGCGACGTGGCCCTGGCCTTCTGGGACCAGTGGAAACGCGCCAGCCCCGGCGAACGCAACTGGCAGCCGCACGAAGAGACCAAGATGCTGGAACTCGGCGTCACCTTCTTGCGCAACCGATTCTGCGACGTGACCGGCGTGGCCTGGGTCGAATCGATGGAGCGATCGGTCGCCTCGGGATACCAGGCCAACGTTTCGACCATGGCATTGCTGTCGATGACCTGTGCGAGCGATCGCGCCGCGCTCGATATCCTGCTCAAGCGTTGCAAGTTCGACGATCCCCATCTGCCGGTGATGATCGACACGCTGATGCGCCTGTCCGCGCTGGAGGGTGAGATCACCGTCGAGATCTACAACGCGTTCCGACAATATACCGCGCGGCTCGAACGCGACGCACTGGCCGGCGATTTCCGCGACGGCATCGCCCGGATGGTCGAGGACGCGACCGAGGAAAGCGCCGTGCTGCGCGGCCAATCGATGCGCACGTCCAGTTCCGCGCGCGGTATGCTCGGCAAGACGTCCGAAGTCGCCGCCGCGGCCGAACAGTCCGCGGTCGCGATGCGCGAGGCGGCGCACACCGCCGCCGGCCTGATCCGCGCGATCGAGGATGCGCGCACCGAAGTGGAAGCGGCACGCGAGATCGCCACCCGCGCATCGAGCCAGGCCGGAGTCGCGGTCGGCATGTCCGAAGCCCTGTCAGATCACGCCAAGTCGATCGAATCGATCCTCGGGCTGATCCGCGACATCGCCGGACAAACCAACCTGCTGGCGCTCAACGCCACGATCGAAGCGGCGCGGGCCGGCGATGCCGGACGCGGCTTCGCGGTCGTCGCGCAGGAAGTGAAATCTCTCGCCAACCAGACCGCGCGCGCCACCGACGACATCGCCGCCAAGATCGCCGCGATCCAGTCCGCCACGCGCTCCACGGTCGAAACCAATGCGAGCATCAAATCGACCGTCGCCGAGGTGCAGGAAAGCGCCAACCGCATCCGCTTCGCGATGGAAGCCCAGGCACAGACCGTCACCGCGATCACCGCCGCGGTCGACGAAACCGCCCTGGCGGCCGATTCGATGTCCAACACGATCGCCGCGATCCGCGAGGATACCGAGAGCGTCGCCTCCGAAATCGATCTCGTCGGCCAGGGCTTCGATTCGCTCGAGGGCCGGCTCGGCACGCTGAAGAACAGCGCTGGAGAATTCGTCACCAAGGTTGCCGCATAACCGTTCTGCCGAAGGCAGACGGGGCATCGCAGGAGAGGATAACCCGACATGGCGCGCGCGTCACAAGCGACTGATCTCACCTCCGGATGGATCGGCGTGGCCCGATCGGCGGCGCAGCGCGTCGCCGATTACGACTGGGACCAGTGCATCCGCCCCGGCAGCGCGGACATCTGCGCGCTGATCGCCGGATCGGAGGCGCGGATTTCGGCCGCCTTCTGGAAGTATTACATCGATCTGCCCGCGACCGAGCATCTGCGTCCGTTTTTCGACGAGGCGCGCCTGAACAAGCGCATCGCCAAAAGTGCGCGCTACACCCACGCCAAATATGCCGATCCGTTTTCCGACGCGTGGATGATGATGGCGTTCGGCCATGCCAGCGAATCCTATCAGAACGGCGTGCCGCTGCCCGCTCTCTTGTCTTCGCTCAGCTTCGCGCACAGCCAGACGCTGCAGATCATCGCCGAGAAACTGGGTGACGACAGCGCACGCTTCCGCCGGCTGTCCGACGTGATCCAGCGCCTCGCCCTGGTCGAGGCCGATGCGATGACCACGCATCTCGGCCAGTGCGATGCGGCCCGCACGCGCGAGGAACGCCGCGAACGTTCGGCCCGGTTCAGCGAGAATATCGCGCAATCGATCCAGGGTACCGCCGCGCTCGGCACCGGCATCCGCGTGCGCGCGCGCGGCACTTCCGCCTCGACTCGCGGAATGCTCGGCAAGACCTCCGACGTGGCCTCCGCCGCCGAACAGTCGGCGGTGGCGATGCGCGAGGCGGCACAGACCTCGGCCGGCCTGATCCGCGCGATCGAGGATGCCCGCAGCGAGGTCGAGGCCGCCCGCGAGATCGCTGATCGCGCCTCCGGCCAGGCCGGCGTGGCGGTGGGCATGTCCGAAGCGCTCAGCGATCACGCCAAGTCGATCGAATCGATCCTCGGCCTGATCCGCGACATTGCCGGACAGACCAACCTGCTCGCCCTGAACGCCACGATCGAGGCGGCCCGTGCGGGCGATGCCGGTCGCGGCTTCGCGGTCGTCGCGCAGGAGGTGAAGAGCCTCGCCAACCAGACCGCGCGCGCTACCGACGACATCGCCGGCAAGATCGCCGCGATCCAGTCCGCGACCCAGTCCGCGGTCGAGACCAATGCCGGCATCAAGGCGACGGTGGCGGAAGTCCAGATTTCCGCCGATCGCATCCGCGCCGCGATGGAAGCACAGGCGCAGACCGTCACCGCGATCACCGCGGCGGTGGACGAAACCGCGCTGGCGGCGGATTCAATGGCCAACACCATCGCCGCGATCCGGGAAGATACCGAAACCGTGGCAAGCGAGATCGACACGCTCGAACGCGACTTCGCCGAGATCAACGACAGGCTCGATTCGCTGAAGGGCGCGGCGGACAGTTTCTCGGAGAGCGCGGCGGCGTAAATAGCGTCGCCCCGGCGCAGGCCGGGCCGCCGCGTAACCGGCAAGAACGATCGCTTGAAACTGCGGCCCCGGCCTGCGCCGGGGCGACGATCTGTTGAACGCTTCTCGTGCTACGACTAGACACACGCCGATGACCAATATCCTCCTGACCGGCAGCAGCCGCGGCATCGGCGCGGCGATCGCGCAGGCGCTCGATCTGCCGGACGTCACGCTGATCGGCCATGGCACGACCAGCGGCATCCCCGCCGATTTCTCCGATCCGGCGGCCCCGCAGGCGCTGTGGGCCGCCGCGCTCGACCGGCTCGGCGGCCGGATCGACGTGCTGATCAACAATGCCGGTGTGTTCGAGGCGAACCCGCTCGACCGCCCGCATGACGATTGGGTCGCCGATTGGGAGCGCACGATGCGCATCAACCTGACCGCCAGCGCCGAACTCTGCCGGCTCGCCGTCGCGCATTTCCAGTCGCGCGGCAACGGCGGCCGCATCGTTAACATCGCCAGTCGCGCCGCCTATCGCGGCGATTCGCCGGCGCACTGGCATTATGCCGCGTCCAAGGCCGGCATGGTCGCGATGACGAAGAGCATCGCGCGTGGCTACGCGGCCGAGGGGATCCTGGCCTTCGCGATCTGCCCCGGCTTCACGATGACCGGCATGGCCGACGACTATCTCGCCAGCCGTGGTGGCGACAGATTGCTGGCGGACATTCCGCTGGGCCGCGTCGCGCAGCCGGACGAGGTCGCGACGGCGGCGAAGTTCCTCGCGCTGGAAGCTCCGCCCTCGATGACCGGCGGCGTGATCGACGTGAACGGGGCCAGTTACGTACGCTGATCCATCCCGGGTGGTCTGGCGCATGATCACGTCGGGTTGACCCATCCACCCTCCGTTCGTCCTGAGCTTGTCGAAGGACGTGTCCGAGGCCGACCGGAGATGGTGGGACACGTGCTTCGACAGGCTCGGCACGAACGGTTCTATTTTAAATCATCGCGCTTCAAGCCTGCGCTGAACGATTTACCGCAGCCCCAGCAATTTGTGCGTCTGGATCGTCAGCCGCCATTTCGGTCGCTGCATGACCAGATCGATCGCCGCCGCGTGATTGTCCGCCGCGTGCGGATCGTCCATCGGCTGGAGCAGGAAATGGGTGAAGTCCCAGCCTTCCATCGCCGGCACGTCGCTGCCCGGCTGCGGCCAGACAAGCTTCAGTTCGTCGCCCGCACGCTGCACCACCTCGCTGCCCGCCTTGGGGCTGATGCACACCCAGTCGATACCGGGATGGACCGGCAGCGTGCCGTTGCTCTCGATCGCGATCTCGAAACCGCGCGCATGCAGCGCATCGACGATCGCGTCGTCCACCTGCAGCATCGGCTCGCCCCCGGTCAGCACGACGAAGCGGCTGTCAATGCCCGCGCCCCAGAAATCCGCCGCCGCCCCGGCCAGCGCCGGCGCATCGGCGAACTTGCCGCCCCCCAGCCCATCGGTGCCGACGAAATCGGTGTCGCAGAACCGGCACACCGCGCTCGCCCGGTCCTGCTCGCGGCCCGACCACAGATTGCAGCCGGCGAACCGCACGAACACCGCGCGGCGGCCGGCATGAACCCCCTCGCCCTGCAGCGTGAGGAACATCTCCTTGACCGCGTAGCTCATGTTACAGTGCGGCGTAGCGCGTGGGATCGGGCAGGCCGGCGTCCTCGAACCCCTTGGCGCGCAAGCGGCAGCTGTCGCACTGGCCGCAATGCAGCGATCCCGGTGCCGGATCGTAGCACGACCAACTCATCCCGGCGTCGAGCCCCAGCCGAGCCGCCTCGCGCACGATGTCGGCCTTGGTCATGTCCTGCAGCGGCGCGTGGATCTTGAACGGTTGTCCTTCGACGCCGGCCTTGGTCGCGACCTCGGCCAGCTTCTCGAACTCGGCGATGAATTCGGGGCGGCAATCGGGATAGCCGGAATAATCCAGCGCGTTGACGCCGATATACAGATCGCGCGCACCCATCGCCTCTGCCCAGCCGAGCGCCAGGCTGAGGAAGATCGTGTTGCGCGCCGGGACGTACGTCACGGGAATGCCCGGCCCGACCCCGTCCTTCGGCACGTCGATGTCCGCCGTCAGCGCGGAGCCGCCGAATGCCGACAGATCTAGCGGCAGGACGATGTGGCGGTCCGCGTCCAGCTTGGCGGCGATGCGGCGCGCGGCGGCGAGTTCGACCTGATGGCGCTGGTTGTAGTCGATCGACAGCGCGAGCAGGCGAAACCCGTCCTCCTTCGCGCGCGCGGCGGAAACCATCGAATCCAGGCCGCCCGACACGAGGACGACCGCTAAGGGTGCAGGAGATGTCATGATGTGACGCGCGCTAGGCCGATGCCGCGCGCTTCGCAACCCCGGGGGAACCAGCGATCAGTGCGCGCCAAAAAAAATGGGCCGCCCATAAGGCGACCCAGGGATTGGCTTGTCCAAGCCGAATTCAGGGAGAATTCCATGCCCATGACGGCACCTGATCGCTATAGAACGCCACGCATAAACAACGCGTTAACGGGATCGCTCAGCGGCAGGCACCGGTGCGACGGCCTTCGTAATTCACGTCGAACGGTGCGCCATCGGCGATGCCCTGCGTGCGCAGCCTGATCAGATGCCCGCTTTCGACCGAAATGACCGTGCGGCCATGGCCCGCGCCGGGGCAGGTATAATGCACCGTCGCCGATTTCGGCAGATCCTCGACCACGAACCGCGAACATTGCGCGCCGGGATGACGCAACTGGATCAGCATGCGGGGATCGGCCACGCACAAGGACGTCCTTTCGCCGCCGTCCATGTCGCGCAACTGCCACCGGCCCGGCTGGATTCCATTCAGCGCGACGAGCGACGGCCCCTGCGCCGGTGCGGCCACCGCGACAGCACATCCCAGCCCTGTCAATATCGCCCGTACCCGCATCATGCCCGTCCCAGCTTCCCCCGCTTATCTGGGGAGCCGCCGCCCGGCTGACAATAACGCTTACGAAACGACGTCCGCAATCGGGACGGGAAACTTGCTCGCGCAGAATTGGCAGTCGACCACGATCATGCCGTTCTCGTCGGCCATCTCGCGCTGTTCCTCGGGCGGGAACTGGCCCAGCACCTGCGCGATATAATCGGGCGAACAGCGGCAGCCGCGCGACATCGACACCTGCGCCAGCAGGCGCACCTCGTCCTCCTCGTTGAACAGGCGCCAGACGAGCGTTTCGAGCGGCAGTACGGGATCGGCGAGTTCGTCCGCGCCCATCGTGCCGCCGAGGATCGCGACATGCTCCCATTCGGGATGGTCGAGCCGCACGTGCAGCCGCTCACGCCCGTCCTCGCCCTCCGGCAGATGCTGGAGGAACAGCCCGCCGGCGATGTGGCGGCCATCGGGCTGGCGCCGGATGCCGAGCTTGATCAGCGTCGGGATCTGCTCGGACTGCATGAAATAGCTCTGCGCCGCTTCGGCCAGCGTATCGCCGTCGAGCGGCACGATGCCCTGATAGCGCTCGCGCGTCGCCGCCTGATCGAAGGTGATCGCGAGATAGCCGGTGCCGAACAGGGCGAACAGGCTCGGATCCTCCGGCCCGGCCGCCAGACGATCGGCATCGAACTGCACATACCCGCGCAGCTCGCCGCCCTTGTAATCGCACACCAGCAGCTTGACGATGCCGCCATCGGTCTGCGCCTGCAAAGTCAGCTGGCCGCCGGCGTCCTTCAGCGTCGATCCGATCAGCGCGGCGAGCGTCAGCGCCTCCGCCAGCAGCGCCTCGATCGGCGGCGGATAGGCATGCGCCGCCAGGATGATGTCGAGCGTCGGCCCGAGCCGCACCACCCGCCCGCGCGCATGGCGGCCGGGAATGGTGAAGCCGAGCGCGCGGTCGGTGTCGTCGAGTTTGGGATCGTCCATATAATTTCCGTCATCCCAGCGAAGGCTGGGATCTCATGCCGCACGGGTGCGCAAGGTGGAGGGAGATGCCAGCCTGCGCTGGCATGACGGAAATAGGAAGCGTCGGAGCTCCGATCAACCGATCTGCCCGAAGCACCAGCGCAGGATCGATTTCTGCGCGTGCAGCCGGTTCTCCGCTTCCTGCCAGATCAAGGATTGCGGCCCGTCCATCACCGCGTCGGTCACCTCCTCGCCGCGATGCGCGGGCAGGCAGTGGAGAAACTTCGCGTCGGGCTTGGCCGCCGCCATCAGCGCTTCGTCGACCTGATAGGGCCACATCGCCGCCAGCTTGGTCTCGGCGTGCGCCTGGCCCATGGAGATCCAGGTGTCGGTGACGACGACGTCCGCCCCCTCGACCGCCTCCGCCGCCGTGCCGACGACGCGCGCGCGACCGCCGCCCCGCGCCACGTCCGCTTCCGACGGCATGAACCCCTGCGGGCAGGCCGCCACCACGTCGAACTGCATCAGTCCGCCGGCCTCCATGATCGACGCGAGCACGTTGTTGCCGTCCCCCAGCCACGCGACCTTCAGGCCGGGCAGCGCCTTGCCGCTTTCGATGATCGTCAGCAGGTCGGCAACGATCTGGCTGGGGTGCGAGGCGTCGGTCAGGCCGTTGATCACGGGGACGCTGGCATAATCGGCCATCTCGACGATCTTGGCGTGATCGTCGGTGCGGATCATGATCGCGTCGCAATAACCGGACAGGACGCGCGCGGTATCCGCGATCGTCTCGCCGCGCCCGAGCTGCGTGGTGCCGGCGTCGAGCACGATCGAGGAGCCGCCCAATTGCCGCATCGCCATGTCGTAGGACACGCGCGTGCGGGTGGAATTCTTCTCGAACACCATGCCGAGAACGTGCCCGGCGAGTGGCGCGTCGGTATCGGCCTTGCCCTTGGGCCAGCCCTTGCGCAGCGCCTTGCGATCCAGCGCATCGGCGATCATCGCGGCGATACCGTCGCCCCCGGCGTCGGCGAGATCGAGGAAGTGGCGGTAGGTCAAATTCCCTTTCCCTTTGGGAGAGGGAGGGAGGAGCGCAGCGACGGAAGGGTGAGGGTGAGGGTGAGCAGGCACGCGATATCGCCCTCACCCTTCCCACTCGGCTTCGCCTCGCGGGCCCCTTCCCTCTCCCAAAGGGAGAGGGAAATGGTCAGGCCGCTACGCATCCACCGGCTCATACGTCCGCGCCGCCTCGCTCAGCTTCTCGACGAACTCCGCGATATGGCTTTCCTCGATCACCAAAGGCGGCAGCACGCGCACGACGTTCTCGCCCGCCGCCACGGTCAGCAGACCGTGATGATCGCGCGCATGCGCCACGAAATCGCGGGCGACGGCGGCGTCCTTCAACTTGATGCCGGTCATCAGGCCGCGTCCGCGCACGCTGTCGAACACGGTATCATGGTTCGGCATCATCTGTTCGAGTGCCGAGCGCAACCGTTCGCCCATCGCCGCGACGCGGTCGAGGAAGCCCTCCTCCAGGATCACGTCCAGCACCGCCTCGCCCGCCGCCATCGCCAGCGGGTTGCCGCCATAGGTCGAACCGTGCGTGCCGATCGCCATGCCCTTGGCCGCCTCTTCGGTGGCGAGGCACGCGCCCAGCGGGAAGCCGCCGCCGATGCCCTTGGCGACCGACATGATGTCCGGCGTGATGCCGGCATGCTCGTACGCCCACATCTTGCCGGTGCGGCCGTAGCCGCATTGCACCTCGTCCAGCACCAGCAGCAGGCCATGATCGTCGCACGCCTTGCGCAGGCCCTGGATGAACTCGTCCGTGCCGGCGGTGACGCCGCCCTCGCCCTGGATCGTCTCGACCAAGAAGCCGGCGGTGTTGTCATCGACCAGCGCCAAGGCGGCCGCCAGATCGTTGAACGGCGCGTATTTGAAGCCCGGCAGGAGCGGTTCGAACCCGTCGCGCATCTTCGGCTGGTTGGTCGCGCTGATCGTGCCGATCGTGCGGCCATGGAACGCGTTGTTGAAGGTGATCAGCGTGTGCCGCTGCGGATTGCCGTTGGCGAAATGATAGCGCCGCGCGGTCTTGATCGCGCATTCCACCGCCTCCGCGCCCGAATTGGTGAAGAACACCGTATCGGCGAAGCTGTTGTCGACCAGCCGCTGCGCGAACTTCTCGCCTTGCGGGCTGCCGTAGAGGTTCGAGACGTGCATCAGGGTCGCCGCCTGCTTCGCGATCGCCTCGACCAGCTTGGGGTGGCCATGGCCGAGCGCGTTGACCGCGATGCCGCTGGCGAAGTCGAGATACTTTTCGCCGCGTTCGCCGAACAGATACACCCCCTCGCCTCGCACCGGGCGTACGCCGCAACGCGGGTACACGGGCATCAGGGGGGTGATCGGCACGGTGGGTCTCCCAAAAAAGCAAAAGGGCGACCCATCCGGTCGCCCGAAGGGCATTTTTACGGATATCCCTGCAGAAGCGCAACACCGCTGCTCTAAGCCCTTCCTCCCTTTTCGTGTCTTTGTGGCTTTGTGTGGAAAAATCGAATTTCACACGAAGCCACGAAGACCACGAAGGAGAAAAAGGAAGCAGGTCTACAGGCTTTGCCGCCTCAGTTCTTGATCTTCCAGCCCGAGCGCAGCAGCGCGTAGCAGCCGATCGCCAGCACCGCGTCGATCGCGAAGATCAGCAGGCTGCCGATCCAGATCGGCGAATCGGCGACCCCCAGGAAGCCGTACCGGAAGCCCGAGATGATGTAGAAAAACGGGTTGGCATGGCTGAACGCGCGGAACGACGGCGCGAGCTTGTCGACCGAGTAGAAGGTGCCCGACAGCAGCCCGAGCGGCGTGACCACGAAATTGGTGACGGCGGCGGCATGATCGAACTTGTCCGCCCAGATCGAGGTCAGCACGCCGAGCAGCGCGAGGAACATCGTGCCGAGGAACCCAAACCACAGAACCGCCCAGAAATGCGCCGGGATCAGGTGCACGCCATAGACCATCATCGCCGCCCACACGACGAAGCCGACGATGAACGCGCGCGTCATCGCGCCACCCAGCAAGGCGGTGAGCAATTCCATCGTCGACAGCGGCGGCTGCAGGTAATCAACGATCGTGCCCTGAATCTTGCCGACCATCAGCGAGAAGCTGGCATTGGCGAACGCCGGTCCCATCATGCCCTGCGAAATGATCAGGCCCGGCGCGATGAATTCGGCGAACGGAATCTCCGCGCCGCCGATATGCACCGGCAATTTCGCGCCGGTGGCGATGCTGAAGACGATCAGGAACAGCAGCGTCGTGATCGCCGGTGCCCACACCGTTTGCAGGTGGACCTTGAAGAAACGCCGCACCTCCTTGATATAGAGCGTTCGAAGACCGCCCCAATTGACGTTCCGGATGACCGGCACGCCGGGGGCGTTCATCACCGCCGAAGGTATTTGACCGATAGGGGGCTGGCTGCTCATAGCACACGCGCTAAAGCGTGGGCGGGCCGCCCGCAACCCGGCATGGCTAATCGAGGACGAGAGAATGAGCTGGACCGACGAGCGTATCGATACGCTGCGCAAGATGTGGGAAGGCGGCAGCACCGCCAGCCAGATCGCCGAGGAACTGGGCGGCGTCAGCCGCAACGCCGTGATCGGCAAGGCGCATCGCCTCGGCCTGCAATCGCGTCCTTCGCCGGTGAAGCCGAACGAGCCCGCCGCGCCCAAGGCCGAAAAGCCAGTCGCAGCAGCAACGGCGGCGGCGGCCCCCGCCGCGCCGGTCGAGGCCAAGGCACCGCCGGTGCCGAAAGCCGCCCCGCCCGCGCCGAAGCCGGTCGAGCGTGTCGCCGCGCCGACGCCCGCCCCCGAGCCCGAAATCGACGACGAGGAAGAGGACGAGATCGACGAGGCACCGGCCGCGGTCGCCGCGCCCGCCGCGCCGCCGCCACCGATCATGCGCTCGGTCGGCCCGGGCGGGTTTCTGCGTCAGGCGCCTGGCGAACAGCAGGCGCCGATCACCCCGGCCCCGCCGCGCCGCCTCGTTCCCGCCAAGCCCTCGGCCGAGATGGCCGACAAGACGAGCCTGCTCGATCTGAACGACAAGGTCTGCAAATGGCCGCTGGGCCATCCCGGCGAGCCGGACTTCCACTTCTGCGGCGACAAGGTGAATCCGGGCTTCCCCTATTGCGTCGCGCATTGCGGCCACGCCTATCAGGCGCAGCTGCCGCGCCGCGATCGCCGCCCGCCGCCGCCACTGCCCTTCGGCGGCGCGCGCGTTCGCTGACCGGTCGCCAGTCCGACAAACGAAAACCCCGCCGCGGCGTCTGCCACGGCGGGGTTTTTCTTATGCATGGCAGCGTGGGTCGTCCGGGTGACTAGATTGCTGTCCGAGCCATGGATCCCGGGGCCGCGCCGGTCGGGCTGCAAACACCCGACCTGAAAATGTCCCGGCCGCTGACGACCGGAACATTTCGCACATCTCTTAGAAGCGGAACGCCGCCGTCGCGCGCACGCTGTGCGAACGGAACTTGTCGTCCGAGCGAATGATGTCCGTACCGCCGGTGTTCGGTGCGAGCACGAACGGGTTGGTCGCCGGTGCCGTACCCTGCGTCACACGGACGGTATAATCGTTGTCCTTGTACTGCGTGTACAGATATTCGAGGCCGATCGAGAAATGACGACCGAGCTTCTGCTCGATGCCGCCGCCACCGGTGTAGCCCCACACGTCGCGATCGCCGCGCGACGCGAAAGCGTTGGCGGTGTTGGACGTCGTGAAACGATGGTTCAGCTTCGCATAGGCACCACCAGCGGTTGCGTAGAACAGCGTGGTGTTGGCTGCATAACCAACGCGTGCGCGCAGGTTGGCGTTATACTTGATCGAGCGCGAGAAAGTGTAGCTCGCTGGCGTCGTGCTGAAACCCGACGTGCTGTCGTTGATCTTCGACTTGCCGAATTCACCGACAACGCCGGCAACGAGGTTGCCATACTGCTTATCGATGCCGATACGGCCGGCGTAAGAGATGTTATCCTTGTCGTTACGGCATGCGACCGGGGCAGTCGACGTTGCTGCGCCGTTGCAAAAACCCGGCGAGAAGGCGTTGGCGCCGGTCGATGTCGTCACGGTGTCACCGAACGTGCCGTCGAGGTTGCGATCGAACAGCAACGTGCTGCGTGCATCGCTGGGCTGGGCATCGAACCCGACCGAACCGCCGACATACAGGCCGTCGAACGGAGCGCGCTCCGGCGCTGCGTCCTGGGCAAAGGCGGGTGCCGCAAAAGAAAGCGCGGCGGTGCCGGCGGCGAGGGAAAGAAAGAACTGGCTGCGCATCGTGATACTCCAAATGGTGCGTTGCAGCAGCAGGAACGATGCGAACGCGATAAAGCCGCATCGCTTCCGACATTTCCGCGTCATGTGTCATTATGGCCACACCGGCCCGGATCGAATGGCGTTTCGCCCGCTTGGCACCCGCCCCCTCGCGCCCCTATAGCTGAGCTATGGCCGATGACCTGTTCGCTTCCAAGACCAACGCCACCACCGATTACGATGCCTCCTCGATCGAAGTGCTGGAGGGGCTCGAGCCCGTCCGCCGCCGTCCGGGCATGTATATCGGCGGCACCGACGAACGCGCCTTGCACCATCTCGCCGCTGAAGTGCTCGACAATGCGATGGACGAAGCGGTCGCGGGCCATGCGACGCGGATCGAGATGCACCTCGAACCCGGCAACCGGCTGACCATCGTCGACAACGGACGCGGCATCCCGGTCGATCCGCATCCCAAGTTCCCGGACAAGAGCGCGCTGGAGGTGATCCTGTCCACGCTGCATTCCGGCGGCAAGTTCGACGGCAAGGCCTATGCGACCAGCGGCGGGCTGCACGGCGTGGGCGTTTCGGTGGTCAACGCGCTGTCGTCCGACACGGTGGTCGAGGTGGCGCGCAACAAGACCGTCTATCGGCAGCGTTTCGCGCGCGGGATCACGCAGGGGCCGCTGGAGGCGCTGGGCCCCACGCCGAACCGGCGCGGCACGTCGGTCAGTTTCGTGCCGGACGTCGAGATCTTCGGGCCGGAACTGCATTTCAAGCCGGCGCGGCTTTACAAGCTGGCGCGCTCCAAGGCGTATCTGTTCGCCGGCGTCGAGATCCGCTGGAAATGTTCGCCGGACCTGATCTCCGACGACACGCCGGCCGAGGCGGTGTTCCAGTTCCCCGGCGGCCTCGCCGACCACCTCAAGGACCAGATCGCCGGGCGCGAATGCGCCACCGCCGACTTCTTCGCCGGATCGCAGGATTTCCCGGGCGAGAATCAGGGCCGCGCCGAATGGGCGGTTGCGTGGCCGCTGTGGAGCGACGGGTCCTACAGCTGGTATTGCAACACCATCCCCACGCCCGACGGCGGCACGCACGAAGCGGGCCTGCGCGCCGCTCTGGTGCGCGGCCTGCGCGGGTTCGGCGACTTGGTGGGGAATAAGAAGGCGAAGGATATCACGGCGGACGACGTGATGGTCGGCAGCGAATTGATGCTCAGCGTGTTCATCCGCGAACCGCAATTCCAGAGCCAGACCAAGGATCGCCTGACAAGCCCGGAGGCCGCCGCACTGGTCGAAAAGGCGATGCGCGACCATTTCGACCATTGGCTCAGCCGCAACATGGACCGCGGCAAGGCTTTGCTCGGCTACATCCTGGAGCGGATGGACGAACGCCTGCGCCGCAAGCAGGAACGCGAGGTCAAGCGCAAGACCGCCACGTCGGCGCGCAAATTGCGCCTGCCGGGCAAGCTCACCGACTGCTCGTCGGACGACCCCAAGGGCACCGAACTCTTCATCGTCGAGGGCGACAGCGCCGGCGGCAGCGCCAAACAGGCGCGCGACCGCAAGACGCAGGCGATCCTGCCCATTCGCGGCAAGATCCTGAACGTGGCATCGGCGACGTTGCAGAAGATCGCCGCCAACTCCGAGATCGCCGATCTGATCCAGGCGTTGGGCTGCGGCACGCGCAAGGATTGCGTGGCGGAAAACCTGCGCTACGAACGCATCGTCATCATGACCGACGCCGATGTCGACGGCGCGCATATCGCGACCCTGCTGATGACCTTCTTCTTCCAGGAGATGCCGGAACTCGTGCGGCGCGGGCACCTCTATCTCGCGCAGCCGCCGCTCTACCGCCTGACCGCCGGCACCAAGTCGCTCTACGCGATGGACGATACCGACCGGACGAAGATCGAGAACGGCGCGTTCAAGGGCAAGAAGGTCGATGTCGCGCGCTTCAAGGGCCTTGGCGAAATGAACCCGATGCAGCTGCGCGAAACGACGATGGACCCGAAGACGCGCAGCATGCTGCGCATCACCCTGCCACAGGAATATGAGGAACGCGCGGGCGTGAAGGATCTGGTCGATCGCCTGATGGGCAACAACCCCGCGCACCGCTTCGCCTTCATCCAGGAGAATGCGGCGCGGATCGACGAGGAGGCGATCGACGCTTGAGGATGGCGCTCCTCCCCGGCACGGGGAGGTGGCAGCCGCAGGCTGACGGAGGGGGCGGGCCAGTAGCGCTTCGCTCGCGGAGAGCCCCCTCCACCATTCGCTGAATGCTCATGGTCCCCCTCCCCGTGCCGGGGAGGATCAGTTCGAAGGACACCGACCCACATGCGCCACGCCCTCGCCAGCTTTGCCCTCCTGATCGCCCTCCCCGCGACCGCCCAGACGGTGCCGGCCGCCGCACCCGCGATCCAGCCCGCCCCCGAGCTGCAGCGCCGCATCGAAGATCTCATCCCGCTGTTCAACGGCGGCGGCGATTACACCGCCGCCTTCTCGCCCACATTCATCGGCGCGGTGCCGAAAACGGCCTTCGACGGATTCGCCAAGCAACTCACCGCGACCGGCGGAAAGGCGATCCGCATCGAAAGCGTCGCCCCGGTCAATCCGTGGAGCGCGGCGATCGTCATCGCCTATGAACGCGGCCGGGCCAGCGCGCAGATCGCGGTCGATCCGCAGACGCACCAGATCATCGGTCTGCGCATCACCGGCATGTCGAGCAGCGAGGCCTCGCTCGCCGCCGTCGATGCGGGACTCGCCAAGCTGCCCGGCCGGACCGGCTTCGCGCTGGCGAAACTCGGTGCCGGCGCGCCCGAAATGCTCAGCCAGCGCGGCGCCGATACGGTCTTCGCGATCGGATCGGAATTCAAGCTCGTCATCCTCGCCGAACTGGTACGCGGCATCGCGGCGGGGATGCGGCACTGGGACGACACCGTCACCCTGGACGGTCGCCCGCTGCCCGGCGGCGGCTACACGCAGGCACCGGTCGGCACCAAAGTGTCGCTCTATGAGCTCGCCGAGCGAATGATCTCGGTCAGCGACAACAGCGCGACCGACATCCTGCTGCGCGCGCTCGGTCGCGACAAGGTGGAGGCGATGCTGCCGGTGGTGGGAATCAGGAACCCCAGGGGCATGCAGCCATTCCTCGGGCCGCTGGAACTGTTCAAGCTGAAGGGCAGCCCATTGGGCGCGCGCTGGGCGGCACTCGATATCGCGGGACGCCGCGCGTTGCTCGACGGCGAGGTCGCGGCGATGCCCAACGCGGCGATCGACAAGAGCCTGTTCGTCGACGGCAAGCCGGTGCGGATCGACGAGCTGGAATGGTTCGCCTCGCCCGCCGACATCATCCGCACGCTGGACTGGCTCCGCCGCCACAGCGAAACCGGCCCCGCAACTCGCGCCCGCGCGATCCTCGCCAAGAATTCCGGCGTCGGCGCAGGGCCGGCGGGCAAGTGGCAATATCTCGGCTACAAGGGCGGGTCCGAACCCGGCGTGATCGCGATGAGCTTCCTCGCGCAGGCGAAGGACGGACGCTGGTATGCCATGTCGGCCAGCTGGAACGATACCGAGGCGGCGGTGGACGATGCCCGCTTCGCCGGCCTGATGACCCGCGCGGTGGAACTCGCGGCGGGGTATTGAGCCTTTTTCTGGATGCTCGCATGGCCTCCACCCGTCTGCCCTGAGCTTGTCGAAGGGCTGTCCTTCTTTTCGACGGCAGATGAGAAAGGCAGTGCTTCGACGAGCTCAGCACAGACGGCTATGAGGTAACCCGTTCTAACTCGAACGGATGCCGCCCCTATTCCCCCCGCATCCGCCGCGCGTGATACAGCGTGCGGATCGCCATCCCCGCCACCATGTTGAACGCGCCCAGCGCCAACGCCGCCGCCGGGATGGCGATCGGCATCGCCCGCCACCACAGCAGCCGTCCGACGACCAGCAGCACGCCGAGCAGGGCGAACGCCAGTCCGGCCAGCCGCAACGGCCGCGCGACGTAGCGCAGTTCGCGGCGGTACGCGGCACGCTGCGCCGCGTCGTTCAGATCGGGTGGGGTCATCATCGGCTGGTCCATTCGTCGGCGAGCAGGCCCCAGGCCACGGTGTCGCGCACGCCGATATGCGTTTCCCATTCCGCGCGCAGCAGGCCCTCGCGGTGGAAACCGAGCGACGCGAGCAGCGCGTTGGACGCCGCATTGTCGGGATCGGTATCGGCGAAGATCTTGCGATGCCCTTCCTCGCGCACCAGCAGGTCGATCACCCGCGACACCGCCTCGCGTGCATAGCCATGCCCCCAGGCGGAGCGGACCAGCATATAACCGATCTCCGTCACGCCCGATCGCCGCTCGCCCGCCGCGACCGTTCCGATCGCCCGGTCGTCGTCCGTCAGCGTGATCGCCCAGCCGCGCCAGTCGCTCTTGTCTAGCCGCGCCGCCAGATAATCGCGCGTGTCGACCACGTCGGCATGCGGTCCGCTCGACCAGTAATGCATCAGCTCGGCGTCGCCATAGGCCTCGAACAGCGCCTCGGCATCCCCGATCCGTTGCGGCCGCAGGCGCAATCGCGCGCTCTCCAGAATCGGCTCGCCGGCCATCTCAGGCGGTCGTCGCCCCGACCAGCGCGTCGACCAGCGCCTTGACCTTCTTCTGCCGCCATTGCGGCAGCGGCGCGACCAGCCAATAGCCCTTGGCGGACGGCTGCGGATCGCCCAGCACGACAACGCGCCCGGCGGCGATATCGCCGGCGGCGAGCAGTTCGGGCACCGTCGCACGTCCCAGCCCCTCGGCGGCGGCATCCAGCGCGAGCCCCGCATCGCCGACGCGGACCAGCGACGCGGCATCGTCGTTCAGGCATCCGGGCCAGGAAATCCGTGTATTCACCCCGCCGCCGGGCCGCGCGATCGTCACCATGCCCTCCGATTCAAGCGCCTCGCCCTCATGCGCGCCCGGCCCGTCGCCCCAACGGATTGCGAGATCGAGATTGGCCTCGGTGAAGTCGATATCGTCGTCCGCCGAAACCAGGGCGAAACGCAGTTCGCCGTCGCCACGCGCAATCGCGGCGAGACGCGGCATCAGCCACTTCTCGGTCAGGTCGCGCGGCGCGGCAATGGTCAGCGACTTCGACGTCTGCCCCGCCTGCATCGCGCGCACCGCTTCCTCGAATTCGAGGAACCCCTGGCGCAACGGGCCGAGGCCAGCCTCGCCCTCCGGCGTCAGTTCGAGGCCCTTGGTGGTGCGGCGAAACAGCACGACGCCCAGCGTATCCTCCAGCGCGCGGATCTGCTGCCCGACGGCGGCGGGCGTGACGGCGAGTTCGTCGGCCGCGCGGGTGAACGACAGATGCCGCGCGGCGGCGTCGAGCACGCGCAGGCCGTTGAGCGGGAGATGCGTGCGTTTCATGCCGTCACCCTCACCCTTCCCACTCGGCTGCGCCGAGCGGGCCCCTTCCCTCTCCCATCGGGAGAGGGAAAAGACGCCGAAGGCGGCGAAGGGTGAGGGTGACCACGGACGCTCACGCGCCCACCGCGGGCGCGAGCAGCGCGAATTTCGGGATGTCCACGTCGAACGCGGCGCCGTCCTCCCCCATCATGTGATAGCTGCCCTGCATATTGCCGCTCGGCGTCGCCAGCGGGCAGCCCGAGACGTAATCGAAGCTCGCGCCGGGCAGGATCAGCGGCTGCTCGCCGACCACGCCCTCACCCTCGACCGAATGGCGCGCGCCGCGCCCGTCGGTGATGATCCAGTGCCGCGTGAGCAACTGCACCGCCTGATTGCCCTCATTCTCCAGCCGCACGTGATAGGCCCAGAACCAGCGCCCGCGCTGCGGCTCGGACTGTTCGGGCAGATAGCTGACCGACACCCGCACGACGATCCCCCGCGTCTCGGCGACGTTGGGGAACAGCGCCTTCACAATTCCACCGCGACAGAAATCGCTTCCCCGGCGAAGGCCGGGGCCCAGTCGCGAAGGTCGAAATAATGAAGCGCAGCGCCCGCAATCTTCTGCTCCGCGACTGGGCCCCGGCCTTCGCCGGGGAAGCGCTGCAGGACGGAAGAGGCGCTCATCGTCACAATCCCACCGCCGTCAGCGCCTGGTCGAGATCGGCGATAACATCCTCCGGATCCTCGAGCCCGACGTTCAGGCGCAGAAGGTTCTCCGTCACCCCCATCTCGATGCGCTTGTCCTCGGCGACGCCGTAATGCGTGGTCGAGGACGGATGCGTCATCAGCGAGCGCGAATCGCCGATATTGTTCGAGATATCGACCAGCTCCAGCGCATCGAGCAGGCCGTGCGCCTGCTTCCGCCCGCCCTCGACCTCGAATGCGAAGATCGGCCCGCACGCGCTCATCTGGCGCATCGCGAGATTGTGCTGCGGATGGCTCGGCAGGCCCGGATGCAGGATGCGCGGCACGCGGGTTTCGAGGAAGCGGCCGACCTTGAGCGAATTCTCGCTCTGCCGGTTGATGCGCAGATCGAGCGTCTCCAGCCCCTTCAGCACGACCCAGGCGTTGAACGCGCTGAGCGTCGGCCCGGTGTTGCGCGTGAAGGGCAGCAGCACGTCGTCGATGAACGCGCTCGTCCCGCACACCGCGCCGGCCAGCACGCGCCCCTGCCCGTCCATCATCTTGGTCGCGCTATAGGCGGTCACGTCCGCGCCGAACTCCATCGGCCGCTGCAAAGCGGGCGTGGCGAAGGCATTGTCGACCACCGTGGTGATGCCGTGCCGTTTCGCGATGTCGCAGATCGCCTGCAAATCGGCGACGTCCATCGTCGGATTGGCCGGCGTCTCGAAGAAGAACACCTTCGTATTCGGCTGCACCGCATCGGCGAAGGCCTGCGGATCGCGCGCATCGACGATCGTCGTCTGGATGCCGAACTTGGGCAACAACGTGTCGGTCAGCCAGCGGCACGAACCGAACGCGGCGCGCCCGCCGACGAGATGATCGCCCTGTTCGAGCTGGCACAGCAATACGGCGGTCATCGCCGCCATGCCGGTGGCCATCGTCCGGCACGCCTCGGCGCCCTCCAGCAGCGCGATGCGCTCCTCCAGCATCTGCACGGTCGGGTTCTGCAACCGCGAATAGGTCATGCCGACCTGTTCGCCGGCGAAGCGCGCCGCGGCGTCGGCGGCGCAATCATAGGCATAGCCCGAGGTCAGGAACAGCGCCTCGGACGTCTCGCCGAACTCGCTGCGCGCGGTGCCGCCGCGCACGGCCTGCGTGGCCGGGCGCCAGTTGGCGGTGATCTCGCGGTTCTGTCCGGTACGGCGTTTCATGCGGGACGCTTTGCCGGGAGGGACGAGGCCACGTCAACCTCTAGTGAGGCGGAGCAGAGTCGGTCTTTCCTCTGTCACCCCGGACGTGTTCCGGGGTCCACTGGGCCGCAACCTGGGCGATCGAGCCTCTATTCGTTTCGAAAGCCGCTTGGTGGACCCCGGAACATGTCCGGGGTGACGAGGCCGGATGGGAGAGGACTGCTCCCTTGAAAGGGAGGGGCTAAGGGGGAATAGCGAAACGATGGCCAAATCTCCGCCCCGCCCGATCCTCACCGCGACGGCGATCGGCGCGGCGGCGCAATTCCTGTTCACGCTCGACATCGCGCGCCCCAGCATCCTGGTGTTCGACGAGGTGCATTACGTCCGCGCGGCGCGCATCCTGCTCACGCTCGATGCGCCGACCAACATCGAACATCCCCTGCTCGGCAAGATGCTGATCGCGCTCGGCATCCTGCTGTTCGGCGACAATCAATATGGCTGGCGCATCCCCTCGGCCGTCGCCGCGACGATCGTGGTGCTGGGCGTGTTCTGGATCCTGTGGGTGCTGTTCCACCGCGTGCGCCCGGCATTGGTCGGCGCGCTGCTGGCGATGCTCAACTTCACGGTGTTCATTCAGGCGCGGATCGGGATGCTCGACGGGTTCATGGCCGCGTTCCTGGTGCTGGCGATCCTCGCTCTGCTCCGCTCCGCTTATGCGCCACCGGATCGGGTGTGGCGGCACTGGATCGTCGGCAGCGTGCTGCTCGGCCTCGCGGTCGGGGTGAAATGGGCGGCGGCGCCCTATGTGGCGTGGGCGGGCATGGCCTTCCTCTTCGTGCGATGGCGCGACGCCCGGAACGGTGGCGCGCATTGGCGCGGCATGCGGGCGATCCCGGCGCTGGCGACGCTCGGCGCGGTCAGCGTGCTCGTCTATCTGCTGACCTTCGCACCGGCCTTCTTCTACGCCAACGATCCGCTGACGCTCGGCAGGCTGCTGCCATACCAGTGGACCATGTACCAGCAGCAGACCCAGATCCTGCCGCCCCACCCCTATCAGTCCGCGTGGTGGACCTGGCCGCTGATGATCCGCCCGATCTGGTATCTCTACGAAGCCGTCGACGGCGCGCAGCGCGGCATCCTGCTGCTCGGCAATCCGGCGATCCTGTGGGGCGGGCTGGCGGCGGTCGGCTATTGCACGTGGGCGGGGTGGCGGCGCGATGCGATGAAGCTGGCCGGCGTCGCGGGCGTCTGGCTCGCTTCGCTGCTCATCTGGGCGATCATCCCCAAGTCGCTGGGCTTCTTCTATTATTATTATCCGTCGACGATCTTCCTGTGCCTCGCGCTCGCCGCCGCGTTCGACGATCTGCGCGCGACGCGCCCGCATTGGGACGAGGCGTTCCTCGTCCTCAGTGCGGGGCTGTTCCTGCTCTTCTACCCGATCCTCTCGGCCGCGGCGCTGTCCGGGCCGCAGGCCTTCCACCGCTGGATGTGGTTCCCGACCTGGCCGTGAATTAATACCGGCCCCAGGTGAACCGCGACGAAAGCGCGTAATTCCACACCGCGCTCACCGCGATGCCGGCCAGCGCCGAGAGCGCCCAGGTATCCGCCTTGGCGTCGTACAGGAACGCGGCGACGCCGATGTTTGCCACCGCTCCGACCGAGCAGACCAGACAGAAGGTCAGCCAGCCGTCGAACAACTGCTTCGCACCCTTCAGCCGGCTGTCGCGGTAAGTCAGCGCGTTGTTCAGGAAGAAGTTGAACGTCATCGCCACGACGGTCGCCACGATCGTCGCCCACAGGAAGCTGAGGATCCCTTCCTTGAACAACGGCCCGAGCACGAGGAAATGCACCAGCGCGCCAAGCGCCCCGATCGCCGAGAACATCGCGAACCGGACGGGAATGATCCGCCCGAACATCCGGTCGTAGATCGCGATCAGATACTCCATCGCCACGACGTGATCCAGCTTGCTCTCGCCCTCGGTCCGCACCCGGAAGGTGTAGGGCAGTTCGAGGAACTTCAGCGGGCGGGGCGAACCGGTCATCAGGTCGAGCAGGATCTTGAAGCCGATCGCGTTCAGATGCGGCGTCAGGTCGCGCACGATGCCGGCCCGGATCATGAAGAACCCGCTCATCGGATCGCTGAGGTCGGCCTTCAGCACCTGCCGCGAAAGCTTGGTCGCGAAGGCGGATTTCGCCACCCGGTCGCTGTCCCAGTCGCCCGTCCCGCCGCCATCGACGAAACGCGATCCGATCACCACGTCCAGCGTCTCGTCCGCCTGCAGGGCATCGAGCATCTTGGGCAGGATCGTCTCGTCATGCTGCAGATCGCCGTCGATCACCGCGACGACCGGCGCTGCGGTCGCGCACATCCCCTCGATACAGGCCGAGGACAGGCCGCGCCGGCCGATCCGCTGGATCACCCGCACGCGCGGGTCGCGCCGCCCGATCGCGCGCGCGGCATCGGCCGTGCCGTCGGGGCTGTTGTCGTCGACGAAGATCGCTTCCCAATTGCGCCCGGCCAGCGCCGCGTCGAGCTTGGCGACGAGCAGCGGCACGTTCTTCGATTCGTTGAAGGTCGGGATGACGACCGCGAGTTCCAGAAGTTCGCTCACGCCTGTCCTTCCTGAAGAGCGGCCAGCACCGCGTCGCCCATCGCGCGCGTCGACAGCGTACCGCCCAGATCGGCGGTGCGCGCGCCACCGGTCAGCGCCGTGCCCACCGCCACCTCGATCCGGTCGGCCGCGTCGTCCAGCCCCAGCGAATGGCGCAACAGCATCGCCGCCGACAGGATCGTGGCACAAGGGTTGGCCTTGCCCTGCCCGGCAATGTCCGGGGCGCTGCCGTGGATCGGTTCGTACAGCCCCTTGCCCGCGCTATCGAGGCTGGCGGAGGGCAGCATGCCGATCGATCCGGCACACATGCTGGCCTGATCGGACAGGATGTCGCCGAACAGATTGCCGGTGACGATCACGTCGAACTGCCCGGGATCGCGCACCAGCTGCATCGCGGCATTGTCGACATACATATGGGTCAGCGCGACGTCGGGATAGTGCGCCGAAATCTCGATCACCACGTCGCGCCACAATTGCGACGTCTCCAGCACATTGGCCTTGTCGACCGAACACAGCTTGCGCCCACGTTTCTGCGCGGTCTTGAACCCGACATGCGCGATCCGCGTCACCTCGGCTTCGTCATAGGACATCACGTCATATCCTTCGCGCAGGCCGGCGGGGGTCTTGCGGAACCCCTTCTCGCCGAAATAGACGTCGCCGTTCAGTTCGCGCACGATCACCATGTCGATCGCCGCCGCGACCTCGGGCTTGAGCGCGGAGGCGTCCTCCAGCCCCGGAAACAGCTTGGCCGGGCGCAGGTTGGCGAACAAAGTCAGTTCCTTGCGCAGCCCCAGGATCGCCTGTTCCGGCCGGAGCGACCGCTCCAGCGCATCGCAGGACGGATCGCCGACCGCCCCGAACAGGATCGCATCGGCGCGCTTCGCCAGATCGAGCGTCTCGGGCGGCAACGGATGCCCCGTGGCGTGATAGGCCGCCCCGCCGACCAAGGCCTCCTCGAACGTCAGGTCGAGCGCCCCGTTCTCATCCAACGCATCCAGCACGCGGCGCGCCTCGGCGGTCACTTCCGGGCCGATCCCGTCGCCGGGCAGAATTGCGATCAATGGCATATCAGATTCCCACCCCAATTCGTGGTGCTGCCTTTGCCGCCCCGTCCGCCCTCACGCAACCGCCCTTTTCAGCCGTTCCACGAGCCGCGCCCGCCCGGCCAGCGTCTCCGCGCGCCGGTCGGTCAGAATGTCGGCCTCCAGCGCCTGCCCGGTCACCTTCAACGCCGCCAGGATATCGTCCCAGCCCGCCTCGCCGCCGGTGCGCAGGATGTCGGGCAGGTCGTCCATCTCCGGCCCGTAACCGAGTTCCGCCAACACCAGCAGTTCGTAGCGCGCCAGCGCCACCGCCCAGCCGCGCGCCGCCGGTGCCGCCTCGATCGCCCCGATCACCCCGTCCAGCGCGCCGTACAGACGCGGATAGGGCTGCCCCTCGGGCAAGGCCGTCGCGGTCAGCGCCGTCACCCATTCCAGCGCCGCTGCGGGCAACGGCTCGCCATACAGCGGCGCGCGGCTGTGGATCAGCTCCAGCGTCAGCCCGGCCAGCTGCTCCTCGGTCCGCGCGCGCCACTGGCCCAGCACCAGATTGGCCGGTTGCAGGATCGGCCGGATCCGTCGCGACCGCCCGCCGCGCACATAGCCCGCCTGCAAGCCATGCTCGGCTGTCAGCGCGCGGACGATCGCATTGTTCTCGCCGTGCGGACGGACGGCAAGGATCAGGGCTTCGGCGCGCAGATGCATGCCCCCGCCTTACACGAAGCGCGGCGATCACGCCCGCCGGATCTTCCGCGCCAGATCGCCCAGCCCGTATTTCCGTACCGCCGCCTTGGCCAACGCCGTACAATCGTCGAACGTGCCGAGCGCGACGATCGTCGCGTGATTGGCGATCGAGCGCCGCAGCAGCAGCAGATCGACGCACGCCACCCCGCCGGTCGCAAGCTGGCGCTTGTGCTGCCCCTCGCCCTCGGTGAAATCGAACCGCGTCAGGCCACCCTCGTCCTGCAGATCCCTCATCGCCGCCAGATGCAGCACGCTGCCAGGTGACAGATCGCCGAACGCCGGATCGTGCCCGACGAATTGATAGATCACCGTGCCGTCGTGGATCGGGCAATAGAGATAGGCGGCCGGCTCGCCGCCGATATACAGCAGCCACGCGCGCACATCGTCCGCCGCCGCCATCGCGTACATACGCTGCACGAAGCCGGCATCCTCGGGCAGGCCGGAACCGAGCAGCTTTTCCTGATAGGTGCGCGCCGAAATCCCGCGTGCCACCTCATGGAACCCGGCCATCTCACCCGGGGTGCGGAACGCCCGCACATCGAGCGTGCCGCCCGACAGTCCGGCGATCTTCTTGGTCTTGCGTTTCAAGCCATTGCGCGCATTGCCCGACAGCGTTTCGAGATAGCGGTCGTAACCGATCGAAAGGTCGGCATAATAGCGCACGTAATTCTGTCGCACGAAGGCGATCATGCCGGAGCCGACGAACCCCATCGCCTCCTGCCGCTCGGCCGGCAGCGACGTCACCTGATAGCCGTCGGCCGCATCGCCCAGCGGCGGCAGCATCGGCAGCCGCCCGCCCAGCACGTCCGCCAGATCGAGCGGCACGCGCACCAGATTGCGCTGGATCGATCCCAGCGTCCGCGCCCCGATCTGAAACCGCAAGGGTAGCGGAAGCGCGCTCAAGCGGCGCGTTCCTCGATCACGTTCGACCACAATTGCTCGGCCTGCCGCCAGCTCGATCGCAGCGGGCTTGGCCCAAGCGGCACGTCCGGGCTGTCGAGCCTCAGATCGGCATCGGCGAAATGCATCGTCGGCATGCTGCCCATCCGCTCGGCGAGCATCGTGCACAGCGCCTCGAAGCGGCGCACATGCACGCTGTTCGGGCGCGTCCCCGATCGGTTGGCGAGTTCGAAGCTGTGGCTGACGATCGTGACGGCGGCGTGATCCTGCTCCGCCGCGTGCTCCAGCGCGGCCTGCATCTCGCCGCTCGACAGCGCGCAGATCTGGAAGTTGCGCAGCGATCCCGGCCGATCCTCGATCACCGTCACCGGCACCTCGATCACGCCGTGGCGCGCGACCGGCGCGATCTGTCGCACCGGCAGATCGATCAGGCTCGGCCAGGGATGTTCCGCGCCGTTATGGCTGCTGTCGTATTTCAGCCCGAGCCGGTGCAGCGCGCGCAGCGTCGCGTCGTTCGCGGCGTAGGATCCGCTGCGATACGCCACCGGCGCTTCCGCCCCGGCCGCGACGAGCAGGTCGCGCGCGCCGGAGATCAGCGCCTCCTGATCTTCCTCGGTATATTCGACCATCTCGAACCGCGCATGCGAGCGCCCCTGATCGTCCGCCCTTGCGCCGGTCCAATTGGGGTGCAGGTGAAGCTGCACCTCCTGCCCCGCCTCGCGGATTGTGCCGATCAGGCGGCGGAACGGCTCGAGCCCGAACAACAAGGCCGGCATCGGATCGACGAAGAAGCACGCCTTCAGGCCGTATCGCGCCAATTGGCGAAGTTGATAGCCGATGCCTACCCCGGCGGGTTCGATCGATCGTTCGAACAATGTCGGCATTTCCAGCCCGGCGGCATGATGACGCCACGCGATCTCGGTGTCCACGGTAAGAAAAACTGGGGTCATCTCGCGGGTTTAGCCACGCGAGGGTGAAGATTTCCCCAATATGGGGGGATTGGATTTTACTTAGCCCCTCCCCTTCAGGGGAGGGGTTGGGGTGGGGCAGTCCATTCTCGAAGAGACCAGCGCTAGTATTTGCGGCGCGGCCCCACCCCAAACCCCTCCCCTGAAGGGGAGGGGCTTTTACCGAAACCTTACCTTAAGGCACGATCCCGAACTGCGCATAGGTCTGGTCGATCGTCGGCCGCATCAGTCGCGCCCCGGCCAGGTCGATCTCTCCCGCTTTGGCGTCGCCCTGCTTCTTGCGGATCACGCCGCGCATATACAGGCTCGCGGCAAGGCCCGGATCCTGATCCAGCGCCGCATTCAGGTCCGCCAGCGCATCCTCCATCTGGTTCATGCGGAAATAGACCATCGCCCGGCTGTCGAGCACCTTCTCCGACGAATCGGCCAGCGCGATCGCCTTGGTGCAATCCTTCAGCGCGGTATCGAGCATCACGTTCAGCGTCCCCTTCAGCCAGCAGCGCTGGTTGAGCAGATCGGGCGCGCCCGGCTTGGCGGCGACGGCCGCGTCGATCGTCGCGATCGCATCGTCCTTCCGCCCCGCCCGGCTGAGGACATCGGCCTTGCCCAGCATGAAATCGGCCTTGTCCTTGCCGCCATCCTCGATCCGCGTGTCGAGCAGCGCCAGCGCCTTGTCGTATTCCTTGCGATCGGCATACAGGCCGGCGAGCCGCTGGATCACCGTGTCGGATGCGGGATCGATCTTGCGCGCCTCCAGCATGTCGGCCAGCGCCTTGTCCTTTTCGCCGACGGCCCAGTACAGCCGCCCGCGCCACAAATAGCTGTCGGCGGTCGGATCGGTCGCGATCGCGCGGCCGATATCGTCGATCGCCGGCCGCCAGTCGTAGATCCGTTCGAGGAACCAGGCGCGGTTGGTGAACGGCTCGGCCTTGTCCGGCTGATCGGCGATTCCGGCCTTGTACACCGCCAGGATCGGATCGAACCGATGCGCGGCCTTGCCCGCCTGGATCACCTGCCACTCGGCGGGGTAGGCCTCGGGCGCGATCACGCGGAGCAGATGCTGCTTCGCCTGCGCCAGCTTCTGCCGCGCCGCCGGAATGTCGGCGGCGGCGATCTCGGCGCCGGTCGTCTGCACCATCACGTCGCTGGTCAGCCAGCCGTCGGCCAGCGTCGAGTTGCGATCGATCTGCGCACCGGCGAGGACTTCGGACAATTTGGGATTGCCCTCCAGCGTGAAACCCTTGCCGCCCTCCGGCAGGTGCACGCGGGTGCGCAGCGAATATGTCGCCTTGTCGCCGCTGCTTACCGGAATGTCGCGCCACGCCGTGCGACTGCGATCGGGTTCGAATTTCAGCCCGTCCAGCGCGGCATCGACGCTCGTGCGATAGCGTTCGTTCTCGCGGTTCCAGGACGGGTAGGTCACGCCGGACGCGGTGACGGTCGCGGTGCCGCTGGCCTCGTCGAATTTCAGCGTGCGCGCGACGATCGTCGCCCCCGACCCGACATAGCCCTCGCTCATCTTCGCCACCATCTGGGTCAGCTGGTCCTTGCTCGCCTGGCCCTGCGCCGATCGCAGGATCTGCGCCAGCGACCCGCGCATCGTCATCGCCAGCGTGAACGGCGCGGGCAGATTGACCCCGGCGGATTCGTCCCGCGTCAGGGTGGCCGCGACATCGGGCCGGGCGTTGACGCGCAAGGGGATCGGCATCAGCCCCGTCCCGCCGGCGCGCAGCGGCAGTACGTTGCCGAACGGCGGCGTATCGCGAATGTCGGCCAGTTGCGCACCGGCACCGGTGCCGTCCAGCCACAGGCTCTCGCCGGCCACGGTCGCCCGCACGAAGACATGATCGAACGCACCCGGCGTCGGCAGCCGCTGTGGCACCCAGTCGCCGAACTTGCTGTTCGCCAGCACCGGCTCGGCCTCGATTCCCAGCTCTCGTAGAATTGCCAGCAGTAACAAGGTCTTGGCCTTGCAATCACCGTATCGCACCGTCCAGGTCTGGGCCGGCGTTTGCGGCACGTAATTTCCGCCGTCCATCCCCTTGAAAAGATAGCGTATTTTGTCCTGTACCAGCTGCAAGGCGAGCGCCGTCCGCTTCATCGGATCGGGCGTTTGCGCGGCAACTTTGGCAACTTCCGCCGCCAGCGGACTGCCCGGCGCGATCAGCCCTTTGGTCTCGTATAGCGGCGCCATCACCTTGGAGATCGCCGCCCAATCGGCGAAGCTCGTCGCTTCCAGAAGCGGTGCATGGCGATAGCGCGGCGGGGCATCGGCGGGCATCTCCGGCTGCTTGGACAGCGGCACGGTGATCGTCAGGTCGTTATAGCCACCCGCCTTGGTCACGACCGGCGTCACCCCGCTGCCATCCGCCTTCCAGCGCACGTCCCGCCCCTCCGGCCACACCATCCGCACGCGGCCGAAATCGGCGCGCACCGGGTCGGTCGCCAGTTGCGCGAAGGCCTGCACATTGCCCTGCAATGCCGTATCCTTCTGCGTGGTCGAGAAGACGAGGTGCAGCACGTCCCCGACGCGTAACCCTTCCACCGCCATCGTCGCGGTCAGCATGCCGTTCAGCATGCGCTGCTCCAATTGTTCCTCGCGGCGCAGGACCGAGAAGCGTTCGCCGCTCTTCAGCAGGTCGATCCGCTCCGCACCGCGCACGATCTCCGCCTTGTGGATGATCAGATCGCCCTTGTCGGGTTGCCACGGCAACGTCACGGTCCCCAGCGAATCGAGCACCTGCGGCGATGAGGCGCGCGCCGCCGTTTCGGCATACACCGTCACCTCGCCATCCTTCAGCCGCTGCTGGCTGTCGAGGATCAGGAAGATCGGCGAATCGTCCTTGATCTTCGCCGTGTCGATCGGCGGCGCGGGCTTCACCCAATCCGGCACCGGCGCGTAGAGCGGCTTGTCCCCCGCATGCGCCACCCCGGCCGATGCGAGCAAGGCGAAGAAGATCGTACGCCGAAACATGAATTTTACCCCCCAGAGACGGGGTCAGTCTAGCGCGGCGCGAATGAGCGGCAACTTCTATTCCGTCACCCCGGACTTGTTCCGGGGTCCACCGGCCCACAGGCTATCAGGCCGTTGATAAAGCGGCACGGTGGACCCCGGAACAAGTCCGGGGTGACGATACATATTCACCGCCCGTGATAGAAATCGTACACCTGCTGCGCCACCGCCGCCGAAACGCCGGGCGCCTGTTGCAGATCGGCGAGGCTCGCGTTGCGCACCGCGCGGCCGGTGCCGAAATGCATCAGCAACGCCTTCTTGCGCGCCGGCCCGATCCCCGGAACCTCGTCCAGCGGCGACGCGCCGATCGCCTTGGAGCGCTTGTCGCGATGCGCGCCGATCACGAACCGGTGCACCTCGTCGCGCAGCCGCTGGAGATAGAACAGCACGGGCGCGTTCACCGGCAACTGGAACTCGCGGCCGTCGAGCATGTGGAACACTTCGCGACCGTCGCGCCCGTGCATCGGCCCCTTGGCGATGCCGACCAGACACACATCCTCGATCCCCATATCCTCCAGCACCGCCTTGGCCGCGTTCAACTGCCCGCGCCCGCCGTCGATCAGCACCAGATCGGGCCAGTCGCCCGCATCGCGATCCGGATCCTCGGCCTGCGCGCGCGCAAAACGGCGCTGGAACACCTCGCGCATCATGCCGAAATCGTCGCCCGGCTGCGTCTCCGGATTCTTGATGTTGAACTTGCGATACTGGCCCTTGCGAAAGCCCTCGGGCCCCGCGACGACCATCGCGCCGACCGCATTGGTGCCCTGGATATGGCTGTTGTCGTAGATTTCGATCCGGTCGGGCGGTTCGGCCAGATCGAACAATTCGGCCACCTCGCGCAGCAGTTTCGCCTGTGTCGTGCTTTCCGCCAGCCGTCGTTCCAGCGCCTCGACCGCGTTGCGTTGCGCCTGTTCGAGCAGCCGCCGCCGCGTGCCGCGCTGCGGCACCGAAAGGCTCACCTTGAATCCGACCGCACCGCCCAATGCCTCACCCAGCAAATCAGCCTCGGGCAGGTCGCGATCGAGCAGGATCGTGCGCGGCGGCGGCACTTCCTCGTAGAATTGCATCAGGAAGCTGGTCAGCACCTCGTCTTCCGCGACATCGTTGGTGTGCGCCGGGAAGAAGCTGCGATGCCCCCAATTCTGCCCGCCACGGATGAAGAAGGCCTGGATGCCCATCACGCCGTTGGCATTGGCCATCGCGAAGATGTCGGCGTCGCCCACGCCCTCGGCATTGATCGCCTGCGTGCCCTGGATGAAGGTAAGCGCGCGCAGCCGGTCGCGCAGGATTGCGGCGAGCTCGAAGTCCATCGCCTCCGCCGCCGCTTCCATCTGCTTGCCGAGCTTCGCCTGCACCTGCGTGGATTTGCCGCCGAGGAACGCCTTCGCGTCCTCGTTCAGATCGGCATAATCCTCCTTCGAGATCCGCCCGACGCACGGCGCGGAGCAGCGCTTGATCTGGTACAGCAGGCATGGCCGATCGCGCGTCTTGAAGAAGCCGTCGGTGCATGATCGCAGCAGGAACAGCTTCTGCAATGCGTTCAGCGTGTTGTTGACCGATCCGGCGCTGGCGAACGGCCCGTAATAATTGCCCTTCGCGCGCCGCGCGCCGCGATGCTTCTGGATGCGCGGAAATTCGTGATCGGAGCGCAGCAGGATGAAGGGAAAGCTCTTATCATCGCGCAACAGCACGTTGTACGGCGGGCGATAGCGCTTGATCAGTTGCGCCTCGAGCAGCAGCGCCTCGGCCTCGTTGTTGGTCGTGACGATCGTCATCGATCGCGTCTGCGCGACCATCCGCTGCAGGCGTTTCGAGAGCCGGTCGATCTGCGTGTAGTTGGTCACGCGGTTCTTCAGCGCGCGCGCCTTGCCGACGTATAGCACGTCCCCACGTGCATCCTGCATCCGATACACGCCCGGTCGCGTCGGGAGCGTCGCGAGCACGTTGCGGATCGCCGCGACGCCCGTCGCGATATCCGGTGCATCGCCCCCGCCGCGAACGGCAAAGGCGGACTTCTCTTCGTTGAAACGGTCGGGGGCGTTGGGAGAGGACATTGCGGGTGATTTAGGGACTCGCGGGCGAGCAAGCCACCCTTCGCTGCTCGCAATTCCAAAACCGAAGCCGTCACCCCGGACGTGATCCGGGGTCCAACGCGTCGCGTATCATCCGCTGGCGAGTTCGCGGCGCGTTGGATGCCGGACCCGGTCCGGCATGACGGAAAGCGGCGGTTGCCTTACTTGATCGTCGCCAGATCGGCCTGCACCTTGGCCAGCACCGCCGGCGTGATCTTGTCTGCGGCCATCGGAGCGACCTGGTTCAGGCTCATCGCCTTGAACTGGTCGTACATCGGGTGCGTCGTGGTACCGGGCAGATCTTTGTCGATCACCGCCTTGCCGGCCGGATCGGCGACGATCGCCTCGATCGGCGTGTCGAGCGTGAACTTGGCCGTCGCGGCAGCGGGCGCGGCGGGGGCAACAGGCGCCGGAGCCGCAGGCGCCGCGGTCTGGGCGGAAGCGGCGGCAGGCAGCATCAGGACGGCGGCAAGGACGATGAATTTCATGGATCAAGCTCTCCGGACAATGGCACGATTCGCCATCGGCCGTAGGTCTAGCGCGATTGGTTGCAATTCGAAATGCGTGAGATCAAGGCCGGAAGCGGCGCAACGAGCCGCTCCTTATCGCCCGCCACTTCGGATCGGTGCTGGAGTCCGGTCATCCGAATACGAATCGCCGACCTTGCACGGAGGATCCCGAAACAAGTCCGGGGTGACGAAGACTACCGACTGGGCCGACCCGACAGTCGGCAATCAGGGTATAACGATCAGTTCGGCCGACCGAGTCCGGCGATCGTGCGATCCACCACCACCTTGTCGGCATCGGCATCATGCCGCTCGGCGATGATCGTCGCCGCAGCGCGCGCAGCCGCATCGGCAGCCTTCGCCCGGACCTCGGAAATTGCGAGCCGTTCCGCTGCACCGATCTTGTCCTCGGCCATCTTGGCGCGCCGTGCCACCAGTTCCGCCGCATCCGCCTCGGCCTGGGCGAGCAGTTGCTTCGCCTCGGCCTCGGCATGCGCGACGATCGCCGCCGCATCGCCCGCGCTCGCCGCATTGCGCGTCTTCGCCTCGGCCAACTGCGCCTCGGCTTCGGCGCGCAGCTTGGCCGCCTCGTCCAGATCGTGACGGATCGTGGCGATCTTCGCGTCGAGCATCCGCCCGATCATCGAAGGCACCTTCTTCCACAATATGATGCCGATCACGACCAGCATCGACAGCGCGACATAGCCCGGCGCACTGATGCCGAACGCGACCGGTTCGTGATGAACCTCGACCACGCCAGTCTGCGCGACGGCCTCGATTGGGTGTCCCTCAGCCATGCGCCAGTTCCGCCTTCACCTTCTGCTCGACCGCCACGCGATCGACCTGCACGCCCGACAGCTTGGCGACGATATCCTGCACGGCATCGACCGTCGCCGCTTCGATGTCGGACGCGGCCGTCGCCTTGGCGGCATCGATCCGGGTCATCGCCGCCGCGACATTCGCCGCTGCCGTCGCATCGCCGGCCTTCACCGTCGCCTCGGCGCGGGCGGATGCCTGCGCCTTGGCCTCGGCGGCCGATTTGAACGCCACCGCCCGCGCCGCGTCGAGACCGGCCTGATAGCTGGTCTCGAGCCCGGTCGCGCTCTGGTGCGCAGCCTCCGCCGCGGCGAGATCGCCCGAGACGCGCGCGGTACGATCGTCGATCGTCCGTTCGATCTTGGGCACCATCGCCTTGCCGATCCCGAAATAGATCAGCGCGAACACGATCGCGAGCCAGAACAGCTGCGAGGCGTAGATCTCACCGATCTGGGAAAGCTGCGGCATTGGAGGATGCTCTCTCTTACTTAGGTCGTCAGGTTTACTTGACCCGAATTACTTGACGACGAACAGGATCAGGATCGCGACGACGAAGGCGATCAGGCCCAACAGTTCCGACGCTGCGAAACCGATGAACAGGCGGCCCTGCTGGCCGTCGGCAGCGCCCGGATTGCGCAGCGCGCCCTCAAGGAACGAACCGAACACATTGCCCACGCCGAGTGCGGCCATGCCGACGCCGATCGCTGCGAGGCCGGCACCGATGTACATCAAACCCGTATCAGTCATGTCAAAACTCCCTAATCAATTCAGTGTGGTTGGTAGAAAACTCTAAAACTCGATGTCTCTAGTGCAGATGCACCGCGTCATGCAGGTACAGCGACGTGAGAAGTGCAAAGACGTACGCCTGGATCGCGCAGACCAGAAGCTCCAGCGCGCTGACGCCGATGATCATCACGAAGCTGAGCGCGCTGACGAGCCAGCCGAGCGGGCCGCCCGCGTTCAGGCCCTGCACCACGAAGCTGCCGAACACTTCGAGCAGGATGTGCCCGGCGGTCATCGCGACGAACAGTCGCAGCGCGAGGCTGAACGGGCGCACCATGAACGACACGAACTCGACCGGGATGATGACCGGCATCAGCCACAGCGGCGCGCCGTGTGGCACGAACAGGGAGAAGAATTTGAAGCCATGCTTCACCAGCCCGACGATCAGCACGATGCCGAACGACACGAACGCCAGCACCGCGGTCAGCGTAATGTGGCTGGTGACGGCGAAGGTGTGCAGCCCCGGCACGATCGCCAGCGGCAGGATGCCGACGAAATTGGCGAACAGAATGAAGAAGAACAGCGAGAAGATGTACGGCGCGAACTTCTTGCCGCCCGAACCGATGCTGGTCGTCACCATATTGTCGATGAAGCTCACCGCGCCCTCGGCCATCACCTGCCAGCGGCCCGGGATCAGCGCGCGCTTCATGCCGCCGGCCATGAACACGGCCAGCAGCGCCAGCACGACGAACATGAACAGCGCCGAATTGGTGAACGACACGTCGTAGCCGAACAGTTCCAGATGGCGGCCCAGCAAGGGCTCGACCATGAACTGCTCCATCGGATCGATTTTGCCGGCGCTCACATTCCCACTCACTCTGGGCGCTCCTTCGACATCTTGATGATATTCATGAAAGCCCCGATTACGGCGAGCGTCAGCACGATCAGCAGGCCCCAGGGGCTCGTGCCGAACCACTGGTCGATCGCCCAGCCCAGCACGCCCCCGCCGAACAAGGCGCCCAGCAGCATCGCCAGTACGCGCGACCCCTGCGAATAGCCCTTGGCCGGCTTGCCCAGCCCGGTCCCGCCGGCACGCGCCTGCTCGGCCGCACGCGCGCTGGCGATGCGGCTGTTCAGGTCATCGGTCTGGCGATCGTCGGCCAACGCTTGAAAAGTCCTGATAAGAAAACGCCGCCACGCCAAAGGCGCAGCGACGAGAGACATGGGAGCGACACCCCCGTTGCGGCGCCCGTTTAGAAAAGGGGGGTCGCCAAGTCAACCGCTGTGGGATCGGCCTTTAGACCAATGGGATGACGGCAATCCCCCGTCCGCCGTCATCCCGGACTTGATCTGGGATCCAACGTTCCACAAGCGCAAGCGCTGGCGCGTCCATTCGGACCGTGCACCCACTTTGTCCGTCCGTACTGAGCTTGTCGAAGCACCTATCGAGCAACCCTTTTCGACAGGCTCAGGGCAAACGAGGAGGGGTTATCGCGCTATACGACAGCATTACCCAGCCGCACGTTGGATCCCGGATCAAGTCCGGAATGACGGCATAGGCGGTACAGACTTCACCGAATCACACGCAGCTCGGGCTGCGCTCCGGCGCCGCGTCCGTCCGCGTCTTCCACGATCCGTCCGGCGCCTTGTATTTCTCGCCCGGCTTCGTCTGCGCGATCAGGTTGCAACCGAACGTCACGCCGTAATCGTTGATCGTCACGCCCGCCGCCTGCGCCTTTTCGGCATAGGTCGCCTTGCGCTGGATGTTGATCTTGTCGACGATCGCCTGGACGCTCGCCCCGCCGCTCACCACGCCGAGATAGCCGTTGGGCTGTTCGCCCACCTGGCCCGCCGCGCGCGCCGCGGCATAGGCCGGATCGCGCTGCGCGAACGCCGCGCTGGACAGACCGGCGAGCAGCATTGCGCCCGTCATCATCACCTTGCCCCGAACACCAGATAGAATCATCATCAGAATATTCCCGGTTGCGCCTTGATGGCCGCTTTCGCCTCGCCATCGAGGCGGTATACGACTTCCTGCTTCACGTTGATATTGAGATTGATCTCGATCGGCTTGTCCGGCGCGCTGACGTTCACGCACCCCGAACTTGCCGCCATCAATCCCATCAGCACGAAATTTCTCCATTGCACGGATGCTGTCATGGCACGGTCTCGCTTTCTTGAGGCTGAACGGGTGGGGTGGCGGGCGGCGTGATGGACGGAGCCTGTGTCGGCCGGCCGCTCCGCTCGATCAACGCCGGCAGGTTGCGCTCGATCAGCAGGCGCGGATCGTAGAACGAGCGGACCGAATCGAACAGGCCCCGGAATGGCGCCTTGATCTTGACGTTGAACACGAACGGCAGGCGTTGCAGCCGCCGGATCAGGAAATTGCTCTTCGCGCCCTCGCCCTGGTTGAGCCCCGCGAAATGCGCCTCGGTGATCATCTCGCCGGCCAACGGCCCGTTCATCACCAGATCCAGATCGCGGTAGCGCAAGGATTTCAGCGCCTGAAACGCAAGATTGCCCCACACGCCGAGATTCTCCTTCGACACTTCGCCCAGATAGGCGATCGTCCCGCCGCCGGGGCGCGACTTCAGCGTGCCGTTCTCGATCCGCCCGCCGGTGAAATCGAAGATCATCGGCAACCGTCCGTCGAACACGCCGGTCGCGGAGAGATTCTCGAAATCGAACTGCTGCAGGAACTTGGCCGCCTCCATGCCGGTGACGGTCAGCGTCATGTGCCGCTCCTGCTTGTCGGAGAAGTCGAGCAGGGTCGGCTCCAGCACCAGACTGCCGCCGGCGAACGGCCAACGGGCATCCTCCACCCGGATCCGCGCTTCGGGCAGGGTCTGGTATCGCAGCACGCCGTCGCTTACGACGACGCCGGTGTTGATCGTCTTGATCGTCGCCACCTGCCCCGGCGCGCTCTGCAGCGCGAGCAGATCGGTGAAGCGGATCTCTGTCGTGATCCCCGTCACCGGCCCCAGCCCGGCAGCGAGGTTCATGTCGGTGGTGCGGAACACGCCGTCGCTCGTCACCCCGTCCGGCGACCAGCGGATGTGCCCCTCGCCCGTCACCGTGCCGACGACGTTCTGGATCACGCTCGCGGTCAGCGGCGTCAGGTCATCCGGCTGCAGCCCCTTGTCTGCGAACACCAGCCTCGGCACGGAGATGTCGGCGCTGCCGCTGCCGCTCGCCAGCGTGTGTCGCATCGCGATCTGGGCGACCGACACCTTACCGCCCGGATCATAGAGTAGCCCCGCAACACCGATCACGCCATTCGACAGGCCCAGCGCGACGTCGCGCGCGACCATCGGCTTGAACCGTGCCACCGCCGCCGAATCGCTTACCGTCATCGCACCGGTCAGGCCGAGCCGCCCGTCGAAGCCCCAGACGCCGCTCGCCGCCGACAGGACCAGCGGCACCGCGCCGATCTGCCCCCCGCCGCCCGCGAACGTACCAGATATCCCGCCACGCTCCCGTTTGCCTTCGATCCGGGCGAAATCGAGCCGCGTGACGCGATCCGGCGCACCGAGCCGTACGGCCGTATCGCTGAGCGCAAAGCTCAGATCCGCCAGCGCGAACCGCGCCGCCGACGCGGCCAGTGTAATCGGCGAGCTGCCCAGCGTACCGGCCAGTCGCGGCGCGGCGATTCTCGCACCGCCGCGCATGCGGGTGCCGTCGATCACCAGCATCGCGCCGTCGACCGGGCACAGCCGAAGACTGACAGGCCGCAGATCCAGCCCGGATACCGCCAGCCTTTGCCACCCGATCGCCGCGCAATCCGGGTTGATCGCGACCCGCCCGCGCCCATTCCAGATCCCGGCCAGCGGGACATCCAGCCCCTTGACGCTTCCGTCGCCCAAGGGACCGGACACCGTCACCCGAGTCGCGAACCGGCTGTTCCCGCGCGGTGTCGCGCTGAACCGCAAGGGTGTGAAAGTCAGGCTCGCCCCGCCCGCCCGGTACGGCCGATCGAGCGAAGCGACGCCCGTCACCGCCGCGCCGGGCGCGGCCTGTGCCAGAGCGGCCCTCAAACTCGGAAAACCACCCCCGCCCATCGCCAGCGCGCCCGCGACCCGCAACGTGCCGCCCTTCGGATCGTAAACCACATTCGCGTCGTTAAGCGCAGCGTTTAGGCCAGACCGCGAAGACACGGTCAACTGGCTCACCGCGACCGGCCCGCCACGTCGCCATCCGAAACGGATTTGTCCCTCGATCGACTTCCCCGCCGCGACGCTCGCCTGCGCCAAGGCTTGAGCAAGCGGCCCGACCGGCGTTCCCGCCCCCGTCGCGCCCAGCCTAGCGACCGCCGCCAGCCGTGCCGGGGCGATCGCCACGTTCGACGCATCGACATAGCCGCCCGGCGCGATCTCTATTTCCCGGCCGATCTTGTACTCGCCACCGAACCCCAGCCGCGCACCCGATCCCTCCGCGCTCACGAAGCGTCCGGTATCCAGCTTCACCCGTCCCGAGGTCTCGGCCTTGGTGCCCGCAAACCCGACCCAGCCTGCCACCGATTCGGCTCGCACCAGCGGATGCGACGCCGCTCCGGTCGCCAGCCGCACGTCGCCCTTCCAGCGGTCCAGCGCCGCACCCAGCGCCACATTCAGGTCCGCGCCAAGTGTCCGAACCTTCACATCCCCGCACGACACCGCGCCCGCCCGCACCGGCCCATGCAACGACGGGGCCGCCTTGCTTACCCCGATCGTCAGCGCCGCCGCCACGTCATCGGCCGCGCAACCACCGGCCTCCAGCCGCTGCGATACCGCCGCCAGATTGCCCTTGAACCCGTCGCTCAACCGCCCGCGCCCGCTCAGCTTCAGGCCCAGCAGCCCCTGCGGCGTCTCCAGCCGCATTCGCGCATCCGCCACATCCACATTCAGAGCAGGCAGCGCGAACGGTTTTCCGCTCGGCGCAGCCAGCAATTTGTCGAGCGCACCCAGCGACAAAACACCATCCACCAACTTGCCGCGAAGCCGCACCCGCCCGGCGCGCACCGCATCCACGCTCGCGCCGGAAAAGCCCAGCTCGGTGCGCAATTCCACCCAGTCCGCCACCAGATCGGGCCGTGCGGGATCCCCGATCACCACATTGGTCAGCCGCTGCCGGCCCAGCCCGAGTTCGGCGATGTCATAGGTGCCCGGCACGCCCCGCTCGGCCAGATAGCGATCGACATATCCGCTCGCGATCGGCTTGCGCTGCGTCCACAACGCGATCAGCCCGACCAACAGCACGATCGCGATCACGCTTACGATTCGCGCGCCCCGCCCCAGGCGCGGCAGGCGGCGACGTCGCCCTTCTTCCTCGTCGCTACTCGCCGTCACGCCTTCGCACTCTCCAAATCGCCGCCAGCATAGGGGCGGAGCCGCGTCATGCAATTGCGCGCCCGGCCCGGCCTGCGTAATCCTTCGCGCCGATGAGCGTTCCAGACCCCGAACCGGTGAACGACAATGCCGGCCACCGCGCCCGGCTGCGCCAACGCCTCGTCGAAACCGGTGGCGACGGTCTGCTCGATCACGAACTCGTCGAATATCTCCTCGCTCTCGCCATTCCCCGCCGCGATACGAAGCCCCTGGCCAAGCAATTGCTCCGCGAATTCGGTGGGATCGGCGGGCTGCTCACCGCCGATCCGGAGGCGCTTTCGCGCGTGTCGGGCATGGGCGACACCTCGATCGCCGCGCTCAAGATCGCCCATGCCGCCGCGATCCGGCTGGTCAGATCCGCGATCGCCGATCGCCCCGTGCTCGCCAACTGGCAGGCGCTGCTCGACTATCTCCGCGCCGATATGGCGCATCATCCGATCGAGCGCGTTCGCGTGCTGCACCTCAACACCCGCAACATGCTGATCCG
This sequence comes from Sphingomonas sp. Leaf357, assembly GCF_001423845.1. Classification (NCBI taxonomy): domain Bacteria; kingdom Pseudomonadati; phylum Pseudomonadota; class Alphaproteobacteria; order Sphingomonadales; family Sphingomonadaceae; genus Sphingomonas; species Sphingomonas sp. Leaf357. The sequence goes on along the minus strand of NZ_LMPM01000001.1, from coordinate 1,563,539 downwards.
CGACGAACTGATGAGCCAGGGCTCGATCGATCAGGCCGCCGTCTATGTCCGCGAGGTGATCCGTCGCGCGATCGATCTCGGCTCGGCCGCGATCATCCTGGTGCACAATCATCCCAGCGGAGACCCAGCCCCCAGCCGCGCCGACATCGATCTGACGCGCAACATCATGGAAGCCGGCAAGCGCCTGAACATCGCGGTCCACGACCATGTCATCATCGGAAGCGGCGGCCATGCGAGCCTGCGCGCGATGGGGCTGATCTAAATCCTAGCCACGACACCAACCGTCACCCCGGACTTGTTCCGGGGTCCACCGTTCCGCGCGCTTATCGCTGGCCCCAAATGTCCAAACAAAGCCGCTTGGCGGACCCCGGAACAAGTCCGGGATGACGAAATAAAAAGCCGCCGAACCCGAAGGTCCGGCGGCCATTCCGCATCTCACATCAGCGCCAAATCAGCCCTGAGCAAGAAACGCGTTCAACTCGGTCATCGAAACCGACTTGTTCTTGTCGGTATCCGCGCTGGCGAACGCCTGCCCGACCCACGTCTTGGTTTCCGGGCTGTTCGCCTTGGTCGCCGGATCGCTCGCGGTCTTCAGCGCGATCATCCAGGATTCGAACTCAGCCGTGTCGAGCTTCCCGTCCTTGTTCTTGTCATAGGTCGGGAATTCCTTGCCCACAACCGCCGCGACCTGTTCCGCCTTGTTGGTCGGGGCGGGCTGTGCCGCTACCTGACTTGGCGGCCCTGCTGCCGGATCGGTCGCGGGAGTCGCCTGCGCCACGTTGTCCGGTGCCGGTGCTGCTTCGACCGGAGCCGGTGCAGTGGCGGCCGGCGCAGTCTGCGCCGGGACTGGCTGAGTCGCCGGAGCGGACTGCGCCGGGGCCGGCTGGGTCTGCGCCAGAACAGGCGTAGAAATCATCACGGCACTGGCCAGAAGAATATGCTTCAACATGGTTTTTCTCCGAATATTAAACTGTTCGAAGCCCGGTGAATGCTTTCGCACTCGCGCCAACAGGCTTGCCTATACCAACCATCATCCTGCCGCTTTGTTCATTTCGCTTGCGTTTGGAGCTTCGGCCCGTCCCTGCTAACGCCCGGGTCACCGCGAATCCCGCTAAGGACCGCGCCGCCTTTCGTCTCGCCTGTTAGAGGAACCCAGCATGGTCCCCCGCTATTCCCGCCCCGCAATGGCCGCGCTCTGGACGCCGGAGGCGCGGTTCCGCATCTGGTTCGAGATCGAGGCGCACGCCACCGATGCCTTGGCCGACCTCGGCGTGGTTCCCAAGGAAGCCGCCGCCGCCTTATGGGCGTGGTGGAACACCAATCCCGAGATCGACGTGCCTGCCATCGACGCGATCGAGGCCGTCACCAAGCACGACGTGATCGCCTTTCTCACCTGGGTCGCGGACAATGTCGGCGATCAGGCGCGCTTCATGCATCAGGGCATGACCTCGTCCGACGTGCTCGACACCTGCCTGTCGGTGCAATTGGCGCAGGCCAGCGACATCCTGATCGCCGATCTCGATGCGCTACTCGCCGTGCTGGAACGCAAGGCGCGCGAACACAAGCTGACCGCCACGATCGGCCGCAGCCACGGCATCCATGCCGAGCCGGTCACGTTTGGCCTGAAACTCGCTCAGGCCTATGCCGAATTCGCCCGCAACCGCGCGCGGCTGGTCGCCGCGCGCGCCGACATCGCCACCTGCGCGATTTCCGGTGCGGTCGGCACCTTCGCCAATATCGATCCTGCCGTCGAAGCGCACGTCGCGGCGAAGATGGGGCTCGCGATCGAACCCGTCTCGACCCAGGTCATCCCGCGCGATCGCCATGCGATGTATTTCGCGACCCTCGGCGTGATCGCCTCGTCGATCGAACGCCTCGCCACCGAAATCCGCCATCTGCAGCGCACCGAAGTGCTGGAAGCCGAGGAATTCTTCTCCCCCGGCCAGAAGGGTTCGTCGGCGATGCCGCACAAGCGCAACCCGGTGCTGACTGAGAATCTCACCGGTCTCGCCCGCATGGTCCGCGGGTATGTGACGCCGGCGCTGGAGAATGTGGCGCTGTGGCACGAACGCGACATCAGCCACTCTTCGGTCGAGCGCTATATCGGTCCCGACGCCACGATCACGCTCGATTTCGCTCTCGCCCGGTTGACCGGCGTGATCGACAAGCTCGTCGTCTATCCGGCGCGGATGGAGAAGAATCTCAACAAGATGGGCGGCCTCGTCCATTCGCAACGCGTGCTGCTGGCGCTCACACAAGCCGGCGTCAGCCGCGAGGACTCCTACCGCCTCGTCCAGCGCAACGCGATGAAGGTGTGGGATTCGGACGGCGAACTCTCGTTGATGGAATTGCTCAAGGCCGATCCCGAAGTCACCGCCGCTCTGTCGGTGGCGGACATCGAGGACAAGTTCGACCTCGGCTATCACCTGAAGCATGTCGATACGATCTTCGACCGCGTCTTCGGTCCGGCCTGAGCGGGTGACCGAGCGCAGCGTCTGGCCGGCCCGTGCGGCCTTGCTGCTCGCCGCGCTCGCCTTCGCCTGGGGCCTGGCCCGGCTCGCCGCGCACGCCGCTTTCGCCTTCGATTACCCCTATGATCTCGATTACGGCGAGGGCGTGGTGTGGCAGCAGATGCGCTACATCCTCGCTGGCCATGGCTATACGCCGTTGCAAGCCTTCCCGGCTTTCGTGTTCGAATATCCCCCGGTCTACCCGCTCGCCACCGCCGCGACCGCGCACGCGTTCGGGATCGACGAACTCTATGCCGGCCGGCTCGTATCGTTCGTCGCGACCGCGATCTGCGCGCTGCTGATCGCGCTGCTCACGGCCCGGGCGATTCCGCTGGGCCCGCCCCGCCGCATCCGCCACGCCGCGGCCGCCTTCGCGGCGCTCGCATTCGTCACGCTGCCGGTGGTGCTCACCTGGGCGGTGCTGATGCGCATCGACATGCTCGCCTGTGCGATTACGCTCGCCGGCATGGCCCTCGCCGCCGCATCCGCGCGGCGGCCGAGGCTGGCGATCGCCGCCGGCATCGCCTTCGCCGCCGCGCTCTACACTCGCCAGACCAACCTGCCCGCGCCCGCCGCCGCTTTCCTCGTATTGCTGCTGGCAAATCGCCGCGCGGCATGGACGATGCTCGCCGCCGCGCTCGTTTCCGGCGGTGTCGCGCTGGTGGTATTGGAAGCGACGAGCGGTGGCTATTTCCTCGTCAACATCCTGTTCTACAACATCAACCGCATCGTCTGGGCGCATGCGGCGATGCTCGGCGCGGTCCTGCTCGCCAGCATCGTCACGCTGGCGCTCGGCACGATCGGCCTGATCACGGCGCGCCACAACCTGGGGTGGCGAACCTTGCGCGAGCGTCTCCCCCGCGACCCCAGCCTCGTTACGCTCGCCATCGTCGTCCTTACATTAGCGCTCAAGACGCTGATGCTCCCCGCGATCCTCAAATCGGGCGCGAGCGACAATTACCTGATCGACTGGTTCTCCGGGATCGCCGTGTTGATCGGCCTAGCCGTAATTCCGCTGTTACGCGCCGCCCTCCGCCTGCCCGCCCGCCCCAGCCTGTCGCTGCTCGTGCTGGTCGGCTTGGGACTGGCGGTGCAGATGAGCGACCCGCCGCTTGCACCCGACACCACCAAAGCGGCGCGCGACCGCGTCGCGCTCGACGCCCTCGTCGCCCGCATCCGCGCCAGCCCGAAGCCGGTCGTCACCGACGACATGGTGCTGCTGCTCCGTGCCGGCCAGCCGATCCTGTGGGAGCCGGCGATCGTCGCCGAACTGGGCGGGGCCGGCGTGTACGACGAACGAGCGCTTGCCGCCCGCGTCCGGCGCGGCGATTTCGGCTTTTTCGTCACGCGCGGCGATCGGGGGAAGACACTCTACGACCAACGCTTCAATCCGGTCGTTGCCGATGCCATCGACGTGGCCTATCCGCGTCGCGAACAGGCCGGCGATTTGACGCTGCATCTCCCGCGCTGAGATCGACCGCTCGAGCGCCGTGTATCCCGTAACAAAAGTGCAAAAATTGCACTCGCAGTTGCGCGCAACAATATTGCGCGGAAAAGAAATAATCCTATTTGAGCCGGACCGGACTTATCCGGCACTCTCGGAGACTATCAATGCGCACTTTCGAAGCCGTGGTCAGCGGAATGCTGGCCCTTGCGGCTCAAGCGCTGGTGGTCGGGGCGATCTTCGCCTTCTGACCCATCGGCCAGCCCGCCCTTTTCGAAGAATCGAAAGGGGCGGACACGGCTGGCGGGGTCAAGATTTTCGAACGCGCGTTCCATCGAACGCCGTTCCAGTCGCTGACGGTTTTTACGGTTCGCACGCACCGACCCAGCATTGCGCTTCCCCGACGAAGGCCGGGGCCCAGTCGGGAGAAAGAAGTGGTCTGGCGCTGCGCGACATAACATCGACCCGCGCCACTGAACCCCGGCCTCCGCCGGGGAAGCGTTAAAGCAAGGCCGAGGCGGAAGCCCTATCCGCCCCGTCCAAATCCCTCACCCCCAGGCGCTTTTCATCTTCTGGAAGAAGCCCTCGCTCTGCGGGTTGCAGTCGCCGTTCTCGGTTGCGCGAAACTGCTCGAGCAAGTCCTTTTGCTTGGCCGAAAGCTTGGTCGGCGTTTCCACCTCGAGCCGCACGACCAGATCGCCTCGCCCGCGCCCTTGCAACACCGGCATGCCCGCGCCGCGCTGGCGTAGTTCGCGCCCGCTCTGGGTGCCGGCCGGAATCTTGATCGCATGGTTCACGCCGTCCGGACCCGGAATGCTGATCTCACCGCCAAGCGACGCGGTGGTGAAGCTGATCGGCGCGCGCGCGAACAATGTCGTGCCCTCGCGCTCGAACAGCGCGTGCCGCGCCACGTGCAGGAAGATGTAGAGGTCGCCCGGCGGTGCGCCCCGCGCACCCGCCTCGCCCTCGCCGGTCAGGCGAACGCGCGTGCCCTCGTCCACCCCGGGCGGGATGTTGACGGTCAGCGTCTTGGTCTTCTCGACCCGGCCTTCGCCGTGGCAATCGCCGCACGGATCGGCGATCACCTGGCCCGCGCCGTGGCAGGCCGGGCAGGTCCGCTCGACCACAAAGAAGCCCTGCTGCGCGCGCACCTTGCCATGCCCGCCACACGTCGCGCAGCCCTTGGCGCTGGTGCCGGGCTTGGCGCCGGTGCCGCTGCACGTGTCGCACTGCGCCGAGACGTCGACCGTGATTTCGGTCGATTTGCCCTGGAACGCGTCCTCCAGCGTGATTTCCATGTCGTAGCGCAGGTCCGCGCCGCGCCTGGGCCCGCGCTGTTGCCCACGCTGCCCGCCCATGAATTCGCCGAAGATATTCTCGAAGATGTCGCCAAAATCGCCGAAGCCGCCACCCTGGCCGCCACCACCGCCGCCGCCATTGCGGAACGCATCATGGCCAAAGCGATCATAGGCCGCGCGCTTCTGCGGATCCTTCAGGCAGTCATAGGCTTCGCTGATCGCCTTGAACTTGCCTTCGCTGTCCTTGCATCCGGAATTCTTGTCCGGATGGTATTTCATCGCCAGCTTGCGATACGACGACTTGATCGTCGCATCGTCGGCGGTGCGCTCGATCTCGAGCAGTTCGTAGAAATCGACTTCGGTGGTCATCTTGGGCCCCCGCCCCCAAATCCGTCACCCCAGCGCAGGCTGGGGTCTCTCGCGGCAAGGGCGCTCCCTTGCCGCATGAGATGCCAGCCTGCGCTGGCATGACGAACGAGGTGCATTGTGTTTACGCCTTGTGGTTGTCGTCGACTTCCGAGAACTCGGCGTCGACCACGTCTTCCTTCGGCGCTTCTGCACCGGCCTCGCCCTCGGGCGACGCTTCGGCCTGGGCCTGCTTCTCGTAGATCGCCTGGCCGAGCTTCATCGCAACCTGGGCCAGCGCGTCCGACTTGGTCTTCATCGCTTCCGGATCGTTGCTCTCGACCGCCGCCTTCGCTTCCGCGATCGCCGCTTCGATCTCGCCCTTCAGCGCGGCGTCCACCTTGTCGCCATTGTCGGCGAGCTGCCGCTCGGTCGTGTGGATCAGGCTGTCGGCGTTGTTCTTCGCCTCGGCCGCCGCACGGCGCTTCTTGTCGTCCTCGGCGAACTGCTCGGCGTCGCGGACCATCTGGTCGATGTCCTTGTCGCTGAGCCCGCCCGAGGCCTGGATGCGGATCTGCTGCTCCTTGCCCGTGCCTTTGTCGCGCGCCGAGACGTTGACGATGCCGTTGGCGTCGATGTCGAACGTCACCTCGATCTGCGGCACGCCGCGCGGTGCCGGCGGAATGCCGACCAGGTCGAACTGGCCGAGCATCTTGTTGTCCGCCGCCATCTCGCGCTCGCCCTGGAACACGCGGATCGTCACCGCGCCCTGATTGTCGTCCGCGGTCGAATAAGTCTGGCTCTTCTTGGTCGGGATCGTCGTGTTGCGATCGATCATCCGGGTGAACACGCCACCCAGCGTCTCGATGCCCAGCGACAACGGCGTCACGTCGAGCAGCAACACGTCCTTCACGTCGCCCTGCAGCACGCCGGCCTGGATCGCGGCACCCATCGCCACGACCTCATCCGGGTTGACGCCCGAATGCGGTTCCTTGCCGAAGAAGTCCTTCACCACCTGGCGGACCTTGGGCATGCGCGTCATGCCGCCGACGAGCACGACTTCAGTGACGTCCGCCGCCTTGACGCCGGCATCGGCCAGCGCCTTCTTGCACGGCTCCAGCGTACGCTGGATCAGATCCTCGACCAGCTTTTCCAGGTCGGACCGGGTGATCTGCTTGACGAGATGCTTCGGCCCGTTCTGGTCGGCAGTGATGAACGGCAGGTTCACTTCCGTCGTGGCGGCCGAAGACAGCTCGATCTTCGCCTTTTCCGCGGCTTCCTTCAGACGCTGCAGAGCCAGCTTGTCCTTGGTCAGGTCGATGCCCTCGGCCTTCTGGAAATCGCTCGCCAGGAAGTTGAGCAGCTTGTTGTCGAAATCCTCGCCGCCCAGGAACGTGTCGCCGTTGGTCGCCTTCACTTCGAACACGCCGTCGCCGATCTCGAGGATCGAGATGTCGAACGTGCCGCCGCCAAGGTCATAGACCGCGATCGTCTTGTTGGTGTCCTTGTCGAGGCCGTAGGCGAGCGCCGCCGCGGTCGGCTCGTTGATGATGCGCAGCACTTCGAGACCGGCGATCTGCCCGGCGTCCTTGGTCGCCTGGCGCTGCGCGTCGTTGAAATAGGCCGGCACGGTGATCACCGCCTGCGTCACCGTCTCGCCGAGATAGGCCTCGGCGGTTTCCTTCATCTTCTGCAGCGTGAACGCGCTGATCTGCGACGGCGAATAATCCTTGCCGCCGGCCTGCACCCACGCGTCGCCATTCTGGCCCTTCACGATGTGATAGGGCACCAGTTCGGTGTCCTTCTTGGTGATCGGATCGTCGAAGCGACGGCCGATCAGGCGCTTCACCGCGAACACCGTGTTTTCCGGATTGGTCACCGCCTGGCGCTTGGCCGGCTGGCCGACCAGTCGCTCGCCGTCCTTGGCGAACGCGACGATCGACGGCGTGGTCCGCGCGCCTTCCGCATTCTCGATCACCTTGGGCTTGCCGCCCTCCATCACCGAAACGCAGGAGTTGGTCGTGCCCAGATCGATACCGATAACTTTAGCCATGGTCCTGTTTGGTCCCCGTCTTCTCTAAAAAAATGCCTGTCGGCCAGGGAACCTTTTTCAAGGGCCGGGCCGCTTCACTGAAGGCGATATAGGGGGGCTTTCGCTTGCCGCAAGATTGTCCCGGCCTTAGAGTCGTTTGAACCATCCCGAAGCGGGAGCCAGCTTTGCGCGCCTTGTTGCCCATCCTCGTCACGACGCTCGCACTCGCCGGGTGCAGCCCGCCGGCCCAGATCGCCGCGGAGGGTGCCTATGTCCGTCTGGCGGCGGTGCCGCGCAACCCGGCCGCGGCCTATTTCACGCTGAAGGGCGGCCCCGCCGACGTGACGTTGATGAGCGTCGAGAGCACCGTCGCGATCCGCTCCGAAATGCACGAGTCGATGAAGTCCGGCACGATGATGGCGATGAAGCCGATCCAGGCCGTCCCCCTCCCCGCGCATGGCGAGGCGAAGTTCGCGCCCGGCGGCAAGCACGTCATGCTGTTCGACATGAACCCGGGCATCAAACGCGGATCGAAGGTGCCGCTGCTGTTCACCTTCACCAACGGCCAGCGCGTCCGCACCAACGCCATCGCCATCGCCGCCGGCGATCCGCCACCGGCGGAGTAAGCCCGCACCTGGCTCGCCCCAAAAAACGACGTCATCCTGAACTCGTTTCAGGATCCAGGCGCGGCCGGCAACCAAATCTGACACGGTCTTCGTGACGAACGACCGCGCCTGGATGCTGAAACAAGTTCAGCATGACGTGGGGGCTGCTAAAACCACAACCACCTCCCGCATTACCACGACCGTATACGAACCCGATACTTTCGCCGCGCGGCGGATCGGCCTAGTCTGACGGAAACTCCGCCAAGGACTCCGCTCATGACCCTACAATCCCCGATCGACTGGACCGCCATCGGCGAGGCCGAACTGGCCGACGCGATCGCGCTTCGCCGCGCGATCCATGCCGATCCGGAGATCGGGCTGCACTGCCCGCGCACGGCCGACAAGATCAAGGCGGCACTCGCCGGTCTGCCGCTTGAGATCCGCGACGGCACCAGCACCACCGGCTTCGTCGCGATCCTGCGTGGCGGGCGCGACAATGGCCGCACCGTGCTGCTGCGCGGCGATCACGATGCGCTGCCGATGCAGGAGGAAACCGGCCTGCCCTTCGCGTCGCAAGTGCCGGGCGCGATGCACGCCTGCGGCCACGATTCGCACACCGCGATGCTGGTCGGGGCGGCGCGGGCGCTGTGCGCGCGCAAGGACGATCTGCCCGGCACGATCGTGTTCATGTTCCAGCCCGGCGAGGAAGGCCATCATGGCGCGCGCTTCATGATCGAGGACGGCCTGCTCGCCGATCCCGCGCCCGAAGCCGCGTTCGCGCTGCACATCTCACCCAACATGCCCGCGGGCGTGTTCGTCAGCCGCCCGGGGCCATTGCTCGCCTCGACCGACGCGATCAACATCACGATTCGCGGCGCGGGCGCGCATGCCGCGATGCCGCAGGACGGGCTGGATCCGATCCCCGTCGCGTGCGAGATCGTCACCGCGCTTTCCACCTTCGTCGCGCGCCAGATCGCCGTCACCGATCCCGCCGTGCTGTCGATCACCAAGATCACCGCCGGCTCGGCCTATAACATCGTGCCGGACGAGGTGCAGATGCTCGGCACTCTGCGCACGCTCTCCAATGCGACGCGCGTGAAGGCGAAGGACGGACTGGCGCGCATCGTCGAGCACGTCTCCGCCGCGCACGGCTGCACCGGCCATCTGCGCATCGACGAAGGCTATCCCGTGACGCAGAACGATCCCCGCGCCGTGGCGCTGATCCGCGACATCGCGGTGCGGATGGGCGGCGACGGCGGCTATGTCACGATGCCCGCGCCGATGATGGGCGGCGAGGATTTCTCCTACGTCCTGCGCGAGATACCGGGCGCGATGGCGTTCGTCGGCGTGGCACCAGAGGGCACCGATCCGCGCACCAACCCGCCGCTGCACAATACGAAGATGACGATCGACGAAAGCGTGATGGCCAAGGGCGTGGCGATGCATTGCGCGCTGGCCGATGCGTTCCTCAACGACGGGTTCGATTGACATCGTGACTCCCGCCACGCGCGAGATGATGGGCAAGGTACCGGCGATCACGCTCGGCTTCTGGATCGTCAAGATCCTGGCGACCACCTTCGGCGAGACGGCGGGCGATACCGTCAGCATGTCGATGGGGCTCGGCTATCTGGCCGGCTCCGCGATCTTCCTCGCCATTTTCGCTGCGTTCGCATGGTGGCAGATATCGGCGACGCGGTTCCACCCATGGCTCTATTGGGCGACGATCATCGCCTCGACCACGGCGGGCACGACGATGGCGGATTTCGCGACGCGGTCGCTGGGCATCGGCTACCCCGGCGGATCGCTCCTGTTGCTGGCCTGCGTGATCGCATCGCTCGCGGCATGGCATCGCACGCTCGGATCGATCTCCGCGGAGAGCGTGCACGAGCCGCGCGCGGAGAGCTTCTACTGGCTGACGATCACCTTTTCGCAGACGCTCGGCACCGCGCTCGGCGACTGGACCGCCGATACCGGCAATCTCGGCTATGGCGGCGCGGCGGTGATCTTCGGCGCGTTGCTGGCGATCCTTGCCGCCCTGTATTTCTGGACGAAGGTCAGCCGCGTATTGCTGTTCTGGACGGCGTTCATCCTGACGCGCCCATTGGGGGCGACGGTCGGCGACCTGCTCGACAAGCCGATCGACCATGGCGGTCTGGCGTTCAGCCGCCCGCTGGCCTCTTCCGTGCTGGCGATAGCGATCGTCGTGCTCGTGGTGATGCTGCCGCAAAGAGCCGGGTCGCAGGCGAAGGGCGTCTAGCCGAAAAGAGTGCGCAGCCCGCACATGGCGTGTAACGATGTCGGCACAACGACCTTACCGACGGAATTCCAGACCGATGGCCACCGCCCCGATCACCACCCCCGCCCGCCCGCTCGCCGAACTGACGCTCCGGGGCATCGTCCTCGGCGCGCTGATCACGGTGCTGTTCACGGCGGCCAACGTCTATCTCGGGCTGAAGATCGGACTCACGTTCGCCACGTCGATCCCGGCGGCGGTGATCTCGATGGCGATCCTGCGCTTCCTGCCCAATTCGAACATCCTCGAAAACAATATCGTCCAGACGATCGCCAGCGCGGCGGGCACGCTGGCGGCGATCATCTTCGTGTTGCCGGGCCTGATCCTGGTCGGCTGGTGGAGCGGTTTTCCGTTCTGGACCACCGCGTTCGTCTGCATGGCCGGCGGTATTTTGGGCGTGATGTTCTCCGTGCCGCTGCGGCGCGCATTGGTGACGGGGTCGGATCTGCCCTATCCCGAAGGCGTGGCGGCCGCGGAAGTGCTCAAGGTCGGCACCGAATCCGCCGCGGGCGATGTCGAGAATGCCAAGGGCCTGCGAGTCATCATCTTCGGGTCGGTCGTCTCGGCCGGCTTCGCGCTGCTCGCCGCGATGAAGCTCGTCGCGGCGGAGGCGACCAAGAATTTCCGCGTCGGCGGCAGCGCGAGCGGCGTGTCCGGCAGCTATTCGATGGCGCTGATCGGTGTCGGGCATCTCGTCGGCCTGTCGGTCGGCGTGGCGATGTTCGTCGGGCTGTTGATCGCCTGGGTCGGGCTGGTGCCGTATCTGACCGCCGGCAACGCCTTCACCGAACCGCTCGATACCGTGGTCAGCGGCGTGTTCCGCGGGCAGGTGCGTTTCATCGGCGCGGGCACGATCGGGGTGGCGGCGATCTGGTCGCTGCTGCGCATCGTCGGGCCGATCATCGGGGGGCTGCGCTCCGCGATGGCCGCATCGCGCGCACGCTCCGACGGCGAGACGCTGGCGCTGACCGAACGCGATCTGCCGATCGGCATCGTCGCCGTCTCGGTCCTGCTCACCCTGCCGCCGATCGCATGGCTGTTGTGGATCTTCTCCGCCGGCGGCCCGGTGCACGAACATCCGCTCGCCGTGATCGGCGGGACTTTGATCTTCATCCTGATCGCCGGCGTGCTGATCGCGGCGGTGTGCGGTTATATGGCGGGACTGATCGGCGCGTCGAACTCGCCGGTATCGGGCGTCGGCATCCTCGCGGTGCTGGGCGCATCGTTGCTGCTGGTCGCGGTGTTCGGCCATGGGATCGATCCCTCGCGCGCCAATGCCCTGGTCGCCTATGCCCTGTTCACCACCGCGATCGTGTTCTCGGTGGCGACGATCTCCAACGACAACCTCCAGGATCTGAAGACCGGTCAGTTGGTCGGCGCGACGCCGTGGAAGCAGCAGGTGGCGCTGGTACTGGGCGTGATCTTCGGCTCGCTGGTCATCCCGGTCGTGCTCAACCTGCTCAAGGATACGCTGGGCTTCGTCGGCATGCCGAATGCCGGGCCGAACGCATTGTCCGCCCCTCAGGCCGCGCTCATCTCCAGCCTCGCCAAGGGTGTGCTTGGCGGCGATCTCGACTGGAGCCTGATCGGAACGGGCGCGCTGATCGGCGTGGTCGTGATCGCGCTGGACGAACTGCTCGGTCGCACCGGCAGGATGCGCCTGCCCCCGCTCGCCGTCGGCATGGGCATCTATCTGCCGATGTCGCTGACCTTGCTGATCCCGATCGGCGCGGTGATTGGCCATTATTACAACCGCTGGGCCAAGGCCTCGCCCAATCCCGACTTCGCCGAACGCATGGGCGTGCTGGCCGCCACCGGCCTGATCGTCGGCGAAAGCCTGTTCGGCGTCGCCTTTGCCGGCATCGTCGCCTGGGCCAATCGCAGCGGCCCGATCCCCGCGATCGACGCGCCGCTGGCCGTGGTGGATGCCGGATTCGAGGCGACGGCGCTGTGGGCGGCACCGGTGCTGTTCGCGGTGGCGATCGGGCTGCTGTATCGGCGGACGCGGGGGTTGGTGGGGTAGAGCATCCATAACGCCACCTACCCTGCGTCACCCCGGACTTGTTCCGGGGTCCACTGCGCGGCAAATCCAAGACATGACGATTGAGCGCCTACCTTGAGTCTACATGCTCGCGAGCAATTACAACGGATCGCTTTATGTTGGCGTCACGTCCAATTTGGTCGGCAGGATCGCCCAGCATCGCAACGGGACATACGACGGACATACCAGGAGATACGCAATCACCCGGCTCGTCTGTTTCGAGGTTGCGGACACGATGGAAATCGCCATCGCCCGCGAAAAGCAATTGAAGCGTTATCGACGCTACTGGAAGCGCAACCTTATCGAACGGGAAAACCCGCTCTGGAACGATCTTGCGGTTGGGCTGGGGCTGGAACCGTTGAAGGCATAGCCCGCGGCGCGGTGGACCCCGGCACGAGGCCGGGGTGACAATGGGGAGGGATGGCTTTCGACCGAAATACCACCGACCCATCTTCTCGCCGAACACGAGAAGCACAAACCTCACCCGGTCGCCATCTCCGCCAGCATCGTGCTGATCGGAATGAACGCGAACGCCACCGAGCTGTCCGCCACGCCGTACGGCACGAACAGCGTATCCCCATGCCGGATCGCGCCGCAGGTATAGACGACATTGGGCACATAGCCCTCGCGGTCCTGGTCCGCCGCCGCCAGGATCGGGTGGATCGTGCGGCCGATCACCTTGGAGGGATCCTGCTTGTCGAGCAGCACCGCGCCGATCGAATATTTGCGCATCGCGCCGACGCCGTGGGTCAGCAGCAGCCAACCCTCTTCCAGCTCGATCGGCGGGCCGCAATTGCCGATCTGCACCAGCTCCCACGGATATTTGGGTTCGAGCAGGCGGGTGCCCTCCTCCCAATGCGTGAGCGTATCGGATTCGAGCAGGAACAGATTCTCGCCGTCCTGCCGCCCGATCATCAGATACTTGCCGTTCACCTTGCGCGGGAACAGCGCCATGCCCTTGTTGCGGCTGGCGGGGCCGGACATCGGCACCAGATCGAACGCACGGAAATCCCCGGTACGCATCAGTTCCGACTGGATCTGCGAGCCGTTATAGGCGGTGTAGGTGCCCAGCCACTCGACCGATCCGTCGTCATGCGTGAACTGCACGAGCCGCAGATCCTCCAGCCCCTTCGACTGCGCGGCCGTGATCGGGAAAATCACCGTGCCGGACAGCGTCGAATCGCGGTGGCGATAGACGGTGATCGGGCCTTCCGGCAGTTCGTCCTCTTCCTCGCCGATCGCATCGGTCGCGGTCGCGAAGGGCGGTTCGGGGGCAAGCTTCAGCTGGTTCTGATCGGTGATGATGCCTTCGCGAAATGCGACCGAGGAGATGTGCCCCTCACCTACCGCGCGCAAGGACATCAGGATGCGCAGCGATCCCGACGGCATGCCCGACTGGTCGAAATGCGGCGTCGCGCTGGGGTTCATCAGCGCGGCGGCGGCGTAGGAATATTCATGGCAGAAATAGGCGCCGATCAACTGGCGTTTCTCGTCGCCGATCTCGCTACCGTCGAGATCGAGCATCGCCTCGATCTCGTCATAGCGCGTCATGAACACGCGGCGCGTCTGCCAGTGGCGCGCCTCGAAATCCTTGAGCACGACTTCCAGTTCCGCGCGCGTCTGCTGGGTGTCCATCTCCAGCACCTCGCGCACGAGCCGTTCGGTACGGCTGCCGCCATTGCCCGCCCAGGCCAGATGGAACGGCCGCACGACGACCCGCGACGGGTCGGCATGGAGACGCAATGCGTGATGGAACAGCTCTGACACGGACTTCCTCGCTTCGACGCCTCAAACGCGGCGTCGGTAGCGAGGCTAAGCGACGGCGCTCGATGGTCCTGCCACGCTTTCGACGCGCTTTGAAAGCCCAGAAATGGCGCAAGAGGCCAATTGCAGCGCCAGAATCGACTCCGCACCCTGATTTCTGTTCAATCCGGTCGGCATCAGGCCGTCGAAACAGCCGCCATCGGCCTGCGTGGCCAGCGGCATGTCGAGATCGTTCTGCCCAAGATACCAGCGATACGCCCGGTTCGCTTCGTCCACCCAACGCTGATCGGCGGTCGCTGCATGGGCCGCGACGCACGCGTCGACCGTCGCCTGTGCCTCCAGCGGCTGCTGATCGAACGGCAGCGGTTCGGCGTAGACGCGGCCGAAGCTCTCCGTGCCGACCGCGCGGAAGCGGCCCTCGGGCGACGTCTGGCGACCGATGATCCAGTCCAGCGTATCCAGGCCGGACTTGACCAGATCGTTGCGCTTCAGCGCGATTCCGGCGCGGATCATCGCCTCGGGCAGGCGCGCATTGTCGTAGGCGAGAACGATCTCGAACCATTCCCATTCCGGACGGCGGGCCTCGGCGAGCAATGCCAGAAGCTCGTCCGAGAAGCGCGCCAGGATCTGTCGCGCGAGCGCATGACCGGGATGCGCCTCCACAACCGCCGCCGCACCGAGCATGCAGAAGGCATGCGCGCGCGGGGACCCGAGGTCGAGCGCGAGCGACGCGGTCATGTCGAACATCGACATCGCCCAGTCGCGATGCTTCGCCTGGGTCGCGTCACGCGCGGTGACGCCGAGCGCCCACAAGGTCCGGCCGTTCGAATCTTCCGATCCGAACTCTTCGCACCACGTCCGGTCGAAATTCATGAAGTTGCGGAAACGTCGGACGTCGGGGTTCCACGCATATTGGATGAACGACTGATAGATCGTCATCCACTTGTCGCGCGTCGTCTCGTCGAGCTCGTCCATCCGCGTCAGCAGCATCAACGCGCGGACGTTGTCGTCGATGCAATAGCCGTGTCGGCGATCCGGAATCGAATAGATCGAATGCTGCAACATACCGGTCGAATCGCTCATCCGCTCGACGGCGGAAAAGTCGGGCTTGAGCGCGGCGACGCTGGCGCTTTTGGGCAGGCGCCGTGGCTTGGCGGCGACCATGCCGGCGATCTCGCGCACGGCGGTCTCGGCCAAGACGGGCCAGATCATCGTGCGGCCTCGCGCATAGGCGCGTTCCGACAACCGGGTCCGGTTGCGATCGCTGCCCAGCAGCAGGTTGATCTCGCGAGCGAAGGCGGCGCTGTCGCCGAAATCGACCAGCACGCCGTGTCCGTCGGCGAGGATTTCGGTCGCATGCACATAGGGCGTGGAGACCACCGCCTTGCCGACGCCGACCGCATAGCTGAGCGTCCCCGACGTGATCTGCGCCGGGTTGCTGTACGGCGTGGCATAGATGTCCGCCGCCTGCAGATAATCGATCAGCTCGTTATGCTCGAGGAAGGCGTCGATGAACTCGACGTTCCCGCCGACGCCGAGATTGGCTGCCAGCGTCTTCAACCGATCGCGATATTTCTCGCCCTCGTGCGCCACCAGATTGGGATGCGTCGCGCCGAGCACGGCATACAATACGTTCGGGTGCGCCTCGACGATCGCCGGCATCGCCTCGATCAGCGTCTCGATCCCCTTGTTCGGCGCCAGCAGCCCGAAGGTCAGCACGACCTGGCGGCCTTCCCAGCCGAATTGCGCCTTCAGGCTGTTGGGATCGACGAACTCACGATCGGGCACGCCGTGCGGGATCATCACGACGCTGCGCCCGCTCGCGCCATAGACACGCTCGAGGATCTCGCGGCCGCGCTCGGCCATCACGATCACGCGCGAGGCGCGGCGCAACAGGCCCTCCATCACGCGACGTTCGTCGGCGCTCGGCTTTTCGAGGATCGTGTGCAGCGTGACGATCACCGGAATCGATACACGGTCGAGCAACTGGAGGATCATCTCCCCCGCCGCGCCACCGAAAATGCCGTATTCGTGCTGCAGCCAGATCGCCTTGGCCCCGCTCGCCTCGATGGCGCGGGCGGCGGCCAGATACGCCGTCCGATCCCGATCGGGGATGCTCATCGTCACTTCGGACGGATAATCGTACATTCCGGGATGGTCGTCCATCGCATAGACATCGACCTGCATATCGGGGAACCGGGCCTTCAGCGCGGTGAACGTATCGGTGGTGTATGTTGCAAGGCCACATTTGCGCGGCAGAAAATTGCCGATCAGTGCGATGTGATCGATGCCGGAACCTGCCTCTGCCGCGTACGCCATCGTGCTACCTCAAACTCTGGAAAGGGGCTGGGAGCCCCGACTCTGCCTCCCTCGAACGGCTTGAAAACAATATGGTTGCAATCATGTTGCAGTGCAACGTGGGAACGGTCCAGATTCTGGCTGATCGCGATCAACATTGACGACGGATGAACGGATTCCCGCGACGAGTTGAGCGACGATCAGCCGCGTCCGCGATAGGCCGGCACGTCCTGCGACGGCAGCCACAGTCCTTCGGGTGGCATCCCCGATTGCCAGAACACGTCGATCGGCATGCCACCACGCGGATACCAATAGCCGCCGATGCGCAGCCAGAGCGGCTTCATCTCCGCGAACAGCCGCTCGCCGATGCCGACGGTGCAATCCTCGTGGAACGCCTGATGATTGCGAAAGGCCCCGAGAAACAATTTCAGCGACTTGGATTCGACGATCGTCGCGGCCGGCGCGTAATCGATCACCAGATGCGCGAAATCGGGCTGTGCGGTCACCGGACAGAGCGAGGTGAATTCCGGCGCGGTGAAGCGCACCAGATATGGTCGTCCGGTCCGGGGATTGGGAACGTAATCGAGGATCGCCTCTTCCGGGGAGGCCGGGAGCGCGCTGGTCTTGCCGAGATGGGTTGGGGTCATGACGGCTCATTTAGGGAAGATGCAGCGAAATTGGAACGGATGCGCCACATTCCGCGTCTATCGACCCCCGGCTTCACTCGACGGCGCGCCTGGCACTGTCTAGGGAAGTCGAAACGGCACTTTGGAGAGACTGCATGGACTCGCTGGTAACGACGGAATGGCTGGCAGGCGAACTGGGCGCGAACGACCTGCGCATCGTGGACGCGACCTATTTCGCCGGCTTCGGAGACCGCGACGCGGCGGCCGAGTACGAGAAGGCACATATTCCGGGTGCGGTGTTCATGGACCTTGGCGAGATCGCCGATACGTCCAGCGGCCTGCCCTCGATGCTGCCGGCACCCGAAAAGTTCGCCAGTCGCATGCAATCGCTCGGCTTGGGCGACGGAAGCCGCATCGTGCTGTACGACAATTCGCCCTATCACACCGCGGCGCGCGCCTGGTTCATGTTGCGCACGTTCGGCGCGCACGATGTGGCGATCCTCGATGGCGGCCTGGCCAAGTGGCAGGCCGAGGGCCGGGACGTCGCCAGCGGCAAGGAGCAGTTGCGCCATCGTCACTTTACCGTGTGGGCCGACGACAAGGGCGTCAGGACCAAGGACCAGCTGAAGGCCAATCTCGACAGCAAGGCGGAACAGGTGCTCGACGCCCGCTCCGCCGCGCGTTTCACCGGCGAGGAACCTGATCCGCGCGCCGCGACGCACGCCGGACATATCCCGGGTTCCAAGAACCTGCCGGTGGGCGAGCTGTTCAACGAAGACGGCACCTACAAGACCGGCGATGCGCTGAAGGCGGAATTCGAAGGCGCGGGGATCGACTTGGCCAAGCCGCTCGTCACCACCTGCGGCTCCGGCATCACAGCATCGGTGCTGGCGTTCGGCGCGCATCTGCTCGGCAACGAAGCTGCGGTCTATGACGGTAGCTGGTCCGAATGGGGTGCCGCCAGCGACACGCCGAAGGCGACCGGCGCGGCGTGAGCGAAGGGCTTGCCCGTTCCAGCTCTCTCCCGTCATTCCCGCGCAGGCGGGAATCCATACCGGCTGAACATCGGTTCCGTATCCGCCTGTCGGGACTAGTGATCCCCGCCTGCGCGGGGATGTCGGCGGAGGGCAGGTCGGCGTGAAGGGCGACAACGACGAGCCCATCGCCGATGCCACCCGCATCGTCTCCGCCGGCCGGCGCGCGGAGTGGACGCAAGGGATCGTCAACCCACCGGTATGGCGCGCGTCGACGATCCTCTACGACGACGTGGCAAGCCTGCGCGAGCGCGGGTCGAACACGCATCACCGTCTGTTCTACGGTCGCAAGGGCACGCCGACGCAATGGGCGCTGGCCGATGCGCTGACCGAACTGGAACCCGGCGCGGAAGGCACGTTCCTCTATTGCTCGGGCGTCGCGGCGATCGCGGCGGCGTTGCTGTCGGTGCTTTCGCCGGGTGACGAACTGCTCGCGCCCGACAGCGCCTATGATCCGACGCGCGGATTGGCGATGGGCCTGCTCAAGCGCATGGGCATCAAGACGCGCTTCTACGATCCCCTGATCGGGGGCGGTATCGCCGACCTGATCGGCGAGGCTACCCGCGCGATCCTGATGGAAAGCCCCGGTAGCCTGACGTTCGAAGTGCAGGACGTGCCCGCCATCGTCGCCGCCGCGAAGGCACGTGGCGTGACGACGCTGATCGACAATACCTGGGCCACCCCGCTGCTCTTTCCGGCGATCGCGCTGGGCGTGGACCTGACGATCCTCGCCTGCACCAAATATGTCGTCGGCCATTCCGACGTGATGCTCGGCTCCGTTACCGCCGCGCCGGGGCATTTCGCCCGGCTGCGCGACACCAGCTACCAATTGGGTCAGGTCGCCAGCCCAGACGATTGCTGGCTCGGTTCGCGCGGGCTGCGCACGATGGCGGTGCGGCTGAAGCAGCACGAGGCCAGCGCGCTCAAGATCGCGCATTGGCTGGCCGAACAGCCGCAGGTGGCGACGGTGCTTCACCCGGCCCTGCCCGATTGCCCCGGCCACGACCATTTTCTGCGCGATTTCAAGGGATCCTCGGGGCTGTTCTCGTTCGTGCTGAACGGCGGTGGCGAGGAAAGCCGCGCCGCGCTGATTGACGGGCTCGACCTGTTCGGCATCGGCTATAGCTGGGGCGGTTTCGAAAGCCTCGCCCTGCCGGTCGATCCAGCGCGCTATCGCAGCGTGACGAAGCGCGACGATGCCGGCCCGCTGGTACGCCTGCAGATCGGGCTGGAAGACCCGGACGATCTGATCGCCGACCTCGCCGCCAGTCTCCAAAGGTTCGACGCGGCAAAAGCTTAACACCCGACTTCTGTGCGCCGATCGAGATTCCAGGGTCACTCTTCCCGTCATCCCCGCGAAGGCGGGGATCCCGCTGCCCTGTCCCGCACCAAGTAGAAGAAGCGGGATCCTCGCCGTCGGGAGGATGACGGCGATAATTTTGCCGACCGCATAATACCCACCGGACCGACGACGATGATCTTCCGGTGACACGCGGCCCACTGTGGCGCGCCAGCAACACAACAGCAATGTTTCGGACACGTTTCAGAATTATGTTGTGCAGTGCAGCGCCATTCGGCACTTGCGTTGCGTCGGGGATCAGCCGCGCGGGGTGCTTTGAGCGCCCGACAGATGGGGCAAATCTTGACGAAGCAGGCGGGGACTACACGCATTTCTACGTCGAAAGGGACATTGATGCGCATTTCCACGCTAAGCCTGAGCGCACTGCTGCTCGCCACCGCCACCCCCGCATTCGCACAGGATGCGGCCGGGCCAACCGCGCCTCCGCCGGCGATTACCGTCACCGGTGGCGCGACGGTCGTCTCCGATTACCGCTTCCGCGGCATTTCACAGACCGACAAGAAGGTCGCCCTGCAGGGCACCTTCACGATCACGCACGAATCCGGCCTGTACGCCTCGGTCTGGGGGTCCTCGATAGACGATTACGTCGCATTCGGCAGCGATCAGGAGATCGATCTGATCGCCGGTTATTCGCACACCTTCAAGAGCGGTGTGAAGATCGATGGCGGCGTGCTGTATTATTACTACCCCGGCGGCGGGCATAACAAGACCGACTTCGTCGAGCCCTATATCGACGTGTCGGCGACCTATGGTCCGCTGACCGGCAAGATCACCGCCAACTACACGCCCAAGCAGTCGGCCCAGTCGCTCGACGGCATCCGCAACCGGGACAGCACCTATCTCGCCGGGGACCTGTCCGCCGCCATTCCGACGACGCCGTTCAGCGTGACGGCGCATCTCGGCCACACTTTCGGGCCCAGCGTGCTGTCGCTCGGCTACAAGGGCTACACCGATTGGGGACTGGGCGCGAGCTACACCTGGAACCATGTCACGATCGGCGCCAACTACGTCGACACCAACAAGAATTATTTCATCGTCGACGGTCCGGGCAAGCTGCGCAACATCACGTCCGGCGGTTTCGTCGGCTCGATCGGCGTCAGCTTCTAGACATCGCCGATATTCAAAAAAAGGGGACGGCCTCTGGCCGTCCCCTTTTTTGTGTCCGTATTTTTCGCGCGGGCCCGTTCGAAATTCGACGATTTGGACGCGAACTGATCAGCCCTTCCGTCACCCCGGACTTGTTCCGGGGTCCACCAAGCCGCTTTCGATACAGATAGTGATCTGACAGCCGATCTTCCGGCACGGTGGACCCCGGAACAAGTCCGGGGTGACGGTACACCAGAACCGCGCCCTTTACTAAGCTCAGGACAAATGGGGTGATCTACGCGCCCCGAACGCAGGATCAGTTCTTCGGTGGCGTGCTGGCGCGGGCATCCTGTCCGTCGCCTTCCGGCGCCGCGACGATGTCGCGCGTCGTGCCGGCCTTGTCGACCACATTGGTGCCGGGATCGCCCGCATCCGAGCGGATGCCGTCGGCCGCGGCGTCGCCGCCCGCCGCATCGACCACTGCGCCCTCGGACGCGCTGCGCGCCGCCGTTCCGCCGAACAAGGCGTCGAGCGCCTGCGCGTTGGGATTGCCCGACGTGGTCGGAGCGGCACCGGCCGCCGGGGGCACGAGCGAGAAATCGGGCGGGATCACCAACGGCGCCTGGCGCGCGACGGCGAATTCGTCCGGCCGCGCACGATCGTAGCCGCGCTTGCCGCAGGCGGAGAGCGTGGCGGCCAGCGCCAGGCCGGTGGCGACGATAACGAACTTACGCATTAGAATTCTCCACTGGTGCCGCACCGGCCCCCTGCTTGTCGCTGGACTCAGTCCTGGGTTTATCGCGTATCAGAAGCGCGCGTACGAGCAAGACCAGCACGCCGATCGTAATCGCCGCATCGGCGACATTGAAGACCAAAAACGGTCGCCACGTGCCGAAATGCAGGTCGGCGAAATCGACCACATAGCCGAACCGCATGCGATCGAGGATGTTGCCGATCGCGCCGCCCAGCACGAGGCCGAGCGCGATCTGGTCCTGCGGGTTCTTCTCGCGCGTCATCCAGACGCCCACGCCGAACGCGATCGCCGCGGTCAGCGCGACGAGCGCCCAGCGCATCGTGTCGCCGCCCGCCGGCAACAGCCCAAGCGAGATGCCGATATTGGGCACGAAGCGCAGGTCGAAGAACGACACGATCTCCCGGTAGGCACCAAGATGATCGATGCCGAGCGGCCCGGTGACGGCATATTTCACCGCCTGGTCGATCACGAACAGCGTCACGGCGGCGATCACGCCTGCTTTCGGCAGCGCGCTCATGCCACTACCTCCGCGCAGCGATCGCACAGCGTCCCGTCCGTCGTCACTTCGGGCAGATGGCGCCAGCAGCGGCCGCATTTGTGGAAGTCGGTCGGCGTCACGGCGATATCATCCGCCGTCGTCACTTTCGCGACGATGAACAGCTCGGCCAGCGCCTCGTTCGAAAGCGTCGCCCTGGGCACCGTCACCTCGGCCTCCAGACTGGAGCGCACGCGCTTCTCGCGACGCAGCGGCTCGATCGCCTCGGTGACCTGCACGCGCAATGCCCGCACGTCGCCCCATTGCGTCAGCGCGGCATCGTCGCCGGGCAGCGCCGGCAGCTCCGGCCATTCCAGATAATGGACCGACCCGTCCTCACTCGGGTAACGCGCCTGCCACGTCTCCTCGGCGGTGAAGCACAGGATCGGCGCGGCATAACGCACCAGCGCGTGGAACAGGATGTCGAGCACGGTGCGGTACGAGCGCCGCTTGATGTCGGTGGCCGCATCGCAATAGAGCGAGTCCTTGCGGATATCGAAGAAGAACGCCGACAGATCGTCCTGCGCGAAATCGGTCAGCAGGCGCAGGTAGCGATTGAATTCGTACCCCGTCGCCGCCGTCCGCAATTCGACGTCGATCATGCCGAGCCGGTGGAGGACGTAGCGCTCCAGATCCGGCATGTCCTTGACCGCGACCTTCTCCGCATCGCTGAACCCGTCGAGTGCGCCGAGCAGATAGCGGAACGTGTTGCGCAGCTTGCGATACGCGTCGCTCGCCGTGCCGAGCACCTCCTTGCCGATCTTCACATCGTCGAAATAATCGGTCGAGGCGACCCACATGCGCAGGATGTCGGCACCCGATTCCTGGATGATCTTCAGCGGATCGACCACGTTGCCGAGCGATTTCGACATCTTGCGTCCCTGCCCGTCGAGCGCGAAGCCGTGGGTGAGCACGGCATCGTACGGCGCACGCCCGCGCGTGCCGGAGGATTCGAGCAGCGACGACTGGAACCAGCCGCGATGCTGGTCCGACCCTTCGAGATACAGGTTCGCGCGCGTCCCCTCGCCGTAGCGGGCCTCGATCACGAAGGCGTGCGTGCTGCCGCTGTCGAACCACACGTCAAGGATGTCGGTGATCACCTCGTAATCGGCGAGCGCGTAATCGGGGCCGAGCAGCGCCTGATGATCGGCGGCGAACCACGCATCCGCCCCGCCCGCCTTGAACGCCGCGACGATGCGCGCGTTGACGGCCGCGTCGTCGAGATACTCGCCGGTCGCGCGGTTGACGTAGAGCGCGATCGGTACGCCCCAGGCGCGCTGGCGCGAGATCACCCAGTCCGGGCGGCCCTCGACCATCGCGCGAATCCGGTTCTCGCTGCGCGCGGGCACCCAGCGGGTGCGGGCGATCGCATCGAGCGCCACCTCTCGCAAGGTCGCGCCGTTGCCGGCGGACGTCACCCCGGCGAAGGCCGGGGTCTCGTGCGGCTCCTGTCCCGCACCTTCGCCTGAGATCCCAGCCTGCGCTGGGATGACGGTATTGGCATAAGTATCCCGATCCATGGGGATGAACCATTGCGGCGTCGCGCGGAAGATCACCTTCGCCTTCGACCGCCAGCTGTGCGGATAGGAATGCGCGAAATCGTCGCTTGCCGCGAGCAACGCGCCCGCTTCGCGCAGATCGGTGCAGATCGGCCCGTCGGATGCGACGAACTTCTTGTTGATCACGCTTCCCTGCCCGCCGAGCCACGCCCAGTCCGCGCGATACATGCCCGCGCCATCGACCGCGAACACCGGATCGATGCCGTATTGCTTGCACAGCAGGAAATCGTCCTCGCCGTGATCGGGGGCCATATGCACGAGCCCGGTGCCGGCATCGGTGGTGACGAAATCGCCGGGCAGGAACGGGCGGGGGCGGGCGAAGAACCCGCCGAGCGCGTGCATCGGGTGTCGTGCGGTGGCGCCCTCGAGTAAAGTACCGCGAACCTGTCCGTTATCGATGTCCTGCAGATTGCCTGAATTAAGCATTATGCCAGTGCGGCGTTCGAACTCTTCTTTGAGATCGAAAGCGATCAGGAATCTGCGCCCATCTTCGGCTTGGAAAGCCTGATAATGTATCTCCGGCCCATAGCTCAGCGCCTGGTTCACCGGGATCGTCCACGGCGTGGTTGTCCAGATCACCGCATGCGCGCCGACCAGTTCGGGCGCGTTCGGCGCGTCGACGATCTCGAACGCGACGTCGATCTGGGTCGACACCACGTCCTCATATTCCACCTCGGCCTCGGCCAGGGCGGTCTTCTCGACCGGCGACCACATCACCGGCTTCGCGCCGCGATACAGCTGGCCGCTCTCGGCGAACTTCAGCAACTCGCCGACGATCGCCGCCTCGGCATCGAACTTCATCGTCAGATACGGATCGGCCCAGTCGCCCATCACGCCCAGCCGCTCGAACTGTTCGCGCTGCACCGCGACCCATTTCTCGGCGTACGCACGGCATTCGGCGCGGAACTGCGCGACCGGCACCTCGTCCTTGTTCAGCTTCTTCGCGCGATACGCTTCCTCGACCTTCCACTCGATCGGCAGGCCGTGGCAATCCCAGCCCGGCACGTACGGCGCATCCTTGCCCATCAGCGACTGGCTGCGGACGATGATGTCCTTCAGCACCTTGTTCATCGCATGGCCCATATGGATGTCGCCGTTGGCGTAAGGCGGGCCGTCGTGCAGGATGAACCGCTCGCGCCCGGCCCGCTGTTCGCGCAGCCGATCGTAGATGCCGAGCGCCGCCCAGCGCGCCAGGATCGCCGGCTCCTTCTGGGCGAGGCCAGCCTTCATGGGGAAATCGGTCTTCGGCAGGAAGACGGTGTCGCGCCAATCTCTGGCGGCGTCTTGGGCGGGACTGTCGGTCATAGGAGGCGGGCTTTAGCGGGGCTGAGGTGGTTTCACAAATGGCGAAGCGCAGGTCGGCGCGGAGACGCGGGCGGGATAAAAATGGTGATGGGTCTTCAGAATTATTCTCCGCGTCAATGCTGCCGACAGAAGGAAGATGGCCCACACGAAGACACGAAGGCACGAAAAGTAAGGAGGATTGCTCGCGCTAAAGCGCTAAGACGCAAAGAGGTCGCCTCAAACCGGCGCACTTTTGCCGAAGGCATCGATTTTTCCTGATTCGCGTCTTCGCGCGAGCAAATCTTCTTCCCCGTCTTTTCGTGCCTTTGTGCCTTTGTGTGAAACTCCTCCTAAATTCTAAGCCACCGCCAGCAGATCACGAGCCCGCGCGCAATCCGCCTCCATCTGCGCCGTCAACGCCTCCAGCGTATCGAACTTCGCCTCGGGCCGCAGGAATTCGATCAGGTCGACCTCGATTTGCTGGCCATACAGATCCTCGGCGAAGTCGAAGAAATACGGCTCCAGCAATTCCTTCGGCGGATCGAAGGTCGGCCGGATCCCGAGGTTCGCTGCGCCGTCCAGCACGCGTCCGTCGGCCAACCGCCCGCGCACCGCATAGATGCCGTAGGCGGGACGCAGATACTTGCCCATGTCGATATTCGCCGTGGGGTAGCCGATCGTGCGCCCCAATTTATCGCCATGCTGCACCGCCCCCCGGATCGCGAACGGTCGCGTCAGCAATCGAGCGGCCTCCCGCGGATTGCCGGCGATCAGCGCATCGCGGATGTGCGTGGACGATACGATCGCCCCATCCAGCATGACCGCGCCGACCGTTTCGCTCGAAAAACCATGCGCCGCCCCGAACTCCGCCAGCACCCTAGCATTGCCCGCCTTGGCCTTGCCGAACGTGAAATCCTCGCCCGTCACCACCCCGCCGACACCGAGGCAGCCGATCAGCCGCTCGGTCACGAACTGCTCGGCGGTCAATTCGGCCAGCGCGCGATCGAAGTCGAACACCACCATCGCATCCGCCCCGGCGGTGGCGAACAATTCCTGCCGCTGGTCGAGCGTGGTGAGGCGGAACGGCGGCGCATCGGGCCGGAAGTAGCGCACCGGATGCGGATCGAACGTCGCGACCAGAGCCGGCCGCCCTTCGGCCCGCGCACGCGCCACCGCGCGACCGACCACCGCCTGATGGCCGAGATGAAACCCGTCGAAATTGCCGAGCGCCACGATGCCGCCGGCAAGGTGGGCGGGGACCGCTGCGCTGCCGTCCAGCCGCTGCATGGGACGGGCTATAGGAGGGCAGGCAGAAGCGCGCCAGAGCCTCTTGATCCCCCCGGCACGGGGCGGGGGACCGCCCGCGTCTCCAGCGGGTGTTGGAGGGGGCATGTCGCAAGCGCTCCGTTGCCGGCCCGCCCCTCCGTCAACCTCCGGCTGCCACCGCCCCGTACCGGGGAGGATCACCCCTTCGGCACGATCCCTGCGCGCACTACGCGCAGCACGTTGCCGCCCATCACCTTGGCGATATCCGCCCGCGAAAACCCGCGATCCATCAGCGCCTGGGTCACCGCCGCCAGCTGGCTGGTATCGAAGCCCGTCGTCACCGCGCCGTCGAAATCGGAGCCGAGCCCGACATGATCGATCCCGCCGACATCGCGCGCATGCGCGATCGCCGCCGCGACCTGTATCGGTGACGTGCCGCACACCGCCGCGTCCCAATAGCCGATGCCGATCACCCCGCCGGTCGCCGCGACGCCGCGGATCTCGTCGTCGGTCAGGTTGCGGTTGACCTTGCACGTCGCCTGCACGCCGCCATGGCTCGCCACCACCGGGCGCGTGGCGATCTTCAGGATCTCGGCGATCGTCGCGTGGCTGGAATGCGCGATATCGACGATCATGCCGATCCGCTCCATCCGCGCGACCACCTGCCGGCCGAGCGGGGTCAGCCCGCCCTTTTTCTCGCCATGCATCGAACCGGCGACCTCATTGTCGAAGAAGTGCGCCATGCCCGCCATGCGGAAACCGGCCGCGTGCAGCACGTCGAGATTGGCGAGCCTGCCCTCCAGATCCTGCAGCCCTTCGATCGACAACATCCCTCCAGTGATCTTTTCGCCTTTCGCGCGGGCCGCCAGCAATGCATCGAGATCGGCGGGCGTGTGAATCACGCGTAACTTGCCCTCGGACGCAGCGGCGAAGCGATCGAGCTTGGTCGCGTGCCAGAGCGAGCGCTGGAGCAGGGAATTCCATGTCCGCACCGGCTGGAGATCGGCGATCGCCAGCGTCGTGATATTGTCGGTATCGGCGGAATTTGCGTCGTAATTCTGCCCCTTCGGCGTCTTGGTGACCGACGAGAAGACCTGCAACGCGACATTGCCCTCGATCAACCGCGGCAGATCGACCTGCCCGCGTGTCGATCGCGCAAGCAGATCGCGTTTCCACAGCAGCGAATCGGCATGCATGTCGGCGATCTGCAACTGCGCATGCAGCGCGCGTGCCTCGGGCGTGATCTTCAGCGCGACGGGCACGACCTTGTTCATCGATCGCTCGGCCATGCCGGGAGCGAAGATCAGGAAGGCACCGACCGCGACGACGACCAGCGCGACGATCCCGTAAAGCCATGTCTTCATGCTGTGCCCCTCCTGCCCGTCAACCGCGCTCCAGCCTGACGAAGCTGTAAGCGGGCCGATCGCCATCGCCGGGCATATCCTGCCGCGCGGCCTCCCGCCAGCCGGCGAAGGGCGGAACATGCGCGTCGCCCGGCGGCGAGAGGTGGACTTTGGTCAGTTCGATGGCATCGGCGCGGTCCAGGAACAGGGCGAAGATTTCCGCGCCGCCGATCACCATCGCATCATCCCCGGCCAGCGCCAGCGCATCCTCCACCGAATGCACCACCTCCGCGCCCACCGCCGACCAATCAGCGTCGCGCGTCAGGACGATGTGGCGGCGGCCGGGCAATGGGCTCGGGAAACTCTCGAAGGTCTTGCGGCCCATGATCATCGGCTGGCCCATCGTCAGCGCCTTGAAGCGCTTCAGATCGGCCGGCAGATGCCAGGGCAGTTTGCCGTCCACGCCGATGACGCCGTTATCGGCCCGTGCGAGAATGAAGGTGATCATCCCCGCCTCATGCCCGCAAGCACGCAGGAAGGCGAGCGCCGGTCAGCTCGGCGCGTGCTCCTTCACATATTTCTCCGGATCCTTGTCGACCACCTTCACACCGTCCAGATGCCGCGCCTCGAACGTCGCGAACTGCACGGCGAGCGCGTGACGCTCCTCCAGCGTGGCATGCTTGCGGAAGTCGGTCAGGCCCTGGCGCTCTTCCTCCGCCATATGATCGCTATTGGCTTTGTTGCATTCGCCGACCGCCTCGAACCACGCCTTCGAACCGACCCCGTGCTTCTGCACCGCCTCGCCGGTGTCACGAATGTCGTTGTGATCCTCGATCGCGTCCTCGGTCTCTTCTGCGGCCGAATCGGCATCGTTGCCGCCGGTGCCGATCTGCATCAGGCGCGGGTAGAAATAGCGTTCCTCGGCCTCGGCATGCGAATCGAGCAGGTTCTTCAGCCGCCCCCAGATCGCGGTCAGCGCCTCGGTGTCCTTGGGATCGATGCTGTCGATCTGCGCGAACAGGCTCCGCTGCTGGGCGTGTTCGTCGAGGATGAGTTGCGTGATGTCCATCATGGCGTCCCTGTATCAATCGTTACAGGGCTGAACCGTATCTGCGCCGGACGGTTCCTGTTGCGATTCACTCTCGCTCAGACGGCGACCGGTGCCTTGATGTGCGCCTGCGCGACATAGCCGCTCAGTTCGAAATCCTCATATTCGTATCCGTCGATCGCATCCGGCCGGCGCAGGATGTCGAGCGTCGGCAACGGCCCCGGCGTGCGCGACAATTGCTCGCGGGCCTGCTGCAGATGGTTGGAATAGAGATGGCAATCGCCGCCGGTCCAGATGAATTCGCCGACCTCGAGATCGCATTGCTGCGCCAGCATGTGCGTGAGCAGCGCATAGCTGGCGATGTTGAACGGCACGCCCAGGAAGATGTCCGCGCTGCGCTGGTACAGTTGCAGCGACAGCTTGCCGTTCGCGACATAGGTCTGGAACAGGCAATGGCACGGGCTCAGCGCCATCGCGTGCAACTCGCCCGGATTCCACGCGGTGACGATCTGGCGGCGCGATCCGGGATCCTTTTTGATCAGCTCGATCAACCCGGCGATCTGATCGATATGCTCGCCACCGGCCGTCGTCCAATCACGCCACTGCTTGCCGTAGACGGGGCCGAGATCGCCATTCTCGTCGGCCCATTCGTCCCAGATGCTCACCCTGCGATCGCGCAGCCATTGCACGTTGGTGTCGCCGCGCAGGAACCACAGCAGCTCGACGATGATCGATCGCAGATGAAGCTTCTTGGTGGTCAGGACCGGAAAGCCCTTGGCAAGATCGAAGCGCATCTGCGCGCCGAACACGCTCAGCGTGCCGGTGCCGGTGCGGTCCATCTGCTCGGCACCCGAATCGAGCACGCGCTGCATCAGTTCGAGGTAAGGCTGCATCGCTTCGGATTAGCCGAACGACATTAGCGCAGCAATGGACGCGGCGGTGCTTTACCCCGCACCGACGCCCTGCCCAGCGTTCGTCATGGCCCCCGTCCTCACCAAATCGACGGTAATTCGCCATGTTCGCGATCCGGAGGCCGCGCTTCGGCTGTTCAACGCCCTTGTCGCGTCACCAAATGAGATGGTCGCGTTCGCGTATCTTGATCCGGAACGGAGGTTGTTGGGCATGCGTCACACCCAGGCCGGGCGCGTCGATGCGGCCGACGTGCCGGTACGGCTGGTGGTGACCGACGCGCTGGCCTTCGATGCCGCCATGGTGGTGATGGCGCACACGCATCCCGGCGGCGATCCCGCGCCGAGCGAGGCGGACCGGGCGGTCACGCGCCGCCTCGCCCGAGCGCTGCGATCGGTCGAGGTGCGGCTGGTCGATCATCTCGTGCTGGTGCCCGGCGGTGGCGCGAGCAGCTTTCGAGCGATCGGCCTGTTATAGGCCTCAGGCGCGGCGGCTTATCAACTGGCAGGGCCGGATCGCCTCGGGCTCCGGTCGCGGGCCCACCGCCTGGAACGTCGCGAGATACCCGCCCGCCGAGGGCATGTCGGCGGTATCGACCTGGACGTACCCGACCGCGGCGAATTCGCATTTCAGCAGTTCCGGCGGTGTGCCGTGATCCTGCGTGGGGCGATCGGCATCGACCACCACGACCAGACCACCGGGGCGCAGCGACGGGCGCATTCGCCACAGGAACTCGTACGGCTGGTCGATCTCGTGATACATGTGCACCATGAAGATGCGGTCGAAGCTGTTGTCGGGCAGCTTGGGATCGGCCGGATTGCCCAATCTTACGCTAACATTATCAAGCCGTTCGCGCGCCACGCGCTCGGCCAACGCATCGCGAACGCCGGCCACTATGTCCTCGGCCAGGACACGCCCCTCCTTACCCACACGCTGCGCCAGCCGAATCGTGTAATAGCCCTCGCCCGCGCCGATATCCGCGACGGTCATGCCCTTGGTGATGCCGGACTTGGCCATCACCTGACCCGCCTCGTTCAGGCGGTCGCGCGCCTCCTCGGTCGACCAGCGCGAGGACACGATGTGTGCGACGGGGCGGTCGGCGGCGGGGAACGGTCCGGCCTTGTCCTTGACCGTCTTGATCACCGGCGCGGCCTCGCACGCGGCCAGCAGTGCCAGCACGCTCATCAGGGTGGTGATGACCGCCCCCCGCACGATCAATCCACGTCCTCGATCTCGACGGCCTCGCCGGTCACGCGCTGCGACAGGGCCGCGGCCATGAACGCATCGAGATCGCCGTCGAGCACGTCGGATGGCGCGGTCGAGGTGACGCCGGTGCGCAGATCCTTGACCATCTGGTACGGCTGCAGGACGTAGCTGCGGATCTGGTGACCCCAGCCAATGTCGGTCTTGCCGGCATTCTCGGCATTGGCCGCCGCCTCGCGGATCGCGAGTTCGCGTTCGTACAGGCGGGCACGGAGCTGGTTGTACGCCTCGGCCTTGTTCTTGTGCTGCGACCGCTGGTTCTGGCACTGCACAACGATGCCGGTCGGCACGTGCGTGATGCGCACGGCGGAATCGGTGGTGTTGATGTGCTGGCCGCCCGCACCGGACGCGCGGTACGTGTCGATGCGCAGGTCGCTCTCGTTATATTCGACCTGGATGTTGTCGTCGACGACCGGATAGACCCAGACCGAGGCGAACGAGGTGTGCCGCCGCGCCGCGCTGTCATAGGGGCTGATGCGCACCAGGCGGTGCACGCCGCTCTCGGTCTTGGCATAGCCGTAGGCGTTCTCGCCCTTAAGCAGCAGAGTGGCGGACTTAATCCCGGCCTGCTCGCCCGAATGGTGATCGATCAGCTCGACCTTCAGCCCATGACGCTCGCCCCAGCGCTGATACATGCGGCTGAGCATGCCGGCCCAGTCCTGGCTCTCCGTTCCGCCGGCGCCAGCGTTGATCTCGACATAGGTGTCGTTGCCATCGGCCTCGCCGGCCAGCAGCGCCTTGACCTTGTCCTTGTCGGCACGCGCGGCGAGTTCGGCGAGCGAGGCGACGCCGTCCGCCTCCATCTCGGTGTCGCCCTCGGCTTCGGCCATCTCGATCAGTTCGACCGTGTCGCTCAGCTCGCTCTGGATCAGGCGCGTGGCGGTGATCGCCTCGTCGAGACGGCGGCGTTCGCGCATCACCTCCTGCGCGGCCTTGGGATCGTTCCACAAAGCCTGATCCTCGACGCGCGCGTTCAGTTCGTCCAGGCGGCGGAGCGCGCGGTCCCAGTCGAGAAAGCGGCGCAGCAGCGCCAGCGCCTCGTTGATCGTATCTACGTGTGCCTGCGCTTCGGCGCGCATGGGTCTTCTCCAGTACGTCACCCCGGCGAAGTCCGGGGTCTTGTGCGGCGGTCGCCGCGCTTGGTTGCAACGCGATCCCGGCCGGAGCCGGGACGACTGTTCATATAGGGATCGGCGCTAGTAGATTCCGCCCTCTCTCTGCAAGAAATCGCTGTCGCGGCGTTGCTCGATGCGGGCGGCGGCGGCCTTTTCCTCGCGAGCCTTGGCCGCGGCGACGGCGGCGGCGGGGTCGGCCAGCACGCCGGGGCGACGGATCGCGCGGCGCGGTTCGCTCTCCGGCTTGAACGCTTCCCAGATCACCGCCGCCTTGGGATCGGCGGTCGGCCAGGTGCCGAAGACCGGCTTGCCGCTCTGGCGATCGATCCGCACCATGCGCACGCCGAGCGGGGCGCGGAACGGCAGCTTGTCCATCCCTTCATACGCCTTGATCGCCCATTGCTTGAAGATCGGCGCGGCGATCGTGCCACCCTGCGCGTAGCCGCCAAGCGAACGTGGCGCATCGTAGCCGATATAGACGCCGGCGATCATCTGCGGCGTGCCGCCGATGAACCACACGTCGGTCGGGCCGGTGTTCGTACCGGTCTTGCCGAACATCGGACGATCGAGATCGCGTAGCACGGTCGCGGTGCCGCGCTGGATCACGCCCTCGGCGATGTGGATCATCTGGTACGCGCTGATCGCATCGACGACCTGCTTGCCGCGGATCACCGGGCGCGGCATCGCCTTGCCGTTCCAGTCGGCCGCGTTGCAATTGTCGCAAGCGCGCCAGTTCTCCGGCCAGACGACCTTGCCGTGGCGATCCTGCACGAAATCGATCAGCGTGGAGGGATGCGCACGGCCCTGGTTCGCGAGGATCGCATAGGCGTTGACCATGCGCGACACGGTCGTCTCGCCGGCACCCAGCGCGAACGACAGATAGGGCGGATATTTGCCGACGCCGATCCGGTCCATCAACGACACGACCTTGTCCATGCCGGTCTGGCTGGCGGCGCGCACCGTCATCAGGTTGCGGGACTGTTCGACGCCCCAGCGCATCGTGTGCGCGCCGGATCCGCCGCCGCCGCCGAAATTGCGGAAGCATTTCTGGCCCAGCCGCGCACCCTGATAGACGCAGAACGGGCCGTCGACGATGCTCGACGCCGGCGTCATGCCGCCGGCCAACGCGGCGGTGTAGACGATCGGCTTGATCGTCGATCCCGGCTGGCGCTGCGCCTGCGTGGCGCGGTTGAACGAATTGATGCGCGGATCGAACCCTCCCTGCATCGCGAAGACGCGGCCGGTCGCCGGTTCCTCGACCACGAACCCGCCGGAAATCTTCGGGATACTGCGCAGCGCGAACGCATCGCCCTCCGGTGCGACGGCGAGGATGTCACCGACCTTGAAGGCGTTGAACGCGCTGCCGCCGGTCCCGCGCACCGGCATCTGCGCCGCCCAGCGCGGCAGGTCCGCCGTCTCGCCGTTGGAGAAGCCGATCTTGGCGCCCGCGCCGTCGAGGGCGATGACGATCGCGGCGCGCCAATCCTTGTAGTCGAGCCCGATATTGGTGTTGAGCAGCGCCGACTGCCAGTTCTCGCCGTCGATCTCGACATGGCGCAGCGGGCCAGTCCAGCCGCGGCCGCGGTCGAAGCGGAGCAGGCCGTCCTGCAGCGCTTCCTGCGCATATTCCTGCTGCTTGCCGTCGAACGAGGTGCGCACCCACAGCCCGCCGCCATAGACGCTGAAGGGGTTGCGGCCGTCGTCGGAATTCTCGCCGAATTTCTCGATCAGCTGGCGGCGGACCTCCTCGACGAAATAGCCCGAGCCGGCGACTTCGGCCTTGGACGCCTGACGCGGCACGGTGCCGAGCGGTTCGGCGTTCGCCTCGGCGAACTGGGCCTGGGTGATGAAGTTGTTCTTCAGCATTTCCCGCAGGACATAGGCCCGGCGATCCAGCGCACGCTGGGTGTGGCGGATCGGATCGTAGTTGGACGGACCCTTGGGCAGGATCGCGAGATAGGCCA
Organism: Sphingomonas sp. Leaf357; assembly: GCF_001423845.1. NCBI lineage: Bacteria > Pseudomonadati > Pseudomonadota > Alphaproteobacteria > Sphingomonadales > Sphingomonadaceae > Sphingomonas > Sphingomonas sp. Leaf357. Next base: position 1,529,763 of record NZ_LMPM01000001.1, on the reverse strand, counting down.
TCTGCGCCAGATCGAGCTGCTTCAGTTCCTTGCCGAAATAGGCGTAGCTGGCGGCTTCGACGCCGAAGGCGTTGCGGCCCAGCGCGATCTGGTTGAGATACAATTCCAGGATCTGCGGCTTGGTCAGCGTATCCTCGATGCGGTAGGCGAGGATCGCTTCCTTGAGCTTGCGGCTGTAGTTCGGGGCGTTGCCGATCAGCAAATTCTTGGCGACCTGCTGCGTGATCGTCGAGGCACCGGCGGGGCGCTTGCCGCTGCGGAAATTGTTGATCGCGGCACCGACGATGCCGGGATAATCGACCCCGTGATGCTCGAAGAAGGTCTTGTCCTCGGCCGCCAGGAAGGCGTGGACGAGCTGCTTGGGATATTCCTCGTAGCTCAACTCCACGCGGCGTTCGCGGGCATAGGAGTAGATCGGGGTGCCGTCGACACCGCGAACGTTGGTCGGCAGCGGCGGCTCGTAGGAGCGCAATTTATCGACCGAGGGCAGATCGCGGGCGAACAACAGCCAGACGAGGAACACGCCGACGACGAACAGGCCGAGCAGGATCGCGATCCCCTTGACCCACCAGCGCCGCCACAGCCGCGTCAGGAAACCGACCTCTTCGTCACGGCGAATGCGGAATTCGAAATTGGGGGAGTCGGGTTCGGCCATACAGGCCCAAGCCTCTAGCAAGTTTCACGAGGCTTGCCAGCAGGGGAATGGACAGGGCGGTGCCGAGCCCGGCACCGCCCTCCCCTTCAGAGACTTAGCGGCAACGCGTGTCGTTGTTGCTCTTGTCGATCGCCTGGCCGCCGAGCGCACCGGCGGCACCGCCGATCAGCGCGCCGAGCAGGCCCGAGCCGCCCGGTGCGATCGCCGCGCCCAGCGCGCCGCCGGCGACGCCGCCGACGATCAGACCGGTCGTGCCGTCGTTGCGGCGGCAATAATAGCGGCCGTCATTGCCGCGATAGACGCGATCGTTCGCCGACAGGCGGCGCTCGCGATAGCGGCGATTGTCCTCGCGGTAATAGCGGCCGGCGTCGTAGCCGCCATAAGCGGGATCGGGGTTGTTGTAATCGTAGCGGCGATAGTCGCTGGCATAGCCGGGGCGGCCGCCGCCGTAATCGTTGCAGCCGGCGAGAAGCGTGGAAACGGCCAGCAGGCCGATGGTGAGCGTACGCATGATGATGTCTCCCTGTCGTGTCGGACCCATGCCCAATGCTCGAACCGGCGAATTCGTTGCGTTGCCGGTTCGGCAGGTCATTTTGGTGTCAGTTCGACGCGCCGGTCTGCGCATTCATCGTGCCGGCCTCGCCGACCAAAGACGGCGCGGGGCCAGTGGCGGGACGCAGCGCCTCGCGATCGGCGGCGGACATCGGCGCGTCGATATCCGGGCGGAATTCGATCGGGGCGCGGCCGTCGGTGCCGGGACGCGGCTGGTCCAGCGCGAGATCGGGCGCGTCGTGCTCGGCCGAGCCGGGCGCGGCCCAGGCGGCGATCTGGCGGCGGGCGAGGAAGCCGGCGATGCCCGCGCCGATCGCGAGCAGAGCGGCCCCGGCGGAGAGCGCGCGGTTGCCCTTGGCGGCGGGCTGGCGACGCGGCGCGCGACGGGCGGGCTTGGCGGCGGCGGACTTGGCGGGCGCAGCCTTGGCGCGAGCGGCTCGGGCGGGGGCGGGCTTGGCGGCGGGGGATTTGGCGCCGGGCGTTTTCGAAGGGGTGGTGGCCATGGGACAGGGGCTCCGTGATGAGGGTGCACCGGGTAACAAGCGGCACGCGCGGGCGTTCCGGCGCGGGCGGCGAAATTCACGGAAGGTCACACACTTCGCGGTGTTTCGTCGGCTTGGCCGGGGCGGCGAAGTTCACCCAAGTTCACGCACTCTGCGGTGTTCCATCGGGTTGGCCGGGGCTGCGAAGTTCACCGAAGTTCACACACTCTGCGGTGTTTCGTCAGCGTGGTCGGGGCGGCGAAGTTCACTGAAGTTCACACACTCTGCGGTGTTTCATCAGCGTGGTCGGGGCGGCGAAGTTCACTGAAGTTCACACACTCTGCGGTGTTCCATGGGCTTGCCCGGACCGGCGAAGTTCACCGAAGTTCACGCCCTACACGGTATCGCATCGGACATGCCAAGGCGGAGTGCGGTGGAACGGCACGCTGTCGGTCTCGCGCTGGGCTGCGATGCGGGTGGCGCGGGTGGCGTGGTGCCGATCGGGCCGGTGGCGGGCAACGCGCGCCAAGGCGGCGCGGCGGCGCGATCGTCACCGGGCGACGCGCGGAGGATGAAGGCGCGCGGCACATCGCGCGGGCGCGCGGCGCGGGCGGTTTCTTCGGGATGGTCTGGCATGATCGGCCTCCGGGTTCGATAAGGAGGCGGATTAGATATGCCGGATCGACGCTTGTAGGACAGCCCCGCCGGCGAAGAAATTTGCGCAGCAAATTGCGAGCGGATTAGGCGGGGCCGACCGGCGTCGCCCAAGCGACGACCGACGACGCGGCTTTGCCGCGGCGCTGCATCCATCGTAAGCTGACCAATCCGCTCGATCAGGTATGAATTAGCGGCCTAATTCGTATTGCATCTTACCGTGTCCCCTCGCCGGCCGTCCCAGGCCCAGGTTGGTAGCGATGCGTTTTGGTGTCGAGGGCAGTTACAAACGTAATCGCAGCTTGACCCTAGCTGAAATTGAATCAACCTAACCTCAACAGGGAGGCGGGTGAAACCCGATTTGCAATGAAATTCGATATAATGGGTCGCATCGACAACATGGATTTGCCGGACGGCAAGACGGCCGTCTTATACTCTGTTTACGAAGCTGTCAGTAATTCCATCCATGCCATCAACGATCGGTTTGGGGAGGACATGGCCGCCTCCGAAGGACAGATCTCGATTGACATTCAACTCAACGATAATGACGAAGTAGAAAAGATTTCAATTAAGGACAACGGAATAGGTTTTAACGAAGACAATATAAAGTCCTTTGAAACCAGCGACAGTAGATATAAATATAAAAGAGGGGGTAAGGGAGTCGGACGATTTGTTTGGATAAAGACATTTAAAGAGATATCTGTTAAAAGCATTTATCAGTCTGACTATAATACCGTAGAAACTCGGTTTGACTTTAATCCCGAGTCAGAACCTTCTATCGTTGATCAAAAGGTTAGAGACGCTACCGGCAAGGAAACTGGCTCCGAGATTGTTATTTCCGTACCTCGATCCTATCAGGGCGGAAGAATGAACCATGCCACGTTTATGAAGGATTTAGCGTTACATTTTTTCCCGCTGTATATATCTGATACCTTGCCCAAGATAGAACTAACTTATAATGGCGAGAAAAGAAACTTAACTGAATTTATTCAAGACAAGACCGATAATCCCGTTCGTCAGACCTTATCGTTTGAATCTGACGGAGAACCTTGGTCTATTAATATAGATCACATATTTGTTGATCCTACCATTTCTAAAGAACTAAGAAATGCTTATTTGCTGACTGGACATGGGAGACTTGTTGGAGATCCAGTTTCGATAGATAGAAAATATGCCTTGAAAGAACTAAAAAACGGGAAAGCGTACGTTGCGGTCATAAGTGGCAAACCGCTAGATGATCGCGTTGATCAACAAAGGCTAGGCTTTCGCTTTAACAACGTGCAACGCGATGCTCTTGAACAAGCTATCTTACGTGGGGTTGAGCAGTTTCTCGCTGAACATATTTCTATCGTACGAAATAAGCAAAAAAAGACGGTTGAAAAGGTACTGATGGAACATCCTCAGCTGGCTAGTCAGGTAGGAAATTTAGACGACTACGTATCGCACTTGTCACCTGGAATGGACGATGAGCAAATTGGTCAGAACTTGTTTGTTCTTCTATACCGTGAAGAAAAGGACGCCCGCCAGCGGCTAGCCGATTTAACGATGCTTAAATCATTTAACGATGAGCAAAGAAAAGAGGCTGAAGATACTCTTGATGAATTAAGCGAACAAGAGCGACGTCGCTTGGCTGAACTTGTTGTTAAAAGGCATCAAGTTCTTCAGGCTGCTCATATGCTTCTAAAACATAGCGATGAAACCAGTCAGTCGTATTTTTACGAGAAGGTCATTCATGAGCTCATCTGCCCGATGGGAAGGATGCTCACTTCAGGCGATTACGATGAGCATAATCTCTGGATATTGGATGAATCTCTTTCTGGATATCAGTTTTTTGCTTCCGACAAAACGATAAGATCGATAGTGGGCAAGGAAGGCTCGACTAAAGAGCCAGATCTTGTGTTCTTCAATCCTTTGGGATTTCGCCGTACTGATACAAATGATCCAATATCGATTGTCGAATTTAAAAGGCCAGGAGACAGTTTACCGAGTAAAAATCCTGTAGACCAGGTTCTACAATACATTGAGGAATTAAGAGGACATAAAGTTAAGGATGTTGACGGCGCTATCATTTCAGATATATCCGAAGACACGCCATTTCATTGCTATATAGTTTGTGAATTAACAGATGACACCCGAAAATTGCTCCAGCGCTCCGTGGCCCAAACGCCTACTCCCGACGGCCAGGGCTACTACGGTTGGTCCGCGCCGCATAAAGCTTCAATTCAAGTAGTTTCTTTTGCGAAAATGCTTCGGGACGCGAATGCGAGGAACAAAGCATTTTTTGACGCGGCGGGCTTAGGCAGTCCAGCGCTCTCAGCACGTAAAAAAGCGGCAAAAGCACGCAAACCTAAGCTGAAGGTCGTTATCAGTTGATCTAAAAACGCGCGGCGAACCTTTGTTCGCCGCGCTACTCCGCCGTTACCGCACCTACTTCCCCAACAACCCCTTCAAATACCGCCCCGTAAAGCTCGCCGCGACCTTCACCACGTCCTCCGGCACGCCCTGTGCGACGATCTCGCCGCCCTTCACGCCGCCTTCCGGCCCGAGGTCCAGCACCCAGTCGGCGGTCTTGATGACATCGAGATTGTGTTCGATGACGACGACGGTGTTGCCCTGTTCGACCAGTTGGTGGAGCACTTCGAGCAGCTTGCGGACGTCCTCGAAATGCAGGCCCGTCGTCGGTTCGTCGAGGATGTAGAGCGTCTGGCCGGTGGCGCGCCTGCTGAGTTCCTTGGCGAGCTTCACGCGTTGCGCCTCGCCGCCGGACAGAGTGGTGGCCTGCTGGCCGACCTTGACGTAGCCGAGGCCCACCTCGACCAGCATCGCCATCTTGTCGCGAATGGGCGGCACGGCCTTGAAGAATTCGACCGCGTCCTCGACCGTCATGTCGAGCACGTCGGCGATGCTCTTGCCCTTGAACTTCACCTCCAGCGTCTCGCGATTGTAGCGCGCGCCGTGGCACACGTCGCAGGTGACGTAGACGTCGGGGAGGAAGTGCATCTCGATCTTGAGCAGGCCATCGCCCTGGCACGCCTCGCAGCGGCCGCCCTTGACGTTGAAGCTGAAGCGGCCGGGCTTGTAGCCGCGCGCGGCGCTTTCGGGCAGGCCCGCGAACCAGTCGCGGATCTGGGTGAAGGCGCCGGTATAGGTGGCGGGGTTGCTGCGCGGGGTGCGGCCGATCGGCGACTGATCGATGTCGATCACCTTGTCGAGATATTGCAGGCCGGTGATCTTGTCGTGCTTGCCCTGCACGATGCGCGCGCCGTTCAGCTCGCGCGCGGCGGCGGCGTAGAGCGTGTCGATCGTGAAGCTCGACTTGCCCGAACCGGAGACGCCGGTGATGCAGGTGAAGGTGCCGAGCGGCAGGCTGGCCGTGACGCCGCGCAGGTTGTTGGCGGTGGCGTTGTGGACGGTGAGCTTCTTGCCGTTGCCCTTGCGGCGCTTGGCCGGCACGGGCACCTCGCGCGTGCCGTTGAGGTAATCGGCGGTGATGCTGCCCTTGGTCTTGAGCACCTGTTTCAGCGTGCCCTTGGCGACGATCTCGCCGCCGTGCACGCCGGCGCCCGGCCCCATGTCGATGACGTAATCGGCGGTGCGGATCGCATCCTCGTCATGCTCGACGACGAGCACGGTGTTGCCGAGATCGCGCAGGCGGCGCAGCGTCTTGAGCAGCATGTCGTTATCGCGCTGGTGCAGGCCGATGCTGGGTTCGTCGAGCACGTAGAGCACGCCCGAGAGGCCCGAGCCGATCTGCGAGGCGAGGCGGATGCGCTGGCTCTCGCCGCCCGACAGCGTGCCGCTGGTGCGATCGAGGTTGAGATAATCCAGGCCGACATTGTTGAGGAAGCCGAGCCGTTCGAGGATTTCCTTGAGGATGCGTTCGGCGATCGCATTCTGCTGATCGCCGAGCTGGCCGGGCACGTCCTGGAACCAGGCGAGCGCATCGACAACCGACAGGCGCGTGACCGACGAGATGTCGCGCATGCCGATCTTCACCGCCAGCGCCTCGGGCTTGAGGCGCGCGCCGTGGCAGACCTCGCACGGGGCGGAGGATTGGTACTTGCTCAGCTCCTCGCGCATCCAGGCGGATTCGGTCTGCATCAGGCGGCGGTTGAGATTGCCGATGACGCCCTCGAACGGCTTCTTCACGTCGTACGACTTGCGGCCGTCGATGAAGGTGAGCGTGACCGGCTTGCCCTTGGTGCCGTAGAGGATCGCATCCTGGATCTCGGGCGCGAGATCGGCCCAGGCGGTGTCGAGCCCGAAGCCGAATTCGCGCGCGAGGCTGCCCAGGACCTGCATGTAATAGGGGCTGGGCGGGTTGGATTTCGCCCAGGGGAAGACCGCGCCCTTCTTGATGCTGAGCGCGTGGTTGGGGACGACGAGATCGGCGTCGAACAGCATCTTCTCGCCGAGCCCGTCACAGGCCGGGCATGCGCCCTGCGGGGCGTTGAACGAGAACAGGCGCGGTTCGATCTCGGCGATGGTGAAGCCGCTGACCGGACAGGCGAACTTCTCGCTGAAGACGATGCGGCCGGCGGGGGCGTTGTCGCCGAGGATCTCCTGTTTCGGGGTGTGCGGTTCGACCGGATCGGCGGGGTCGACATAGGCCAGCCCTTCCGCGAGCTTCAGCGCGGCCTCGAAGCTTTCGGCCAGGCGGGTGGCGACGCCCTCCCCCACCACGAGGCGGTCGACCACCACCTCGATATCGTGCTTGTACTTCTTGTCGAGCGCGGGCGCCTCGTCGATCTCGTGGATCGTGCCGTCGATGCGCACGCGGGTGAAGCCGGCCTTCTGCCATTCGGCCAGTTCCTTGCGATACTCGCCCTTGCGCCCGCGCACGACCGGCGCGAGCAGGTACAGCCGCGTGCCCTCGGGCAGCGCCATGACGCGATCGACCATCTGGCTGACGGTCTGCGCGGCGATCGGCAGGCCGGTGGCGGGCGAATACGGAATGCCGACGCGCGCCCAGAGCAGGCGCATGTAATCGTAAATCTCGGTGACGGTCGCCACGGTCGAGCGCGGGTTGCGCGACGTGGTCTTCTGCTCGATCGAGATGGCGGGCGACAGGCCCTCGATATGATCGACGTCGGGCTTCTGCATCAGTTCGAGGAACTGGCGGGCATAGGCGCTGAGCGATTCGACGTAGCGCCGCTGGCCTTCGGCATAGATCGTGTCGAACGCGAGGCTGGATTTGCCCGAGCCGGACAGGCCGGTGATCACCGTGAGCGTATCGCGGGGGATGTCGATGCTGACATCCTTGAGATTATGTTCACGCGCGCCGCGCACGGAGATGTGGGTCAGACTCATGGGGTCGCGTGTTCCATATTTGTTCGGATCGGGCAAGCGGGCGCATCGCCGTACGCTTTGAGATGGGTCGCGCAGGCCGCGCGGGCAAGGCATTGGGCGCGCTTCTTATAAATTGGTCGGATCGGGGGTTGCCAAGGGCGTATTGCCTGGCTAGTACACCTTGCGACTACAACAGTAGTCGTGTGGGAGTGGGTCGCTTGAACAGGCAGGATGTGGTGGCTGCGCTCGGCGTTGCGCTGGGCTTGATCGGGGCGTGCGCGGCGCCGGCGGCGGGGCAGGTGACCGGGGTGCCGGTGCGGGCCGAGCCGCCGTCGCAGGATGCGGCCCTGCCCGGCCCGACCAACGGGCGACAGAATTACGACGCGGCCTATTTCGTCAAATATGCGCCGGCGACCGCGTTGCAGATGGTCGAGCGCATTCCGGGCTTCGTGATCGAAAGCGTCGATCCTTCCGTGCGCGGGTTCGGGCAGACGGCGGGCAACATCGTGATCAACGGACAACGCCCGAGCGCCAAGGGCGAGACGTTGCAGACCCTGTTGTCGCGCATTCCGGCGAGCCGGGTGGCGCGGATCGAGGTCGCGCCGGGCGACCTGTACGGCGCGGACTATACCGGCAAGTCGCAGGTGCTGAACCTGATCCTGTCGGCGGGCGGCGGGCTGGCGGGCACGGTGCAGGCGTCCGCGTCGCGCGATTACACCGGCAAGGTCCGGCCGACCGGCAGCGCGTCCGCGCTGATCAAGCGCGGCAAATCGACCTTCAGCACATCGGTGACGGTGGAGAACAGCCAGACCACCGAGGAGGGCACCGACCGGGTGGTGAGCGTGCCCGACGGACGACTGCTGGAATTCCGCCGCAAAGTGAACTTCGCCGACGAACCCAGCGTCGCGGTGGCCACGTCGTGGGACTATGCCGACGGCACGAACCGCACCGCGCATCTGAACGGACGCGTCTTCATCGACCGGTTCCGGCTGAACCAGGCCAATGCGGTGACTCCGGAAACCGGATCGGTGCGCGACGACATACTGACGCAGCGGCTGCATTACGACACGTACGAACTGGGCGGCGACGTGACCCGCCCGCTGGCCGGCGGCGGGCTGAAGCTGATCGGGTTGACGACGCGGCGCGACCGGCTGAGCAACGACGAATCCTACAATCGCGTCGCGGCGGACACGATCGGTGGCTTTACCCAGCAGTTGAAGGACCGGCTGACCGAGACCCTGCTGCGCGCGGTGTGGAGCCGCCCGAAGCTGCTCGGCTGGACCGTCGAGATCGGGGCGGAGGGCGTGATCAACCGGCTGGCCAGCAAGGTCGACCTGTCGCTGATCGACGGCACCGGCATGGCCACGCCGATCGCGCTGCCGGTGGACGATGCGGTGGTCAAGGAGGTGCGCGGCGAGGCGTTCGTCAATGCCGGACGGCCGATCGATTCCAGGCTGCGCATCGACCTGGGCGTGACGCAGGAGATGTCGCGCATCACCGTGACCGGCGATGCGCAGGCCGAACGATCGCTGAGTTTCCTGAAGCCCAAGGCGACCTTGGACTGGCGCCCCTCGCCGCTGTGGCGCGCGCAGCTTTCGGTGCAGCGCACCGTGGCGCAATTGCAGTTCGAGGATTTCATCAGCGGCGCCGAACTGTCGAACAACCGCGTGAACGGCGGCAATGTCGATCTGTTGCCGCAGCGCGCCTGGGAGACGTTGGCGACGATCGAGCGCAAGCTGCTCGGCGACGGGCTGTACAAGCTGGAGCTGGGCTACAACCGGGTATCGCTGGTGCAGGACCGGGTGCCGACGCCGGAAGGGTTCGACGCGCCGGGCAATCTGGGCAACGGCCATGTCTTCATCTTCCGCAACCGGCTGGACGCGCCGCTCGGCAAGCTCGGCATCAAGGGCGGGCGGCTGACGCTGTACGGCTCCTATGTCTCGACCTCGGTGATCGATCCCTACACGCTGCGCGCCCGCGCGTTCTCGGGCAATTCGTTATTCTATGGCGAGGCGAACTTCCGGCAGGATTTCAAGAAATTCGCCTGGGGCTTCGGGCTGACCGGCGGCACGTCGAGCACCTATTTCCGGCTCGACGAGACCGACCGCAATTACCGCGACGTGCCGCGCGTGACGGCGTTCGTGGAATGGCGCCCGGATGCCCGCACGACGCTGAACCTGAGCGTGGACAATCTGACCAGCGTCTCAGGCCGGCGCGAGCGGACCTTCTATACGCCCGACCGGCGCACGCCGACGGCCTCCTCGATCGAATATCGCGAGCGCAACAGCCATGTCGTGCCGCTGCTGACGGTCAAGCGGACGTTGGGGTAGCGGTTGATGGGCGGCAAACGGGATGACTTTAGATTCAAAACCCGTCCGCTCGTGCTGAGCTTGTCGAAGCACCGTACTTCGTGCCGCCAGCGTGTCGCTTGTCGATCCAAAAACGGTGCTTCGACAAGCTCAGCACGAACGGGCGGGTGACGTCATCATGCTTTAAGCCCCTCGCTTGAAGGGAGGGGCTTTTGAAAGAGCGTCACGCTCGCCGCACCGTCATCCTGACGAAGGTCAGGATCCATTTCCCCACACGTGCGGACAGCCGTCGCGGCGCGCTGGAGGCTGAAACAAGTTCAGCATGACGGCTCTTGGGGCGCGCGGATCAGGATTGCAGCTGGAGTTCGGGCACCGGCATCTTGCCCTGCGACACCTGCATGCCGAAGATCTCGCGCATCAGCGACAGCGAGAAGAGGTGGGCATAGAGCAGCGGCAGCATGCCGTTCTTCTGGATCTTGCGCAGCTGATCGCCGCGCAGGTCGTTGAGCTTTTCCTCGTTGACCATCTGGAAGCCGCGATAGACGAAGGGCTGGTCCGCGCCGTCGGGCTGGATGCTGACCTCGCCGTCCATCAGCAGGCCCAGTTCCTTGAGATCCTGCATGAAATTGTTGGTGCGGGCACCGGCTTCCTCGAAGGTTTCGTTGAACTTGAGGATGTTGGTGGTGATTTCGCTCGGCTTGCCGTCGGTGAACAGGGGATCGCCTTCCTCGAACGCACCGATGATGTCGGTGGTCGGATCGAAGCACAGCGACAATTCCTGCGCATCGGGATGGAGCTTGGCGAGCATGAACGGATAGCGGCGGATATAGGCCGGCACGTAGCCGGTATTGTCCGCGAACTTTCCGTCGTCGGCGACGAACACGTTGACGCCCTCGTTCAGGCCCATCAGCGCGATCGGCACGGGGTTTTCGTCCACGGTGAAGACGATCGGCATCGTGCGCTGCACCAGGGTGAATTCATCGACGGTCAGCGGAATGGCATGGTTGCCGACGACGAATGCCGCCTTGTCGGCGGGGCGCAGCTTGAAATTGGTGTGCGCCTCGGACGAAAGCGGCTCGAGCGCCTGGTAGAAAAGCGGAAGCTGGGACTGCTGCGGCGCGCTGGCCATCGATATTCTCCACTCGACATCTTTTTCGTGCCGCGTGGCCCTCCCCGCGACGAATGGCTTCGGCTCTATGGCTTGGGGGCGTCCGGCGCAAGTGCGGCGAGCGGGGCGAAGGGGGTGGCGACGAGCTTGCCCGGGTTCATCAAACCGTGCGGATCGAGGCCCGCCTTGATCGCGCGCAGCGCCGCGAGCCGGGCCGGCGCGGACAGCCGTTCGAGTTCCGCCAGCTTCATCTGCCCGATACCGTGTTCGGCCGAGATCGACCCGCCCGCCGCGACGACGAGATCGTGGACGAAGCGCGTCACCACCGGCGCCTGCTCCGCGTACCAGTGTGCCGGATCGGTGCCGGGCGCGGCACGGACGTGGAAATGCACGTTGCCGTCGCCGAGATGCCCGAAGCCGCTGGCGTGCGTTCCGGGAAAGCGCGCGTCGCAGGCGGCCGCCGCGTCGATCATGAACCGCGGCATGGCGGCGACGGGCACCGAGATGTCGTGCTGCGCGGCCGGCCCGGTGGCGCGTTCGGATTCGGAGATCGAATCGCGGATCCGCCAGAACGCCTCGGCCTGCGCCTCGCTGGCGGCGATCGTGGCGTCGGCGATGAGCCCGGTTTCGAGCGCGGGGGCGAGCAGGCGTTCAAGCAGGGTGGCGGGCGGCTCGGCCTGGCGATCGGTGGCGACGGCCTCGATCAGCACATGCCAGGGGTGATCGCCGGCCAGCGGCGCACGGGTCTGGGGCACGTGGCGCAGGACCGCGGCGAGCGAATCGTCGGGCAGAAGTTCGAAGCTCTCGATCGCCTGGGTGTGGGCTTCGAGCCGGCGCAGCAGGGTCAGCGCGTCGATCGGGCTGGCGAGGCCGATCCAGGCGACGGCGCGCGCGGCGATCGCGGGCACGAGGCGCAGCGTGACGGCGGTGATCACGCCCAACGTCCCCTCCGCGCCGATCAGCAACTGGTTGAGATCGTAGCCGCGATTGTCCTTCTTGAGCGCGGACAGGCCGTCATGGACCAGGCCGTCGGGCAGCACCGCCTCGACGCCGGCGATCAGCCCGCGCATCGTGCCGAAGCGGAGGACCTGGGTGCCGCCGGCGTTGGTCGAGCTGAGTCCGCCGATCGTCGCGCTGCCCTTGGCCCCCAAAGTCAGCGGAAAGCGCCGGCCGGCGGCCAGCGCGGCGTCGTGCAGGTCGGACAGGATCACGCCGGCTTCCGCGATGGCGAGGTTGTCGTCGGCATCCAGGCTGCGGACGCGGTCGAGGCGGCGCAGCGACAGGATCAGCGCGCTGCCGTCCGCCGGCGGAGTCGCGCCCCCGACCATCGAGGTGTTGCCGCCCTGCGGCACGAGCGCGACGCGGTGTTCGGCGGCGAGCCGGACGATCGTGGCGACGCCGGAAGTGTCGTCGGGCGCGAGGATCGCCGGCGTCGCGCCATGATAGCGCCCGCGCCAGTCGTGCAGCCACGGATCGATCGCGGCGGGATCGGTGATGACGGCCTTGGGGCCGAGCGCGGTGCGGACGGCCTCGATCAGGGCGGATTGCGCGGGAGTCATGACAGCCGCGGTATCATGACGGGCGACACGTCGCCACCGTGCGAGCATGCGACGTCGCAGCAAAAAGCCGCCGGCCTCGCGGCCGACGGCTTTCGCATCTCACGCTGGCAAGCGGATCAGGCGAAGCTGACCGTGGTCTTGCGGCGACGGCTGCGCAGCGCGCCGCCGACCATGCCGAAGCCGCCGATCATCATCGCCCAGGTGGCGGGCTCGGGCACGGCCGATGCCGCCGGCGAGTAGGTGAACGTCACCGTGCCGTTGTTCCAGATCGAATCCGGCAGTTCGCCATCGACGAAGCTGTCGAAATATTCGAGCCGCAGGAGACCGTCCGCGCCAACCGCGAAGCTGAGGCCGAGAGCGACGAGATCGGCGGAGCCGCTATAGCTGGCGGTGCCGGCATTATCGACGCCAACGCCCGGGCTCAGGAACACGCCGTTGGACAGAAGCGAATTGGTGAAGGCCAAAGTGGCCTCGGACAGCCAGCTGGTGCCGCGAGCGGTGATGTTGACGCTGTAGCTGACGCCGGTGATCGTCGAGCCTGCGCCGACATTGTAGGTGCGAACGGTGTTGCCCGCCCCGCCAAAGGCGGCGAAGCCCTGACCACCGGCGACGTTGACGACCAGAGTTGCGGCATTGGCCTGCGCGACCGGCATCACGGCGGCAAGAGCGGTAGCGGCGAGCGCGTATCGTGCGAAATTCTTCATATCAAACCCCTCTGATATCTAGCGTGCGATCTGCAGGCCTGAACAGAAGCTAGCAATCATCGTGCCACCGGTGGAATTGCGGCGTTATCGTGAATGCGATTACTTGATCTGTAAGCAGGAGCGACGGTCTGTTCATGACGAAGCCGCAATCAAATGTCGCGGTAAATGGCCGTATCGGCACCATTATTCGAGACCGGAGAGGTTCTCGATACATGTTGCTTGGTCGCATATGGCGTGTCACCGAAATGTGGCGACGGTCGCCACAATTCATCGACGGTTCAAGCAAATAGACTATTGGTGGGACATTCATGCCGAATCCCCTCCTTCCCTCTCTGCTGCTGCTGCTCGCTCTGCCCGGTGCCGCATTGCCCGGCGAGACCGTGCCGGCGGAGGACATGGACGGCCTGCACCTGGCCCAGCTGACCATCCGGCAGCGCATCGTGATCCGCATTCCGGTGCCGATGAGCCGCGCGCCGATGCCGATGCCGCGCCCGGCGCGACCGGCGATGGAAGAGCGTAAGGGACCGCGCTGCGTCGCGCTCGATACGCTCGCCGGATCGGGCGTCGCGCGCAAGGACAGCGTGGATCTGGCGCTGATCGACGGACAATTGCTCCGCGCCAAGCTGGACGACGATTGCCCGGCGCTGGATTTCTATGCCGGCGTCTACCTGAAGCCCGCGCCCGACGGCAGCATGTGCGCCAAGCGCGACGTGATCCGGGCGCGATCGGGCCGGGCGTGCATGATTGCGTCATTCAAGAAGCTGACACCGAAACGCTGAAGTTCGTCGCGTCGATCACGGGTAAAACTTGACATTTCCGGCTGGTTGCGCAAGCGCGTGGCGGCTGGCCCGGCGGCGTTGCCCAGGCCCTTATTTCCGGACACCGCATGACCTTTGCCGATCTCGGCCTTTCCGACCAGCTTTTGAAAGCCATCGGCGAATCCGGCTATACCGAGCCTACGCCGATTCAGGCGAGCGCGATTCCGTCCGTGCTGATGATGAAGGATCTGGTCGCCATCGCGCAGACCGGCACGGGCAAGACCGCCGCCTTCGTGCTGCCGATGATCGATATCCTGGGCGAAGGGCGCAGCCGCGCGCGCATGCCGCGGTCGTTGATCCTAGAGCCGACGCGCGAACTCGCCGCGCAGGTGGCGGAGAATTTCGAGAAATACGGCAAGTATCACAAGCTTTCGATGGCGCTGCTGATCGGCGGCGTATCGATGGGCGACCAGCAGAAGGCGCTGGAAAAGGGCGTCGACGTGCTGATCGCGACGCCGGGGCGGCTGATGGACCTGTTCCAGCGCGGCAAGATCCTGCTCACCGGCTGCGACCTGCTGGTGATCGACGAGGCGGACCGGATGCTCGACATGGGCTTCATCCCCGACATCGAGGAAATCTGCACCAAGCTGCCCAAGAGCCGCCAGACCCTGTTGTTCTCCGCGACGATGCCGCCGCCGATCAAGAAGCTGGCCGACAAGTTCCTGAACAATCCGAAGACGATCGAGGTCGCGCGCCCCGCGACCGCGAACGTCAACATCAAGCAGTGGGTCGTGCAGGTCAGCGCCGCCAAGAAGCGCGACAAATTGATGGCGCTGCTGCGCGCAGAGCAGGTCAAGACCGGGATCATCTTCTCCAACCGCAAGACGACGGTGCGCGACCTGAACAAGGCGCTGCAACGCGCCGGCTTCGCCTCGGGCGAGATCCATGGCGACATGGAGCAATCGCAGCGCATCGCCGAACTGGAACGGTTCAAGAAAGGCGACATCAACCTGCTGGTCGCCTCCGACGTCGCCGCGCGCGGGATCGACATCAAGGGCGTGAGCCATGTGTTCAACTTCGACGCGCCGTGGCATCCGGACGATTACGTCCACCGCATCGGCCGCACCGGTCGCGCGGGCGCGACGGGCATCGCCTTCACCTTCGTGACGCCGGACGATGCCGAGAATATCGACAATATCGAGAAGCTGACCGGCATGAAGATCGAGCGCTACGGCGCCGGCGATGCCGTGGCGGCGGACGACGTGGCGGACGCTGCCCCGGCAGCCCGCGAGGAACGCGCACCGCGCCGGGGTCGCAAGCCCGCGGTGTCGAAGGCGGCACCGGTCGAGACGGCCGCGCCGGCCGAAGACGCACCGCGCGAGGCGCGTGCGCCGCGTGAGGCGCGCCCTGCCCGTGAGGAACGGCCGGCCCGTGCCGAACGTGCTCCGCGCGAGGATCGCCCGGCTCGCGAGGAGCGCCCCGCTCGTGAAGATCGCGCGGCCCGTCCGCCGCGCGATAGCCGCCCGGCGAGGAACGAAACGCGCGACGCACCGCGCGACGAGCGTCCGGCGCGCCCGGCCCGCATTCCGCAGCAGGATGCGCCGGACGATGGCGGCTGGAACGGCCCGCTGCCGAACTTCCTGAACGCCAAGCTGACCGTCGACTGATCGTCTTCCGCATGGACGACGACGATGGCTTCGAGCGCGTGCCGGTGGTGGCGATCGTCAGCCCGTGCGTGAACGTATGCGAACTGGACGAAGAGCGCGACCTCTGCCTGGGCTGCGCGCGGACGATCGACGAGATCGGGGCGTGGAGTTCGGGCACGCCCGAATGGCGCGCGGCGGTGATGGCGGACTTGCCGGCGCGGCGGGCGGCGCTTTCCAGGGGATAAGCCCCCCTCCCCCGTTCGCCCTGAGCCTGTCGAAGGGCGCGTTCGGGGCATGTGCTTCGACAAGCTCAGCACGAACGGGGATGGTACTATAGCGGAATGATTTTGGTTTGAATCGCTCCATCTCCGTTCGTTTCGAGCGTCGTCGAGAAATCGTGGCGCAGCGCTCAAGGCCCGTTTCTCGACTGCGCTCGAAACGAACGGTTCAAGGTAAAGTCATCTGGCTCTAAGCAACAATACTGCCCTCAAGCGTCCGCGTCCGCCCCCTGCCCCTGCGCCGCCGCGATCAGCGCGTCGTCGATCTCGCCCGCGCGCTTGTAGGCCGGGCGCGCGGTAATGCGGGCGACATAGGCGTCGAAGACATCGCTTTTCGGCAACGACCCGAATTGCGTGCCCCAGGCGATCTGTGACCCGAAATAGACGTCCGCCGCGGTGAAGCGGTCGCCGGCGATGTAATCGCGCTGGCCGATCGTGTCCTGCAGCACCTTCACGACCAGATCGTAATTGCCATAGCCGGCCATCATCTGCTGCCGCTCGTCGGGCGCGACGCCCAGCGACCTGTTGGTCACCGCCTGTTCGATCGGCCCGGCGGCGTAGAACAGCCAGCGATAATAATCGGCGCGATCGGCCGTCGGCGGGGCGAGCCCGGCCTCCGGAAACGCATCGGCCAAATAGGCGCAGATCGCCGCGCCTTCCGTCACCACCTTGCCGTCATGGACGATCGTCGGCACCTTGCCCATCGGATTGATGGCGAGGAAATCCTGCGACTTGGTCTTGCCCCAGTCGAGGATCACCGTGTCGTATTCGGCGCCGGTTTCCTCGATCATCCAGCGCGCGATGCGGCCGCGCGACATCGGGTTGGTGTACAATGTCAGCGTCATTGCGCGCTCCTGCGGGTCAGAGGGATTTCTGGAACAGCGCCAGCATGCGGCCCCACGCCTTGTCGGCCTGCGCGGCATTGTAGACCTTGCTGTCGGGCGGGCACCAGCCGTGCATCGTGCCGGCATAGACCTCGATCTCGGCCGGCAGCTTCGCTTCCTTGAACACCTCGCGCAGCTGTTCCTTGTCGTCGGGGGCGCGCGCATCGTCATTCTCGGCGATCGCAAACAGATACGACGCCTTCATCTTCGGGACCATCCGATGCGGGCTGTCCGGCTTGTCGGTCACGAGGCCGCCGCCGTGGAACGAGGCACCGGCGCGGATGCGATCGGGACGCAGGGCGGCGGTGATCATCGTCATCGGGCCGCCCATGCAATAGCCGGTGCTGGCCATGCCGCGCTGGCGATCGACCGACTTCTGCTGATCGAGGAAATCGGTGAAGGCCTGCGCGTCGCGCGTCGTCGCCTCGGTGGTCAGCGGGGTGCGCCACGGCATGATCTTCGCGCGGATCTCGGGCTGGTCGAAACTCTCGCCGGGTTTCAGGAACGGTGCCTTGGTGCTGCGGTAGAATTGGTTGACGACGAGCACGGCATAGCCGGATTCGGCGAGGCGCTTGCCCATCTGCTGGAAGGCGGGGCGCAGGCCCATGATGTCGGGCCAGACGAGCACGGCGGGATGCCTGCCGGTGGTGGGGGCGACGAACCAGCAATCGGCGGTGCCGTCGGGCGTCTTGATCGACACGTTGCTGCCGCTGACGGTGGCGGCGTTGGCCGGGCTGGGCAGCATCATCGCCAGGCTCATGGCGCCGGCGGCGGCACCGAACTGACGGCGGGAGAGGTAATGCTCGTTATCCTCGGCGGTATGCTCGTCGCACATTCGGACTCTCCTGATTGATTCGCCTTGCGGCTTTGGAGCCGAGGCTAGCGGGTGGTTGGGCGCGCGTCATCCCTGCTTGGTTTTTGGAAGAAGGAAGGTGGTTTCACACGAAGGCACGAAGGCACGAAGAGAAGGAAATAAAAGGAAGAAGGGAGATTGCTCGCGCTAAGACGCAAAGACGCGAAGGGGTCGCATAACCTCGCACCCATTTTGCCGAAGGCATATATTTTCTGCTTCGCGTCTTCGCGTCTTAGCGCGAGCAATACTGCCTTCTTTTCTCTTCTTTTCGTGGCTTCGTGGCTTCGTGTGAAACCCCTTCTTCCCAGCCAAGATCACCCCGCACGATAAAACCACACCCCGTCGCGCACGTCCTTCACCGCCCGCCCCTCGACCTCCAGCCGGCGGAGATGCGCGAGCGCCTCGCCGGTGGCCATGCCGAGCATGTCCGGCCCGATCGCGCGGCGGAACAGGCGGCCGAACACGTCGATGCCGCGCTTGCCGTCCCCCAGGAACGCGTGAAGCTCGTCGAGCCGTTCGCGATGTTCGCGGTCCATCGCGTCGAGCCGTGCGTGCAGGCCGGTGAACGGGTCGCCATGGCCGGGCAGGACCAGCAGGCTGTCGGGCAGCGTCTTGAGCTTCGCGATCGAGGCGAACCATTCGCCGAGCGGATCGGCGTTCGGCTCGGTCACGCCGAGCGACACGTTGGGGCTGATCCGCGGCAACACCTGATCACCCGCGATCAGGATGCCCGCCGCCTCGTTGAGCAGGCAGGCATGTTCCGGGCTGTGGCCCGAGCCGACGACGACGCGCCAGTCCTGCCGGCCGATCGCCAGCGTGTCGCCATCCTTCAACCGCGTGAAACCGAGCGGCAGCGGGGTGACGATGCGGCGGAACCCGGCCCAGCCGCGTTCCCTGGCCTGCGCGATCTGAGCGTCGTCCCAGCCGGCGGCGCGCCAGAAGGCGAGCATGTCGTCCGGCACGCCGTCGCGCGCATCGGCGACCAGCATCCGCGCGGTCAGCCATTCGCCGCGTGTCATCAGCAGCGGCGCATCGTGATGGTCGCACATCCAGCCGGCGAGGCCGATATGATCGGGGTGGAAATGCGTGCCGATCATCTTCGTCACGCGCACGCCCGACATCGCGCCCTTGAACACTGATTTCCACGCCGCGCGCGCCTCGTCGGTGTTCATGCCCGTATCGACCAGAGCGACGCCCTCGCCGCGCGCATCGGCATCGGCGAGCAACCAGCAATTGACGTGCTTGAGCGGCCCAGGGACGCGCAGCCGGACCCAATCGAGGCCGGGGACGATCGGCATGACATCGCCGTCGGCCGGCTCGGCACCGCCGAACGGGTAGGTCAGGCCCTTATGGCTGGTGGCGGTGAAGCTGTCGTCGGGGACGAAGGCGGCATCGGTTTTGAGGACGGTGGACATCGGTTGCGAGTAGCAACGGAATGCGTCGGGTGCCAAGCGCTTGTTGCCTGCGCCACGCCACCCTCCGTCATCCCGGACGTGATCCGGGGTTCATCAAGCGGCTTCGGCAGGGCCGGAAAATCGGGCGATTTCCTGGCCGGCACAATGGATCCCGGATCACGTCCGGGATGACGGCCGCGAAAACACTCAGCTCTTGAACAGATTCTCCGCGGTGCGTTCCACCGGGGCGGCTTCGCCGGCGTCGACCGCTTCGGCGTCGATCGCGGCCTGCGCGCGCTGCTGGCGGAGTTCGGCGATCAGCGCCTCGCGGTCGCCGTCGAGGCGGGTGTCGACCACCGGTTCGAGGCCGGCGGCCTTGCCGGCCTTGGCGACCGCCGCGTCCAGCTCGCGCTGCGTGGTCAGGCCGAGGGTGACCGGATCCTTCGGGGTGATGTTGGCGATGTTCCAGTGGCTGCGGTCCCGGATCGCGGCGATCGTGGTGCGCGTGGTGCCGATCAGATTGCCGATCGCGCCATCGGTGATCTCCGGATGGTTGCGGATGATCCACGCAATGCCGTCCGGCTTGTCCGACCGCTTCGACACCGGCGTGTAGCGCGGGCCCTTGGTGCGGCGGACCTGCTCGGGTCCCTTGATGATCTTCAGCGTGTAATCGGGATCGGCCTGGCCCTTGTCGATCTCCTCCTGCGTCAGCTCGTGCGCGCGGATCGGATCGCGCCCTGTCAGCTTGGTCGCGGCGGTATCGTCGGCGATCGCCTGGATCTCGAGGATGTGCAGGCCGCAGAACTCGGCGATCTGTTCGAACGAGAGCGCGGTGTTGTCGACCAGCCAGGAAGCGGTCGCATGCGGCATGAGCGGCTGGGCCACGGAGAAACTCCTTAGAAACAATAAGGGCCGCCCCTTTCGGAGCGGCCGCGTGTGGCCCCGATCTAGTGCCAATGGCGTCGAGTGGCAAGGTAAGTCTATGTGCGCTCAGGCCGCGAGCGTTTCGCGTTCGAATGCCGGTGCCAGCCCGGCGAGGAACTGCCGCGCGCTCGCCGCCCAGGTGAAGCCTGATCCGTAGCGCGCGCAGGCCGTGCGGCTAAGCGTCAGCGCGCGGGCGATGGCGGTATCGAGATCCTCGTCCATCGCGCCGGTGCGCTCGGTCAGCACGTCGACCGGCCCGGTGACGGGATAGGCCGCGACCGGCGTGCCGCAGGCCAAGGCCTCGATCATCACCAGCCCGAACGTGTCGGTGCGGCTGGGGAAGACGAGGACGTCGGCGGCGGCATAGGCCGCGGCGAGATCCGCGCCGTATCTCGGCCCGAGGAAATGCGCGTCCGGATATTTGGCCTCCAGCGTGGCGCGGGCCGGGCCGTCGCCGACCACCACCTTGCTGCCGGGATGCGCGCCGCCGAGAAACGCCGCGATATTCTTCTCCACCGCGATGCGCCCGACATAGAGCTGCACCGGGCCGGGCAGAGCGGCGATCGCAGCATCGGGCACGACGCGGGCGTGGAACAGCGCAAGGTCCACCCCCCTGCCCCAATGGCGCACGTTGGGCAGGCCATGCGCCTGCAAGGTCGCGGCGATCGAGGCGGTGGAGGCGAGGATCGCCTGTGCGGGGCTATGGAACCAGCGGATGTAGCGCCAGATCCATTCCGGGTTCAGCCCGGTGCGCGCCGCGACATAATCCGGGAATTGCGTGTGATAGGCGGTGGTGAAGGGAAACGCCCGCGCCAGGCACCAGCGGCGCGCGGCGATGCACACCGGCCCTTCGGTCGCGAGGTGGATCGCGTGCGGCCCGAAATCCTCCAGCAACCGCGCGACCGCCCCGGTGCGCGCGAAGGCCAGGCGGATCTCGGGATAGGTCGGGCACGGGATCGAATGGAACAGATCGGGCGAGACGACCAGCACCTGATGCCCCTGTTGCCTGAGTTCGGCGCTGACCGCCTGCAGCGTGCGCACGACGCCGTTGACCTGCGGGCTCCACGCATCGGTGACGATGGCGATGCGCACGCGCGTCAGGCCGCGAGCAATCGGGCCGGCGCCGCGCTTTCCCGCGCGGCGATCTCGTCCGCCCAGTGGAGGATTTCCATCCGCCCGTCGAAATGCTCGACCAGGGCGGTGCAGCCCTCGACCCAATCGCCGTCGTTATAATATTGGATGCCGGCGATCTCGCGGAATTCCGCAGTGTGGATGTGGCCGCAGACCACGCCGTCGACGCCGCGATGCGCCGCCGCCTGCGCCACGACCTCCTCGTAATTCGAGATGAACTCGACCGATTTCTTGACCTTGGCCTTGGCGTGCTTCGACAGCGACCAATAGGGCAGGTTGAAGACGCGGCGATAGGCGTTCAGGGCGCGATTGAACGCCATCAGCAGATTGTACGCGGCATCCCCGACATGCGCGAGCCAGCGGTGCGCGAGCGTGATCGCATCGAATTCGTCGCCGTGCAGCACGAGCAGGCGGCGACCGTCGGCGGTATCGTGGATCGCCTGGCGCACGATCTCCACGCCGCCGAAATCGAGCCCGGTGAACTGGCGGAACACCTCGTCGTGATTGCCGGGGATATAGACGACGCGGGTGCCGCGTCGCGCGCGCTTCAGCAGCCGCCAGACGACGTCGTTGTGCGCGGTCGGCCAGTAGAACTTCTTCTTCAGCCGCCAGCCATCGACGATATCGCCGACCAGATACATCGTCTCGCTGTCGACGTGGTCGAGAAAGTCGATCAGCATGTCGGCATTGCAGCCGCGCGTGCCGAGATGGATGTCGGAGATCCAGATCGTGCGGAACTGCCGCCGCCCGCCGACCAGCCGTTCCGGAATGGCCGGCGCGGAATTGGCGAAATCGGCGAAGTCGCCGAGCGATGCCCCCGCGATACCGGTGGCCGAAATACTGGTGACGACGTTCATGCCGCTTCCCCCGTTCAGGTTGCCCCAACGGTGACGAGCTATGCGCGCGGATTGTTACAGCAGCATCGCGGGGATGTTGCAGTTCTGCGGTCGGGTGCCGCCCTTGTTGGGCGGGTTACGCTTCCCTTTTGAGTGCGGGGCAAGGCAGCGGGATCCCCGCCTTCGCGGGGATGACGGGGGGTCTCAGGAGAGACACCGGCGCTACTCCATCGTCAGGACGATCTTACCGACGTGATCGCCCGCTTCCATCCGTTCGTGCGCCGCCGGTGCCTGGGCGAGCGGGAAGGTACGGTCGAGGATCGGTTTCAGGCGGCCGGCCTCGACGTGCGGCCAGACGGTGCGGGCGAGTTCGTCGGCGACGAGCGACTTGAACGCGGTGTCGCGCGGGCGGAGCGTCGATCCGGTGAGCGTGAGGCGGCGACGCATGATGTCGAACAGCGGGATCGTCGCGGTCATCCCGCCCTGCACCGCGATCGAGACGTGGCGGCCGTCATCGGCCAGGCATTGCAGGTTGCGCGGCACATATTCCCCGCCGACCATGTCGAGCACGACCTGCACGCCCTTGCCGCCGGTGATCGCCTTCACCCGGGCGACGAAATCCTCGGTCTTGTAGTTGATCGCGTGATCCGCGCCGATCTTCCTCGCCGCCGCGCATTTGTCGTCGCTGCCCGCCGTCACGATCACGGTCACGCCGAACAGGTTGCACAGGCCGATCGCCATCGTGCCGATGCCGCTGGTGCCGCCATGGACCAGCACGGTATCGCCCTCCGCCGCGTAACCACGCTCGAACAGGTTCGTCCATACGGTGAACAGAGTCTCGGGCATCGCCGCCGCCTCGACCATGCTCAGCGCCTCGGGCACCGGCAGGCACTGCCCCCAGGGGGCGACGGCGTAATCGGCATAGGCCCCCGCCGTGATCAGCGCGCAGACCGGTTGCCCGATTACCTCCGCCATCACGCCCGGCCCGACCGCGACGATCGTGCCGGAAATCTCCATGCCGAGGATCGACGAGGCGCCGGGCGGCGGGGGGTACAGCCCCTTGCGCTGCATGACCTCGGGCCGGTTGACCCCGGCGGCGGCGACGCGGACGAGCACCTCGCCCTCGCCCGGCACCGGCACCGGGCGCTCCACCACGGTCAGCACCTCCGGCCCGCCCGGCGCTTCGGGATCGATCGCGCGCATCAATTCTGGAATATCGGTCATCATGCCCGCCTGGTTGGCCGGAAACCGGCCCGTGCGTTATTGACATCGCCGGCGACAGGGTCAACTTTCATGCTCATGGATTTGGACGAGATCTTCGCCGGTAAGTCCGACGATCCGCTGACCATGCTGGTGCGGCAGGATCTCGACCCGCTGTCCGTGGCGGAACTGGATGCCAGGATCGCGGCCTTGGAGGCCGAGATAGAACGGACGCGCGGAAAAAAAGAACGCGCCGTTAACCACCGCGCAAGCGCAGACGGCCTATTCAAGAGATAAGCTTGAACGCGTCGGCCGCTCCGGACCCCGAGGAGGATGGGGCGAGGAAATGACGGCGCGATTTTCAAGTGCTTGATGCAGGTGGCCTGCCTTCCAACATAAGGAAAAAGGGCCGCACGTTGTTGCCGGCCCGCTTGGAGTAACCTCGAAATGCCATCTTTCGCCTCCGCGCTGGAAACCACCCTCCACAAGGCGCTCGAAGCCGCGTCGTCGCGGCGCCACGAATATGCGACGCTCGAACATCTGCTGCTCGCGCTGATCGACGACGAACATGCCAGCAAGGTGATGATCTCCTGCGGCGTCGAACTCGACGAACTGAAGGCCACGGTCGGCCATTATCTCGACACCGAACTGGAAGCGCTGAAGGTCGATGCCGCGACCGATCCGTCGCCGACGTCGGGCTTCCAGCGCGTCGTGCAGCGCGCGATCCTGCACGTGCAGTCCTCGGGCCGCGACGAGGTGACCGGAGCGAACGTGCTGGTCGCCCTCTTCAGCGAGCGCGAAAGCTATGCCGTCTATTTCCTCCAGCAGCAGGACATGAGCCGCCTCGATGCCGTCAGCTTCATCAGCCACGGCGTCGGCAAGGGCGGCGCGGCCCCGGAGACTCGCGAAGTGAAGGGTGCCGAGGACGACAAGCCGGCCAAGGGGCAGGAGAAGGGCAAGAGCGAAAGCGCGCTCAAGCAGTTCACCGTCGACCTCAACGAGAAGGCCAAGAACGGCAAGGTCGATCCGCTGATCGGCCGTGGCCCCGAGGTGGATCGCACGATCCAGATCCTGTGCCGCCGCTCGAAGAACAACCCGCTGTATGTGGGCGATCCGGGCGTGGGCAAGACCGCGATCGCCGAGGGTCTCGCGCGCAAGATCATCGAGGGCGACGTGCCCGAGGTGCTGTTGCCGGCGGTGATCTATTCGCTCGACATGGGCGCGCTGCTCGCGGGTACGCGCTATCGCGGCGATTTCGAGGAGCGGCTGAAGGCGGTCGTCAGCGAACTCGAGAAGCTGCCCGATGCGATCCTGTTCATCGACGAGATCCATACCGTGATCGGTGCCGGCGCGACCAGCGGCGGGGCGATGGACGCCTCGAACCTGCTGAAGCCCGCTTTGTCGGGCGGCACGATCCGCTGCATCGGCTCGACCACGTACAAGGAATTCCGCAATCACTTCGAGAAGGACCGCGCGCTGCTGCGGCGCTTCCAGAAGATCGACGTCAACGAGCCGACGATCGAGGATACGATCAAGATCCTCGCCGGCCTGCGCTCGGCGTTCGAGAGCCACCACAAGGTGAAGTACACGCCCGACGCGATCAAGTCGGCGGTGGAGCTCAGCGCGCGCTACATCAACGACCGCAAGCTGCCGGACAAGGCGATCGACGTGATCGACGAGGTCGGCGCGATGCAGATGCTGGTGGCGCCGAACAAGCGCAAGAAGACGATCACGACACGCGAGATCGAACAGGTGATCGCGACGATGGCGCGCATCCCGCCGAAATCGGTCTCGACCGACGATACCAAGGCGCTGGAATCGCTCGAGACCGATCTCAAGCGGGTGGTGTTCGGGCAAAATACCGCGATCGAGAAGCTGGCCTCGGCGATCAAGCTGTCGCGCGCCGGCCTGCGCGATCCGGAGAAGCCGATCGGCAACTATCTGTTCACCGGCCCCACGGGCGTCGGCAAGACGGAAGTGGCCAAGCAGCTCGCCTCGATCATGGGCATTCCGCTCCAGCGCTTCGACATGTCGGAATATATGGAACGACATTCGGTCAGCCGGCTGATCGGTGCGCCTCCCGGCTATGTCGGGTTCGACCAGGGCGGGTTGCTGACCGATGCGATCGACCAGCAGCCGCATTCGGTGCTGCTGCTCGACGAGATCGAGAAGGCGCATCCGGACCTGTTCAACATCCTGTTGCAGGTGATGGACAATGGCCGCCTGACCGACCAGCACGGCAAGACGGTGGACTTCCGCAACGTCATCCTGATCATGACGACCAATGCCGGTGCCTCCGACATGGCGCGCGAGACTTTGGGCTTCGGGCAACTCAGCCGCGAGGGCGAGGACGAGCAGGCGGTGCAGAAGATGTTCACGCCGGAGTTCCGCAACCGCCTGGATGCGATCGTTCCGTTCGGCTATCTGCCGACCGAAGTGGTGGCCCGCGTGGTCGACAAGTTCATCCTGCAGCTCGAACTGCAGCTGGCCGACCGCAACGTGCACATCAACCTGGACGACGAGTCGAAGACGTGGCTGACCGCCAAGGGCTATGACAAGCTCTACGGTGCCCGCCCGATGGGCCGCCTGATCCAGGAGAAGATCAAGCAGCCGCTGGCCGAGGAATTGCTGTTCGGCAAGCTGGTCCATGGCGGCGAGGTGACGGTGAAGATGAAGGACGGTGCACTATCGTTTGAAATCACGCCGGCCGCGCCAAAGAAACCGCGCAAGAAGGGCAAGGCCGAAATCGCCGACGCCAAGTAATGCCAGAAAAGCAGGCATGAAAAAGGCCGGGATGGAGCGATCCGTCCCGGCCTTTTTTCGTGGACGGTGATTTGCCGGCACGGACCAGTACGGCGCGCATCATGGTTCAGTCCGCGTTTACCCAATCTTCGTTCGCGGCGATCTAGACCGGGTCATGGTTCGTTTCTGTCTCGCTGTCCTGATCTTCGCTTCAACGATGGGTATCGCGGCTCCGTCCGCGTCGGCGCAAGGCCTGGCGGGCACGGTCGGGGTGCCGCTGCACCTGTGCGTGCTGCGCGACGCCCCCGGCCTGACCGCGGCGCGCGTGATCAAGAGTCCGGCCGGGTTCAATTGCGCCACGCCGCAGCCGGATTTCGGACCGGGCGATTATTGGTTGATCAGCCATACGCTGCCCGAGGGGCTGTCGCACAATCGCCTGATGGTGCGACAGGCGAGCGTCTGGCAGACCCGGATGACGCTGCATGCGCTGTATCCCGGCGGCCGGATCGCCACGCTCGAAACCGACGGGCGCGGCGCGACGGAGCATCTTCAGCTCGGCGCGATCATCGAACGGTGGCTGCCGCGCAGCGAGACCCGTCCGGTGCGCCTGTTGTGGCATGTCGAGGGCGCGGCGAACCTGCGCGGCATCGTCATCGCGCCGACGATCGCGACGAGCAGCCAATCGGCACGATCGAACACGATCATGAGCGCGGTCTATGCCGGGTTCGCCGGCGTGTGCGTCGCCTTGCTGCTCTACAATCTCGGGCTGGCGCGCGCGCTGCGCTACGCCTTCTTCCCATTCTATTGCCTGATGATGGTGGGAATGCTGCTCTACGCCTTCTCGTCTTCCGGCGCGCTCGCCTGGGCCTTCCCCACGATCCAGAACAACGCGCGGCTCAGCATGAACTACGTGCTGCTGGCGGCGACCGGAATCGCAGCGATCAATTTCCTGCGCCATTTTTTCGAACCGCACGTCATCTCCCCCTGGCTCGGGCGGATCGTGCGCCTGGCATCCCTGGCGGTCGCGCTGCCGGCAATCGGCGTGGCGCTGTTCGCGCCGTGGCACCGATGGGCGTTCGACCTGGCCTACACGTTGGGCTTCGTCGTGCTGCTCGCCACGATCGTGCCGATCCTGGTCGCGGCCTGGCACCGCAAGAGCCAGTATCTGTGGCTGTTCGTGGTCGCGTGGAGCGCGCCGATCGTGCTGGCCGGGATGCGCACCGCGTTCGGGCTGAACCTGATCGGCTATAATTTCTGGCTCGACAATTCGACGATCCTGTCGATGATCTTCGAAGCGTTGCTCTCCAGCCTCGCGATCGCCTATCGCATCCTGCTGATCACCCGCGAGCGCGACGTGGCGCGCGAACAGGAGATCGCCGCGCGGCTGCTCGCCGATGCCGACCCGCTGACCGGGCTGATGAACCGCCGCGCTTTCCTGCGCGAAGCGATCGGGCGCGACGGCGAACAGCAATTGCTGCTGCTCGACATCGACAATTTCAAGGGCGTCAACGACACGATCGGCCATGACGGCGGCGACGAGGTGCTGCGTCTGGTCGCCCGCACTCTGCGCATCGCCAGCCACGCCCAGGCCCTGGTCGCGCGGCTCGGCGGCGAGGAGTTCGCGATCGTTTCCGGGCCGGGCGAACCGGTCGATGCGGAGCGGATCCTTTCCGCCCTGCGCACCGCGCGCATGCCTTACGACCTGACCGTGACGGCCAGTGTCGGGCTGCATCGCGGCACCCTGTTGCGGGAGGCAGATTGGAAGGCGATGTATTGCGCCGCCGATTTCGCCCTGTTCGAGGCCAAGGCCGCGGGGCGGGACCGGGTGCGCGGCAAGGACACGCCGCACTTTCCCGCCGCGATCGCCGCCTGACCCCAAGCTTGCCGCACCCCGGCGAATTCGTTACGGTACAGGCTCAACGCCAACCCAAGGAGCCGGCGTGCGCCACCGTCGTATCACCGGACTGATCCTGGCCGCCGCACTGCTCGTCGTGCTGGCGGTGCGCCATCCCAGCGCGGACATCCGCATCCTGACGCACGATTCGGGCGACCGCTCGCCGGCGCGGGTGCAGGCGGCGATCGATCTCGGCGTGGTGGCGATTTCTGTGCTGGTCACCTGGACGAAACGGCTGGTCTAGGTTCGGTTTTCGACCGGCACGAAACCCACTATCCGTTCGTGCCGAGCCTGTCGAAGCACCTGCCCCAAATACGCGGCCGCGTTGGAACACGTCCTTCAGGCTCAGGACGAACGGGGGGAGAATCCGCCTGGCGCCGATACCCATCCAGCTTGCGAGCGCGGGGCCGCCTGCTTACACGAATGTAAATGACCGACCCGACCCCCGATCCCGCCGGAACCGCCGCCCTCGATCCCGTCTCCGCGTGGACGGAAGCCTATCGCCACCCCACGCCGTGGCGGACCGAATTTCCCCCGCTGTCGATGGTCGAGATGTTCGACACCGCCGCAGCCCGCGCCGGCACCGCCCCGCTGATCAATTTCCTCGGCCGCCACTACAGCTACGCCGAGACGCTTGACGGTGCGAACCGCGTCGCGGCCGGGCTGGCGGCGTTGGGCTATGGGCCGGGCGACCGGATCGGCCTGTTCCTGCCCAATGTGCCGCATTACCTCGCGGCCTATTACGGCATCCTGAAGCTCGGCGCGACGGTGGTGAACTTCTCGCCGCTCTACACGGTCGACGAGCTGGCGCATCAGGTGGCGGATTCGGGCACGAAGTTGCTGTTCACCGTCTCGGCCAAGGCGGTGCTGCCGACCGCGCTGAAGGTGCTGGAGAAAAGCGGGCTGGAGCGCCTGATCGTCGGATCGGTCGCGGGCGTGCTGCCGCCGACCAAGTCGCTGCTCTACCGCCTGTTCAAGCGCAAGGAGACCGCCGAGCGACCGGACGATCCGCGCATCATCGCCTTCTCGAAACTGATCGCCAATGACGGCAGGCACGCCCGCGCGAAGATCGATCCCGAAGCGACGATCGCGCTGATCCAATATACCGGCGGCACCACCGGCGTGCCAAAGGGCGCGATGCTCAGCCACCAGAACCTGACCGCCAATGCCCGGCAGGTGATGGCCATCGATCCGCATGCCGGCGAGGAGGATCGCATCCTGGGCGTGCTGCCGCTGTTCCACGTCTTCGCCAACACCTGCGTGCTCAACCGCACCGTGCTGAACGGCGGGTGCATCGTGATGCTGCCGCGCTTCGACGCCGGGCAGGTGCTGGCCGCGTTGCACCGGACCAAGGCGACCGCCCTGCCCGGCGTGCCGACCATGTATCAGGCGCTGCTCGACCATCCGAAGGCGGCGAGCACCGATTTCGGCAGTCTGCGCGTCTGCATTTCGGGCGGCGCGCCGCTGTCGGCGGAGTTGAAGGCGAAGTTCGAGCGCGTCACCGGCGCGACCGTGGTCGAGGGCTACGGACTTTCGGAAAGCTCGGGCGTCGTCTCGGCCAATCCGTACGAGGTGGACGGCAAGGCCGGGACGATCGGCCAGCCGCTGCCCGCGACCGAGATCCGGCTGGTCGACAAGGCCGATCCGACCCGGCCCGCGCCGAACGGCGAGCCGGGCGAACTGGTGATCAAGGGCCCGCAGATCATGCAGGGCTATTGGGGCCGGCCGGATGCCGACGACGAGGTGTTCGTGCGCGATGCGCATGGGGACGGCTGGCTGCGCACGGGCGATGTCGGCACGATCGACGCGGACGGCTTCGTGCGCATCGTCGATCGCCTGAAGGACATGATCGCGGTCAGCGGCTTCAAGGTCTTTCCGAGCCAGATCGAGGCGATCCTGCACCATCATCCGGCGGTGAAGGAAGCGATGGTGATCGGCCTGCCCGATGCCTATCGCGGCGAACAGCCCCGCGCCTATGTGACGCTGAACGACGGCAGCGCCGCGACCGGCGAGGAGGTACGCGACTGGCTCAACCCGCAGCTGGGCCGGCACGAGCGCGTGGACGAGGTGGTGATCCGCCTCAACATGCCCAAGACGATGATCGGCAAGCTTAGCCGCAAGGATCTTATCGCTGAAGTGACGGCAGGGCCGGCGTCTGAGGGCTGATCGCGCAGACGCCGGCCAGCCTGGCCAGGCGGTGCGACAGATAGCGTTCGAGCCGCCCGTGCGCATCGGCGGTGAGGCGATAGACCGGCGCGGTCGCCACGCCATCGCCGCCCGACTCCAGATCGAACATCCCCTCAGACGCCAGCGCCCGGCCCCAGCGCAACGCGGCGGCCGGCGCGATCCGCGCAGCTCGTGCCATGGCCACGATATCGAGGGTACGGCCCTCCGCCTCGGCGATATAGGCCCTGAGCAGCAGAGCCCAGGCCGGGTTGACGAACAGAATTGGTCCGAACACGTCCTCCCGTGCGGCACGGGCGTCGCACAGGAAGCGCGCCTGAGCGAGCAAAGCGGCGGGCTCGACCTCGTCGGCCGGAGAGGCGATCGGCCGGAACGTCGCGACGATCGTCGGCGCGGCATCGGGAAACTCGACCCGCGTGGTGCTCTGTTCGACCCACACGACCGATCCGTCGCCGCGCTGCATGCGCTTGCGGACGCTGAACGGCTGGCCGGTCCGCCGCAACCGGCTCATGCCGGCAAGGCAGGCCGGGCGATCGTCCGGCACCGTTACCTCCAGGACACCACGGCCGATCATCGTTTCCGCGGCCGCGCGCATGATCGCGCAGAACCCCGAGTCGAGCCCGAGCATCTCGCCTCGCTGGCCAAGCAGGACGTGGCCGATGTCGCTCGATTGCGTGATGATCCGGCTCCTCGATGCCCG
The DNA here is from genome assembly GCF_001423845.1 of Sphingomonas sp. Leaf357. Lineage (NCBI taxonomy): Bacteria > Pseudomonadati > Pseudomonadota > Alphaproteobacteria > Sphingomonadales > Sphingomonadaceae > Sphingomonas > Sphingomonas sp. Leaf357. Next base: position 1,499,027 of record NZ_LMPM01000001.1, on the reverse strand, counting down.
CCCCGACATCCCCCAGCCTTCCGTTTAAAGCCCCGAACCGCGGATGCAAAGGCTTGGGGGCCGTGGATGTGAGGCGAGCTATCTCGTCGCGATCACGCGATCATCCCGAAACGCGGTGAGCTGAAACAGCAGCATGCCATACGCGGCCACGGCGAGCATCGCGCCGTCAGTAGAGGTTTCGGACCAGGAGCGGATCGAGGCTGATGCCGTCATGCTGCGCGCGCAGATCATCGAGTTCGGCGCGGGTGCGTTCGAATTCGGGCAGCGGCACCCAGAAGCGCATGCCATCGACCGGCGCGTTGAAATCCTCGCCGACCTCGCGACCATTGCGGGCGGCGAGCTTGTCGATCAACCCGGCCAGCCGGACGAACTGGTCGCGGCTGATCCGCACGGTGCCGCCGGGTTGCAATTCCGCCAGCGCCGCCTGCATCCGCGCCTGTTCCGCATGCGCGGCAGCCACCAACGCCTGATCGTCGAGATTGGGCTCCATACCAGACTGGTAGCCGCAACGTCGTTAACGTTGCGTAACCATCTGGGCGCTCAGCCGACGACGGTCTTCAGGTTCATGAATTCATGCAGCCCGTAGGGCCCGAGTTCGCGACCATGGCCAGAGCGCTTGACGCCACCGAACGGCGCCTCCGGGCTGCTGGCGAGCATCTGGTTCACCGCCGTCATCCCGGCCTCGATCTCGCGTTCGAAGCGTTCGCGTTCGGCCGGATCGTCGGTCCAGACCGAGGAACCCAACCCGAACGGCACGTCGTTGGCGAGCGCGATCGCCGCATCGATATCGTTCGCCTTGAACAGCATCGCGACGGGGCCGAACAGTTCCTCCTGCGCCACCGCATGATCGACCGGCACGTCGACCAGGATGCCCGCCGACATATATGCGCCCTTGCCCGGCAGCGCCTCGCCGCCGAACAGCAGCTTCCCGCCCTCCTTCTCGATCATCGCGATCTGATCGAGCACGGTCTGGCGCTGCTCCTCGCTCGACAGCGGGCCCATGTCGGTCGCCGCATCCATCGGATCGCCGGCCTTCACCGCCCGCATGCCGGCGGCGAATCTCTCGAGGAACGCGTCGTAGACGTCGGCATGGACGATCATGCGCTTGGCGCAGATGCACGATTGCCCGGTATTCTGGATCCGCGCCGTCACCGCCGTCTTCGCCGCCAGATCCAAATCGGCCGAGGGCATGACGATGAACGGATCGGAGCCGCCGAGTTCCAGCACGACCTTCTTGAGCGCGCGGCCCGCCGCCTCGGCGACCTTCATGCCCGCGCCCTCGCTGCCGGTCAGCGTGACGGCGACGATGCGGTCGTCGGCGATCAGCGCGTCGACCTTGTCGCTCTTGATCGCGAGATTCTGGAACACGCCCGCCGGCGCGCCGGCGGCGATCACCATCTCCTCGATCGCCGCCGCGACGCCCTGCACGCTGCTGGCATGTTTCAGCAGACCGACATTGCCGGCCATGATCGTCGGCGCGAGGAAGCGCACCACCTGCCAGTATGGGAAGTTCCACGGCATCACCGCCAGCACCGGCCCCATCGGCAGCCAGCGCGCGGTCGCCTTGCCGCCCGAGGTGGCGAACTCGCGCGAGGCCAGCATCCCCGGCCCTTCCTGCGCGTAATGGCGGAAACCGACCGCGCATTTCTCGACCTCGGCGAGCGCGGATTTCAGCGTCTTGCCCATCTCGCGCACCGCGATCTCGGCGAGACGCTGACGGTTGGCGTCGAACTGGTCGGCGATGGCGGAGAGCAGCTGCGTGCGCGTCTCGTAATCGGTCGCGCGCCACGCCCTAAAGGCGTCGGCCGCCCGCGCGACGCGGGTTTCGATTTCGGCCGCGGTCAGCTCGGCGAAGCTCTCGCCGGCAGTGCCGGTGGCGGGGTTGATGCTGGTGAACATGGCAATTCCTATGCGCGGTCGTCTTCGGGGTCGGCGACTTAACGCAAATCGGCCGCGACGTATCCTTGACCCCCCTCGCCCCCACAGGCCATAGCGCTCACCATGGAAACTCCCGTCGAAGACCTGTCGTTCGAGGCCGCGCTGCGCGAACTCGAACAAATCGTCAGCCGCCTCGAATCCGGCGACGAACCGCTGGACGGCGCGATTGCCCTGTACGAGCGCGGCGATCGGCTGCGCCTGCGCTGCAAGGAACGGCTCGACGCGGCGCAGGCGCGAATCGAGGCGATCCGCACCGACGCCGAAGGCCGCGCCGCCGGCACCCAGCCGTTCGTGGCGGGCTGAGCGAGATGGCTGCTCCCTCCCCGGCCCTGCAGGCGGCGCTCGCCGAGGTCGCGGCGGACATCGACCGCCGTTTCGATACGTTGCTGACCGTGCCGGATGATCCCCGCGCCGATCTGTACCGCGCGATGCGCCATGCCGCGATCGGCGGCGGCAAGCGCCTGCGCCCGATGCTGGTCGCCGCCACCGCGCAACTGTTCGCGGTGGACCGCAATTGCGCCGGTCGCGCCGGCCTCGCGCTGGAATGCATCCACGTCTATTCGCTGATCCACGACGATCTGCCGGCGATGGACGATGACGACATGCGCCACGGCAAGCCCAGCACGCACAAGGCGTTCGACGAGGCGACCGCGATCCTGGCCGGCGATTGCCTGCACGCGCTGGCGTTCGAGGTGCTGGCAGATCCGCTGACCCATGCCGACCCGTACGTGCGCGTCGAACTGCTCGCCGATCTCTCGCGCGCATCGGGGCCGAGCGGCATGGCCGGCGGGCAGATGATGGACCTGCAGGCCGAGAAATCGAGCTTCGACCTGCCGACCGTCACCAAACTGCAGGCGATGAAGACCGGCGCGCTGATCGCCGCCGCGGTCGAGGCCGGGGCGATCCTCGGCCGCCTGCCGATCGAGGGCCGTCGCCACCTGCGCGGCTATGCCCGCGATCTCGGCCTGGCGTTCCAGATCGCCGACGACATCCTCGACGTCGAGGGCAATGAGGAACTGGCCGGCAAGGCGCTGCGCAAGGACGAGAATGCCGGCAAGGAGACGTTCCTGTCGCTGCTCGGCCTCGACCGCGCGCGCGAACAGGCCCGCATGCTGGTCGATCAGGCGATCGCGCATCTGGGGGGCTATGGACCGGAAGCCGATCTGCTGCGCGACATCGCACGCTACGTGACGGCGCGGGATCATTGAACGATATCGTCACTCCGGCGCAGGCCGGGGCCGCCAGGAGGCGGGTGCGGCCCCTGCCTCCCAGCGCCCCCGGCCTGCGCCGGGGTGACGGATTTGGGGAGAGGATGACATGACCACCCGCATCGGCGTCTATCCCGGCACGTTCGATCCGATCACGCTCGGCCATATGGACATCATCCGGCGCGGCGCGAAGCTGGTCGACCGGCTGGTCGTCGGCGTGACCACCAATGCCTCTAAATCGCCGATGTTCAGCATTGCGGAACGGATGGCAACGGTGCGGCGTGAAGTCGCGGGCGTGGATGGCGAGATCGACGTGGTGAGCTTCGATTCGCTGCTGATGGATTTCGCCGAGGCGCAGGGCGCGCGCGTGATCGTGCGCGGCCTGCGCGCGGTCGCCGATTTCGAGTACGAATATCAGATGGCCGGCATGAACCAGCAGATCAATCCGCGCGTCGAGACGGTGTTCCTGATGGCCGATGTCGCGTTGCAGCCGATCGCCAGCAAACTGGTCAAGGAAATCGCGCTGTATGGCGGGGATATCCGCAAGTTCGTGCCGCCTCTGGTGTCCGACGAGGTGGTCGCGCGGGTGACCGAGATCGGCCGCAAGGGCAGCTAAAGGCCGGTCCCCCTTCGAAGGGGCGCTTGTTCACCCCCCCCCTTCGTCATCCCGGACCCGTTCGGGGGCAACGATTCTTACGGCAAAGACAATTCTCGAAATAGCCGACGACCGACTGTGGCGCGCAGCCCGCGTGCGGACAGGAATTTTAACGCTCTGCCCTCGCGACTTCACGTTGGCGGGGCGGCGGATTTGCTCTAGACGCATCGCCACTGCCGGTATTTTCGCGGGGATATGATGCGTTCGATGACCAGGATGTTTGCGCTTGCGGGCGCGCTGATCGCTACCGTGCTGGCCGGACCCGCGATCGCACAGAAGGCCCCTGAAAAGGCCAAGCCGCTGGAGCATGTGGAGGCGCCTACCGTCTTCGCGCCGCGCCTCGCCCCGGCCTCGGCGACCGATCCCGAAAACCTGCTCTATCTCGATCTGTCGACCGGCGGGCGCGTGATCGTCTGGCTGCGCCCGGATGTCGCGCCGCACATGGTCGAGCGCATCAAGACGCTGACCCGCCAGCATTTCTACGACGGCCTGCTGTTCCACCGCGTGATCGACGGCTTCATGGCGCAGGGCGGCGATCCCAAGGGCGACGGCACCGGCGGATCGACGCTGCCCGACGTGAAGGCCGAGTTCAATTACCTGCCGCACGTGCGCGGCGCGGTGTCCGCGGCGCGCTCCGACAAGGAAGACAGCGCCAACAGCCAGTTCTTCATCGTCTTCCAGCCGCGCCTCAGCCTCGACAAGAAATACACCGTGTTCGGCCGCGTGATCGACGGCATGCAATATGTCGACGCGATCGAGCGCGGCGAGCCGCCGGCGAACCCCTCGCGCATCCTGCACGCTTATGTCGCGGCGGATTCGCCCCCGGCCTATGTCGCCGCGCCAGCCGCTCCGCTGCCTACGCTGGGCGCGCCCACGAAGCTGCCCGGTGCCGGTGCGGCGACGGTCTCGAAGACGCCGATCAAGCCCAAGCTCGCGCCGAAAAAGAAGTGAGGCCATCCGCCCTGCGGGGCGGGACTCCGCGATGAACGTCGATCTGTTCGATTTCGATCTGCCGCCGGAGCGGATCGCGCTGCGCCCCGCCGCGCCGCGCGATGCCGCGCGGCTGCTGGTGCTCGACGGTGCCGGTCCGGACGGCAGCACGCGCGATCTATCGGTCGGCGACCTGCCCGGCCAGTTGCGGCGCGGCGACCTGCTCGTGTTCAACGACACCCGCGTGATCCCGGCGCAGCTCGAAGGGCGCAAGGGCGATGCGAAAATCGGCGCGACGCTGCACAAGCGCGAGGGGCCGCGCCGCTGGCGCGCGTTCGTGCGCAACGGGCGGCGGTTGCGCGACGGCGATGCGATCGATTTCGGCAACCACGTCTCCGCCACCGCATCGGACAAGGCGGAGGACGGCAGCTTCGCGTTGACCTTCGCCGGCGACGAGCCGGTCGAACTGCTGCTGGAGCGCGCCGGCCGCATGCCGCTACCGCCCTATATCGCCGCCAAGCGCCCGACCGACGCGCAGGATGCGGAGGACTACCAGACGATGTTCGCGGCGGAAAAAGGCGCCGTCGCCGCGCCCACCGCCGCCCTGCACTTCACGCCCGAGCTGATCGCCGCGCTCGACGCCGCCGGGATCGGCCATGCGACGCTGACTTTGCACGTCGGCGCGGGCACGTTCCTGCCGGTCAAGGTCGAGGATACCGACGCGCACCGGATGCATGCCGAATGGGGCCGCATCGACGCCGCCACCGCCGATCGCCTGAACGCCACGCGCGCTGCCGGCGGCCGGGTGATCGCCGTCGGCACCACCAGCCTGCGCCTGATCGAAAGCGCCACCGGCGACGACGGGCTGGTTTGCCCGTTCGAAAACGACACCGCGATCTTCATCACGCCCGGCTATCGCTTCAAAGGCGTGGACGGCCTGATGACCAACTTCCACCTACCGCGCTCGACCCTGTTCATGCTGGTCTCGGCTCTGATGGGTGTCGATAGGATGAAAGCGGCTTACGCTTATGCCATCGGAAACGGCTACCGTTTCTACTCCTACGGAGACGCTTCGCTGCTCCTTCCGTAACTGCCCTCCGGTGGGTGGCAGGTGGGTGCTTACGAAAGGCTCTTTCAGTCAGTTGCTCCTTCGCCCGGAGCTCTTAATGCCTTCCACGCTTGCCTCGCACTCCTGATGCGGGAGTCACAGGTTCGAGTCGTTAACATCGTTCCCGCCGCCGCGGCTGTCCCCGAGCCCGCAACTTGGGGCATGATGATCGCAGGCTTCGGCATGATGGGCGCGGCAATGCGCACGCGTCGTCGTTCTACCAAGGTCACTTTCGCCTAACAGTTCGTTGGAAGACGAACACTAAGCCGCTGGCCTTCGGGCTGGCGGCATTTTTTTGCTGTGCTCGGCTGCCTGAGATAGTTGGCAATCGCTCATGTTGCAGATGATCTCTGCGATCATGCCCGCCTAACTGCTGACGAACGGTCGGTCGCCTCTTAGCTTCTGACCAAATGACCGCTTCTCACCACAATGCGACACTCCGCGCTCTTCGCGGGTATCGAAAAGCAGGCAGGCCGCTTACGCCCAAAAGCCGATATTGATGCTGTCGCGATGGGGACGCACTATCTTACCTGATGGCGTTCAAGGCAGACTGATCTGGTTTGCGATTACAGCATCGGCTTTTCTCATGTGGCGCTTTGTCATGCTCCGCTTTGCCTCTAACGCATGAATTTCATAGTAAATTGCTGGCCGATTCTAAATCTGTTTATGCTTGTCTCGGCGCTGACGGGACGCGCGCGGATGCAGGCGGCATATGCTCATGCGATCAAGCATGGCCACCGTTGCTATTCCTATGGGGATGCGTCGCCACTGCTGCCCCGAGCCTCTCGTGAGAATTCATCGGCGAGCCGCCCGGGCTTGGAGAAAAGAAGCTTAAGTGGTTAAAACACTGTAAGAAAATCTTACGATAACTTCGTCTCCCGCCGCCGTTTACCATTGTCTGGACCGCAAATCGGCGATTGGCACGGTGATTGCTCTTATCGGAGCATCGCCGCTTGGTGGCTTGGAACGGGATAGAACAATGAAGACGATGATGAAGACTCTGCTGGCGGGTGCCGCGATTGTCGGCAGCATGGCGATGATCGCGATGCCCGCGTCCGCATCGGTGATCGATTTTTCCGATGTGACCAGCGGCTCCTGCGCCTATGCCGGCGCGAGCCTGACCAGCGGCGGCTTTACGTTTTCTGCGCCGGGCAACGCCGTATTCGTCTGCAATTCCGGCGTTCTCGCCCAGAATACCAGCGCAGCGATCGTCGCCGCCAACGGCTTGTCGGTCCTGAACTTCGCCCCGGTTGCGGGCGGCGTATTCTCGCTGAACGGGTTCCAGGCCGGATCGCGCACCGCGGACTTCAACATCACGACCGGCAGCACCCAGTCGGCCACGGGCATCCTGGTCGAAGGATTGTCGGGCTCGATCGTCGTAGCCAGCACCTCGTTCTCCTTCACCGGCTTCGACTTCTCGACGTTCCAGCTGTCGAACGCGTTTTCGGGTCTGACCTCGGCACGCATCACGGCGACCGGGCCGAATGCCAACGCGGAATTCGTCCTCGACAATGTGGTGGTCAACGCCGCTGCCGTGCCCGAGCCCGCAACCTGGGGCATGATGATCCTCGGCTTCGGCATGATCGGCGCGGCCGCGCGCAGCCGCAAGGTCAAGACGAGCGTCGCCTTCGCCTGATCGCGTCTCTCCGGGGGGAGACCGAAGCCGCTGGCCGAAAGGCCGGCGGCTTCTTGCTGGCCCTTTCGACGTCGATCGAACGGGCAACCTATTCCGGCATCTGGCGTTGACGGTCTGCGACGAAACACGCGGTCCGTTCTGGCATCGGCCAGCCCGCAAAGGCTCCGCGTTCCTGGGAGACAGGTCATGCGGTTCGAACTCGCCGGCATTTTTCTGGTCGGAGGATTGGCTTCGGGCGTTTGGACGGTTCCGGCCCAGGCCCAATCGACCGGGCTCGAGGACATGGCCGGTGCGCGCGCCGGGCAGGCGGAGGGAGAGTTGCAGCGGCGTGGCTATCGCAACGTGCGCGGCGAAAAGGGCGACGATCGCAGCTATGCCTACTGGTGGAATGCCGACCGCCGCCAATGCGTCACGATCGCGACGATGAACGGCCGCTACAGTTCGATCACGCCGACCACGCCGCCCGACTGCCGACAATCGGCCAATCTCCGCCCGCGTCCGGATTACACCGTGCCGGACCGACCCGTCAGCCGCCCCCGGCCCGGCTATGAACCGAATCCGAACTTTTCACGGCCGCCCTATCCGAATGCGGACGAGCGCCCCGGCTATCCCGGCGCTGGCCCGGTCGTTGGCGGGCGGCCGGTCGATCTTGGCCTGGTCTGTTTCGGCGACGGATCGAAGAACGGTATCACCAGCGGAACGACCTGGACATGGAACGCCGATCGCGACCGGTATGAACATGGCCGCTACAACCAGTCGACGACCGAGCTGTTCGACGCATCGCTGATGATCCAGCTATGGGGAGACGGCGGCCGCATCCGTCTGCCCAAATCGCTGATCCCGCCGATCAATTCGCGCGGCAATAACGGCTGGTGGGATCTCTACGCCGTGCGAAGCGGGCGAGACGTGATCACCGCCAGCTATCGTCTCAACGGACTCAACAAGCCGCGCATTACGATCGACCGGCGTTCCGGTCGCATCACCGTCCAGGGCACCGCGAGTTACGGGTTCCGGGGGAATTGCGACCTGATCGGAGCGAACGACCGCCGGTTCTAGCGGTTGGCGTTCGCGTCGATGATGGCGCGCCGCTTCGGCGAGGCCTGACCGGTATAATCATGCTGCCCCCAACTCCCCCATTTGGAGGTCGTCCCGGTGGCGTTGTAGAGCATGAGCGGTCCGGTGTGAACCCTCAGGAGATCGGCGAGGTAGCGATCGTATGCCGCGCCCATCGAAGTGCTCGCCTGCATCGCCTCGTTCACCGCCGCGTTGACGTCGCTCGAGACCGTACCCTGGCCACCTTCGTAGATCATCGACAGCTTGCCATAGGCCTTGGCGCTGGCGGCGACATTGGTGGTGTGGCCGATGGCCACGACGCGCGCGGTTTCGACCAACGCGAACAATGCGGCCTGCGCCAGCGTATTGGGCGTGTCCGTGTTCAGAACTTCGGTCCCGAAATACGGCGCGTCGGCGAGCGCATCGACCCATTGCGCGGTGTCGCGGAAGGCCATGAACTGGTCGATGCCCGGGGTGTTGCCGGACTGGAACGACGCGACGCGGACCAGGCGCGCACGCTGATCCTTGAACACGTCGGTGATGATCTTGTTCTGCTCCACCGTCTTCTCGGCGTAGCGCAGCATCGTGTTGTCCCACTTGTTCAGGCTGAGGTTCTCGGCGATCCCCTCGTTCAACGCCTGCGTCGTGACCAGGAAACCCCAGTTCCAAACTTCGTTGCCGGTCTCGAAATAGGCCTTGCCCTTCAGCGTGTCGCGGATCAGCGTCGCCATGCGCCGGACATAATCGTCGTCGGCGTTCCACGGCACGGTGAACCATGCATCGGCACCGGCGGCGTTGGCGATCTCGATCTGGTCTTCCAGCGGCTGGTCCGCGGTGACGTACGCGGTGCCGGGCAGCGCCCGCGTCGCCCAGGTGATCGGCAGATTGTTGTTGGCGTTGGACCAGTCGAGGAAGCGGATGGTGCCGTAGATCTTCATGTCGTCGACATAGCGCTGGTCGAGCCGACCATTGGTGACGACCCCCGCCTCGCGACAGTCGAGATTGCGGAACGTGCCGTCGCTCTGCGACAGATCGAACCAGATTACGCCGTGCTTGCCCGGCACGCCCTGCGGCACCCACACCACCGTCGCGGTGTGATCGCCGTAGGTCGTCTGCGACATGCCGCCGATATGGGCCTTGCCGGCGCCCTGCCAGGTGCAGGTGATTTTGGTCGATTGACCGCTATAGACCGCGTTCGGCGCGGTCAGATAGATCCGGCCCGCGGTGTTGGGATTGCCGACGGTGTTGTAGCCGCCGACCACGTTCATCCACTCGCTGGAGCGGTAGGCGAGATTGGCCCAGATCCGCTCGGTACCGTAATAGATTTGCGGCACTGCGCTGACCCCGATCCGCGGCTTGGCGACGCTGGCCGTCGGCGTGGGAGTGGGGCTCGGCGTCGGGCTGGGCTGCGGTTCGGGCGTCTTGGTGCCCGCCGGCACGACCGAGACGTCGGCGGCGGGCGCGGCGCCCGATCCCCCACACGATGCCAGCAGGATGGCGGCGGAGATCACGCCGGTCCACTTCATCGGGAATGCTCCGCGGGCACGGTTTTCCGACCCCGATGACAAACCATCTTCGCTCTTCATTTCATACCCTCGATGCGTCGAAGGGATTGATAAATAAGGATAGTGAAGATAGGGTTAGCGCCGCCAGGATAGCTGCCGCTTCATCGGGAGCATCGCCATGGCACCGTCCCCGCGCTTGCGCGTTATCGCCTCAGACCGCAGCCTCCTGCGCGGTGACGGAGTATGACATGACCGATGACGCCACGACCACGACCTCGAACGGCAAGACCGCGCTGTCGGATGCGTTCCGCGAACATTTTTCCGGCGATGCGCCGATCACCGAAAAGGCCAAGAGCTTCGCCAAGGCCCGGCCCTGGACCAGCGCCGCATTTCTCGGCGTCGCCGCGATCGCGGTGCTGAACACGCTGCGGGGCACGCGCGACTGAGCTTCAATGTCACGGGCACCGCTGGCGGACAAAGCCGGCGGTGCCCGTCGACGATCGGATCGGGCAGGTGCCCCGATAACCGCCGAGGGTCTGAGGGGTGGCTATCGGGACGCGGGCAGCGTTGGCACCCCATCCTCCGATACGCAAGGGCCGCTGCAGACAGTCAGGACGCGGGCTGCAATTGCCCGGCCACAATGTTCGTCCGGACGCTTTTCCACGACCGCGTGGAACGAGAAAGCAGATCGCCGGTTCGCTCGTTGAAACGAACGCCAGTCGCTTGACAGCCATGTCGAGCGGATGCGTTTCGGCAAGAGACCGCGGAGCGACACTATCTATGGCCCAGATCATATCCTTGCTCGTGTCGATCGCGATCGCTGTCGCAATATTCCGCGTTATCGGCGAGATCCGGCGGGAGACGGCGCGCCTATCCGAAAACGCCAGAACATGGTCCCGACAGTCACTGCCCGAGGATCGGGCCGAGACGATCCCGGCCACCGTCACATCGTCCGTCGGTCAGAGCTAAGACACTGCTACTCCGATAGCATCGGCGGAAAGCCAGGTGCCAACCCGATCTGCAATTTCCTTCGTCCCATGAAGGTCACGCGCGCCCGACCTCCGCAGTGCCATGGCGATCACTTAACGCTTCGCGCCTTTGCGCCGAGCCGTGCGATGTCCGATGCGAAATTCACACCGGAATGGATCGCCAGGAAATCGTTCTCGTATTCCGCGCCTTGGCCATCCGACGGCACTTCCACGAAGTTCGATTTGTCTCTGGCCAGTTGGAAGAAGCGATAGCCCATTCGTTCTAGCGCCATCACCGAGGTCCGCTCGAAGAAGGGCGGTTCGCCATGCGCGTTGGATTCGAAGATCACGATATCGGCCGGATGAGCGCTCAGATACGGCTCGCACGCTTCCAGCACCGCGCCTTCATGACCTTCGACATCGATCTTCACCATCCGGATGTGCGGAATGGCCAGGTCCGTCAGGACTGTCAGCGCGTTCTTGACCGGTACCGAGACCGCATGCCAGTCGCCATCGCCGGTCGGCTCGGCCAGGCGTGCCGCGCCCGAATTGCCCGACAGAATGTGCAAGGTCATCTGACTGTCTTCGTTCGACAAGGCGAACTCGTTGAGCGTGACCTGGCTCAGCCGATTGATGGCGATGGTTTCGCGCAACATCGCGGCGATATTCGGTTGCGGTTCGAACGCGATCACCCGTCCATGTTCCCCGACGAGCGGAGCCGCCGTGGCAACGAACCAGCCGACATTGGCCCCGATATCGATCACGGTATCGCCGGGATCGAGCAACGCGCGGATAACCGAGCTAATGCGGGGCTGGAAATCGCCCATCGCGTAGAGAACGCGGCCGACATGATCGTCGGTATTGACGCGCACCGACAATCCATTGCGCAACGTAGCAAGCGCGGACCGTTCCCCGACGGCGAAAAACCCCACGGATTTGCTGAAGGCTATACGTTCGAAATCGTCGGGATTTCTTCGTGACCGCAGATACTGCCGGTACAATGAACCGACACTACGAATGGGCGGCGTCGATGATATCTTGGTTGCCAGACCTCGAACTATTCCCATCGATCTTTCCCGCCCGATAAATGTTTCACGCAAATCTGCACCACATCGCAAAGCCTGGCAATGTTCTGCTCAAGCCGCGATGGCCGCCGGAGCATCTGGTGGGTCCGCGGCCCAAATTACGCGATCGCGGCCTTCCGTCTTGGCGCGATATAGCAGGGCGTCGGCGGCAGTGATCGCCTCTTCCGCCTTGCCGTCCGCTACCATCACCACGCCGGCCGAAAGCGTGATCGGCTCCAGCGCCTCGCCGGTATCGCGGATCCGGAAGACGCGGTTCTGCAGGGTCCGGTTCGAGCGCACGACGATGTCGGCGGCGGTGGCGAGCGGCACACCTTCCATCACCACGACGAACTCCTCCCCACCCCAGCGCGCGACGAGGTGCGGTTCGCAACTGGCGGCGATCGATTCGGCGACCGCCCTTATCACCCGGTCGCCGACCTGATGTCCGTGCCGGTCGTTGATCGCTTTGAAGCGATCGATGTCGCAGATCGCGATCGCGGTGCAGCCGCCGGGTTCGAGCGCGTCGAGATGGAGTTGCAGGCCGCGGCGGTTGGCCAAGCCGGTCAGCGCGTCGCGCGCGGCGTCGGTCTTGGCCGCCATGAGTTCCGAATTGAGCGAATCGATCTGTTGCATCGCCGCGCTCAGGCGTGCCTCGGTCTCGCCGGTGCGGTCGATCATCGCGGCGATGGTAGCGGCGAACGGCGGGCTATCCTGATCCAGATCATCCAGATGCTGGCTCAGATCGCGCCCGAACTGGCCGGTCGCGGTCATCGCGGCACCGGTCAGCTCGGCCAGGTGCCGGGTCTGATGGCGGAGTTCGGCATGGCCCGCCGTTTCCTCCTCGCTCTCCCGCCGCCCACCGCCGAGTGCGCGATAGGCACCGACGATATGATCGGCCTGAGCCTGGCTAACGGTGTCGCCGCCGATCAGGATCGCGTCGATCGCGCGCGCGGCCAGGCTGTCACCGTCGTTGGCGCGGATATAGGCCAGTTCGTAGTTGACCGGCGTGGGCCGCAAGCCCTGTTCCGCCAGAAATCGCAGAATCGCGGACACGGCCAGCTCGTCCTCGACGACGGCGGCGCAATCCGGGATTTCCTGTCGCTTCCGTTTGAACACCGCCGCCTCGTCCGCATTTCCGGCGACCGGACTAACCGCATAATCTTAACAAGCGGCGCAACGATCACTCGGGCACCACGGTCCTTGCCCCGGGCGCTGCCTTGGCGGATAGGCCGTGCAACTTGGGATGCTCCGAATGCCGAAACCGATACCCTTTATCTGCCTGGCTCTGGCGCTCGCCGCCGCGCCGCCGGCCGGCGCCCAGCAGGCACCGACCACCACGCCTTCGGCCCCCGCGCCGACCATGCGACCACAGCCCTTCGCGACGATCGTGTTCGAACCGGCAGCGATGCTGATCGCCGCGTGCGACGCGAATTTCGACGCGATCGTCACGCGCGACGAACTCCATGCCTGCCTCAAGCGCAGCTTCGCGAGCGTCGCGCAGGGCAAGCCCGATATCGGCTATATCGATTATAGCGACTGGGCGAAGACCTGGCTGGGCGATGCCAATGTCGTGCCCAGCCCCTATTCGGTCGACACCGACGACGACAATCGCATCACCTTGGCCGAATTGCAGGCCGAGTTCGATCGCTTCTTCGACCGGTTCGACGTCGACAGGAACGGATCGGTGACTCGGGCCGAACTGCTCACGCTGCGCACCGCGCCCTCCGTCATTCCCGGCAAGAAGAAGCGCTGATCCCCATGCCACCCCGGTTCGACTTCACCATCCTCGCGCGCGACGGCAAGGCGCGCACCGGCGCGATCGCGATGCGCCGCGGCACGATCCGCACCCCCGCCTTCATGCCGGTCGGCACCGCCGCCACCGTCAAGGCGATGAAGCCCGGCGACGTGCGCGCGAGCGGCGCTGACATCATCCTGGGCAACACCTATCATCTGATGCTGCGCCCCACCGCCGAGCGAGTCGCGCGATTGGGCGGGCTGCACGATTTCATGGGCTGGGACCGCCCGATCCTGACCGATTCGGGCGGCTATCAGGTGATGAGCCTCAGCGACCTGACCAAGCGCGACGAAAATGGCGTGACGTTCAAGAGCCATCTCGACGGCACGCGCCATACGCTGTCCCCGGAACGCTCGATCGAGATCCAGCGCCTGCTCGGTTCCGACATCGTCATGGCGTTCGACGAACTGGTGCCGACCACCTCGACCCGCGAGGTGCAGGCCGCCGCGATGGCGCGATCGATGCGCTGGGCGAAACGCAGCCGCGACGCGTTCGATGGCGGCGGCGAACATGCCGAGCACGCGGCGATCTTCGGCATCCAGCAGGGCGCGCTCGACGAACGGCTGCGCGCGGAAAGCGCGGGTGAGTTGGCCGCGATCGGCTTCGACGGCTACGCGGTCGGCGGCCTCGCGGTCGGCGAAGGACAGGAGGCGATGTTCGGCTGCCTCGATTTCGCGCCGGGACAATTGCCCGAGGACAAGCCGCGCTACCTGATGGGCGTGGGCAAGCCGGACGATATCGTCGGCGCGGTCGAACGCGGCATCGACATGTTCGATTGCGTGCTGCCGACCCGTTCCGGACGCACCGGGCAGGCCTTCACGCGCGCCGGCCCGATCAACATCCGCAACGCGAAGTTCGCCGAGGATCAGGGCCCGCTCGATCCGGCCTGCGCCTGCCCGGTCTGCGCCGGCTGGACGCGCGCCTATCTCCACCATCTCGTGCGATCGGGCGAGATGCTGGGCGCGATGCTGATGACCGAGCACAATCTGTACTTCTATCAGGCACTGATGGCCGATCTGCGCGCCGCGATCGCCGGTGGCACGTTGAGTATGTTTGCCAATGGGTTCCGCGCGGAATATCGCGGGGCAAAGCAGAACGGAGAGTGAGCGTGTCCGATAAGGAACCCAACGAGATCGTCGCCGCGGCCAAGCACCATCAGGCCGCCAAGGAGCGCGCCGGCGCCAAGGACGTCAAGAAGGACGGCAAGAACTGGCCGATCGGAGCGATCGGGCTCGGCGTGGGCATCGGATCGGCGGCGGTGGCCGCGGCGATGATCTTCGCCGGGCGCGGCAAGAAGGACTGAACCGCCGGTTCGGTGAGGGCGGCGCACGGCGTAACGGTGCCCACCACCGTCATCCCCGCGCCGGCGGGGATCCCGCTTCTTCTACCGAGTGCGGGGCAACAGCGGGATCCCGGATCAAGTCCGGGATGACGGGAGCGGTTCAAGGGCCGCGAACCCCGCCCCCGTTCGGGCTGAGCCTGTCATGACGGACGGTGCATGGGTCCCCACGCCCGTCAGCAACACGTTAAGGCCTGATCGGCTACACGCGTCGGCGTGACGCCGACATCCATCACGCTCTGGCTCCGTAAGCACCTGCCCACCCCGCTGGGCGTGGCCGCGCTCATCGCCCTGGTCGGCGCGGGGATGTCGGCGCACGCCACCCTGCGCGCGATCACCGCGCAGGACGCGCCGGCCATAGTGCCGGCGATCCACGCCACCGGCTACGAAGCGGAGGATCATTTTCCCGGTGCCGCCGATCTCTACGCCGCCGACGACCATGCCGCCCCGGCGGCGGGCGCGACCGGGACGGCCAGCCTGCCCGATCTGCCGATCCCGCCCGAGGCGGCGGTGCTCACGCCGGACAGGACCGTCACCCCGGCCCAGCCTTTCTCGACACGTCTCGCCAGCGCGGTCGACCGCGGGCGCGCGCTCGAATGCCTGACCGCCGCGATCTATTACGAGGCCGGGAGCGAACCGGACGACGGGCAGCGCGCGGTGGCGCAGGTGATCCTCAACCGCGTGCGCCATCCGGCCTTTCCGGCCACGGTGTGCGGCGTGGTCTATCAGGGGTCGGAGCGCGCCAGCGGGTGCCAATTCTCCTTCGCCTGCGATGGCGCGATGGCGCGGCCGCCGGCCCGGGCGTCGTGGACCCGCGCGATGCGCATCGCGGCGGCGGCGCTGTACGGATCGGTGCTCGCATCGGTCGGTGAGGCGACGCATTACCACACCTATGCCGTGACGCCGGGCTGGAACCGCAGCCTGGTGATGACGGCCGCGATCGGCGCGCATTTCTTTCATCGCTGGCAGGGCTATTGGGGCACGCCGCAAGCCTTCAGACAGGTCTATCGCGGCGGCGAGCCCGTGCCGGGCCCGCACCCGCGCACGCTGATGCCCGAATCGATCGCGCCGGAAACGATAGCCACGGTGGCGACGGCTCCCACGACGATCGCGGCCTCGGCCAAGGCTCCGCAAACCTCGCCCCCGACGACCGCGGTAGCGGCGATCCAGCCGGCCTACGCACAGAGCGGAACGCCGGTGGCGGGCTACAGCAAGCCGGTCGCGGCCGTGGCGGCGAAGTCGGGCAGAACCGACGATTCGCAGATCCTCGACCGGTGGAAGGATTCGGGCAAGCCGCTGCGGTAAACCGCGCGCTTCGCGTCCTCGTCATGCTGAACTCGTTTCAGCATCCAGGCGCGTTCATCCGCCAAACGGACACGGTCACTGGCACTCCCGACCGCGCCTGGATCCGGAAACAAGTTCAGGATGACGACGATCAATTCGCCGCCAGCCGCCGCGCGAAATGCACCTCCACCGCGCGCCGCACGCTCTCCGCGATGCGCTTGCGCCCTTCGGCCGAGTCGATGAACGCTGCGTCGCTGGGGTTGGAGATATAGCCGGTCTCGAACAGGATCGAGGGCATGTCCGGTGCCTTCAGCACGATAAGCGAGGCCATGCGGTGGAAGTTCGGCTTCAGCGGGATCAGCGGCTGCGCCTCGCGCCCGAGCAGACGGGCGAAATTGGCCGAGGCGTTCATCGTCTCGCGCTGCGTCAGGTCGATCAGGATCGAGGAGATGTCGGCCGGCGCGCCGCCGAGATCGAGCCCGGCGATGATGTCCGCCTTGTTCTCGCGTGCCGCCAGCTTGGCCGATTCCTTGTCCGATGCGACCTCCGACAGGGTGTAGACCGACGCGCCGCTGGCCAGCCCCGATCCGACGCTGTCGCAATGGATCGAGATGAACAGGCTCGCCTTCAAGCGTCGCGCAATGCCGTAGCGCTCCTGCAGAACTAGGAAGCGATCGTCCTCCCGCGTCAGCGCGACGCGCACGCGGCCCGACTTCAGCAGTTCGTCCCGGATCGCGCGGGCGATGCGCAGCGTTACGTCCTTCTCGCGCAGGCCATCGGCCTGTGAGATCGCGCCCGGGTCCATTCCGCCATGTCCGGCATCGATCACCACCAGCGGGCGGCTGTCGTCATCGCCATAGACTCGCGGCAGCGCCAGCGTCCGGATCGCCTTGGGCACCTTGCGCGACACTTCGTATCTGCGCGGTGCCGCCCCGAGCGTGCTGAGGTCGAGCGTCAATTCGGGGCGCCTCGCGCCCGACGCGCCGATCGCCGACGGATTCGCGCCCATGACCTCGCGTGCAAAACGGTTCGGCTCAACCACCACCAGCGCAGTGGCATCCGCCAGCCGCTGATCGAACCGCACCACCACCCGGTCGCGCGTCACGTCGACGCCATCGACCATCGTCGCCAAGGCGGGGGTGCCGGCGAACCAGCAGGCCAACAAGGCGAGTATCAGCGACACCCTGATGTATTGCCGTGCCGGAACAGGCGCGGTCCAGTCAAAAACCATCGGCGGGCCAGTCCCGGTACGAGTTGCGCGGGCGATGCCGGGGCCGGCCACGCTCGCTTGTCCGGGCCATGCTAAAGGTGACATGGTTAACAGGCCGTTGATCATTATATTGCCCGTGCGCGGGCGAAAATGTGTCGGTTGCCGTCTGTATCCGGCGGTGCTAGTCAGGATATTGCACCGGAAAAACTGATTCAGGTTTACCGGTTCTCATGGCCGCACCGGAATCCCCGGTACGCGGCACATCCAGGTTGACGTTCGCATGATGCATTTCCCCTGCCCTCCGCTCCGCCCGGCTTTTGCCGGCGGGAGCGCGGACGCGGCAGGTGCCCAGGGCCAGATGCCGGGGCATGCCATGCGGGCAGAGGCAAATTCGTCCATCTCGAAACCTTCAGAAACCGGCACGCATCGGGGCGGCATACCGCCCCAGGCACCGCCGAATCACAATCGCGCGCGGCGGCCCTTCACCGGGTCCGGACCGCGCGCCCGGAGAATATTACATGACAATGCGTATGCTGATCGACGCGCGCCACCGGGAAGAGACCCGTGTGGCGGTCGTCAACGGAACCCGTATCGAGGAATTTGATTTCGAATCCTCGGAGCACAAGCAGCTCAAGGGCAATATCTATCTCGCCAAGGTCACCCGCGTGGAGCCGTCGCTCCAGGCGGCGTTCGTCGATTACGGCGGCAATCGCCACGGCTTCCTCGCCTTCAGCGAGATCCACCCCGATTATTACCAGATCCCAAAGGAAGATCGCGACGCCCTGTTGCGCGAAGAGGCCGAGCATGCCGCCGAAGAGGCGGCGCTCCGCGCCGAGCATGAGGATGATGAGGACGAGCTTCACGATGAAGAGGGCCACGCTGAGGAAGATCACGGCGATGACATCGACGAGGATTCGGTCGAGCGTTTCGAGGATGACGGCGGCGTAGACGCCGAAGTCGCCGCGGAGGAATCCGGCCAGGAACGCCCGCGCCGTCGCAAGCGCAGCGCCGCCGATGCCGCGGTCGACGATCTGCGCGAGCGTCGCAGCAACCTGCGCCACCGCTACAAGATCCAGGACGTGATCCGCCGCCGTCAGGTGCTGCTGGTCCAGGTCGTCAAGGAAGAGCGCGGCAACAAGGGCGCGGCGCTGACGACGTATCTCAGCCTCGCCGGCCGCTATTGCGTGCTGATGCCGAACACGTCGCATGGCGGCGGGATCAGCCGGAAGATTTCGAACGCTGGCGATCGCAAGCGGCTGAAGTCGATCATGGCCGACATGCAGCTGCCGCCGTCGATGGGGTGCATCGTGCGCACCGCCGGGCTGCAGCGCACGCGGCAGGAAATCAAGCGCGACTTCGATTATCTGGCGCGTCTGTGGGACGGGATCCGCGAGACCACCCTCGCCTCCTCCGCGCCCGCTCTGGTCTATGGCGACAGCGATCTGCTGAAGCGTGCGATCCGCGACATCTACAATAAGGATATCGACGAGGTGATCGTCGAGGGCGAGGACGGCTATCGTCAGGCCCGGGAATTCATGAAGCTGCTGATGCCGAGCCATGCGCGCAAGGTGAAGCATTATTCCGACGCCGTGCCGCTATTCCAGCGCGCGCATGTCGAGGATCAGTTGGGCGCGATGTACCACCCGGTGGTGCAGCTGAAATCGGGCGGTTATCTGGTCATCAACCCGACCGAGGCTTTGGTGTCGATCGACATCAACTCCGGCCGCAGCACGCGCGAACATTCGATCGAACAGACCGCCACCGCCACCAACCTCGAAGCGACGCAAGAGATCGCCCGTCAGCTGCGGCTGCGCGACATGGCCGGCCTCGTCGTGATCGACTTCATCGACATGGATAACGGCTCGAACGTCCGCAAGGTCGAGAAGGCGATGAAGGAAGCGCTGAAGAACGATCGCGCGCGCATCCAGGTCGGTCGCATCTCGTCGTTCGGCCTGATGGAGATGAGCCGCCAGCGCCTGCGCACCGGCGTGCTCGAGGCCTCGACCCGTGCCTGCCCGCACTGCGAGGGCACCGGGCTGGTGCGCACCGCATCGTCGGCCGGCGTCGGCGCGCTGCGGCTGATCGAGGAAGAGGCTGCGCAGGGCCGCGGCTCGGTCCTGACGCTGCACGCCAGCGTCGAGGCCGCCTTCTACCTGCTCAACCGCAAGCGCGCCGATCTCGCCGAGATCGAGGATCGCTACGGCGTGACGGTCGAGGTCACGCCCGACGGCGAGCAGGAAGGCGCGCGCATGTCGGTCGAGGTGTCCGGCCCGCCGCCGGCCCACGCCCCGCGCTTCGCCGCCCCGATCCAGGAAGTCGAGGAAGACTATCCCGAGGAGATCGAGGACGAGATCGAAGAGATCGAGGACGAGGAGGACGAGGCCCCCCGCCAGGCGCGCGAGCCGCGCGAGCGTGGCGAACGCGCCGAGCGGTCGGCCGACGATGAGGGCGGGCGCAAGCGCCGCCGCCGTCGCGGTCGGCGCGGTCGCAACCGTCCCGAAGGCGAGGAAAACCGTGCCGAGGGTTCGGAGGACGAAGCCGCTTCGTCCGACGATACCGAGGTCGAGAACGACGTCGCCGCCGAAGCGTCCGCCGAGTTCGCCGGCGAGCAGCCGGTCGCCGGTGACGAGGAAGGCGAAAGCCGTCGTCGTCGTGGCCGTCGCGGTCGTCGTGGCGGTCGCCGCAGCGAGGGCGAGCGTTCGCGCGAAGGCCAGTCCGAAGGGGAGACCGTGCGTCT